>JBAXXL010000004.1:0-130286 GCA_037127915.1 bacterium
CCTGCATCCTGCATCCTGCATCCTGCATCCTGCATCCTGCATCCTGCAACCTGCAACCTGCTTAGCTTTGCGGGGCGGGTGCCACTATTATTGCTATTGGTGCCTAACGATTACATATCTTTACAAACATCTATGCTACGAATTCATCCCGCCGTAATTGAGAAAATTTTTAGAAGAACCTTTGTTTCGAATAAACCAAAAACTAAATGATGTTTGCGTGTAATAATTAAAAAACAATGAATTATTAATATTTTGGAAATAAGTTTATGAAAAAGTTTTGGCTTATAATAGCTGTTTTGTTTAGTATTATACTCTTTACAAACAAAACTAAAGCAGAATGTCCGGAGAATTTAGATAGTATGGGGGAGACCATAATAATTAATGGTTGCCCTTATGTTGTCGAAATTTGTTATAAATGTGCGGTTACAAGTGGGACTAGTATTGCAAAATTAGGTGGATGGAGAAAAGCTAATAATTGTGAACAATCGTGGACAACCGAAGAAGTATTGGAAGCGATTAACCAAAAATTACAGGATATAGACTTTATAATGGAAAATATTTGTCCTTTTGTTTTGCCTTGTTCATTTTTTCCACTAAATCAATGGAATTATGAATATATTGAAAATATGTGTTGGAAAAAAACCAATGAGGGTAACGGATTTATATATTATTCAGAATGTTCGGGACAATCACAGTATTGTTATACTCAATGGCGAATATGTTGGGATGAACTGACTAGTGAACCTTCTAAAACCCTTATTTATGGTCCCGTATTAATTGGAAACAATACTTGTCCACTAGGTCCCGAGCCCGAAGACCCTGAAGTTAATGAAACATCAGATTGCTTTGCACTATCTGATGGCTGTCCATAATATTTAAACAATTTATATATTCATCCGTTAGCTTATAACGAACGGATGAATATTTTGGAAAAAGGAATGAAAAAAATAGTTATTTTTCTTTTGCTAATACTAACGCAAAGTTCTTATTCGCAATGGGAGCAGTGTAATAATGGTTTATATGGAGCTAGTTCACAAATTATCTTAGTAATAGATAGTTTAATTTATCTAGGTGTTGAGGGCGGTGGTGTTTATATCTCTACAAATGAAGGAGAAAGTTGGGAATCTAAAAGTAATGGGTTAACAAACCTTAATATTTCGACTCTAAGCGTTGATAAGGATATAATTTTTGCCGGAACAACAGATGGTGGAATATTTCTATCTACAAACAATGGAGAAAGTTGGGAAGAAAGAAACAATGGCTTAACTAACTTTTGTATAAAGTCGATAGTTATTAATACAAACAGCATTTATTTAGGTACCTATGGCGGAGGAGTTTTTCTATCGACCGATGGCGGTAATAATTGGATAGAAAAAAATACAGGTTTATTTTCGAAATTTGTAACAAAAATAATAGTTAAAGGAGAGAATATTTTTGTGGGTACCTTTGGGGGTGGTGTGTTTTTATCTAACGATAAATGTGAAAGTTGGGTTAAAAAAAATTTAGGATTATTAAATGAACAAGTATATACACTAGTCGTTTATAAAAATGACATTTTAGCTGGTACCAACGAAGGTTTATACATTTCTACTAATAATGGCGAACAATGGATGAAACAAAAATTATTGAAGACGAGTGCCCAAATTGAATCTATAGCTATCGGTGATAGTGTAATAATTGCATCACAAAATTTTAATATTTTTATTTCTACCGATAATGGTAGTAGTTGGCTTTTGAAACAAAATAGCAAACAATATTTTAGATCGTTGGCTATTAGTAAAAATAAAATATTTGCCGGAACATTAGGCGGTGTATATATTTCAACAAATAATGCAGATTACTGGAAAGAAACAAATAATGGTATAACCAGCACCTTTGTTCAAACAATTATAAATTCTGGAAAAGATTTAATCATCGGCACAATCGGAAATGGAATTTATTTATCAACAAATAATGGAAGAATCTGGGTATCAAAAAATAAAGGTTTTGAAAAAGGAATGCCCACTAACGAATGGGTTCATGCATTAGCTGAAAAGGATAGTACTGTATTAGCAGGAACAGCTGATTGTGTTTATATTTCACGAGATAAAGGTGAAAGTTGGAGTTCAAAGAAGACTGGTTTAGGGAATCAACTGATAAAATCATTTGCTCTAACTGAAGATTACATATTCACTTGTGCTTTTGGGGATGGTGTTTATCGCTCAAGTAATAGTGGTGAAAATTGGGAAAATAAGAGCAATGGTATTAACAACATTTACATATGTTCAATAGTTTTCACTGATGACAAACTATATGCTGGTACTATCAATGGAGGTGTTTTTGTATCATCGGATTTTGGCGAGAAATGGGCTAAAAAAAGTTTGGGATTAATATTTGATAATGTTTACAATTTAATTACAGCTAATGGTAAAGTTTATGCTGGTACTACAAATGGCGGAGTTTTTTTAACTACAAATGGTGGTGAAAATTGGTTGAATATAAGTATTTACTTACCAGATGCTACTGTTTATTCTTTAGCCGTTGTTGACAACTATATTTTTGCCGGTACTAGTAAAGGTTTATATTTTACATCCAATAACGGTAATAGCTGGGAATTGAAAACCGAAGGATTAAAGAATTTTGATATTAGGGCATTAAAAATAAAAGGCGATAGTATATTTGCCGGAACTTATGGCGGTGGTATGCACCGGGCAAGAATTTCTGAGTTTATCGGAAATAGCGTTGAAGATAATACCATAGAAAAAGACAATTATCTTTATACTTTTCCTCCATTTCCCAATCCGGCTTCCATAAATATTCGTTCGCTGGTTTATTGGGACACAAGCAGTGATATCGAACAAGATGAAATAGGCGTTTACAATATCTATGGCGCAAAAGTGAGTGACAAAAGTAAAATAAGCTTTGATAAATTCAATCTTTACAGCGGTTATTTGATTTGGGACTGCTCAGGAGTTGAAACCGGAGTTTATATGATTGTTATTAAACACGGTACAGCGACAAGAACAATTAAGGTTGTTGTGAATTAAAAGATTTTCAAAACTTTAGCTGTGCCACACTTTGAAAGTGTGGCACAGCTTTTTATATCAAATCAAAATAACTGAAAGGATTATTTCTTCATCTTCGTAAAATCTATTTCCGAACCCAGCACGCTATGTGGGATTAAATAAACAGCAATTAAACCCAATCCGGCTATAATAACCCATGCGCGGTGTTTAGGGTTTTTCCAAGTTTTGAACAAAGCAACAGCCCAAAGAATAAACGATACCAAGACTTTGTTATCAGTCAAATCGTGTCCAAGGGGCCAACCGGTCCAATACGCATCGAAGGCATATTTTTGAACAATAGGACCCAGAATTAAACCACCAATTAAAAACATAATAAATGTTAAAAATGTAAGGTTAAATATATTTGACCGCATCAAAAATGCTTCAATTAAAGCGCGGATTGCAAAAACCATTGCCAAAAACATAAGTATTATATGAGGCCAAAGAATATACGGCGGCACTACACCGGTGTATCGGAGAATAACAGGTTCCGGTCGCAGGAGCGCACTTTCTTTGCCTGAATGCAGACGGATATTATACATCACTTTACCTGCAGGAGGTTGGTGAGGAATAAAGGCGATTAAATACTCACCGCTTTTTTGCATTTGAGTCTCGGTCCATTTATCGAAACTTTTAAATCGGCGGAAATGGAAAGTACCGGAGATATTACCGTTAGGAACTTTGATTATTATTTCTGCATCGCTGTGTTTACCCCAAGAGCGTAATAATCGGTATTTTACTGTTTCGCCTGCCAATTCTACATGACCCAATGCGGGATGCGTAGGTCCGGTCAAACGTTGATATACTACAAAGACTAGCATAAAGCCAAAAGCCGCTATCCATAGTAGGATTGTTTTACTGTTCAGTTTCATATTTTCCTTGATTTTCTAATTATAATCTTTAAAAATAATAAAAAAATAACTTAAACGCTCTTATTTTCTGAAATCTATTAAAAAAATGTTAATTTTGAATCAATATGAATGATTATAGAAAATATTTAGAACCAAATGTTATCGCCCAATTGGCCGGTATAGAACTCAAAGCGCGTTTAGTTGTTGAGGGTTTTATAACTGGGTTACACCGTTCGCCATACCACGGATTTAGTGTCGATTTTTCGGAGCATAGACCATATAGAACCGGCGATGAAACGAAAAATATAGATTGGAAGGTTTTTGGACGGACAGACCGGTACTATGTGAAACAATACGAGCAGGAAACGAATCTTCGTACAGTTATTGCCGTGGATTCGAGCCGATCTATGGCTTATGCATCCAAAGGGCAGATTAGCAAATATGAATATGCAATATATCTTGCCGCGGCGCTCTCGACTTTGTTAATCAAGCAACGCGACGCTGTCGGATTGGCACTTTATGATACTGAAATCCATAAGTATTTGCCGCCAAAAGCAAAACCATCCTACCTAGCAGAAATTTTAAAAGCGTTAGCCAATCACGAACCTGCCAATGCCACCCACACAGCAGTGGCTTTGGATATGTTGGCTGAAAAAGTCAAAAGCAGGGGATTGGTAATTGTAATGAGCGATTTCTTTGACGATAAAGAAGCCGCATTGAAGGGCTTAAAGCATTTCCGCCATCGTAATAACGAGGTTCTGGTATTCCAAATTTTAGATCCTCGCGAAATTGATTTTGATTTTGGTTATGCCGCTGAATTTGTAGATATGGAAACCGACGAGATTATGACAACTCAACCGTATCAAATCCGCCATTCATATCAATCTGAAATGCAGAAACACGTTGACGGTATCCGCAAAGAATGCCTAAACCATAATATAGATTACTTCTTAATCAACACCGAAATGGCCTTCGACAAAGCTCTGAAAAAATATTTGGCAAAAAGAGCAAAAATCTAATTAATTATTAATTATAAATGATTAATGATAAATGAGAAGAAGAATTCACCGCAAAGACGCGGAGACGCAACGAAAATTTAAGCTGTCATACTTGACAAAGTAGGTATGGCTCAGATAAATACAATACTTTTCATTTCTGCGAAAGCAGAAATTCATCTTCATTAATTGAAAATTGAAAATTTAAAAAAAGGGGCCAGAAAATCTTCTGCCCATTATTTTTCTTCAAAGGATCTTGTCTTAATATAGCCTTACTTCGTAAATTTTATTTCTATTGTGGCATCATCGTTGATTCCTAAAAGCTTAATATAAGAATCTGTGTAGCTACTAGAAGTTGGTCTATAAGAATGATGAAATTCCTGATGAAAGTCGTAGAAAATATTTTTTAATTTAGAACTTATATCTTGTTTCGTTAATTTTACATTAATTACGGAATCATTCTCACCAATTTGGAACCCAACATCCTCTAAATCTAAACTAAAATTGTATTCTTCAGTTACAGTACCGTCTGATACTCCAAATTGTTTATAATAATAAGAGTCCAATTTAAGCGTAATGAATTTATGGTTTATCATATCAATTACAATATAAGCGGCTGTTTTTTGAGGCGCATACGGAGCGGCATATCTTTCAATTATTTTATATTGATTTGTATTAATATTTTGTACACTTAGAGAAAAATGGTTTTTATAATTTTTGGTTATAGCAGTGTCAACTAATGTTGTATCAGAATGCCCTCCACCAGATGGATAGCTTATATAGGAGCTTTGTACTCTGTGACTTACTTTAAACCCTTTTACGCTGAATTCATAGTTCTTTATCTGTGTTAAATCATCAAGAAAAGGTCTGTATAAGACTTCGAATTTGTTCTCATACACAAAGGATTTTGTTTTAGTTTTAACACTAATATCATACTTACCCACAGCTATACGCGGTACTTTCACTTCAAGTGAATCACTTGAAAGCGAAATTATTTCCGCGGTTTGGTCGCCGAATGACACAGAAATAATTGAATCTTTATCAAGATTTTCGCCAAATAATGTAATATCGGAAGCATCAAAGGCTGATACAGGGGAGAATGTTGTGATTTTGAAATCTTCAACTAAAGGGGTGATAACCGATTTTTCACCGCAGGAAAACATAGAAATGCAAACTAATGCAAGAGCAAGAGCAAACGACAAATTCTTCATAATTTTACCATTCTTACTTCGTAAATTTTATTTCTATAGTGGCATCGTCGTTGATGCCTAAAAGCTCTAGAAAGATATTTTCATAAGAATTGTAATGGCTACCGGTTGTATTTGATGTCAAATTGGAATATCTGAAATTTGACATGCTTGATTTCATTTCCACATTATTCAGTAGTACGCTAACAGTGGACAAGTCATCACTAACAGTATATATAACATTTGATAAATCAAAACCAAAAGAACGACAATACGAATTTGCATCATAATAATTACCTGATTGCCAAGACAATTTAAAAGTAACAAATTTGTTTTTCTTTTTATCAATTTCAAAATGTAAACTATAAATCCCGAATGGTGGAGATAATGTCTTTTCCGAAAGCACGAAATTATTGGCTTCATATTCTTCAATTTTATAAATTGTGGTACTTTTATGTTCAACAGAATAAGCAGGGTCAGTTAATGTATCATGTGTTGTTCCCGGTGGATCTGTTTGCGGATTCCCACCATGCCATGTATGAACTTTATCATACTTTACATTCAAGCCTTTAACCGAAACCTCATAATATGTAAACTTAGTAAAATCTAAAACATTTTCTAAAAGCAACACTTCAAATTGCTTATCATATAAATAAGATTGAGTTTTAGTTTTGACAGTAATATCAAATTTACCGACAGCTATACGCGGTACTTTTACAATAAGCGAATCGTTTGAACGGGAAAGAATTTCAGCTGTTTGGTCGCCAAAAGCTACAGAAACAATTGAATCTTTATCAAGATTTTCGCCAAATAATGTAATATCGGAAGCAGTAAAACCTGAAGCAGGGGAGAATGTAGTGATTTTAAAATCTTCAACTAAAGGGGTGATAACCGATTTTTCACCGCAGGAAAACATTGATATGCAAATTAATGCAAGAGCAAGAGCAAACGACAAATTCTTCATAAAACACCATTTTTTATATTTTCGAAAAACAATCTATCATATAACAATTCAAACCCGAAAAAGTTACAAAAAATATTTTTATTTTGTAAATTTTATTTCAATTGTGGCATTGTCGTTAATGCCTAAAATTTCTAATAATGTAATTGTATCACTCGATGATCGATTATGGTTTTGCCACTCACTATAACCGGAATACCATCCCGTATCAAAATTTTCCATTTTAGTAATCATATCATTCTTATTAAGTTTAATAAATAAACTTGATCCGTTATCAGTAATATCAAATGCAATATTTGTTAAATCGAAATTCAAACTAGAGTGTTTAGAACTACTCGAATATGTGGCTGAAGTTCCAGAAGATTCATAGAAATCCGCGTGCAATGACTTAATTATACTATTAAATTCATCAATACTAAAGCTTATAGAGTTCTTTACACCTTTTCCTTGTGTTGAAAAGTTTTCGGACCATTTATAAAAACCCTTGACAATTGATAAAAATTCAAGTTTATAATTATTATAATACATTTTTGAATAGGAGGATGAAATATCTGACCAATTTCCTTCACCTTCATTAATTTCATCTTTGAATTTGTGATTTGTATTAAATTTAAGTTTTAACCCGCTTATAGAGACTACATAGTTGTTAAATTGTGAAAAATCAATTGATTTAAGTTCGTATTTTGATTCATATACAGAGGGTTTGAGCTTCGTTTTGACGATGATATCATACAATCCTACAGCAAGCTTTGGTACTTTAACAATTATTGAATCATTTGTACGCTGTAGTATTTCTGCAGTTTGATCACCGAATTTAAATTCGAGATATATACCATTATCGAGATTTTCTCCATATAATATAACTTGAGAATTTACATAACCGCTTGTTGAGGAAATGTTTGTGATTTTCAAAGGTTCCACCTTTAGTATATCATATTTTGAAACATATCTCTTTATTCCGTCTTTAGATTGTGTTTTAAATGTATATGATCCAACCGATAGCGGAGGAATAATAGCAACAATTGAATCACCTGAGCAAGATAATATTTCAGCCGCCTTGCCGCCAATTAAAATAGTGGTTAGAGAGCCACAATCCAGGTTCTTTCCGTATAGAGTAACCGTTGAACCTGAAGCACCTGATGATGAAGAGATTCCGCTTATTTTGAATTCTTCATTTAGCGGGCTTACTAATGACTTCTCCTCACAAGAGAAAATTGATATGCAAATTAATGCAAGAGCGAGAACAAACGACAAGTTTTTCATAAAAACAACCTTGTATTTTCGAAAATCTATCACTTATAAGACAATTTAAAGCAAAATAAGTTTCACAAAAAAGTAAATTATTTTTTAAGTCGCCGCAAGTAAGATTATAATTGAAATTACTGATAATTAATTATTCTTAATAATGTGTTATTTTGACAAAAGGTATCAGAAATGGTTTGTTTTACTTACTCATCGGATGACTGGGAGTCATCGGATGAGTCGAAAAAAAATCTATTCGCCTATATCTTCGAACCATAATTCAGGTCGATGTTTTATAAATTCATCCATCATATTTATGCAATCAGGGTCATTCAGATTGACAACTTCCACACCATGCTCTAGCATGAATTCGGGTGCACCTTGGAAATTCACATCTTCACCAACGAACACTTTTTTAATTTTGAATTGAACAACAGCACCGGCGCACATATAGCACGGCATTAATGTGGAATAAAGAACCGTGTCTTTGTAGTTGCCAATTCGTCCGGCGTTTCGGAGACAATCAATTTCAGCGTGAGTCATCGGGTCGTTATCTTGAACTCGTTTGTTATGTCCGCGAGCAATTACTTTCCCGTCTTTTACTAAAACCGCTCCGATTGGGATTCCGCCTTCGTTTAATCCTTTTTGCGCTTCATCGTAGGCTTCTTTTAGAAATATATCCATATTAATCTTCACGATTTAAAAATACTTGTCTTAGTTTGATAAACAAAGATATAAAGCAAAGTTTAACGCTGACATTTCGTGGAATCATATTGATAGAATCTTCGATAGCTTTAACAGCCAAATTTATATCAGCTTTGCCGAAAGCTTTTACGAAATTTCTCATTACTTCTAATTGATCAACATTAATCAATTTGTCTTCATTTCGGTCATTTGCCAATACTGCAACATCGCGCATCCAGAAAAGCAGGAAATTCATTACTAAAAGCATATCCGCTTTATCATGTTTTTCCAATGCTTCTATATATTTCATTAACTCTTCGCGGTATGTCCCTTTTTTCATAGAGGTTCTAAGCATATTAAGTGCTGTTTCGCGGAGTTCGGAGGTATCTTCCTGTAAGGTATCCAATGCTTTTGAATATGAACCTTGCGCAAATGTGGCGGCTATCCGAGCTTGAACATCGGAAATACCTTCGCGCTTGAATAGTTCGCTGATTATTAGGTCATCCGGTAGTGGATTGCAGGTAATATGCTGGCATCGCGAGTGGATAGTTTGCAAAATAGTATCACCACGGGAGGATGTCAATACAATAGTCGTATTTTGCGATGGTTCCTCGAGTGTTTTCAGGAAAGCGTTTGCGGCTTCGGCGGCCATCTCGTCAGCGTTCGATATTATAACGAATCTGTGCCCTTCGGAATTTGTTGTCATCGAAAGCTTTCGTTTAACAAATCTTATTTGGCTTATACGTATTTGATTAGCTGAAGGAATTTGTATTCTGTGGTAAGGATTTTGAGCTTTAATCGCAATTTGCTCTTTAATTTCGTCAATTACCGATGCCGTAAGTTTATCGAAGGGATCATCATTCTTCGTATCTGTTGTTGTTCCGGTAGGTAATGCAAAAATGAAATCGAAATTGACGTGTGCCAAATGAGCCATATTCTTACAGCTTTTGCAATGCCCGCAAGCACTAATTTTGGTATCGTTTTCGATAATTGGAGTTTCGCACATAGCGGTTTTAGCAAATTCGATTGCCAAAGCGTCTTTGCCGATTCCGGCAATTCCGGTAATTAAGTATGCTCCGGCTAATTTATTTGAAAGAATTGCGTGCTGAAAAATTTCTTTTGTTTTTTCGTGACCTATTATATTATCCCAACCCATATTACTCTATTTTTTTAATTTAACTATTTTGTTGTAAAATTTGCTTTTAAATCGTTTGCCAATTGCTCGAAGCCGAAGTTTGAGCATTGGTTCATTGCAGTATCGAAATATTTTTTTGCCTTCGATGGGGCAATGTGTTTCAATGTGACTGCTATATTAGCAACCGTCATCAAACGTAATTCATTAGAAACATAAGTTGATAATGCCGCCGCGGCTTCCAGATATTCCAATGCTTTGGATGTATTACCAAGACTTAAATTTAACTGTGCTATAGTATTTAATGAAAGACATTCCGATTCCAAAGACTTTTCGGTTTTTGCTCTTTTGATTGCTTCTTCGAGTACTTTTAAAGCTTCGTCGTATTTTTTCTCATCAATCAGTGCTTTTGCTTTGAAATTGAAAAGTTGAATTTCGTCTTTAATATTAATATTTTTATTTATAGACAGATACTTGTCAATTTTTGCTATCATCAACGCCAAATCGCCGTTCATATAATTCTTGATTAAACTTTTACGCAAACTTTCGTAATCCGGAAATTCGTCCACTAAAATACTTTGAGTGGAGTTTTCAGGGTCGCCCGAATCACCGGAATGCTTTAATTCCACATCTTTTGCCATATTTTTCATAGCTTTGATAAAGCTATCCTGATCCATTTCTCTATCATCTTCCTCTGCGAATTTTGAAGAGTAATTTGAGTAAGCTTGAACGATTGTATCGCTACTACCAAATTGTTTGGCTGTTTTAGCTGTTTGCATGAGCATTTCTTTAGCAGTTTCATTATCACCGGCTTCGGTTGCGTGTGCGGCTAAGTATGGTGCTAAAAGTTCCTTGATTTCGTTTGTGCTGTTATTATATTGATACTTCAAAAATGTAACAATCTGGGAATGTAGAGCGACAGCTTCTTCGTATTCCAAACTTTTTTCGAAGTACTTGTGGTATAGGGCTTGAGTGAATTGATATACAGTAGTTTTAACTCCGTACATCATTTTCGCACCTATACTTTGAATTATATTTGTCTTGTTTTGGATAGCGCGAAGTTTCTTGATTGTAGTCAAAACATCGGTATTCAAAAGCTGAGAGACAATAATTACCGAAAACTCTCTACCCTCGGCTGAACACAATGCTAATAGGTTTTTATCATCCTCAGTTAAATCTTCTAATTTACGTAGGAAAAGCTGTTGAACAGTAAGCGGTAGAAATTCGTTATTATAGAAATTAGTAACTAAATTACCGTCCATATCGAAAGGTGAGTATTTAGAAAAATACTCAAGATACTCGCTTATAATACTAGGCACACCCATGGAATGTTCAAAAATCCAATCTTCAAATTCTTGGTTTTTTATATAGTTATTGAAATAAATTTCGTGCGCCATTGAAAAAACGTCTTCTTTGCTAAATGGTTTCAGCTCAATTTTACTAAAAATCTCAATATTCTCTAATGACTCAGCTTTTTTTAGTAAACTTAAAATCGGAAGGTTTTGATTTAATGAATTATCTTCATTATAACTTGCGATAATTAATAATGGAAGTTTATTAATTTCTTCAATCAGTGTCCATAAAAATTCAATCGATTCAGCATCAGCCCAATGAATATCGTCCATAATAAAAACGATTTTCTTTTTTGAGATATAATCTAATATAAATTTGTGGTATTCATCGTGAGCTTTGCTTCGTGCTTCACTAACGTCTTTGTATTTATCTTCACGGTATTTCTTCCAATCCCTTTGGATTTCCTTGATAGCGTAAGGTATTTCACCTCCAAGCGGAATACACGCCAATAAAGTCATACCTACATTGACAAGTAATTTTTTTTCGGGGGTACTTGTACGGTCCTCCATCAATTCCTTAATCAAAAGAGAAATAGGGTGGAGAGGCTGAAGAGTACTAACATTAAAATCACCAATAGGCGGGCGGCAAGTTACATAAACACAACCACCATCGCCTGGTTGTTTAGCTGATTCTTGAATTTTTTCCTTCAAAAAATCCAATGTATATGATTTTCCGGAACCTGTGTCACCGGAAATCAATACAAATCCTCCCCGCTTGTTTTTCAAGTTATCTAACTTTTCATTAACAAGCTCGAGAACGTCGTTTCTGCCAATCAATTTATTTTTCATAAGTACTATGTTTTTGTTCTAAATATAACAAATAATCCAATTACAGCAAAAATAATATTTGCCAGCCAACCAGCTATTATTGGATTCCAACCGGACGCATATCCAATAGTTTGGCTGAATTTGGTTGATAAAATATATATAAAAGAAACTAATAAAGCGGCGCCAATTTGCACAGCCATACCGCCTCTTCGTTTTATAGAAGCAAAAGGCACGCCAAAAAGTACAACAACTATGCTTGCAAATGGATAAGCATAATTTCCATGGTATTCGACTATCTGTTTTCGGACATCTTTCCCGCCATTTTTCAGTAAATCGATATATTCTTTCAGCTCGATATAATTCATTTCTTCGGTTCGTTTCTTTAACATAATCAATTGATTATGGGTAATACTCATCTTCAATTGCATAGTATCACGTTTGGAAAAACGTATTTGATTATTACTGAAATCCCGGATTATTACATCTGTCATAAACCATTTATTTTTATGTTTATCCCAAAATATTCCTTGCGATTCGACACGTTTTATCATCCGCGGGTGCTTCGAACCTGTGTATGTTTCTAAAGCGGCTTGATTCCCTTGATAATTATCAGAATTATAATACATCATAATTAGATTGCGGTTCGGAGATTCTCTAAAGTATAAATCGTAAATAGGACCGGTGCTTGTGCCGCGCTTTAAGTTGACAGCTTCAATAATGCCTTTTTCCTGAATAGATTTCGGTACAATCCAGCCGCAAAAATAGATTTGAAACACGCTGATTAAGATACCTACCACCAAAAACGGCAGTAATATACGGTAGAGGCTAACACCACCGGATTTCATAGCAGTTATCTCGCTACTAGTGGATAATCGTCCTACAGTGAACAGTGACGCCAATAAGGTTGCCACTGGTGTGAGTAGTTTGATTATGCTCGGTAGATAGTAAATGTAATATTTAACAATTACATCACCACCGGAATTGCTATCAATAAAATCATCTATATTTTCTATAAGATCAACTATAACGAAAACTACACATAAAGCAAAAATCGCGAAGAAGAAAGTTTTGAAAAACTGACCAATCATATATCTGTCTAAAATCATTTCTTTTTAAGTATTTTTTTGATAAAATGAAAACTATCAGGGATTGCCTGAAATATAGTTGAAAGTTTAAAATCGTAATTTTTATGTATATATCTATAACTGTATATGCCGAAAATCAACTGGAATGAAATTATACCAAGTGGTATCAATTGCGCATTTCCGGAATATCCGACAGCTATCAAGACGATGAAGAAGCCAATTAAACTTATGAAAGAATATTTAGCGGCAATATAAGATTTTCCCTCAGCAACAATATAACCGGACATTAAACTAAATGGCAAAAGTAAAGCGGCTAAACTTAATAAGTTGAATTGACCAATGGCTGAATAGAATACTGGCTTTAAAAATAGTTTTATCAGGATATCTGTTAAACCTAAGTTAAGCGCAATTACAACTACGAGGAAACTGCAGAATAAAAACGAAGCCGCTTTGACCATTAGTGTCTTGAGTTCCTCTTTTTTTCCTTTAGCAATAAGCTTTACCGATGAGGGATAAATCAATCCGCTTGCCGCATAACCTGCTTCTTCGAATATACGGTAAAGCTGTTTTGCCGAATAATAAATACCTACTACCGAGCTATTGAAAAATATCTGCACAACCGCTATATCCAATTGACGGGGTAAAGCGTATATCAATCCATTGACAGTCAGCGGAAAACTAAATACAGCAAATTCTTTGAACTTAAGCGATGTTTTGGTTGAGAATTTCAATTCTCTAATTATCATCAACATTCCAAATAAAGAACTTAAACCCGAACCTATTAAGTTAAAATTTAGGCATTGCATAAAGTCAATATGATTTGTTGTAAATTTCTGGTAAAAAATCAATACTGCAACAGCACCAAAGTAAACAAAATCCACAAAAAAGTATTCGCGGAATCGGTAATCTCTCTGCAAATATTTCAAAACAAAATAGCGCGGAATCGTGACAAGCGTTAATAAAGGGAAATATAATCCGATTAAAACAAAACGCGGCTCGTTGAATAAATCGGCAAGGGGATAGCGGAAAAGTAGTATTATGAGCGACACACCCATAGAAATGCCGGTATGAACAGTCAATCCTAAAAAATCCGCTTTAGGGCGAGTTTCCTCTTTCGCTCCGAACTGAATCATACCTTGCAAACCAAAGCTGGTTGTAACAGCAAATATCCATAAGTTGATCGACGCCATCAAACCCCACATTCCCAATTCGTCCGGTCTCATCATAGACATTTGAAGAAGACTGACGAAGCCGAATACTCCGATTACAATTTTATCTGCAATTGTCCAGCCGATTTTACCAATATGTTCCTGAATTTTCATATATTATTTATAATTTTCTTTAATTTTTCTTTTTTCTTTAGTAGAATTGACAAAATACGAATGCAACTTAACAATATTTTTAATTTTTTTTGAGAAAAACGTAGTTTTTTTTTGAAAAAGTGAAAAAAAAATGAAACGTTTTTGCTTTTAATGTGTCTTTATAGAATAGACAATGTACAATTTTGAAAAAACTGTAGGAATACGTGAAAAAATTCACAAAATATAGAACACTGATAATAGTCCCAATCGTTGCATTATTACTGCAATCATGCGATTTCTGTTCTACGTGCAACACACAAGGAAATGGGGGAGGTTCTTATATTTTTACTACAGCGGTACCAATTAATAATCCTGAACCAATAGTATATCGAATAGATATTGAGGATTTTTCTATAAAAAAAGTTGCAGATAATTGCTCAATTTACTCTCCTCCTTCCGATGCCGGAAATTTAGCCGCGGTCAGAAGTATAAATGGTGTTGAATATCTGCTTTTGATCGAAAGTGAGACATCGAAAGAAACAATTTTGACTAATGAAAACCCAACTTATGGTATTTCTTATCCGGTAATTTCACCTTCGGATAAACATATAGCTTTCCACGGCGGCTCCGGGAAATTGTTTTTATACAATTTGAGGGATAAAGCAATTGATAAGATTTCGAATTCAGCAACAAAGGATATCGTGTATTCATTTTCAAATGATGGAAATATGCTTGCTTTTATGGAGCAAAACGGTACAACACTAACATTAAAAATAATCAATACCGATAATTATGATAACGTATTGTTATCTTATGATTTTAATAATGCTAATTTGCCATTGAACAGCTTACAAACAATCAGCTGGAATAAATTTAATGATAAAGTAGTTTTTTCATTGGATGTTGAAGGTCAAAATTATATTATGTTGACTAAGACAACTGGCGAATTAAACAAAATCTCAATTTCCCAAAATTTGGGTTCGTCGAGTCCGGTGATTTCGGAAGACGAAAATTACGTTGCATTTTCCGCTAATGATGGTAATATATGGGTTCGGACATTGAAAAGCGAGCAACCCGAATTCATACAAATTACAAATACTCTAAGTTCTGAAAAAAACATTAATCCTTTGTGGACATCATCCGCAAACGAATTGTATTACATAAATCAAATTAATTTACAAGGTATGAGCGCTTATTATTCGCTTTATAAAGCAGAATTAATAAACGACAGGGACAAATTGAAATATAATCAGTCAACACTTTTGTGCAACAATATATATAACGCCTATTGGAAATTGTTTACTAAAAACTAAATGAAAGATAAACTAAGCAAATATAGTTTGGAAAAATTAGCTGAAATGATAAGAAACGAGAGCAAAAACTCAAATTTTGCTTTTGCGGAAATATACTCTCGGTTGTCGGAAAACTTATACTTATTTATCTGCAAATTGACAGGCGATTCGGAAGAAGCAAGCGACATATTTCAAGAAACATTTATTAGTTTTCATAAGTATTTGAGCAAAAATTCGGTTAACAACGTATCAAGTTTTATTTTTAAAATTGCTCGCAATTTATTTTTGAATACTAAAAGAATAAATGAAAAAACCGTTCCTTATAACGAGGAAATGAAACAAGACGAAGCTGACGAAATAGTTGAACAAATATCCGAATACGATACGGAATTGTATAAAAAGATTTTAAATGAAGCATTAGATACATTAGATTTTAAATATAAAGAAGTTTTTGTGATGCGCTATTATTTGGATTTAGATTATGAAAAAATTGCCATGCTGACAGATATGGACGTTAATACATTAAAAACTAGAGTATATAGAGCGAAAAACTTGATTAGAGAACACATTGAAAAATATTATAAAGAAATTATAGATTAAAGCTATGAAAGACAACAATTTATTACAGGATTTCTTAGATGCCGCACTGCCGGACAATCTCCAAAAGGAGTTGTTCGATAAGTTGGCTCAAGATAAAGAGCTTAGAAGAGAATTGAAAATCAACATGGGCATCGAAAAGATTGCTCGTTTGGATAGAGCAAGTTACAAAATTCCTGCTGAGTTAACGCAATCGGTTTTTTCTGATTTGGGAATTGCCTTTCCGGTTCCTAATAAATCCGGAAATCGGAAGGGGTTAGTATTAGTTATGGCTTTGCTTTTATTGGGATTTCTCGTTGCTGGTGGAAGTTATTTAGTTTATACTAATTACTTCTCGAAACCTGTACCGGTAAATGAAATGGCAAAAGCAAAAACCAGTATCGAAAGGAAGATTCCTATAGTTAATTCCATCGCTATCAATTCAGAGAGTTACGAAAAAGGCTATTCCGCAGGAAAAAATGATGCGATTAAATCGATTACTGCGCGCATCAATCGCTTAAACTCTAATAATTTAAGCAATTCAAACGGGAACTCTCATAAATCGAAATTCAATGAGCAATCCCAAAGCAACGCAAATAACGGTTTGCTGGCTTATGCGGAAGATGCCAATTCAGTTTCAGGTTCGCCAAATTCCCCGGAAACCGTGAAAAGCAATTCTTTTGAGAGAATAGAAAGAGTTAGCGATAATATTAGTTCAATGAGAACCAATTACAGTAATTCAGATGATTTGGGTTTATCACAGGAATACAACAGTAGCTATAACCAACCGCAGTTGAATGGTGCGTTATCGCTATATCCGATTAACCTTATGAATTCTTATAGGGAAACAAAATGGAATATATCGTTAAGAAAGCTTCCGACAAAGTCATTGAATCAATCGTCTTTACAAGCGAATAACGCAATATATGCTAATACTGCTTTCGGTGCATCATATAATCTTTCGCGGTCGAATAGTTTTGGTGTAGAATTCGGTTATGAGAATTTTTCACAGCAATTCACTTTGGAAGGCGGTACATTGAATTATGACCAAAATCCTTTGATGCTTTGGTATGGCGGATTTTGGAACTATACACCGCAAGCATTAAATATTGCAGGTTTTATACAACCTTATACACAGGTTTTCGTCGGTGGTACCTCGGTAGGTCCATTGCTTAAAGCTCAGGCTGGTATTAGTGTCAATCTAATAAGAAACGTTTATTTA
Source organism: bacterium (assembly GCA_037127915.1). Classification (GTDB taxonomy): domain Bacteria; phylum Bacteroidota; class Ignavibacteria; order Kapaibacteriales; family UBA2268; genus JBAXXL01. The sequence goes on from JBAXXL010000004.1 coordinate 17,693, forward strand.
AATATTGGTGCCGAATATGGTATGTTGATTTACAAAGTAGAAAGCAATTATTATAATTCCCGCAACGTAGGCGGAACGATGGGGTTGAAGTTCAGTTTTTAGTTTTGTCCTCCTCAAGATAAGAGATTGTTTTTTGACAGTCTCTTTTTTTTTTTAGAAAGAATAGAATGTAGTTTTGTGTTATAAATTATGAGTTATAAGTTATGAAAGCAAAGTTTATTTTTATCGCAATGGCATCAATATTATCCGTTGGGACAGTTAGCGCATACATCCCAACAATAGAAGCCGATACAATATTTAGAGGTTTTGCTAGCGGAACTGTTTCAGGTATTGTTTTTACAAATGAAGGTAATAATGTGATTATAATGCACGATGGGCAACCGGTTGAAATTGATGTGGAAACTCGCAAAATCCTTAGGGAATTTGAAGCTGTTCCGAATCCTCAAGCAGCTAATCCCGATATGATAATTATAAAAAGCTTTGATTATTTAATTGCCACAATAAAATCATTAGAAATTGATGGAAAAAAGGATTTTGTTGGTTCTGTTATTTGGGATTATAATTCGGGAAAAATTATTAAAACAATGAGAACCACATATTTCATCAAAAACAATGGTCTAACTTATATGTGGAATGGTTACCAGGGCTGGAATGCGGGAAAAAACTATATTTTTAAGTACGATTTTACCAATTTCCAAAACATAGATACTATGTCATTGGGTGTAATGTATCAATTAGGTGGTAAGGTGTCATTGCATATTCCTGCAATTGTGCCTTATACTGATAAAATACTTTTTAGCGTTGATGTTCTTAGAGATAATAATTATGGAACCTATTATTCTATAGGAGAATATCTTTATTTATTGGATTTCGCTACTAAAGAATCAAAAATATTAAAATTTACCAATACAGCACCATTTTCTGAAAAACCATTCAGCAAAATACTAGTGACCGAAACGGGTAAATACTATATTGCGCAGGTTGGAGATTGTATTATTTATGACTGTAATTTTAATTTTTTGTATGAAATTAATCCTACTGACATTAAAGATTTGATAGGTGTGGAAAAGGTGTTGGAGATTACACCTATAACATCATATTTTGACGATTATTTGATAATAAATGTCAGACTGAGTAGCCAAAATATTTTAGTATGTTATAATATCGCAGAAAAAAAGATCTATAAATATCTTGGATTTGTTGGTACCGGTATATATGATAGAGAAACTAATAGATTAGCCTTGGTAAATAAAAATGGTGTAGTTGCTATATTTGATGATGAAATCACTCCTATCAAAGAAATACCAAAACCACCAAGTCTTGAGATTAAATATAGTAACAACCAATTGGAATTTTATTCCGATAAATCTTTCGCAGGTCTGACGCAAATTTTTAATTTAGCAGGTAAGTTGGTTTTAAATCTCGGCTCTCAAGAGTTTATTAACGGAAAAAATATAATTCCGGTTGAACAATCACTATCGGTTGGGGTATACTTTTTTTCTATTGAAAATGGAACGGAGCATGTCAGCGGAAAGTTTATCGTAGATTAGAGTGCAGGGTATTGGGTATAGGGTATAGGGTATAGAAGACCACCTATAGGCAAATGTTTGGTATTTTATTCGACTGCTTCCGGATTCGTGATTCACATACGGGACACATTTTTCTACAAGCATTTGACCTCTACCGAGGTCATATTTTATGTTGACCCTAGGGCTGGGAAATCAATTACGAATTAGAATTAACTAAAAAAGAATAAAAAAAAAGTTGATGAAGCTTTGAAATGGAAATAAATTATAAAAAATTTGGTTATTTAAAAAATTATTCTTAATTTTGAATTAATAGTACTCGCCACGCTTCCCTTTAGACCAGCGCACCACGGCGAGTCTTTTCATTTTGGGTATATTATGAACTTTACTAAAACCGCTAAAACTCATAAAGAACAAATAAAGCTTCTTAAAGAAAGAGGTTTAAACATTAATGATCCTTCTTTCGCTGAAAAAACTTTATCAAATATAAGCTATTATCGTTTAAGAGCATATTGGTTGACTTTTGAAAACACATCAAATAATTCAGTCAATCATTCTTTTAAACCTAATGTTAGCTTCGAGCAAATAATTACTACTTATGAATTTGATAGGAAATTAAGACATATTGTATTTAAGGCAATTGAAAGAATTGAAATAGCATTAAGAACCAAATTGATTTATCACAACACCCTAAACTCGAAGGATAATCTTTGGTATTCTAAACAAGAAAATTTTAAATCAAAAAATCATTGTGAAGCATTTAAAAACATTTTCATGCAAGAATACAAAAATAGTCACGAAATTTTTATAAAGCATTACAAAAATAAATATACCAGCCCTGAATTGCCACCTGCTTGGATGGCTTTAGAAATACTTTCTTTTGGCCAATTATCTTTGCTTTTTAAAAATGTTAATCAAATAATTTCGAAAAAAGAAATAGCCAGTTATTTTGGTGTTCACTATAAATTGTTGGAATCTTGGTTTGAAGCCCTTTCCTACATTCGAAACGTTTGCGCACATCACAGCAGATTATGGAATAAAAAAATTCCAAAACCGCCAATATATCCTAATCGAATAAATCATCAGTGGTTAGAAATTGAACCAAGCGAAGACAAAAAAAACAGGCTTTATGTAATATTAGCAATAATTGACTTATTATTAAATTATATTGATAAGAATAAGGAATTTAGAAAGGAATTATTCAGCTTAATTGATCATAATTTGGAAATTCCTCTACATTATATTGGTTTTCCGGTTGATTGGCGAAGTGATTCATTTTGGCAAAATAATTATGAAAATATCTGATATTATCGCCCTCTCGACCACATCGCCAGCATCCACAGCTTCACAGGCGAACATGCGGCTTTGCTCTTGAAATTGGGTTATGTTTGCAGGGATGGTTTCAGGCACAAATCCTTCCCGAAAAGCTATTTCTAAAAAAAACATTATATTTGTAAATTTTAGAGGTTGGAAAATGCGAACACTTTTGGTTTTGATTTTTATATCGGTTTTATTGGTTTCCTGCACATCAACGAAGGTTGAGAAAACCATTGTCGGGGAAAGAATTATGAAAGCCGATACGATGAATTATAAGGACTATTGGACCTCGCTCGTGGTCTATGCACCCGAGAAAGCTATAAAATTAGCCCCAACACCAGAGCATAAAGAACTCGCCGAGGTTTGGGCATCGTTTATGGGTAACAAACGCGATTCAATGGAACCCAAACTACTGAATTTGTATCGCAATACAAAGAACGATACAATAAGAGATTATGCCGGATTTTTTCTTTTCAACCTCTACTCGTTCAATAACGACAACAAATCAATTTTAAAAAATCTAAGAAAAAGCGGCGAAACTGATTCCATAATGATGGTGCAATATCCGACTGCATGCTACGCCGATTCAGCGCAAACTTCCGTTGACTTTTCGTCGCAACCTGTTACATTAAAAATGAATGTGCGGAAGGGTTCTGCTTTTGTAAGAATTAAAATTAACGGGATGGAAAAGGAATTACTATTCGATACGGGCTGTCAAATGACAATGCTAAGCGACAAACTTGCCAAAGAATTGAATATACAATCCACCACAACCAATCTATCTGTACTTAGCAGTGTGGGAAATAACAATTCTTCAAAATTAACAATGTTGAAGAACGTAGAAATGGGCAAATCGCACATTTCAAATTTACCGATAGGAGTAGTTCCTGCGAGTGCTTTCAATTTCAAGTTTTGGTTTATTTCATTGGCGAAATTCGATGGAATAATTGGTTGGGATATAATAAAGAATTTCGATGTAACAATTGATTGTCAAAAGAACATTATCATTCTAAGACAGCCATATTTAAAACCGAAATCGGATCCAAATTTCGTTTGGCTTAGCGATCCGCTCGTAAAAATGAAAGCCGAAAACGGTACCGAAATCATTGGTATGTTCGACACAGGGAGCGACAGAACCGACGGTGCTTTGAATCTTCTCGGCAAATTGCACACACCTGATGAATTATCTACAAAAACTTCTAAAAGAATATGGGGAATAGGCGGAAGTAAAAAATTAAAAGGTTACCGAGTGAAATTTATAGATCTTTATTCTGGCAATACGAAAATCCATTTTAAAAACATAAAAGTTTTCGATAAAAGCGGTCTGTCAAATTCAGCGTTTATGTTCACTGATGTTTGCATTGGTTTTGATATTATCAAAAATGGTCGTGTTCATTTCGATATATCGAATGGGATATTTGAGTTGGAATAATCAGTTTAAGAAGTTATAAGTTATAAGTTATAAATTTTGAATTTTGAATGGGAAGAAAGAAAATTAAAAGAAACCCGCTTGCCCCTTTGAAAAAGTGGGTTGAAGAAATACACGGCTCATTTACTGTATAGCAAAGTTTTGCACAAGTCCTCCACGCCGGGGAGGATTTAGGTTGGGTTCTTGGATTGCCGATCGGGTCGCTAATTGGAAAATATTTCAATTGCGAATACGTTTATTCTAAAAATTATTATAGGTTATATATGAGTACATATTCAGCTGTTATAGAAAAGTGTTTCGATACCAATCTCTATGTTGGCTATATACCTGGTTTTCCCGGAGCACATTCACAAGGCGAAACATTAGAAGAGCTTAGAGATAATCTTATAGAAGTAATTGAAATGCTTTTAGAAGACGGTACTCCGGTTTTAGAAAGTGAATTTATTGGTACACAAAATTTAGTATTGGCGTGATATGCCTAAGTATCCTATACTAAAAGCTTCTGAAATAATCAGAATTTTGCGGATTCTTGGTTTTGAAGAGGTGCGCCAAAAAGGCTCACATAAACAATTTAAGAATCTTTTTGGTAAAAATACTACTGTTCCATTCCACAAAAACCGCGATATATCGCCAATTCTTTTAAAACAGATTCTGAAAGATATTGATGTGGATTTAGATGAATTTTCTAAATATATTTAAAATCAATTACATAAAATTTCGTTGGACATTTGACCTCTAACGAGGTCATTTTTTATTTTGACCCTACGGGCTGGGAAATCAATTACGAATTACGTATAAAAAACGCGTCAAGAAGAATTCTTGACGCGAGGATTTATCATTAAAATATCTGTCGAAAACAGTTATTTCAAATTTGCTAGATTCTCTCTAACTTGTGCAATCGAATTGCGCATACTTTCCAATTTTTCGCGTTCATTTTGAACGATTTCTTGTGAAGCGTTTTGAACGAATTTCTCGTTGCTGAGCTTACGTTCGCAACCCGTGATATTGCCTTCCAAACGTGCGATTTCCTTTACCATACGCGCGCGTTCCGCCGGTATATCAATAGCATCACCCGCATCGAGGAATACCTGGATTTCACGGACAACCGAAGCCAAAGCACCTTCGGGTTTTGTTGCAGTGTTTGAGATTTCAATATTATCGGACTTCATAAAGTAAGCCAGCGAATTTTCCTGCTCTATCAAAAATGCGATTATGCTTTCATCTTGTGTTGAAATCGCAACGGGCAGTTTTTTTGAAGGCTGAATATTCATTGATGCTCTCAAACGGCGAACTTCTTCTACTATTAATTGTAGCAATTCGAAATTCGTCAGAATTGCTTCGTCAATATACGCTGGGTTTGCGACAGGACTTTTTTCCAAACTGATACTTTCATTATCACCTTTAACGCAGAGGATATGCCAAATTTCTTCGGTAATAAACGGCATAACCGGATGAAGTAACAGCAAAATCCCTTCGTATAAGTCAATAGCGAATTTCATCAACGAAAGTCTGTAAGCCGGCGATTCATTTTGCGCGAATTGAACCTTAACGATTTCAACATACCAAGCGCAGAAATCACTCCATATAAAATCATACAGCGTTTTTGAATATTCCGTAACCTTGAACTCATCCAATAATTTATTCAAAACAACGATTGTGTTGTTATACTTCGAGCGAATCCATTTGTCCGATGCGGATAATTCACTATCAGTCAAATCTGCTATTTTATTCAAATCTATATCGTTTTCACCGCAGGCTTCATCGAATTTCATTAGCAAAAAGCGTCCGGAATTCCATACCTTATTTGCAAAATTACGACCAATTTCAACCGCCGGTACATCCTGATTAATTACATCCACATCCATTTTGATATCCTGCCCTAGCGGCGCAAGGAATATCATAGTGAAGCGTGTGGCGTCAGTGCCGTATTTTTCGATTATATTAAGCGGATCAGGTGAATTACCTAATGATTTGGATAATTTTCTACCTTGACCGTCGCGGATTGTACTTGTGAAATATACATCTTTGAATGGTACGTGGTTGCTGAACTTAGTCGTAGCCATAATCATTCGCGCTACCCAGAAGAAAATAATATCAGGTGCGGTAACCAATAAATCTGTCGGTAGATATGTTTCAGTATCAGGAGTATTTTCAGTTACACCATCGAATTTCCAGCGCATAGTAGTTAATGGCCATAACCAAGACGAGAACCAGGTATCTAAAACGTCAGGGTCTTGGTTCAGCTTTGTGCCAACCGGCAGATTCATTTTTATACGCGCTTCTTCTTCATTTCGAGCGGCAGTAAATTGCGCTCCATCCTCGGTATAGTATACCGGAATTCGGTGTCCCCACCAAAGCTGACGGGAGATACACCAATCTCGTATATTCGTCATCCAATGTTCGTAAGTTTTTACCCAATGTGCCGGATGGAAATGAACTTGTCCTTCTTTCACTACCTTCAAAGCATTCTCTGCTAATGGCTTCATTTCAACGAACCATTGACTGCTTAGGTAAGGTTCTACAGGTTCGCCACCGCGTTGCGAAAATCCAACGTTGTGGGTATAGCTTTCTGCTTTTTCGAGCAAATCCAATTCACGCAATCTTGCGGTTATGGCTTTACGTGCGGCATAACGTTCCATTCCGGCGAATTCTCCGGCGAAGCTGTTCAATGTTGCATCAGGATTTATCGTATTAATAATTTCTAAATTATGGCGTTGACCAACTAAAAAGTCATTCGGATCGTGCGCAGGGGTTATTTTTACACAACCGGTGCCAAATTCAGGGTCAGCATGTTCGTCAGCGATTACCGGTATAACTCGACCGATAATCGGAACAACAACTTTCATTCCTATTTTGTCTTTAAATCTTTCATCATTAGGATTAACCGCAACGGCAACATCGCCGAAAATTGTTTCGGTTCTTACTGTGGAAACCATTAAGTATTCGTCGCTATTTTCGAAATAATAGCGCAATGTGTAAAGTTCTTCAGCAACTTCGCGGAATTCTACTTCTTCGTCTGAAAGAGCGGTTTGCGATAACGGCGACCAATTGATAATGCGTTTTCCACGATATATCAACCCTTCGTCAAAAAGGTCAATAAAAACTTCCTGGATTGCGGCAGAAGCTGATTCATCCATTGTAAAGAGGGTTTTATCCCAATCGCAGGATATACCCAGTTTCATCAATTGTTTTAAAATTATTCCGCCGTATTTTTCTTTCCATTCCCAAACTCGTTCGACGAATTTTTCGCGTCCAAGATCGTAGCGTGTCAAGCCTTCTTCTTTCAAAGCGGCTTCCACTTTACTTTGTGTAGCTATTCCGGCGTGATCCATACCAGGAAACCAGCACACAGATTTGCCTTGCATTCTATTGCGGCGTATATATATATCTTGTAATGTCTGATTTAAAACGTGTCCGAAATGTAATATTCCGGTTACGTTTGGGGGCGGCATCAAAATCGAATAATGTTCGGTGCCTTTTGTCGTGTCAGTAGCATAAATCTTATTCTCTTGCCATAGCTCATACCATTTTGCCTCACATTCGTGAGGTTGAAATGATTTTGGAAATTCTCGCTTCATACAAATCCTAATTTCATTTTTTTATATTTATTCCAATACATTAAAGCAAAATTATCATATTTTTAGCGATTCTAAAAGCCGAACGAACATAAAAATTGTCATTCAGAGCCATTCTCCCATCTTTATTTGCTTTATTTTCAATTTTATGTAAGATTTTATACACTTTTGCGATGAAATAATATTTATATTTATTACTATCTGATTTTTTTTGCATAATTTCGCTCTCAATTTTTATTACAATTGTTAATTAATGACCGATAAAGTAAAAGCCGCCGTTTATATGAGTCTCTCTTCGCTATCGTTTGCTGTAATGGCGGCGATGGTGAGGTTATCTGGTGATATACCGCTCATAGAAAAAGTATTCTTCAGGAACTTAGTAAGTTTACTGATTGCTTTTTTTATGTTGAGAAAAACTAAATACTCATTCTTTGGAAAGAAGGGTAATACAATTTGGTTGGTGTTGCGCTCTGCTTTTGGATTACTTGGAGTAATTTTATATTTCTTTTCGGTTGATCATATTTCAATGGCCGATTCATCAATGCTCAATCGCTTAAGCCCATTTTTCGTAACGGTATTTGCGGCATTTTTCCTTAAAGAACGCATTACTAAAATTGAGATTCCGGCATTAATTATCGTTTTCGGTGCTTCGTTGTTAATTGTTAAACCCTCGTTCAATGTTCAGGTTTTGCCTTATATGGCGGGTATAATTGCCGCGGCTGGTGGCGGTGCGGCTTACGCGATCATCAGATTCTTAAGAAATAGGGAAAATCCGCTGACAATAGTATTTTTCTTTTCATTCTTTTCCGTTGTTTCCCTGTTACCATTTTTATTCATCGATTTCAAGATACCCAATCTTGAGCAAGCGATGTATTTAATCCTGATTGGTGTTTTTGCTGCTGGCGGGCAGTTTGGTTTGACTTATGGATACAAATACGGACGAGCTTCCGAAGCATCGCTCTATAGTTATCTGAATGTTGTTTTTGCCGCTTTTATTGGATTTATATTGTGGATGGAAGTACCCGATTTATTAAGTATTATCAGCTCAATTATTATAATTTTAGTTTCAGTATTCCTTGTTTTTTACAAAGGAAAAGCGGCCCCACCGGAAAAATTAGACATTGCGGAATAGAAATAAACAGATTAGTAGAGTCTTTTGGCAATTAAATAGAAAACATTTAAGATTTTTATACGTTATTAAAATGATTTATAAATTAACTAACATCGGGACAAAAGAAAAATGAACCTGGCGAAAAACAAAATTATATTTAGTATTCTGATTGGCTTAATATTAGGTATTATAGCCATTCCTACAACAAATTCTAAAGAAAATAATATTTATGAAGAACTCGAAAAGTTCAGATATGTATATAATATGGCATATCGTAATTATGTAGATTCTGTCGATACCAAGAAATTGACTGAAGCGGCAATCCAAGGAATGCTTAAAGAATTAGACCCTCATTCAGTTTATATAAATGCTGAAGAAATGAAACAAGTTGAAGAAGATTTCGCCGGAAGTTTTGAAGGCATAGGTGTTCAATTCGATATAATCAATGACACAATTACTGTTATTGCTCCAATTACAGACGGTCCAAGTGAAAAACTAGGAATTCAGGCAGGCGATAAAATTGTGAAAATCGATCATCTAAATGCTGTTGGAATCCCTCGCGACGATGTACCGAAAAAATTAAAAGGTGCAAAAGGAACTCATGTAGTTGTTGATATTAAACGCACTGGTGATAAAAACCTTATTCAATTTGATATTATACGTGATAAAATTCCGATATATACTGTTGATGCTAGCTTTATAATCGCAGGTACTGATATCGGCGTTGTTACTGTAAATCGCTTTGCCGCAACCACAAATAAAGAGATGATGGATGCTGTCAATATTTTGAAAACAAAAGGGATGAAACGCCTAATTTTAGATTTACGAGGTAACCCTGGTGGTTTCTTAGATCAGGCATATTTAATGGCGGATGAATTCATAAGCAAAGGCGACACTATTGTTTATACTAAGAGCCGCATAACATCGTTCGACGAAGTAAAAATCGCTACCGAAGGCGGTGCATTAGAGGATATTCCTGTAATAGTGTTGGTTAACGCCGGTTCAGCTTCAGCATCAGAAATCGTTTCCGGTGCCATACAAGATTTGGATCGCGGATTAATAGTTGGAGAGACATCTTTTGGTAAAGGTTTGGTTCAACGTCAATATCCGCTAATGGATGGTTCAGCTTTCAGACTGACAATTTCAAGATATTATACTCCATCGGGAAGATGTATTCAACGACCTTACGACGATCCTGTGAATTACAGAAGATTAGTCGGTAGATTAGAGTTAGAAGAAGGTTCAAATTTGGAACATTCATTGGATAAAATCAAAAAAGAACAAGCTAACGAAAAAGACACAACCAAAAAAATCGATATGAAATCCATTCCGCTTTATTATACACGCGGTGGAAGAGCTGTTCTTGGCGGTGGCGGTATTATTCCTGATTATATTGTTAAAACCGATACTATAACAAGATTTAGTGCTGAAATGAGAAGAAAACGCATATTTTATGAATTTGTTAACAATGACCTCTTAGCCAAAAAAGAAATCAAAGATAAATATAAAGATAACTTCAATTCATTCTATAAAGATTTCAAAATCACTGATGATATGATGAAAGATTTAAGGAAATTAGCTGAATTAAGAGATATTAAATGGAATGAAGCTTCAGCAAAAACAGACGACCAATTTATCAGAATCGAATTAAAATCGCAATTAGCCCGCCAACTTTGGGGTAGAAATGAGTATGAAATGGTCTTCTCCGATATAGACGACCAAATCCAAAAAGCAAGAACACTATTCCCTGAAGCGGAAAAAATACATAAAATGAAGAAAAGATAGTTTCTTTTCTCGAAATATAATTTTTCTTTTAATATTAATCGTAGGGTTTTCGGACCCTGCGATTAAATTTTAAACAAACTCTTGGAAAACGCAATGAAACCGAAAATTGTTTTTATGGGTACACCGGAATTCGCGATTCCGGCTTTAAAAAAAGTTAATGAAATTTACGGCGTGTCAGCCGTTGTAACTCAGCCTGACAAACCGAAGGGACGCGGACAGCATCTTGCTTGGCCTGCGGTAAAAGAATGCGCTATAGAGCTGGGAATACCTGTTATTCAACCAATAAGTTTGAAAGACCCTGATTTTATTTCTGAATTGGCCGCTTTGAAACCTGACATCATAATTGTAATTGCTTTCAGGATTTTACCTCCCGAAGTTTACGAATTAGCATCGATTGCATCTTTCAATATTCATGGTAGTTTGTTACCAAAATATCGAGGTGCCGCACCAATTAACTGGGCTATTATGAACGGCGAAAAAGAAACCGGATTGACCAGCTTCATTTTGAAACAAGCTGTAGATACAGGAGATATTCTTTTGCAGGAAAGGATTCGAATTAATCCTGAAGACACATTTGGTGATATTTATAATGCTCTATCGGAAATATCAGCTGATTTGACAATTGAAACTATAGAATTAATTCGTTCAGGAAATTATACACCATTACCTCAGAATAACGAAGTCGCTTCACCCGCACCAAAGATATTTAAAGAGCATTGCCAAATTGATTGGAACAAACACGCCGATAGCATTGTTAATCTAATACGTGGATTATCCCCAGCTCCATCAGCTTATACAATATTCCATGGAGAAAATCTGAAGATATTGAAAGCACATAAATGCACGAAAAACCAGCTCGAATCCGGACATTATAAAATCACGGCAAAAGAATTTGCAATCGGTTGCTCAGACGCCGCAATAAGTATTGCAGAACTACAGCCTGCAGGAAAGAAAGTTATGAAAGTTGAAGATTTCTTGCGCGGATATAGAGGTGAAGCAAAAGGAACTCTCGAAAATAATGATTAATGATAAATTATAAATGATTAATGGGAAGAGAAGAAAAAAATCCAGTCTTCTTGAGTTGTAAATAATAATTGTAAGGACACGGCGTGCCGTGTCCCTAATTGTTTCCTATTCTATTGGTGTTTTCACTACTATCTGTACAGTTCTGCAATAGAACCTACCTTCAGGCACATCATTATTATAGAGCAATGTATCTTCGCCGACACCTTGCACGTTGAAAAATAAGGTAAATAGCATCTACCACCCTTAATTTTTGAGGTCGCAATTTGCGACCTCAAAAATGTCACCTTCTTTAAGGTCGCATTTTGCGACCTTAAAGAAGTGGTCGCAAATTACGACCGGTTCATAATATTCTCGTAACAAATCCCAGGAAGTTTGAATTTTGGATTTTGACGGGTAGGGGTAAACCTGCGTGTTTGCTCTTCTTGAATAGCCACGGCTTTTAAGTCGTGGTTAGGATATGCGCCCAATATAATCGGCTTTAGCCGAAAACACCGCCGAAATAGAACCAACAACGAAGTGGTTGATAATGAACTGTGACTGTCGCTATTAATATTCCATCGCTACGCGATTCAAGAGGTGTGGGGGGAGCATCAATTTTCTATTAATATAGCATCACTACGTGATTCAAGAGGGATACCTTATATCGTTCATATTGATCAATATAGGAATAAAAAAAGGAGTCAAGAGGAACTCTTGACTCGAGGTAAACCGTTTCCAAGCCGGAGCTTGGGAACGAGATAATTTCCTATTTCCTATTTCCTATTGCCTATTGCCTAATGCCTTCTTCCTATATTCTTTTTCTGAAGCCTTCGCCTAGAACTTCGTGGGTATTAGCAATCACCATGAACGCGCCCGGATCGATAGCTTTTACAATGCGCTTCAGAGTTTCCAATTCTTTTATAGGTACAACTGCCATTACCATTTCTCTTTCTTGGTCACTATAAAATCCTCTTGATTTTATTCCTGTAACTCCGCGGTTCATTTTCTCCATAATTGTTTCACCGATTTCCTGATATTTATCAGAAGTAATGTAAACTGCTCGAGTGTAATCAAATCCGTCAATAATCATATCAATTAAACGGCTCGATATGTAGAGCAGAAAGAAAGCGTACAAAGTCAAAGTAATAGCGGATTTATCCGGTGATAAATGTTTAACACCAATAATAATACCGGCGAAAAGAATAACGAAAAAATCAATTAGCATTATAGCTTGCCCGGGTTTCATTCCCCATTTTTTTTGCATAATGGAAGCTACTATATCAGAACCGGCTGTAGTGCCTTTGAATTTGAATATGATACCCAAACCAACACCCAAAGTAACAGCACCGCAAAGTACCATAAACAAAAAATCGTTTTGTTGTAGAGTTTGAATCGCTTCTAAATTATTCAACGCCAAAAACTTCATTCCAAACAAATCGCCACGGAACATGTCGGTGAATAAAGAACAAAGGGTGAACGCGTAAAATGTTCGCGCACCGAAATCTTTGCCTAATTCTTTTAAGCCCCATAGAAACAGTGGAATGTTGATTATCCATAAGGTGACACCGACAGGAATTTTGTTACCAGATAAATAGTGAAGCGCCATAGCCAAGCCACTGGCACCGCCAGGTACGACTTTTGCATCAATCAGGAATACACCTAAACTGATTCCCATTAGTGCCGCACCAAAGGCAATACAAATATAATCAATGATTACTTGTCTTGTTATTTTTTCAAATTTCAATTTCATTAAATACTCTTTTTTTGTGCATTACTTATTTTATTAATACAAAATTAGCAGTTTTTTGCGAAATAGAAATGTTTATTTTTGTCAGCCACTATGGTTTGCACTGTGAACAACCGTGGTAACCTGCTTGAATGGCTTCTTTAGCTGTTTTAAATTTAATTGTGCAATTTTTGCAATTAGCGTTTTTGCAGGTAGCTTTATGAAAAACGAGTGAACTTGTGTTGCCAATAAAATTGAAATTTGAACCAACGGCTTGTGGTTTACCGAACCATTGTTCAATATTTTTTGTGGCTTCAATTGCATTTTCCGTTTTATCGTCCAGTCGCGGGAAGAAATCAATATTCGTTTGCTTTTCAACCGCGTCCACCGAGCAAGCAAAGCTTTCTAATGGTCGTTCTGAGTCTTTATTCGGCAAAATAAATGCGATTGCTTTAATGTCAGGAGGTGTGTTGTCCAACAGTATTTTGTAATAATATTCCGGAACTGAAACCTGATTCCCACCGATTTGTTTCAATCCTGAATGCAGAACAGGACCTGTAACTACCCAAAGCTCCGAGTTTTTCTTAGCGAATTCTTGCACCTGCTCTTCAAGCGATTTCCAAATTCCACGATTGAAAGATGGGTCTTGCGGTGACATATTGCTGTAATAGAACGATTCGCTCATATCTTTTGCCGAGGTTTTCGAATCGTTTGCAGGTTTTAAATGGCCCCGGTCGTAACCGCATTTTTGGTAATCTTTGTCATCAGCAGAACCGGTAATAACTAATGAATCCGGTCGAAAATTATCGGCGCGTTTAAGTGTAGTATTAAATAGGGCGGGGCAGAGGCGGTAAACTACCCATTTTGCCTGCTCGTGTTGTTCGGAATATTCCAAAATGTACGAGTGGTGTTTGACAACTGCTGGTGCATTTACTACGGTCGGCATAGCTGATTCTAAAGAATTGACTTGAGCGTTTAGATTTAATCCGGCAAAAAAGAAAAGTATTAGGAAGTAGATTTTTTTCATGTTTATTTTTTCAAGCGGTTGATTTGATAACCTTTGTTTCGTAGTGATTGGATAATACCCTTATCGCCCATATAGTGGGCTGTACCGGCTATAATAAAATAATTTCCGCCTTTATTGATAAATCCTTCTATTTTCTTAATCATATTAGCATTGCGCTCGTCTACGATTTTAGAGTTAACATAAGTGATTTCAGGAAATTTTTCATCTTTAGGATTTATAAGTTCATCAATCGTTTCATCATCACCTTCATCATAAGCTTTTAGCAATAATTGCGCATCTCTCACAGTAGAGTCGATATTTTTAAATGAATACTTGATGTAATCATCAGAATATGAATCGAAATAATTGAAATAGCTAAGTTGTTCGGCAGGAGTTTCTAATTCAAGTATGTTTTTGTTAAGTGTTTTGGCTTTAGAACTAAAATAATTATCTAAACCGTAAACAGAACGATATCCATTGTTTGCAAGTTCTATTTGCATTAATAACATAGCTGTGTACCAGGGTTTGATTTTATTATAGCTTTCCGGATAGATTTTATATTTTTCACACTGTTTAGAAATCATCTCATAAACTTCGGGACTTACGTGGCTCTGCAAACTTGAGGTATCGGAGTAGCTGACAACTTTAAATATTTCTGAAAATATCACATTCTCTGTATTACATTCTAAAACTAAGTTATTACACTCGGCAAACCCTTTTTCGATTTTTGAATTTAAAGGATAGGCATCTTTGTTCGCTATGTGGATGGAGCCGAGCATATAGATATTTGCTTTATTTGTCTTGAGCGTCCAAAAATACAAATTTTTAGCTTCTGCCTTGGCACTTACTGCCTTGAAGGCGGCGATCACAATCAATATGCCGAATGAGATTTTTGCAATTCTCTTTAAATCTGATTTTGTAATCATTTTCATATTATTTTTCTTATAAATTCAGCGGCATAAACCGGTACAAATTCGTCAATATTTTGTTTTAATTTAATAAGTTCTCTAACAGAAGAAGATGAAATATAGGTATATTCATTTGCCGGAGCTAGAAAAATGGTGGTGATTTGTGGAGCTAATTTACGATTGAAAAATGCAAGTTGAAATTCATAGTCAACATCACTTACAGTCCGAATTCCTCGAACCATTGCACGGGCTCCAATTTCTTTTGCATAATCGGTTATTAGGCCATTATGGACATTTACCACTACATTATCAATGTGTTTCACGGAATTTATTGCCATATTTAAACGGTCTTTGACCGTGAACATTGATGATTTTTGTAAATTTTCGGCAATCACAATATGCAAACTATCAAAAAGCAATGAAGCTCTTTCGATAATGTCAACATGACCCAAAGTAATCGGGTCAAAACATCCTGGATATATTGCTAATTTATTCATAAAAATTCCGTAATTTTACATTTATAAAATATAAGTCGTTTATAAGAAAATAAAATTTTAAGAAGAAATGAAAAAACTCATTGTATTTATTGTTATTACATTGGTAGCCGGATGTTTAAACGCAAATTCAAAAGGCAATACCGAAGCCGGAAAATTGATAATCAAGCTGAAAGAAACTTCAGAATATTATAAAATAATCAAAACGCAGAATGATTATCAGATTCACATCAAGGAATTGGATGGTTTGCTGGGAAAAACCAGTGTATCTCCATATCTAAATATCAAACTGATAGCGAAATCAGAAAAGAAAACGAATAACTTATTATCCGTACCAAAAGCAAAAAAATATAATTTATCCGCTTTATTGTTAGTAAATTATTCATCTGCTATAAATCCCGAAATCGCCGCAAAGAAACTTCAATACCTCGATTTTATAGAATATATAGAACCTGTTTATAAATATGAATTTTGCTATCATCCCAATGATTCTATGCTTGGTCAGCAATATTATTTAGATAATGTTCGGGCATTTGATGCATGGGATGTTATAAAGGCATCAAACTTGCCGGATTCACAGAAAGTTGTTATTGGTATTATCGATACAGGCGTTGATTTCTATCATCCTGATTTGAGGGATAATCTTTATATTAATCCTGGTGAAGATGGATTGGACAAGGATAATAATAGTAAACGTGATAACGGTATCGATGATGATGGGAATGGTTATATCGATGATTGGTGCGGTTGGGATTTTGTTTCCGCCGATGGTCCCGATGGCGATAATTTACCACTTCCCGGTAATGCTCACGGCACCCACGTAGCCGGAACTTGCGCCGCCGTTCAGAATAATGTTGGTGGTATTGCCGGAACAGCAATACATGCAAAATTCCTTCCTGTGAAAATTGGCAAGGACGATGTAAACAGCAGATCCATAGAAAACGGTATGGATGGTATACTGTATGCGGCTGTAATGGGATGCGATGTGATAAATTGTTCTTGGGGTGGGACAGGATTTTCTAAAGCGGCTCAAGAAGTTATTTGGTCAGTAACAGATATGGGTTCTTTGATAATTGCCGCCGCAGGTAATGACGGTCAGGATTCAGAATTTTACCCGGCCGCTTACGATGGAGTGTATTCCGTTAGCGCGACTGATATGGGGGATACAGCAACTAGTTTTACTAATTATAATTTTACAGTTGATGTTGCCGCTCCAGGTTACCACATATTATCGACAATACCATTCGATAATTATGACGCATGGAACGGTACTTCTATGGCATCTCCAATTGTTTCCGGTGTTGCGGCCATGATTAGGTTAATGAAACCGGAACTTTCACCTATTGAGGCGGGTGAGGTTTTAAAAGTAAGCTCCGATAATATCGATTCACTAAATCCCTACTACTATTCAAAATTGGGTTTTGGGCGAGTTAACGCGTATAACGCTCTTTCAAGGACAAAATTTCAATCTATAAACGTGAAAAATATACAAATCAAAGATGAAGATGGGAACGGTTCTTTTATGCCTAATGAAAGGATGGAAGTGTATTTTGATGTGCTAAATATCCTCGATTCTATCGGTAATCTAAAAGTCCGTGTTCGTAGCAATCCAAGTGATTTCCTACAAATTGATTTTGATCAACAAGTTATTACAGTTGGGGATTTGGCAAGCAAACAGTATAAACAGAAAATCGGACCAATTAGTTTCACACTACCTGAAAATACTCCTTATAATTATCCTGTCGAAGTAGATTTAATGTTTTTCGACAGCAAAGAATATAAATATGAGACCGGTTTTAATTTAGTAGCAAATCAAACATATATGACTTTTGCGAAAAACGATTTATTAATGACAATAACAAGTTCAGGAAATGTCGGATACAACGATTATCCAAACAATGTTCAAGGTTTCGGTTGTATTTTCAACGATACAAAACTTCTTTTCGAAGGAGGCTTAATGGTGGGTCGGGGAATAGGAAGAATATCCGATGCTGTTCGCAACGATTTTGGCGAATCAGCCAATAGAGATTTTTACATAAAAGATAGAATTCACATAATTGATTCCAATGACACAAAATTAGTTTCAAATTGCAGTTTTAATGATAATGAACTAGGTAAAATGGGTAATGATTTAGCTGATATAAGCATAGACCAAACAAATTTCCAATATAATTTATCCGATGTAGATAATGTAGTATTTGTTCAATTTGATATAGTGAATGATGGCCGATTTACCGATTCCTTATTTTTAAGTTATTTCTTTGATTGGGATATTGGTATAAGAAGCGAGGATGACCGTTGTTTGTGGGATAAAACAAATCAATATGGTGTATTTGAAAGTATAGGTGAAAGTAAAGACCCGTTAGTTGGTGTCAAAATGCTCTCGAACCATAGAGTTAACTTCTTTCCTATGGATAATGAAAGTACCGATGAAAAGTTCCCCGGAATTTATGATGGTTTCACTCAAAAAGAAAAATGGTTGACAATGACGAACGGTATTTTACGCGACAGTTCAAAAGTGAACGATGCTTCTATGATTATAGGTGCTGGTCCGATATCTTTACGCAATAACGATACAACAAGAGTTACTTTTGCAATTTTTGCAGCTGAAAGCAGAGCAAAATTGGACGAGACATCAACAAAATGTGCGGAATTTGCTAAAACAAATTTCATAAACGAACCAGGGTATGAAGCCTATGTAAGAATTGACGCTGTTAAGAATATCTTTCCAAATCCGTCCTATACGAATGATATGAAGGTATATTTTGCTTTAAAGCAAGAAAGTGATGTGAACTTTAAGCTATATGATTTTGTCGGCAAAGAAGTGTATTCTAAATCAATCGAAGGATTAGGGCAGGGGAGACATTATGTTACATTAACACCGGAAAATATAGCTCCCGGTGCTTATGTCTTAGTTATAGAAAGTAAAGATTTAAGAATAAGCAAGAAGGTAATTTTTGTAAAATAATTAGCAAGAATTTACGAAGGTTGTAATTGAATATTATTTTGAAAATATTTATTCTGCGTAATCGTAATAGATTTGATATGATCACCAACCGAGATACTTGAAAATGAATAAAGAATTTGATTCCGTAGAGATGCAAAGAAAGATCAGGGATGAATTTATTGAGGAAGCCGACAATGATTTCGATAAATTATTAAGTTTATTGAAAAAGAAAATCTCTGAAAGCGATATTAATAAGAAACTAATAGAAAGAAAAGAAAAGCAGTTAACGACAGTATAATTATACGAGTTTTATTTGAAAAACGAGTACGAATCTTTATTCGTGTCACAACCTGTGACTCAAATAGAACCATCTGAAATTAATGAACATCTAATTGTGTCACAACCTGTGACATAAATTGAAAATATCAATAAAGCTATTACACTAGCAAAAAAAAAACTCGTTTCCAGCCGGAGCTTAGAAACGAGTATAAAGATGGATTCTTCACTTTGTTCAGAATAACTAATTGTTTATTTATCTGGGAGATTCCGTGTCAAGCACGGAATGACGGCAAATGCCCTACACTCCCATCCCCAAAACCCAATCCCCAAAACCCTTCTTAAGAAATTGGCAAAATAATAAATATAACCACATCCCAAACAGCATGCGAAATTATGCAAGGCCAAATTGATTTGTATTTTTTATACATCCAACCCCAAAACAAACCGCAAATAAGCGCGGCCATAATTAACATGAAATTGAATGACCAAATATGTACTAATGCGTAAATAGCGGCAGTAATCAAGTATCCGCGTAAATCACCATATTCGAGCGATAAATTATGTTGAGCGAAACCACGCCAGAAAATTTCTTCAGCTGGGCCAATCAAAAGCAATAATGCCAACCCGATGAAAATTTGTCCTGATTGCGATTTTGTAGAATAAATATTGTCGATTTGCTTGCCAGCAAAATCAAAGAGTAATTTCGAAAAATAATCGCCTGCTAAAAATAGGACATATAGAATGGTAGCGGCAAAAAATCCAACAAGTACCCATTTCCATCTGAAGTTATAGACCGTTTTGAGTTGGTCTTTAGCAACAATTAAACTATA
The DNA here is from genome assembly GCA_037127915.1 of bacterium. Taxonomy (GTDB): domain Bacteria; phylum Bacteroidota; class Ignavibacteria; order Kapaibacteriales; family UBA2268; genus JBAXXL01. The sequence continues at coordinate 37,631 of JBAXXL010000004.1, forward strand.
AGTAATTAACGTGATTGTTGCTACGACCATAGTGTACCAGAAGTTAAAAAAATCTTTTGTCCAAGGTGAAAACATTAAAAACCAAAATATCGCGGCTAATATAAAGCCTGGTAGTGCTTTTTTCATTATTTTATAAACTCCATAATCAATATACTAATCGAGAATAGTAGGCCGAAAAGCATGTGGTGCTGTGCTGTCATAACATCCAACATTTCAATTTTTGCTGGTGTTTTGACTTCGGCTGTTGCCATTGACTTTACATTTTTTAAAGCCGGCATTATGCTAAGGAATACAATCAGTGACCAAGGGCTAACTAAACCCAATATAATAAATATCACAACAGATAAAAACGAACCGAATATTAAAAAGTAATATTCATTTTGCGCGCCTTTTAATCCAAGAGTGCTTGCTAATGTCTTGATTCCTGCTTCGGTATCGTGCATGATATCTCTAGTATTATTAGCATGTAAAATAGCGGTTACTAAAAATCCTACAGGTATTGATAATATCAAACTCGTTACTAATAAATCATAATTACCTATCAAAGCATAAGTAGTGCCGAATACCATTAGAGGTCCGAAAGTAAGATAAATAAGGAAATCACCCATTGCTCTGTATTTGAATACAGTATAGAATAAAGAAGCAAAAATTCCAATTAAACCAATTACCAGCATAGGTATTCCTCTGAAATACACTAGTATCATTCCTATAGCAAATAATAAAACTATCACCCCTATACCGGCTCTGAAAACCTGTTTTGGCTGTAGTAAACCTTCAATTAAAACTCGGCTCGAACCAAAGGTTTCTACTCTGTCCACCTTATGAATAAAATCATAGTACTCAGAAAGTAAGTTTCCAGCTACTTGAAACAAAGGGCTTCCAAGTCCTATTACAATCATAAGCGGCCAATTTACAATGGCGTCATAAAAAACTAAAGTTATCATTGCTCCCAATAAAACGGGAATTACCGAAGCTGTATAAGAAAATGGTCTAAGTGCTTGCATCCAAATACTAAATTTTGTACGATTAGTGTCCATATTACTTTCCAATTGAATTTTTGATTTATAAAACATCAAAATTATAAAATAAATCTCGAATTAACTAATTAATATTCATTCATACTTCCTACATTGAATTATAAATCTTATTTTTGTGTTTTTATAATTAGAATATATCAAAATGAGCCGTCAAATAGATAATATGTTTAGCCAAATTGCTAAAAAATATGACATTATGAACGATATACTATCGTTCGGAATCCATAAAATCTGGAAGGATAAAACCGTTAAATTATCAGAAGTTAAGCTAAATGATAAAGTTTTGGATTGCGCGAGCGGTACCGGCGATTTAGCAATCAAATTCAAGCAAAAAGTGGGTACTTCCGGCAAAGTTATAGCCAGCGATTACAACAACGATATGCTCAACATCGCAAAAGAAAAATTTAAAAAATGGGAATATGACATCGATGTTCTGCAAGCCGATGCCCAAAATCTGCCTTTTGAGGATGATTCTTTTGATGTGTGTTCTATTGGTTTCGGTATAAGAAATGTTGATTCACCCGAAATTTGTATCAAAGAAATGGCGCGTGTTGTCAAATCCGGTGGAAAAGTAGTCATTCTTGAGTTCGGTCAACCGAAAGGATTTTTCAAATATTTATATGCTATTTACAACAAAACTATATTGCCTTTAATGGCAAAAATTATCGCAAACAATGGATTTGCTTATGATTACCTAACCGATACGGCTTCAAAATTCCCTTGTCGTGAAGAATTTCTCGATATTATGCGCAAATCAGAAATTTTAAAAGAGGTAGAATTTACAACGTTGACGTTCGGAATTGCATATATATACGTAGGCACAGTTAGATAGGAAAATGAATATTTTTTCATTATTTATAATTTTGCAGAATAACAATAATTCACAATATTTTATTGTATCCAAATGCTAAAATGTGGAAAAAAATTATTGTATAAATAAAAAAATAGTCCTATTTTTGAATTGTGAAAAATTTAAAAATTAAAAAGTTTTGATTATGCTTACAAATTTCGGAATTATTCTTATATTTTTTATCATCGGTTTTGGGTTTGTTGGTGTTGGATTAATTGCCGCGGGCTTAATTCGTCCCAGCCATCCAAATGAGATAAAAAATTCTACTTATGAATGTGGTGAAGTCCCATTCGGAGGCTCTTGGTTTCGATTCAATATTCGCTTCTACGTAGTAGCTTTAGTATTTTTACTATTCGATGTTGAAGTCGTGTTTTTGCTTCCTTGGGCAGTAGTTTTTAAACAATTCGGCTGGTTCGGATATCTTGAGATGCTGGTTTTCGTAGTCATATTGGCAACCGGTTTAGCGTATGTCTGGGCGAAAGGCGATTTGGATTGGGATAAACCTATTCCGGTTATTCCAAGATTAAAAGATTTAGTTATAAATAAAAAAATTGATTAGAATAAAAATTTAGGATAAAAATGGGAATTTTAAATAGATTAAATGACCCTACCGAAGGTGGTGGAATTGTACTCGCCACCGTCGAGGACATTTTAAATTGGGGTCGCAGTAAATCCGATTGGTACCTCCAATTTGGTTTAGCTTGCTGTGCTATTGAATTCATGGCGGTAAATGCCGCTCATTATGATTTAATGCGCTATGGCATTATTTTTCGCTCATCACCTCGACAAGCTGATTTTTTATTTGTTACCGGAACAGTAACTTTGAAAATGGCTGAAAGAGTAAAGAGATTATACGAACAATTAGCAGAACCAAGATATGTTATTGCCGTAGGTTCTTGTGCCGCTAGCGGTGGTCCTTATTGGGAACACGGTTATCATGTACTGAAAGGTCTTGATCAAATCATTCCGGTTGATGTTTATATTCCAGGATGTCCACCACGCCCTGAAGCATTCCAAGAAGGTATGATGAAGTTACAGGCAATGATTAATCAGGAAGCAATTTTCAACAAACGGAAAAGAATTGCCGAAGAAGACGCCAAATTCCAAAACAGTAATTTTACTGACTCACCAAGTGATATCCAAATTAAGATGTGAGGCATTATGCAAGCTAAAGAAATTTACGAAGTTTTAAAAACAGAATTTGGGGACAGTATCATAAGTTTTAATGATACAGCGGCTGGAGATCCATTTATTGAAATTCAAAGTGATAAAATATTAGAAATTGGTCTTTTTCTAAGAGACAACGAAAGTTTACTTTTCGATTTTCTAAATTCAATCACAGCTATGGATTTAGTAGATAAATTAGCGGCTGTTTACCATATTTATTCTGTATCCTTAAACCATCGAATTGTTATCAAATTATTTGTTCCTAAAGATAACCCTAAAGTTCCGACTGTTGAAAGATGTTGGAGAACAGCAGATTGGCATGAGCGCGAAGCTTGGGATTTAATAGGAATTGAATTTGTGGGACACCACAATCTTATAAGAATTTTGTGCCCTTACGATTGGGAAGGTCATCCTTTGAGAAAAGACTATACAGCACCAGAGTTTTATCATGGTATTAAAGTCAATTAATTAAGATATTTATATGATTATTAAATTAGAAATAATGAAAAAGGTATAAACAGTGGGCGATAGAAAAATAGTAGATTTAGAATACAGCCCGTTCGAAAGTGATAAATTTCGGGTTAATATAGGACCTCAACATCCGTCAACTCATGGTGTATTACGTTTAGAAGCAGAATTAGACGGTGAAATAATAACAGAAGTTATTCCTCACATCGGTAATTTACACCGCTGTATGGAAAAGCATTGTGAGTTTAAGACATATCCTCAAATCATACCTTTTGTTGATAGATTGGATTACTGTAGTGCTATAAACAATGAATTACCTTATGTAATGGGTGTAGAAAAACTTTTAGGAATTGAATTATCCGACAAAGTCGAATATATCCGTGTTATTTTAAGTGAATTTAATAGAATAGCCAATCACCAAATAGCCGTGGCGGCTTTTGGTTTGGATACAGGTGCATTTACACCTTTTTTATATTTATTCCGTGACAGAGAATTTATTGTAAAGATATTAGAGCATTGCTCCGGTGCAAGATTGCTCTATAATTATTTTTGGATTGGCGGTTTAGCACGCGATATTTACCCAACTTTCAAAGAAGACTGTCTTGATGCAATCAAGAGAATTAGAGTTACAAATGCGGAAATTATGGACCTTCTTATTAATAATAAGATTTTCATAGTTAGAACAATAAATACAGGTATCCTTCCGGGTGATGTGGCTATTAGTTACGGTTGTACCGGTCCTGTATTAAGAGGTTCAGGTGTTCCGTTCGATTTACGTAAAGCTCAACCATATTCCATTTATGATAGATTTGATTTTAAAGTTTGCGTTGGTACCGGCGAATTAGGTACTATCGGCGATTCTTGGAATAGAAATATCGTTAGGATGAATGAAATGGAAGAGAGTTGTAAAATAATCGAACAAGCTATAGCTCAAATGCCGATGGAAGGCGATGTAAGAGAAAAGGTTCCTAAAAGAGTGAAACCTCCTAAGGGTGAAATTTATTCTTGTGCTGAAAACCCTAAAGGTGAATTGGGCTTCTATATCGTTAGCGATGGCACCGATAAACCATCTCGTTTAAAAGTACGTAGTACAGGCTTCTCGAATTTAAGTGTATTACCCGATATTTCCAAAGGCTATATGATTGCTGACTTAATTGTAACATTAGGCAGTTTGGATATAGTTTTGGGTGATGTTGATAGATAATAATGTTTAATTAATTACAAAACTGAAAATGGAAAATTTTATAAACGGCTTTATCAATAATGAATTTATTACAGCAATAATAATAAGTATTATCCCGTTGATATTTGTTCTTGTCTATGCATTAATTGCTATATTGGGAGAATTAAAAATATCTGCATTTATGCAAGAACGTCTTGGACCGATGCGTACCGGACCTTGGGGTATTTTTCAACCAATAGCTGAAGTTATTAAATTACTTCAAAAAGAAGATATCACACCTGATGCAGTTAATAAACCATTATTTAATTTTGCACCATTTCTTATGTTTGCGGCATCTTATGCTTGCTTTGCTGTCATCCCGTTCAGTTCACATTTTATACCCGCTAGTTTAAATTTAGGTTTGTTTTATCTATTAGCAGTTGGATCTATAGGTGTAATTAGTATTGTAATGGGTGGCTGGGCTTCGAATAATAAGTATTCTATCTTGGGTGCTATGCGTTCAGCTTCGCAAATAGTAAGTTATGAACTTCCTGCTGGTATTTGTTTACTTACCATAGCGGCTTTGACAAGTACATTCACATTCAGCGGCTTAGGTGTATCAAAGGAATTGATGTCTGCGGTTGGCGGTACTCCAAATGCGTTTTTAGGCGGTTTGGATATACAACATATCAATGTTGCCCAAAGCGGTGGATTTTGGAATTGGTTCATATTTGGCGGACCGGGTAATATAACGAAAATTTGGGTTATACCTTTTACTTTAGGTTTAACATTAATTTATTTTATTTCCTCGCTTGCTGAAACTAACCGTACTCCTTTCGATATATCCGAGGGTGAATCTGAAATCGTAGCTGGATACTTTATTGAATATAGCGGTATAAAATTCGCTATGTTCTACTTTGCCGAATACGCAAATATGTATGTTGTAGCGGCAATCATGACAATTCTCTTTTTAGGTGGTTGGACATCACCTTTCGGTGACTTCATGAACGGTCCTATATGGGGCGCTTTCTGGTTTGTATCCAAAGCATTTGCAGTAGTATTTTTGCAAATATGGGTACGCTGGACATTACCGCGTCTTAGAGTTGACCAATTAATGAACATCGGTTGGAAAGTGTTACTTCCGTTATCATTAGTTTGTTTTTTAGTTATCAGTTTATGGGGCATTCTCCATTAATATTTTTTACTAAATAAGAAAATAAAGGAAAAAAATACGTTATGTACAAAACATATATAAAAGCTCTGTGGGATAGTATTTATAGTGCATTAGTCGGTATGACTATAACAATAAAGCATTTGTTTTATAAAAATGTGACAAATCAATATCCAAATGTTGATGCAAGAGTAAAATCAGGAACTGCCGAAATGCCGGATTATGCAAGGAATAGATTAGAATTTTTACCTGATGCTTGTACAGCTTGCAATTTATGTGAAAAAGCTTGTCCTGTTAACTGTATTGAAATTGATTCTTTTAAAGTTGTTGATGGTGATCCTGACCAACCTTTAATGACAAACGGTAAACCAAGAAAACAGTGGATACCGACGTACAATATAGATTTTTCGAAATGCTGTTATTGCGGTCTTTGTGCCAATGCATGTACTTTTGGCGCTCTTAAAATGACAGACTTTTTTGAATATGCTACATACGATAGAAAAAATTTATATTACCATTTAAGCAGTATGACTCCTAAAATGGTTGACGATAAAAGAAAAATGTTAAGTGATAACTTATCTAAGATAAAAGCGGAAAAAGCACTTGAAGCAAAAGAAGCATCTTAAATTAAAGATGATTTTTGCCAAAAAGCTTTTTATTTTGTTAACAAGTATATTAGATGATAGATTATGGATATAATAAGTATATTATTTTTGGTTTTTGCCGCAGTAGTTATAGGTTCTGCGGGGGTTGTTGTTTTTTCTAAAAATATCATGTTTTCGGCTTTCGCATTACTTTTTACATTGTTTGGTATTGCCGGATTATATGTTCTATTAAATGCGGATTTCATTGCGATAACGCAAATAATGATTTACATAGGCGGTATTTTAGTATTGATCATATTCGGTGTGATGCTAACAACAAAAATAACACAGATAGAATTTAGAGGCGGATTATCCGGCAAAATACAACTTGGTACAGCTGGCTTAGCAACGGCTTTATTAGCTTTCACATTAGTTACTGTATTTATGAAAAGCAATTGGCTTTTGAAGGGCGATCCTAATAAAGTTGCCGAAACAACAGTAAATTCTATCGGAACAATGCTACTATCTGAATATTTGATTCAATTTGAAATAGCATCAGTTTTACTTTTAGTGGCTATTATCGGTGCTACATTTATAGCACGCAGAAAATAATTTAGAATTAAATTAAGGAAAATGCAAATGACAATAGGTTTGACAAGTTATTTAATTGTAAGCGCGCTTTTATTCTGTTTAGGATTGTTTGCTGTGGTCACACGGAAAAACGCGATTTTGGTATTAATGGGTCTTGAATTAATATTAAACGCCGCAAATATCAATTTTATAGCTTTTGCAAAATACGGTGGATTTAATATTGAAGGCCACGTTGCAGTGATTTTTGTGATTATATTAGCCGCCGCCGAAGCCGCGGTAGCTCTAGCGATAGTATTGAACATCTATCAAAACTACAGACATTTAAATGTTGATGAAATAAATAAATTAAAAAATTAATTTTATAAGTTAAAATAAATATGGCTCCAGAAACTTTATTAACTTTAGGAATAGTTATACTACTCTTACCGCTATTAACCTTCGCAATTCTAATTTTCTTCGGAAAAAGAATGGGAAGGGTCAGCGGCTATATTGGTACAACTATATTGGGCTTAGATCTACTTCTGGCAATTTATGTGTTGATTACCAAATATACAACAAATTTTGCCGAAACTATAGCTAATGGAAGTACCGGAATTTTTATCAAAGGCGCCCTCGTACAAGTCAAATTCAATTGGTTCTCAATTGGTAAATTAGATATTGCAGTCGGTTTCGGTATTGATAATTTAACCGCAATGATGCTTTTGGTTGTAACCTTAATCAGTTTTCTTGTTCATTTGTTCTCACTTGAATATATGAAGGAAGAGGAAAGGTTTCCAAGGTTTTACGCGTATCTCGGATTGTTTTCATTCTCTATGTTGGGAATAGTTTTAGCCAATAATTTCTTGTTTATGTATGTATTTTGGGAACTTGTAGGTATAAGTTCTTACTTGCTGATTGGATTTTGGTATGAAAAAGATTCTGCCGCCAATGCAGGCAAAAAAGCGTTTTTAGTAAACCGAGTTGGTGATTTCGGCTTCCTTATAGGTATTTTATTCATGTACTCAACCTATGGAACTTTCATGTTCGATGAAATTTTCAAATCTATGGGTATGGGAGTAATGCCTTTTGGTAGCGGATTATTTCTAACTATTGCCGGATTACTCATATTCTGCGGTGCTATTGGTAAATCAGCACAATTCCCATTACATGTTTGGTTACCGGATGCGATGGAAGGTCCTACTCCGGTAAGTGCTTTAATTCATGCCGCAACTATGGTTGCCGCAGGTGTTTATATGGTAGCTAGGGTATTCCCAATATTCACAGCCGATGCATCGCTGGTTATTGCCTATGTTGGTGCAATCACTGCGTTTATTGCCGCTACTATAGCCATTACGCAAAATGATTTCAAACGCGTTTTGGCTTACTCTACTGTTAGCCAATTAGGCTATATGGTAATGGCTCTTGGTGTTGGTGCATTTACAACTGGATTTTTCCATTTAGTTACTCATGCTTGGTTCAAAGCCGCATTATTTTTGGCTTCAGGTTCGGTAATTTATGCTATGCACCGTGCCGCTCACGCATTACACGACCATCACACTGATGTTCAGGATATTCGTAACCTTGGCGGTTTGAAAAAAACTATGCCTTGGACGTATTATACGTTTCTCTTTGTAACGCTTGCGCTCTGTGGTGTACCGCTTACTTCAGGTTTCCTCAGTAAAGATGCTATATTGGCCTCAACACTTGCATTCGGTATGTTAACAGGTCATTGGATCATTCCGCTAATAGGATTTGCTTCTGCAGGTATGACAGCGTTCTACATGTTTAGACTGACCATTTTATCATTCCATGGTAAACCGCGAACTGAGATCGCTAAGAAAACCCGAGAAAATAATTTCCCAATTGTTTTCCCATTGGTGTTATTAGCTATTATTTCAGTTTGGGGATTTTACTCAATGAATCCAACAAACGCTCATACGGGTTGGTTCTATGAGAAAATCCAACAACCGGCTTCTGCTGTACCGGAGAACCTTCAATGGAAACACAACCTAATCGAAAAGAAATTTGATGGTGAATCTACCGATTTAGCTGTTGGTGCTCAACATAAAACTGTTCACGAAATATCACAATTCGAAGAAACTGTAGAACAAGCACATTATCCAGCAATGGGATTATCAATATTAATAGCCGGTGGAGGTATTTTATTTGCATTTATGATTTATCAATTTAAATGGTTTGATGCAGATAAATTCTCTAGACAATTGGGTATTATTTATAAATTCTCATTTAATAAATGGTATTTCGATGAAATCTACGCGGCAACAGTCATTGGCGGAACAGTCCTAGGTGCAAAAGTCTTAGCTCTCTTCGATAATTATGTCATAGATGGAGTTGTCAATGGTGCAAGTTTGGTTACACGTTTCTCAGCTAAATTAACAGGAATCTTCGATAATGTAGTTGTGGATGGGATAGTAAATTTAATAGCGAAAATTACCGGATTTTTTGGAGCAACAGCTCAGAAAATGCAAACCGGTCGAATTCAAACTTACGTAATTTTAGCAGTAATTGGTTTAATTACTTTAATATATATCTTTATTTAAATTATTTTTATGAACAATAACAGAATAATTCAATATATTCTTTTGGAGGATTGATGGGAGGCTATATTAGTTCGATTTTTGGCTCCTCTATTTTAACATGGATTACATTTTTGCCGTTAATAGGAATGGTTGCAATGCTATTTATTCCATCCGGCAAGGATGAAGACAAGAAAGCTAATACGGATAAGATTTTTAAATGGATGACAGTCGGAATTACATTCATTCAATTAGTAATGGCTGTATTCATTTACATGAATTATAATAATGCTTTGACAGGTGTCAATGTAATGGATAAATTCCAATTTGTAGAAAAAGTCTCTTGGATAAGAGCTTCTTTACCTTTGGTTGGAAATCTAAACATTGATTATTTTGTCGGCATTGACGGACTTAGCGCACCAATGGTGCTTTTGACTGCCTTAATATGCTTCTGTGCCTCATTGGCGTCATTCAGCATAAAGAAATCGGTTAAAGGTTACTTTTTAATGTATCTACTATTAGACGTAGGTATGATGGGCGTTTTTGTTTCGTTAGATTTTTTCCTATTCTACGTATTCTGGGAACTTATGTTACTCCCAATGTACTTCCTGATAGGTATTTGGGGCGGTCCTCGTAAAGAATATGCCGCAATTAAGTTCTTCATCTATACTTTAATCGGTAGTGTGTTTATGCTATTGGTTATGATTGCGCTGTACTTCAGTGTAGGTTCGTTCAACATGTTAGACATGATGAATCCGGCAAATTATGCTCCTGATTCATTATTAGCAGGTTTAAACACGACTTGGCGATACGTGGCATTTATAGCACTATTCGTTGGTTTTGCTATTAAAGTTCCAATTGTTCCATTCCATACTTGGTTACCGGACGCTCACGTTGAGGCTCCAACACCTATAAGTGTTATATTAGCCGGTGTGCTTTTGAAAATGGGTACGTATGGAATATTGAGAATTAATTTTGCAATGTTCCCCGATGCGACTTTGCATTTCCAAGACCTATTAGCTGTTCTTGGGGTGGTATCCATTATATATGGTGCATTATGCGCTTTAGGACAATTCAAAGTCGGCAAACGAGACTTGAAGAAGATGATAGCGTACTCCAGTGTTAGCCACATGGGTTATGTAATCCTTGGTATGTCATCGCTAAGACCTGAAGGTATGGTCGGTGCGGTTATGCAAATGTTTAATCACGGTACCATCACTGCTATGCTCTTCTTAATAGTTGGCGTTATTTATGAAAGATCTCACAAACGCGGTTTAGACGACTTCGGCGGACTTGCTAATAAAATGCCTATATTTATGGGTATTACAGCAATAGCATTTTTCGGTGCTATCGGTCTTCCGGGATTGAGCGGATTTATCAGTGAATCTTTAGTATTCTTAGGTGCTTTTAAAGCTTATCCTATCATTACTATGTTCGCTGGTTTGGGAATAATTTTGGGTGCCGGTTATATGCTATGGGCACTTCAAAAAGTATTCTTCGGTAAATTACCCGATGTGTGGTCAGGTCCTTGGGATCCAACTAAAAAATTGTACAAACACGATGATGTAAATGCTCTAGAACTTGGTGCTTTGATTCCATTGGCAGTTGCTGTTATTTTATTCGGTATTATGCCAAATCCATTAATAAATATGATGAGTGCGACTTTAAACCATCTCATTGAATTTGTTCAAACAAGCCCTGCGCTTTTTAGCAGTTTAATGTAGTGTTGAAATTTTAACTTGTTTTAACTCAAATATAGTGAATATTACGAGAAATAAATATGATAACTTCAGAATCAATTAATGCTTTAATATCAGCAGTAACTCAAAGCGTCACTCAGTTTTTACCTGAAACTGCCTTGATAGTTACCTTTATTATAGCAATATTATTTGATATTATTTTCAAAAAAACGAAAAATATAACAGCTTATGTATCTATTGCCGGTTTTGTTATAACAGGAATTCTCTTGTTGTTTCAAGGTTCGTATGCAAGTAATTCGATTTTCTCAAAGATGCTGTCCATAGATGCCTTTGGTCAATTTTTTAAATTTATCATTTTGGGTTCCGGTATATTTGTAATGCTTATGTCATTGTTATCGAAAGAATTGAATGATGGCGACCGCAAGGTTGGTGAGTATTATACCCTTATAGTCGGTATGACTATAGGTATGTTTATAATGGTATCGGCAACTAACCTGATTATGATTTATCTTGCATTAGAAACCATGAGTATCAGCTCATATATCCTAGCTGGATATACCAAAGAAGCAAAAAGAGCTTCGGAAGCGTCGCTTAAATATGTCATTTATGGCGCTACTTCTTCGGCAATTATGATATATGGTATGAGCTTACTTTTCGGATTAACAGGCTCATTGAATTTGGATGAGATTAACCTTGTTATTCAATCAGGTGTTGATTTAGCACCATTGCTAATCGCAGGTTTGATGATTGTAGTTGGAATTGGTTATAAGATTTCAGCTGTTCCGTTCCACTTTTGGACACCGGATGTTTACGAGGGTGCTCCTGTCACAATTACTGCCTTATTGTCCGTTGCTTCTAAAGCGGCCGGTTTTGCATTGCTAATTCGATTTTTCCGTTTAACATTTGCTAATTCCAGCCTTGTTGCCGATCCTTCATGGTCTGTATTAACATCAATCGATTGGAAAATGATTATTGCTCTCTTATCGGTGTTATCTATGACAGTTGGTAATTTGACAGCTATTTGGCAAACCAATATTAAAAGAATGTTAGCATATTCAAGTATTTCTCATGCAGGATTCATGCTTATGGGTGTGGTTGTGATGAACGATATTGGAGTAGCGGCAGTAATGATGTACTTCTTTGTTTATATAATTATGAATTTGGGTGCATTTCTTATTGTTATGTTTGTTGCTGATAAAACCGGTTCAGAAGAAATTGATGATTATTCCGGTTTAGGTTACAGATCACCATTTTTAGCGGTTTGTTTAAGTATATTCTTAATCTCATTAGCAGGTTTACCGCCTACTGCCGGATTCACAGGCAAATTGTATGTCTTTACAGCTGTGTTAAATTCTAATTACGTCTGGTTAGCTGTTGTCGGTATTATCAATAGTGTAATAGGACTCTTTTACTACGCTAAAGTATTTAGAAATATGTTTATGCGCAATACAGACACTACGGAAAGTAAGTTTACAGTTTCACGTGCAGGGATCGCTCTTGTACTTTTAACAGTGATTCCTACAGTTTTGTTCGGTGTATGGTGGTCACCAATCGCCGCATGGGCAAAACATTCTGTAGCAATGTTCTTATTCAAATAAGACAACTGCGTTGTTTTTTAAAGTGGGTTGATTCGATAAGAGTCATCCCACTTTTTTTAGTTCATAAAGTTGCAAGAAAGAAAGATAGAAAATCTTTATTATACTTTCAGGTGGTAAAGTAAAATAAGGAAAATCATATTTTACTTTTAGGTGGTAAAGTAAAATAAGAAAATCTATATTATACTTTTAGGTGGTAAAGCAAAATAATGAAATTTATATTATACTTTTAGGTGGTAAAGTAAAATAATGAAATCTATATTTTACTTTTAGGTGATAAAGCAAAATAAGGAAATCTATATTTTACTTTTAGGTGATAAAGTAAAATAGGAAAAAGAAAAAAAACTCATCCGCTGACTGCCATTCATCGGATGAGTGAGTTCAAAATTTAAAAAAAACTTTCAATCATTCCCCCACGACTTAAGGTTGTGGCTGTTAAATTCTTACTATCTTTATCTTGTTCTTTTCTTTATAAACTTTACGAACTTTCAACTTTATAAACTCTGTTAATCTTTTACGCAACGAACTGCGAAACCATTGCCCTTGTAGATGCCGTAACTACTCTGACTAGAAAAAAGATTATACAGGAACCTGCTCCATGCTTGTGCGGTACTGTACTCATTAGAACTCCACCAATAACAGCGGTATCCAATAGCGTAGTAAGTCCCATAGAATCCTCTATATCCGGCTGGGAGAGCCGAAAATCCATATTTATCAGTAGCATCTGTGTTTGGGCTATACCACAAACCATCTTTTGCTTCGATTGTACCTGTACTTTTTAATTTACTGCCAGCTAAACTTTCACCTCCAAGATAATCAGATAAAGTCGTCCACTCTCCATCGCTCGGTACGTGCCAGCCTGTCGGAGCCAATCCGCGAGAATCTTTAACCGCATACCAATTATATAGCTTGCCGTAAATTGCTCCCACATCAGGGTCGTTATTGTAATAGCACCAAGCACCTTCTCCTTTGCTATTGGCATCTGCCCAGTCAACAGCCGTTTCAGCGTATCGGATTTTGGTTCCATCACGGTAAGTTGAAACATCAAGGTTTTTCTTCATCCATATCTGTGTACCAATGGTAACGGATTTGTTGCCGTCAGGGTCGGTAGGCTTAACGGTAAAATCAACATCATTGCTTTTTGTTCCATTTACAGTTACTGATACTTTACCGGTTAATGCACCAGTAGGCACTTTTAATTTTATTTCGGTAGCACTCCAGCTTTGGTAATCACTTTGCTTTGGATTTATAGAATTAAATGAAACAAAGCCTGTGCCTTGCGTTGTGCGGAAACCAGTACCGGTTAGAGTGATAATTTCGCCTATTTCAGCTGAAGTTGGAGAAATAGAATTTAAAGTAGGAGCCTCTGAGTCTTTAACACAACGAACTGAGAAGCCACTTGACTTACTATCATTGCGCCTGTAAATAACGGTAACATTGTAAAACAGATATCTGCTCCAAGCACCTGTGGTATAAGACATAGTCGAACTCCACCAATAACCGCTGTATCCCATATTATAGAATATTCCATCAGTAGTACGTGCTCCACCGGGTAACCCTGAAAAGCCGATTTCATTCGTGGCACCTGTATTCGGACTATACCACAATCCATCTCCAGCCTCTATTGTTCCTAAGCTTTTTAATTTTCCGCATGCTACGCTATCTCCGCCTATATAATTTGTCAACGTAGTCCATTCATCATCGCTTGCTACGTGCCAACCTACAGGAGCTAAACCGCGTGTGTCGTTTAATGCGTACCAATTGTAAAGTTTTCCGTAGGTCGTTCCGTTGTTAGCTTCATTTTTATAATAGCACCAAGCCCCGGTTTTGAGATTTTTCCATTCTGTTGAATCAGTAATCTGAGGTATTGTGTCTCCATTTCGGTAAAAACATACATCGAGATTTTCTCCCATCCATACTTGTGTTCCAATGGTATCAGATGTATATGAATTTCTTTCAGTGCATGGAGTTAAAACTATAAAATCTAATCCATTGATTTTTGTCCCATTTACAGTTACTGAAACTTTGCTTGTTGTTGCTCCGATTGGAACTTTTAATTTTATTTCGGTATCGCTCCAGCTTTGGTAATCACTTTGCTGTGGTTTCGTATCATTAAATGAAACGTAGTTTGTTCCTTGAGTTGCGCCAAAGCCGGCACCGGAAAGAGTAACAATATCACCGATTGATGCGGAAGTTGGCGTTATAGAATTTAAAATAGGATTATATAAATCTTTTATGCAACGAACCGAGAAGCCACTAGCTTGATAATTGTCCTCCTTGTAAATACCCGATTCAGCCAAATTCAGGGCCCTGCTCCATGGATGTGACGTAATGCCTTCAGTAGAACTCCACCAATCACCACCGAAACCAATATTACCGAACCAACCATAATTGTAATGGCGGGAGCCACCAGGTAGTGCAGAAAAACCGGTTTCATTCGTTGCACCTGTATTTGGACTTAACCAATGAGTTGTTCCTGCTTCTTTCAACTTGCCGCCGGCAACACTTTCTCCGCCCAAATAATCAGAAAGAGTTGTCCACTCTTCATCGCTCGGTACATGCCATCCATCTGGAGCTAAACCGCGAGAGTCATTTACAGCATACCAATTGTAAAGTTTGCCGTAAACCGCTCCCAATGCAGGGTCGTTATTGTAGTAGCACCAAGCACCGCTTGTTAAATTAACCCAAGCTATGGAATCAGTTACTTGAGGTATCTCATCACCATTGCGGTAATGGTCAACATCAAGATTCTTACACATCCAAGTTTGAGTGCCAATTACAACTTCAGTACATGTATTTGGAATGAAAATGATACTGTCTATATCGGTTATACTAAAATTTTCTGATGAACTTAGTAGATTAATTGTTAATTTGGTGGAATTAATAAACTCAATTGAATTTATATCTATCACATTATAAGTATTTATAGAGCCATTTGCAAAGATTTCCATTGAATAAGACAAATTTGATTTGATAAAATCAAGCCTCGATATATCAGCAATTTTGTATTCTTTAGTCTGGCTTCCATCATTAAGATAGAATTTTACTACAGGGTCTAGAGCATAAAGCGATAATGCAAAAAAGAACATCAATAAAATAAGTATAACTTTTTTCATAAATCACCTTCCTATTTAACCAAAATCATTTTTTTGGATTGAACTTCGCTATTGAATCGTACTTCGTAGTAATAAACTCCGCTCTCGACGCGATTTTTATTCTTGTCTAAGCAGTTCCAAGGTAGCGTGTTTTTACCAATTTGGCAGTTATTACATTCTAACTTTTGGATTTGTTTTCCGCTATTATCATAGATAATGACCGCAACATCGCCTATAGTTGCAATTTCAAACTCAATATTAGTCTGCTCCTGAAATGGATTCGGATAATTTCCGGCGACCGACAAACCTTTTGCGATTTTTGTCGGCTCGTTTACGGATGTAACATTCTCAAATTTGATCTTTTGGATTTTATTAACAGCAATTTTCTCTATTTGGTTGTTTTTCAGTTTAATAACCAGTGTATCTGTTTGTGCATTTAACAAGAAGTTACAAGCAAATAGCACTATAAAAGCGGTTGTTAGAAATTTCATCTTTTTTACTCCAAAGAATAATTTATTTATAATCTATAGATATTTTTATTTTACTTTTATACGACGGATGTAAATCCGAAATTGTTTGTAAAATACTATTTATATTTTGTTATCTATTTATGGCGAAAAATTAATATAAAATTTTGACATATACAAATAAATGAACAAAATAATAAATAAACTGAGTCAAATCCTTGACAAAGAAAAAGGAACTCGTTGATAAAACAATGAGTTCCTTTTGTGGAAAGGGAGGGATTCGAACCCTCGGTACAGTTCCCCGTACACACGCTTTCCAGGCGTGCCAGTTCAACCACTCCTGCACCTTTCCTTATGGTTGTATCTTTTTTGCATTTTAAAGAACCCAAAATTACGCATTTTTTGTTATATTTGAAAATATCTTTAAGAAAAAAGCGAAAAAATGGGAATATCGAGACGAGATTTGTTCAAATTCAGCGGCGCCGCAATTGGTGTAGCCGCGCTTGCGAAGTTCGCCCCAAAAGCGATTGGTGAAGAATTACCATCCTCAATTTTAAACTTAACTGATGATGATTGCATAATACCGCCGCTCCTAAGAAAAAACTCACTCGTAGCTATTACAGCTCCCGGAAGCCCTACTAATACTGGTGAATGCAGATTTGGTGTAAAATTGATGAAGGACAATTTGTGTCGAGTGGTTTTTGGTGACACTGTAGCTAAACAAAAAAATGAATATAAATATTTGTCCCAAACAGATGAATTTCGTGCCGCAGAATTTATGAGTTTTATCAAAAACCCCGATGTAAATGCAATTTTTACTGCTCGGGGAGGTTATGGCTCATCACGAATCTTGGATTTATTAGATTATGATATAATTAGAGAGAATCCTAAACAAATCATAGGATTCAGTGATGTAACGGCTCTATTAACTGCAATTTACGCACGAACCAAAATTGTTACTTATCACGGACCGGTTGCTTCAAGTTCTTTAAATGAATTTACAAGTGGCTATTTACAAAAGATAATTTTCGAAAGTCCAAAATTTGAACCTGTTGTTTATCAATCACCTACTATGCTGACAATTGTCCCTGGTAAAACCGCAGGGCGGCTAATTGGTGGAAATCTATCGGTAATATGCTCGCTAATGGGTACAAAATATGAAATAGATACGAAGGACGCAATACTTTTTCTTGAGGATGTATCGGAAGATGCATATAAAATTGATAGAAATTTTAATCAATTAAAATTAGCCGGAAAATTTGACGATGCCGCCGGAATAATGTTTGGCATATTTCCTAATCTGAACCGTAGAAGAAATTTTTATCCGAATATGGGATATACAATTAGAGAGCTATATGATCAATATTTCAGCAAATATAAGAAACCTATAGTTTACGATGTACCTTTCGGACATTTGGAAAACAACCTTACTTTACCGATTGGCACAATGGCGGAATTGGATTCGACGAAGGGTAAACTTGTTTTATTTAATGCGGTGTAATTATGAAAATAGCTGTTTCTTGCGGTGATGTTAATGGTATTGGTCTGGAGTGTTTCTTTAAAGCACTTGATATGTTTTTTGCAAAATCTGATTTCGCAGATAATTGTCAAATCGCTTTAGCGGTAGCGCCTTCAACCTTAAAAGAATATGCCGAGAAACTCCATATTCCAATATCAATAAACGAAAATCTAATAAACTATAAAGGTTACCAAATAGAATTGCTTGTATGCGATTCTGAAGTAAAACCGGAATTTGGAAAAGTAACTCAGCAATCCGGAAAATTAGCCCAAGAAAGTGTTTTAAAAGTTATTGATTACATTCGTCGTGGTGAAGCCGACGCAATAATGACTCTACCAATATCAAAAGAAGCGGTTTATTTGGCAGGATGGGGCTTTGCGGGGCATACAGAGCTATTGGGTTCTTGCTACAACGATCCGAATCCGTTGATGATCTTATTTGCAGGTAAACTTCGAGTGGCTTTGGTAACAATTCATTCAGCTTTGCGCGAAATTCCAGATTTAATAACCCAAGAACGCATTATTGAAACTTGTACAAAATTCTACAATTCACTAAAATTTGATTTTGCAATTCCCAATCCTAAAATTGCTGTACTTTCGTTGAACCCGCACGCAGGTGAAAATGGTACTATGGGTAAGGAAGAAATCGAAATCATATCGCCCGCTATTAAATCACTCAATGACAATGGTATTTCTGCCGAAGGACCATTCCCATCGGATGGCCTTTTTGCACACAAGGAATTTGAAAAATATGACGGAATTGTATCAATGTACCATGACCAAGGTTTAACAATTTTGAAGTATATAGCTCAAGGCGGTGGTGTGAATTTTACAGCCGGTTTACCAATTATTCGTACTTCACCCGACCATGGTACTGCTTTTTCTTTAGCCGGACAAAATATAGCAAATGCCCAAAGTACGCTCGACGCATTAGTTTGGGCATTTGAAATTTATAAAAACCGCAATTTGTAAGGTCTATTTATCTTCCGGTTCATTAAACTTGAACATATTATCTTTTCGCCACTTGAGATACTCTTTTACAATATCGGTATTGCTTTGAGCCCAATTTTGGAAACCGACCGGATCGCCATTGTAAAATATCAAATAATTATAGGTTTCGAACTGTCCTTCTTGAATTACTTTATTTATATAATCATACAGGAAATTCCCGTAGCGGTTGTTTATACCATCCTTATACCATAGATTAAAAAATCCTTTTCTCAGAAGATATAATTCTTCTAAATTCAACCCATCCGATAAATCGATGTTTTTTGCCGCTCTATTAAGAACCATTTCGAAAGCCAGTTCAAAATATGTATTTTCTTTCGTGCTTTTCCTAAATGAAAAAATATAACCTAATGAGTCATTTTTAATTATTGACTTATTGTATATATTAAAACATAACTTGCTGATTTCATTAATTTTTGTATCATTATTGGATAAATTCAAAAAAGTTTCAGCACTTACTAATGCAAAAATATCCATAGAATCTTTGTTATACTGTTTTGCCAAACGATAATGCAAATTATCATAGTTAGGTTGAACACGTGTTCCTTGTGCCCAAAAATTCAACCCTTCTTGGATTTTATCTTCTTCAATTGATATAATTCCTAATTCCATATATAAACGACCGGATTTTGGGAACCTGCTTAAACCTTCGTTGTAAATATCACGGGCTTCATCTCTTTTAGCAAGGTAATCGAAGCAATTTCCTAGCAACTGAAAAACTTGCTCATTTGCTTCAGGGTGTCGTTTTAAAGAGTCCAAAATCTTCATAGCTTCAGGAAATTTCTCTTTATCATAATACGCAACGGCAATTTCGTAAGGATAAAATATTGATTTTGGGTCTAACTTTTGAGCTTTCTTTAAAAGATCGATTGCCTCGGTAGTTTTTTTCTCATTTATTAGCTTTATAGCTTGATTCCCAAGATCTTTCGCTTGTTCTATTTTGTTTTGTGAGTATATTTGTAAAGTTGATAATATTATAATCACAAAAATTAGTAATTTTTTCATTTTTTGGTTTCGAGTAATTTATAAAATACAAATATACTTTAAACGAATAAATCAGCAAAAAGTTAAGGTGAGAATGATGAAAATAGAAGCAAATATCGTAGATATTATTAAAAAAAAGGTATTTTTTGGCTCTATTCAAATAGAAAGTGGAAAAATATACTCAATCAAAGAGAAAACCGGTAAATCAGATAAATACATTTTACCGGGTTTTATTGATTCCCATATTCATATTGAAAGCACAATGCTTGTGCCATCCGAATTTTCACCGGTTGCGCTATCATTCGGTACAACCGCTGTGGTAGCCGATCCCCACGAAATAGCAAATATTTTGGGAATTAAAGGCGTTCGTTATATGATTGAGAATGCCGAGAAAGTTCCTTTGCGTTTTTATTTTGGTGCGCCAAGCTGTGTTCCGGCTACTGAATTTGAAACTTCCGGAGCCGTAATCACACCCGATGATATTGAAACCCTAATGGAAAACGACGAAGTGAGTCATTTATCGGAAGTGATGAACTATCCGGCAGTTTTAGCGGAAGTACCCGATATAATGACCAAAATGGAGATTGCAAAAAAGTTTGGAAAAGAAATAGATGGTCACGCGCCGCACTTATCGGGAGTGGATTTAGAAAAATATATTTCTGCGGGTTGCCGGACTGACCACGAAGCTGATAGCTTTGCAGAAGGTGAAGAAAAAATCCAAAAAGGAATGAAAATACTTATCCGCGAGGGCTCCGCCGCGAAAAATTTTGATGCTTTAGCTGATTTAATTGATAAATATCCTGAAAGCGTTATGTTTTGCTCTGACGATATTCATGCGGATGATTTGGTTAAAGGGCATATCAATCTACTCGTTAAGCGTGCAATTGCAAAGGGATATGATTTGTTTAATGTTCTGCGTGCCGCTTCACTGAACCCAAAGAAGCATTATTACTTGAACACAGGTTTGCTGGAAAAAGGCGACAATGCGGATTTTATTATAGTTGATAGTTTGACCGACTTCAATGTTTTGGAAACTTACATAGCCGGTGAAAAAGTATTTGATAGGGCAGAACCTATTACAAAAAAGAATCCAGTTCGGTTAGTTAATAAATTTGATACAATCCCAAAAGTAGTTGAAGATTTTAATGTGATCGCTAAGGGTGACATGGTTAAAGTAATAGTTGCCGAAAACGGGGAACTTATTACTAAGAAAATCATTGCTAAAGCCAAAATTGAAAATGGATTTGCATTAAGCGATGTTGAAAACGATATTTTAAAAATTGTGAATTTGTCGCGATACAATACTACAAAACCGTCAATAGCTTTTATAAAGAATTTTGGATTGCATAGCGGTGCAATAGCTTCGAGTATAGCGCATGATTCGCACAATATTATTGCCGTTGGTGCGGATGATGATAGTTTGTTGAAAGCAGTAAATTCCATTATTAGAGCGAAAGGTGGAATTTGTGTTTGCTCTGACGGCGAAATTGACCAATTGGATTTGCCGGTTGCCGGACTAATGTCGGACCTAAGTGCCGAAAAGGTTGCGTCGAAATACACAGAATTAAACAAAAAGGTCAAAGATTTGGGTTGTAAGCTCGATGCTCCATTTATGACGCTCTCATTTATGGGATTGTTAGTGATTCCTGAGCTTAAGCTGAGTGATAAAGGATTGTTTGATTCGACGACTTTTCAGTTTATAGAATTATTTGAAGAATAAACCAAGAATGAATTACACATAGGAATTTTCGCAGATATGGGGTTACCCCAAAACTCAGAAAATAGCACAATAGCTCAGACAAGAATGTCTAAGCTACTATATAAATCAATAGCATAGTAGAATAGACATTCTTGTCTGTTCCTATAAACTTTTGTTTTTGAAATGGCTTCTATCTCTGAACAACTCTTTGTAAAAATTTTCGTAGAAATTTGTAAGGAACTTACCCCAAAATTTTATTTCTGTGCTTCAGCAGTTCAGTTTTTAGATAAATTAGGCTTTGGTTTTGGGAATTGTCGAAAAGCGGAATAAGTGTTTTGGATATTTCTTCGAGGTATTTTAAAACATTGCCCGTTACGTCGATGTCGAAACAGCGGATTGTGTCCAAATGCTCCGCTCCTAAAATCAATAAATAATCATCGTTACAAACCTGTGATTGTAAATTGGTGTTTTCATCCGGATTTTCGTATTTTTGACATAAGGTATGGCTGTCAGTAATACATTGAATCAAATATGTGGTATATGCTCCAAAATTAAAGTCAATTATCTCGGGAGTAATATCGTTGGTCAAATTGAAAACATCGTGGAGAAGTGCCGCGCAAATCATTTCGGGCTCAAAAATATTTAGCTCGTCAATCAATATATAGCACACACGTGTAGCATGATTAAAACTATTCATACCAAAAGGTGTTAGTTTGGACGAACAAATCATTTCGGCCATTTCGTAAGCAGAGAGAATGCGGTTGATTTCCAAACTGTCCAATCTGTCCATTAGTAGAAATTCTATGTCGCCGGAATCTATATATACATCTTCATAATGGGAGTAAATTTCCATTAATTTTCTGTTTTCTAATTTTATTAAAGTGCTAATATAAGAATTATTAAGCAGAAATTTACATCCAAACTATTAAAAATCCAAATAAAAATAAAAAAACATCGCAGATGTTTTGGAAAATTGTTAGGCTTTTTATAATTTTGCTAAATATTATGAATTTATTTATGATTTATGTAATTAGGGGTTTTGATATGAAAAAACTAAGTTTGTTATTGATTTTGATTTTTGCTATGCAATTTGCGGCTTTTGGGCAGAGTGCGGACGATGAATATACAAAAAGAGGAATTGAGAAGGTCAAGGCTAAAGATTATAAAGGTTCCATAAAAGATTTTAACAAAGCGATTATGGTTAACCCAAATAATGCAATTGCTTATTATTACCGTGGACACGCGAAAATTGAGATTAGTAATCAAAAGAGTGCTAATAAAGATTTTGATAAAGCTATTGAATTAAACCCTAAATTCCAAAAGGCATATATCGGTCGCGGAATGGCTAAATTAGGCTTTAATGATAATGAAGGTGCTTTTAAAGATTTTAGTAAAGCTATAGAATTAAAACCTGACGATGCTGAAGCATATTGTAAGCTTGGATATGTAAAATCTAATTTAAAAGATTTTAAAGGTGCTTGCGAAGACTGGACTAAAGCTATTGAATTAAAACCCGACTATTCAGAAGCATATTTTATTCGCGGTATTACAAAAACACAATTCAGCGATATGGAGGGTGCTTGCCAAGATTGGAAGAAAGCCAAAGAATTGGGTATGAAAGAGGCAGAAGGATTTATTAGTCAATATTGTAAATAAATTATAAAGAATACATTATGAAAAAACTAAGTTTGTTATTGATTTTGATTTTTGCCGTTCAAATAGCGGCATTTGGGCAAACAGTCCAAGAATATTTGGTAAAAGGAATGGCAAAAGATTCCGTTGAAGATTTTCATGGTTCTGTTGAATATTACAACAAAGCTATTGCGACTAACCCTAATAATGCTGAAGCATACTTCAGAAGAGGCAGTGCAAAAAAACAATTAGGTGATAATAAAGCCGCAATACTCGATTTTAACAAAGCCATTGAATTAAACCCAAGTTTTGGAGATGCCTATAACAACAGAGCTATTTTGAAGATTGATATGGGTGATTTAAAAGGTGGTGTTCAAGATTTTGATAAATCAATTGAAATAAATCCTAAGGATGGAGATACTTATTTCAATCGAGGAAACATAAAATCAGAACTCGGTGATGAAGATGGTGCTTTTCAGGATTATTCAAAAGCGATTGAATGCAACCCTAAGGATGTAGATGCATATTATAATAGAGCCATTTTCAAGTTCAATAAGGGACAATTTCGGGGTGCTATTGAAGATTATGATAAAGCTATCGAACTTAGCCCTCGTGACGGGGAAATGTATTATAATAGGGGGCAGGCTAAGATTAATTTAAATGATGGCAAAGGTGCTCTACAAGATTTTAAAAAGGCAATAGAATGTGATCCTGAAAGGAAAGAAATACTAGTGAATATTGGAATTGCAAAACAAAAAACAGGCGATATGGATGGAGCTTGCCTAGATTGGAAGAAAGCTTTAAAACTTGGTATTAAGGAAGCAGAAAACTTGATTAGTCAATATTGCAAATAAATGAAAGAATCCATTATGAAAAAATTAAGTTTGATATTGATTTTGATTTTTGCAGTGCAAATAAGTGCATTAGCACAGTGTGATGTGCAAGAATATATTACGAGAGAATTGGAAAAAGCTAAAGTTGAGGATTATGAAGGTGTTATAGAAGAATTGAATAAAGCTTTAGAAATTGATCCAATTAACGAAATTTTGTATTTCCAGAGAGGATTTCTTAAGCTCTGTAATAAAAAATATCAAGAAGCAATATTAGATTTTAGTAAGGTATTAACAAATGATTCGCTTTCTGCCTATGTATATTGTTGTACGGGATTAGCCAAAATTATGTTGAATGATTTTAAGGGCGCAAGGCAATATTTTAGCAAAGCAATCAAAACAGATCCCAAATTTTTTGATGCTTATAATTTGAGAGGCTTAATGAAACAGCAGTTATATGACAAGAAAGGAGCACTTGAGGATTATAATAAGGCGATTCAACTTAAACCTGATTATGCTGAAGTTTATAACAATAGAGGTAATGTGAAACTTGATTTGAGGGATACTTTGGGAGCAATTTTGGATTACAATAAAGCTATAATATTTGATTCTGAAAATGCAACAGCTTATCGCAATTTGGGGTTAGTGTATGAACTACTTAATAATTATGATGAAGCTATCTTTAATTATAATACCTCCATAGAAATAGATATTGATTATTCGGATGCTTACAATGGCCGGGGTTATTTAAAATTTAAATTTAAGAACTTTTGGGGTGCAATTGGTGATTATGATAAAGCGATTGAATTAAACCCAAAATTTGGATTAGCATATTATAATAGGGCATTGGCTAATAAAGAAATTGGTCGCTTAAATGAAGCCTGCTCCGACTTTCAAAAATCTCAAGAATTAGGTTATGAATGGGGTGAATGGGCTATTGAAAAATATTGTAAATAAATTATAAAGAATACATTATGAAAAAACTAAGTTTGTTATTGATATTAATTGTTACTGTTCAATTTGCGGTTTTTTCGCAGAATGCGGAAGACTATTTTTTTAGCGGGAAACGGCACTATGATCACAGAAATTATCAGGAATCGCTAATGTATTTTGATAAAACAATTGAAATGGATTCAAGCTATTGGAATGCTTATTATTACAGAGGAAATGCCAGATATTCTCTATGGGATAAAGATGGCGCCCTGAAGGACTATAGCAAGGTGGTTGAGTTAAATCCAACTTATGTTGATGTGTATTTCATTCGTGGTAATTTAAAAGAAGAATTGGGTGATAAAGAGGGTGCATTAAAAGATTTTGATAAATCGATTGAATTGAACCCCAAGGATCCGGATTCATATAACTTTAGAGCCGGTTTAAGAAGGCAAGCAAATGATTTAAATGGTGCAATCGAAGATTGGGATAAAGCCATTGAATTAGCTCCTTATTATACCAACGCGTTAAATAATAGGGGACTGGCAAAAGCAAATCTGGGCGATTTAGAAGGCGCAATAAAGGATTATAATAAAGCCTTAGGTACCGATCCTCAAAACTACTATTCTTATTGTTACAGGGGAACGGCTAAACAACAATTAGGCGATTCTAAAGGAGCAAGCAAAGATTTTGATAAAGCAATAGAAATAGATCCCAAATATTCCTATGCTTACGATTGCCGTGGGTATTCGAAAAGTTTGAAAGGTGATACGATAGCGATTGTCAAAGGTTTGGACAAAAAAATCGACACTAATTCAACTAATGCTTCCGCTTTAACCAACCGAGGTGCACTCAAATATAATAAATTTGATTATGACGGTGCATTAAAAGATTTCACTAGAGCTATAGAATTGGATTCTACTTATGAAATTGCTTACTATAACCGAGGATTAATAAAAGAACGACGTTTCAGCTTTCAAGCCGCAATTACTGATTTCACTAAAGCATTAAAAAGAAATCCCAAATATTTGGATGCCTGCTACAGAAGAGGATTCGTGAAATATAAACAGGGTGAATATAAAGGGGCTATTGAAGATTATGATAAAGCAATTGAATTAAATGTCAATTTCGCAAAAGCATATATAAATAGAGCTCTTGCAAAACAAATGCTCAACAATAAAGAAGGTGCTTGTCAAGATTTAACAAAAGCAAAAGAATTAGGCCATAAGGATGCGGATTATTATTTAAAGAAATTTTGTAAATAAATTATTGATTATGTCAATGAACTATTTCAAAAATATAACGTAATGAATATATTTATTAAGCAAGGCATCATTATGAAAAAATCAATTATAATTTTAGCGTTAATCGCTTTTATTTTGCAAATATCTACTTTGCAATCTCAAGAGGTAGAGGTTAAAATCAAAGGTGGTTTCAAGGAGTGTACTGCTTATAGTTACACGGTTGAATCAGGCAAGCCAGTAAACGATAACAAAGAAAAAATTTTTCATGCAAAATACAATGACAAAGGATATTTGATTGAGTTATATTCGTTTAATCTGGGTATAAAACAAGTTTTCAAATATGATGACAAAGGAAATCAAATCGAGATACAGGCTTATGACACTAATGGTATAGCTTGCAACAAAATGACTATGCAATATGACGTGAATGGAAATTTATTGGAGTATGTTGAGAATAATGCAAAAGGGGCACTTTTAGAAAAACAAGTTACCAAATATAATTCCCAAGGCAAAATGATTGAAAATCTTAAATCTTATATTTCTCCGGATAACGACTCAAAAAGAATTTACAAATATGACGAACGAGGTAATTTGAGTGAGGAACTCTGGTATTTATCGGATGGCAAATTGGAATATAGGATTATACATAATTATAATTCAAAAGTTAAGGAAACGGAAGATGATACTTACAATTCTGATGGAACCTTGGATTGGAAGAAAATTTATAAATACGATTCTAAAGGTAATAAAATTGAGGAAGTTAATTATGAAGACGGTGGTACTTTTGCCTCAAAGACCACTTTTGATTATGATTCCAAAGGTCAATTAAATGAAAAAGCTGAGTATAATACCGACGGCTCACTTAGCGCAATATATACCTTTAAATATGATAAATTTGGAAATCGGGTTGAGGAAGTTGATAATAATAAATTTATTAAGCGTGTTTTAAAAATTGAATATGTATATACTAAATAAATAAAATGAGTAAGCCATTATGAAAAAATCACTCGTATTTTTAGCGATTATTGCTTTTCTTCTACAAATTAATTGTATGCAATCTCAAGAAGTATTTAATAAACCGAAAGGCGGATTCAAAGAATGCACCGCTGTTATTTATCCATATATCATAGGTATGAATTTACCCGGTTTCAAGCAAAAAATTTTCCAAATGAAGTACGATGATAAAGGGCATATTGTTGAGTTGAATTCCTTTAATTCAAGTGGTAAGGGTTCTAAACAAACTTTTAAATACAATAGTAAAGGCAATTTAATTAAGACCCAGTCTTGGGACTCCACCGCTAAAATTAGTAAAACAATGACTCAAAAATTTGACGAAGCGGGGAATCTAATAGAGACCGTGGAAAGCAATTCCACCGGAAAATTAATCCAAAAGCAAGTCTATAAAAACAATGCCAATGGGAAAAAGATAGAAATGCTGGATTACGGCAAAGACGAGGCAATCGATTCAAAAACTACATATAAGTATGATGAAAAAGGAAATTTATGTGAGGAAATCGAATCTTCACCAGATGGCAAAGTTGACAATAGAACTATTCGTAAATACAATTCCAAAGATCAGGAAACTGAAATCAGTACTTATAAAGCTAATGGTACATTAAGCGCAAAGATAACCAATAAATATGATTCTAAAGGTAATAAAATCGAGGATTCGAAGAATAATGGCAACGGCAATATCATTTCGAAAAACAGCTATAAGTTTAATTTGAAGGATCAATTAATTGAGAAAGTCGAATATGAAAAAGGCGGCTCTTTGAGTAAAAAACATATCTATAAATACGATAAGTTTGGGAATCAAATTGAAGAAGTTATATATAGCAAATCGAATAAAGCGGAAGCAAAAATCAAATTTGTATATTCGAAATAAGTATTTTATCTACTATGTTTTTGGGTGCTAATATATATCAGACTTTATAATTTTTATATATTGAGTGTCTTTAACATAAGATATACAATAAAAACAGCATTAGATATTCTTATGATTGTTTGAAATATACCTCGTTAGGAAATTATTTTTGTAATTTTCTGGTATGATCAGTCAAACATGCTAAAACTAAAAGAATAATAATTTTAAGAAATAAAATAAATATCGAATAATGGAGTTTAAAAATGAAAAGAACAATCATACTTGTATTGGTGATAACCTTTTTCTTACAATTTACTAACGCGTATTCTCAAAACGCTCTTAATCAAATAAAAGGCGGTTATAAAACTTGTGCAATTAATGTATATCTGTATGATTCCGGGCGGCTAAACGATAATTCAAAATCTAAAATATGTACTGCTCAATATAACCCCGAAGGTAAAATAACCAGTATGGATATATATAAATATGACGGAGCAATTTGGGATAAAAGGAACTATAAATACGATGGCAAAGCGAATCTTGTCGAAATCATAAGCCAAAACACCGATAGTACCCTTAGTTATATGGAAGCGTATAAATATGATGATAATGGAAATATGATTAGTAACATATCCTACGATGCCGCTGGACAAAGTCCGGGTAGATTTATTTACAAGTTCGATTTTCAAGGCCATAAAATAGAGATGGTTAGCTACAATGCAAAAGATTCTATAAATACAAAAGAAACTTATAAGTATGACTCTAAAGGTAATATGATAGAAATGAATAGATTTACAGGGGATGGCTATCTGGATTTCAAAGAAACCAATATGTACGATGAGAAGGGTAATAAAATTGAAGTTCATAGTTATAACTCCGATGGATCAAAATCCTGGAAGAAAATCTATAAGTACGATGAACAGTCGAATAAAATTGAATTAGTGAATTATAATGGAAAAGATTCGTTCGTTTCCAAATTCACTTATCAATATGATGCTCAAAAAAATGAGATTAATAGAGTGGAATACGATTCCGAAAATACTGTAAGTTGGAAATATTCTTCTAAATACGACACAGCGGGAAATCTGATTGAAGAAATGAGATATACCGATACAAATCAACCTGACAGAAAAATAGAATATCTTTATTCAAAGTAAATTTTCATCAAAGGTATCAACATGAAAAAAATATGTTTGTTACTGACTTTTATCATTTCGATTCATTATATGTCTTTTGGGCAAACTTCTCAAGAATATTTAGTTAGTGGAGAATCAAAATATAAACTCGGCCAATATAAAGAATCTATCGAAGAATATACAAAAGCACTCGAAAAGAATCCCAATTCCTCGGCTATATATTACAATCGAGGACTTGCGAAATATAGTATTGGAGAATATATCGGGGCAATACAAGATTACACCAAATCAATTGACCTCAATCCAAAGGATGGTGGCACATATTACAATCGGGGACTAGCGAAATTTTATTTAGGTGATTATAAAGGGGCATTACAGGATTATAACAAAGCGATAGAGATCGATTCCAAAGATTATGCTTCATATATTAACCGTGGTCTTGCCAAATCCGAATTAGGCTTTAAAGAAGCCGCCATAGATGATTATAATAAAGCTATTGAACTCAATCCTGATGATTCGAAAGCATTTTATAACAAAGCTCTTGCAGAATATGGGTTAGGAGAAAAAAAAGAGGCTTTACAGGATTACACTAAAGCAATCGAACTTAACCCTAAAGATTCAAAAACTTATTATAATAGAGGTATTTTAAACATAGAGATGGGCGAATTCAACTCTGCATTGTCGGACTTTACTAAAGCTGTACAACTTAATCCTAATTTTCCGGAAGCGTTTGCTAATAAAGGAAGAGCAAATGATGAACTCGGTGATAAATCAGCCGCAATTAAGGATTATTCCGAAGCTATAAAGTTGAATCCTAAAATGCTTGAAGCATTTTATAATAGAGCTATTGCAAGAACTGAGCTAGCTGATTATAAAGGAGCGATTGAAGATTACGATAATGCTATAACGCTCAATCCCAATAATGCTGATATATATTATAATCGTGGCTATGTAAAATATAAAATTGCGGATTTGGAATCGGCTATCCAAGATTATTCTAAAGCTATTGAACTTAATTCCAAATTCGCTGAAGCATATCTAAACCGAGGGTCGGCAAAATATGAAATCGGTTATAAGGAAGGCGCTTATGCCGATTGGAAAAAAGCCAGTGGATTGGGTAATAAATCGGCGGCAGATTTATTGAAACAAGTTAAAAAATAAAAAAAGTGTCCTGCACATCGAAGTGCAGGACATTTTTTCTAGAAATATATTCTCATCGGATGACTTATTTTCATCCCGTGAGTAACATATTACTATAAGTATTCTTGACATTTATCGGTCAAAACACGGCAATCTTTTTTAACTACAGGGTCTGTAAAAATATAATTGTCAATCGTTTTAATCGAATGCAATACAGTCGAATGGTCACGTTTGCCGAATGCGGCTCCAATTTTCTTGAGCGAAAGCATTGTGAGCTTCTTTCCGAGATACATAGCCATTTGTCTTGCTAATGCAATTTCGTGTTTTCGTGAAAGCGATTCCATTTCATCAATATGAACTGAGTAATGGTTACTTACTAATTGCTTGATTACTTCAATAGTAAGTATTTTTTCCTCAGAACTGACATTGTTTGCTCCTATAACTTCGCGAGCTAATTCTACATTCAGTTGGCGATGGTCAAAAGCAACTTTTGCCAAAATGCTAATCAATGTCCCTTCGAGCTGACGAACATTATTTACGACGTTCTGAGCGATGAAATTCACTACATCCATAGGAATTTCTATACCTTCGTCCTTAGCCTTTTTCAATATGATTGCAACGCGGGTTTCGAACTCCGGAGGTTTGATATCCACGTTTAAACCTTGCTGGAAGCGCGAAATTAAACGGTTATCAATATCTTTTAACTCCACCGGTGAGCGATCACTTGTTATTACAATTAATTTGCCGGCTTGGTATAAGGCATTAAAAATATAAAAGAAATTATCTTGAGTTTTGTCTTTACCCGCTAAAATATGGATATCATCAATCAGCAATACATCAATATTGCGATAGAACGCCATAAACTTACTAACTTTATTATCCCTAATGGAATCGATAAAATCAGTATAGAATTTTTCACTGGATAAATACAAAACCTTTAATTTAGGTTCATTTCTTTTAACTGAGTTGCCTATCGCCTGCAATAAATGCGTTTTTCCCAAACCGGAATTACCGTAAATAAATAACGGACAATAGCGGTTATGAAGTGGTTTTTCAGAAACTGCTTGCGTGGCACTCGAAGCCAATTGATTGCTATCACCGACGACAAAGTTATCAAATTGATAACGAGTGTTCAAAGTTTCCGGATACTCGTCCTCGGTTTTTTTTTCAACATCGAATGTAATGCTTTTTTGTTGATTTTTTCCATCAACTTTAATTGTTCGCTCTTCTAAAGTATTACTGGCTTTCTCAACAACAATTTCGAAATCCAATAATGTATTTTCGCCAAAAACATTAAAAACTGTTTTTTGGAGCAGATCATAATAGTTCTCTTCTATCCATTCGAGAAAAAATTGACTCGGGACTTTTAAGGTCAATGTATTCCTCTCATACCTTAGTGGTTTGAGAGGAATAAACCAAGTTTTGAAGGGATTTTCTGTTATATTGTCTCGGATAACTGATAAGCAGTTTGACCATTTTATTTCATGGTCGGGCTTGCTTTTTTCAATTTTCCTTTTACCAAAACCGTTGTGTTGCTCATGTATTGCTATGTTAGCATCATCAACGAACAATTCAATGTTTTCATTTGCGTAACTGGTATTTTTATCAAACACTTCAGATTGCTCCTTATAAAAAGTTCCATATAAATTTCATACTAAAAATACCTCTTTTTGCTGTTTTTTTTATTGAGAAAAATAATCAACTTCCCCTTAAGTTTTTGTCTTTTTTCGTTTTTAAGCTATATTTGTATTTCAAAAATTCTGTACAAAAAGACAATGATTCTATCTGTTTTCTCAATCATTACTGGTTTAAATATTGGATTTTTTTTCCGAAAAAAAAAATGAATATTAAAAGTATTTTTATTGTTTTTTAAGGTAATTTTTCAATCCATGATTAGGACTGAGGTTAATAAAAAAACTATTTTTTTAGAATTTTATTCAATTAATATTTCTTAAGAAAAGTTAATAAATCATCTTTTTGGGTTCATAATTTGAATTGATATGATAAAAATAATATGAATATTAACCAATATTTTAAATTAATTATGAAGGATGTTCGTTATTTTAGTGAAATAAAATTATTAGGAAAGAAAATGAAATTTAATATAATATATAAACTGACTTTTAGCATAGTATTTCTAATTGCTCTATTCAATGCTGTTCCGGTTCAAAGTCAATGGCAGAGAGTAAAAAATCTTCCGGTGAACTATTCTGAAAATGATGGAGCATATTACTTAGATGTATATTTTCTGCCCTATGATGCAAATTTTGGATGGGCTTGCGGGTACGCAGGCAGGATTGTTGCTACAACCGACGGCGGCAAAACCTGGAAGGGATCTAGAATAATTACATCCGATCCGTTGAATAGTCAATTTGAAAGCATACAATTTGTTAATAAAAGTGTTGGATTCTGTGTTGATGCAACTGAAAGTGCAATTTACAAAACTACCGATGGCGGGGCAAACTGGAAAAACATTTCTCCTAAACCTAATCCGGGATTAAGATCTGCTTATTGGGGAACATATTTTTATGATGCAAATTTAGGAGTAATAATGGGCGGTGGAACTTGCAATAATGGACCAACCTTCCATGATTACTGCAGATTTTATCGAACTACCGACGGAGGTAAAACTTGGGACCAATCAACGGCAGATCCGGTTGGCAGACCAACTAAACCCTGCGATGCTGTTATAATGGACGCAAAGGGATCCGGATATGCAATTTCAAGCGGTTTACTTTGGGAAACAGACGATGCTCTAAATTGGAGAATTATTGACCAAACAGGTGCGCTGGATTGGCATGAAGAAATAACTTATGATAACGGTAGTTTTTTAGTGCCGGTTTCTGAATATTGCCAAGGATCAACAGGTAACAACTACGGTGGAATGCGATTTAAAGAAGTAGGTACAAGTATCTGGAGAAGCTATAATACTGGTGTTCCAATGTTCGGTACTTGTTTATTAGGTACAAAAATTGGTTGGGCTGTAGGTCATAATAGAGCTGTTTATTATACTTCGGATGCAGGAAAAACTTGGGAATTAAGAAACTGTGGTGTGATGGAAGGAACAGATTTAGATGATATATATTTTGCAAACGATACAACAGGTTGGCTTGTTGGAAAAGGAATATATAGATGGGCACCGGTGGATACTACAAAACCGGACTTAATACTAGAAAATCCAGTTTGTCCCGATGAAAAGGGATATATAAAAGTAAAAAATGCCGCTGATTACGAAAAATTGGATTGGTATATAAACGGGAAATTCTATACTTCATTTTATGATTCCATTGCAGTAAAACCCGGACAATATGTAACTATTGTTTATGAAGATTGGGATAAACCTAACTGCGGTCAAATAGATTCGGTTTTAATTACAGAATTTCCAAGAAGCAAACTATCTATATTAAATGCAGACAGTTTAAATTTATGCAAAAACGATTCATTGGAATTAATCTGTGAGCAGATATTTCCAAAGTATCTATGGTCAACAGGTGATACAACAAAAACAACGATGGTTCATAAAGCTGGTGTTTATACAGTTATGGTCCAAGATTCAAACGGATGTCAGTATGCCGAAAGTGCTCAAGTTAAAGACGTCGGGCTACCTTCGGCAAATATCGAGATTGTAGGCAATAACAGCATCTGCGTTAAAGATTCACTGATTTTAAAACTGCATGGTAATTATCAAGAATGTAAATGGTATAGAGATAATAAGAATGACGAGAATTACATATCCGATAAAAATGAAATAAAAGTCGGCAAGCAAGGATATTATTTTGCTGTTATTAATAGCAAATGGGGTTGCGAGAACACATCCGATTCAATATTTGTTGAGGTCAGGATAGATTCAAACCGCTTTGATTATCGATTTGCCGCAAGCGATTTAGTTGAGAGATTTGAAGAAAGCAAATATCCGGAATTGGTTTGCCGTGATTTGACTATATATAACATTACAAGCAACTACGAAGAGCTTTCTACGGCTTACTTCAGGAATAATATTTCATTTTCTGTTCCACCTGGGCAATTACCTTATACAATCGAACCTAATGGGAAATATAATCTGCGAGTATGCTACACATCTTATAATTTACCACGTGAACGAGATACGCTGTTAATATTTGACCGTTGTAGGAACCACACAGTACCAATGGTAGCCGAAGTAACAGCAGACCCGAATACCGGGCAATCAAATTGCGATATATTTATTGAAACAACCCCGAAAGATATAGATAAAAGCTTTGTTGCTTTTTTCGATAGACCGTATCCTAATCCTGCTTTTGAAGATATATATATAGATGTAATCGGCAAAATCCAAGAAGTAATCGATGCTGATATTTCAATTTACGACTTTATGGGCAACAAAATATCTTTCGAGAAAAATATATTCAGTACCAATACTCAGAGTACAACTATTAAATTATCAGTTAAAGCAAGTAATGGTACATATTTTGTGAAAATTGTACAGGGTACTCAAATAGTTGTTTATCCGATAGTAATTCTTAAATAATCGGTAGTTTTTATGGGTTTATTTACTTCGAGAATGGCAAAACTTAATAATAATTCTGTGGATAGTGATGAGTTTATTGGTGAATTTAATTGGGAAAATTGGAAGCAAATCACCGGCTGGTCGGATAGTGATGGCATAGCTTATATTCCCGATGAAACAATTTTAGAAAAATTAAAAGTTAAATTAAAAAAACAGAACATTCGATTTGTATTTTTTGTTGCCGAGTGGTGCGGGGATTCGCATTATGCCGCACCTATGGTAATTAAATTATTGAAATTATGTGATATTACGGACAATCGGCTTAAGCTGATAGGGGTGAGCCGCGATAAAATGTCACCCAATATTGCATTTCAAAATAATATAGATAGTATTCCTACATTAATTGTTCAATATGATGATTATGAATTCGGCAGAATAGATGAGTATCCTGCCGTTTCTTGGGAATATGATATACTAAAAATAGTTGCGGATTTTTAATCGACTAAGTAGTGGCATCCTGATTTATGGACTTTACTTTGGCTTGCCGCTAGTGTTATAGCTATTGCGGATTGAACACCATTTCTAAGTTCGACTGTTTCCTTAGTTAACATAGCTTTCTTATAAAACTCCACAATTTCGTTCTGCAAATTTCTTAAAGTATGATTTGCACGGTCTAATCGTGCTGTCGTTCGTACCAACCCTACGTAATTCCACATAGTATATTTAATCCGCATCCAATCTTGAGCAATCAATGCAGGGTCAACGTGTTCATCGGATTTTATCCAAGGATAAATTTCAGGGAAATATTGGGATTCTTCATTGAGTTTTGCGGCATCTTTTCCGGCTAAATGTCCCCAAACAACTCCTTCTAAAAGGGAAGTGGAAGCCAAGCGGTTTGCCCCGTGCAATCCTGTACAGGATACTTCGCCAATTGCATATAATCGGCGGAGGGAAGTTCTACCGTTTAGATTTACACCGACGCCGCCGCATGAATAATGTGCGGCTGGAACGACAGGGATCGGTTCAGTTGTAATGTCTATACCACTTTGAAGACAATGCCCATAAATAGTCGGAAAACGTGATTTGAGCCATTCTGAAGGTTTATGTGAGATGTCTAAATAAACGTAGGGATGCCCCGAATTGAGCATACTTTGGTAAATACCACGAGAAACAATATCACGTGGCGCCAAATCACCTTGCGGGTGAAAATCTTTCATAAAAGGGTAGCCTTTATGGTCTAACAATTTTCCACCTTCGCCGCGAACAGATTCTGAAATTAAAAATCTATCATTAGCATTATAAAATGCGGTAGGATGAAATTGTATATACTGCAAATTAAAACATCTAGCTCCTGCTCTCCAAGCGATAGATAATCCATCGCCTGTTGCATCTGCCGGATTAGTTGTGTGTATATAGACTTGTCCCAAACCACCGGCCGCTAAAATAGTATTTCCGGCAAAGAGTGGAAAAATTTCTTCAGTGTCAAGCGAAAGAACCCAGCTTCCGAAGCAGGCGGGATTCTTATATATATCGAGAGTATTTGTTGAATCATGCGAAAGTGTTAGCAAATCCACAGCCATGTGTCTGGTCATAACCTTTATATTCGGATGTTTTTCGACTTCCTCAACCAAAGATTCCATGATAGATTTACCGGTTTTATCCTTGCAATGAATTATCCGGGCTTGGTTGTGAGCACCCTCGGCGGTTAAATCCAATTCACCTTCATCGGTATAGTCAAATTCGGTGTGGCATCGCTCTAATAAATATTTATCAACTAATTCAGCACCCATTTCGCCAAGTTGAACAACTGCGGATTCTTCACAATGTCCGTCCCCGGCAACCATAATATCGTTAATTAGCTCACGGGCTGAGTCGTGACGGCCTTTATAAATAATGCCACCTTGAGCGTGCGGTGAGTTTCCGCTTATTAAACTATCAGCTTTGGTTATTATCGTTACTTCACAGCCCTCGTCAGCGGCTGAAAGTGCTGCAATACAACCGGCAATACCGGAACCTATAACTAAAATATCTGTTTTCATTATTTTCTATTTTGTAAATTTTCTGAATTCAAACTTAAGAAAAAACGTTATATAATGTTCAATATTATAAAATTCCTCAATATTTTAGTAAATTTGTATATTATATATTACAAAAAATGGTAAAGTCATGATAAAAAGTATGACAGGTTTCGCAAAAGCAGAAACCACAGAAAATGGATTAACAGTAAATATCGAAATAAAAAGCCTTAACGGTAGATTTTTGGAAATCAATTGCAAAATGCCTCGCAATCTAAATCATCGTGAAAGAGAACTTCGTGAATTAGTTCGTCAATATATGGATCGCGGTACGGTCAGCGTATTTGTGAATGTTGATAATAGCGACGGGTCTAAAAAAATGGTGTTCAATGAGAATGCGGCAATTTTATGCTTCGAATCTTTGAACAATCTTCGCGAAAAGTTAAAAATACGTGAAACTGTTAAATTAGAACACGTTCTAAAATTATCCGATAATTTTATAGTACAAGAAGTTAATGATGATGAAAAACAACTTATGTACTTAATCAACAAAGGAATGCGCAATGCGTTGAAATCTTTGGACGAAATGCGTATGAAAGAAGGTCAGCAAATCGCGAAAGATATCAAAATGCGTATGGGCGAAATCGAAATTCTTATGAATCAAGTTGAAGAAATTTCATTGAACCGTGTACCGGACGAAAGACAAAGATTGCGCGAACGTATTGCTATGCTGTTCGAAAGCGATGAAATTGATGAGCAAAGATTACAGACCGAAATGGTATTGCTTGCCGATAAATTAGATGTTACCGAAGAAGTTACACGTATGAGATCTCATGTTATATTCTTCAATGAAATCTTCCGTGGCAAAGAATCTTCAGGTAGAAAATTGAATTTCCTTTTGCAAGAAATGAATAGAGAAGTCAATACCGTCGGTTCAAAAATTATGGATGCTAACGCTGCAAAAATCGTTGTTGCGATAAAAGAAGAATTAGAAAAAATCCGCGAACAAATTCAAAATATAGAGTAAAATCATTAATAAATAAATCTACGGAGTAAATTTATGAATAACTTACTGAAATCCGATAAAAACGATATGTTTTCGATTCTAAAAGATTATCCGAACGATATCCAAAAAGCCCGGAAAATGTATGATAATCCTGAAATAGGCGATATCAAAGATTTTCAAAGTATAGTAATTTGCGGTATGGGCGGTTCGGCTATAGCCGGCGAAATAGTCGGTTCGCTAATTAATTATCATACAGAAGGTACGCCAAATCAGCCAACGGTGTTTATAAACCGTGAATATACATTACCTCACTTTGTAAATGAAAATACGTTGGTGATTTTAAGCTCATATTCGGGTAATACAGAAGAAACATTATTTTCAGCTTTAGAAGCGGTCCAATTAACGAAAAAAATAATTGTCATCACAACCGGTGGTGAACTGGGAAATTTTGCGCAAAAGAATAATTTACCTGTAATTGAATTGCCTGTTGGATTCCAACCGCGCTGTGCTTTGGTTTATGCTTTGATTGCGTTATTAAATATAATAGCCAAATTGGGTATTTCAATTCAAAAAGCGGGTTTGGATAAATATTTGGATAAAATAGAAAAGAACGCCACGGAAAAAATGGCTGTTTATTCAGATATAAATGATGATAATATAGCTCTTCAAATCGCTCGCAAGCTTCAAAACAAAATCCCGGTTATATACTCCGAAGGCAAATACTTGGGCGCAATTTCTCTGCGCTGGCGTCAGCAAATTCACGAAAACGCTAAGCAAATCTGCTTCGGAAATACGCTACCCGAAATGAACCATAACGAGATTAACAGCTGGAATTTTCCTAAGCAGTTAATCGCGCAAAGCCAAGTAGTTTTTCTACGCGACGAGCATATAGAAAACAAACGGATGGGACTGCGATTTACAGCTTTCACTAAAATTTTGAATGATGAACATATTGAACTGATTCAAATTTCTCCCGAAGGCGATTCGCTATTAGAGCGTCTATTCGATTTGATCTATCTTGGCGATTGGGTAAGCTATTACTTAGCAATGCTCAACGAAACCGACCCGACGGATATTCCTTTTATCCTGTATTTAAAGGATTATTTGGGAAAGAATTAATACGGCCTATTTATCGTTCCCAAGCTCCTGCTTGGGAACGGCTTGGCCAATAATTGAATATCTAAACCTTCAGAAGGGATGGAACCGCAGACCTGAAAACGTTTGTAGAAAAAATAATGGACCGAAAGATTTTTGACCAGGGAAAAACTCACAGACTTATTAGAAACAAAACTGCTACGTTCAGAGCAGTTTTATCCAAGTTCTTGCGCAAATCACTTATTATGTGTTTTATAAATATCATTTTTTTGGTTTATAGATATGATTGATTTAGAAGAATCCACACCCCAATTGTATAGTGATGTTTGCCAAATTATTGATGGTACCCGCACTCGTATTGCAACCACTCTTAATGCCGAAATTTGTATGCTTCACTGGCATATTGGCAAACGCATTAAAGAAGATGTGCTGTATAACAAACGGGCGGAATATGGCAAAGAAATTTTAAAAAACTTATCTGTTTTGCTTACCTAAAAGTATGGCAAGGGTTGGGGTTACGAAAAACTCAAACATTGTGTACGCAGTGCGTACCTTTTTACGGAAGAACAGATTGTGTACGCAGTGCGTACACAATTGACTTGGACACATCTTCGGTCGCTTATGGGTGTCGACGACGAACTGAAACGCTCGTTTTACTTCGAAATGGCTCGTTTGGAACACTGGGATACCCGCACGCTTGATAAAAAAATTGATGCAATGCTCTATGAAACCGACCCAACAGATATTCCTTTTATTCTGTACTTGAAGGATTATTTGGGAAAGAATTAGGAACAGTAAACCTTCGGAAGGTTTCGAACCTTCCGAAGGTTGCGAAAATAAAACAGGGATAGACCAAAAATCTATCCCTGTTTTATTAGCTCTGAATGAGCTGAATCTCAATAACCGCGGGTGAAACCCGTGGTAGAACTGCTCGTGGCATTTGTACAGATTTAGAAATTCCAACGAGTCATATAAAACATATGTCCAGCACCTTGGAGTTGTTGGACATATGTTGTGATAGAAATTCATAACAATTACTTAATCCTTAATACATCGAACCGAATTACCATCTTTTTTATTAGCTCCACCACTGCTAGCTACTCCATTTTGATTATAGTTTAAACTTCTTGCATTTCCATTTGTAGCATTGAGTTCAGTAGCTGACCACCAGGAACCGAAATAACCAATTAGGTCAAATTTACCATCATAAATACGGTAACCGCCTGGTAGTCCTGTAAAACCACTTGTATTTGTTGCTCCAGTATTTGGACTTTTCCAATGTGAATTGCCACTTTCTTTCATTTTCCCTCCAGCAGCATTATCACCACCTAAGAAATTAGATAAATTATTAAATTCTGAATTTGTAGGTATATGCCAGCCCATTGGGGCCAAACCACGTGGATCGATTACTGCATACCAATTATAAAGTTTTCCATAAGTTGTAGCATTATTTGGATCGTTATTATAATAACACCACGCACCCGTTGTTAAATTTGCCCACGCTGTGGGATCTGTTACTTGCGGTATTGGGTCGCCATTGCGGTAAGTTGAAACATCAAGATTTTTCTTCATCCATTCCTGTGCACCAATTACTACTGATTCGTAGTTTGGTATTATTGAGGAATTCTCATTATATAATGCACTAATTTCTGAATCAGATAATGCATTATTATAAATACGAATATCATCCATTAATCCATTATACCAAACTCCTGCACTAGGATTAGCAGCATATCCAAAATATAGACTACCAGAATTGTTTGTTTGAGAACCTTGATAATTATTTAAAATATATTTTTTATTGTCAATGTATAATGATGAATTATTGCCATCCCAGACCCAAGCAATATGATACCATTTTTTAGAATTCAAAGTAGCTAGCTTTGGTTTAGAAACATTATTCGTAGTGTTTATTACTAAATTCCACCCATCGGTTTTATGTGTGGCAATACCATAAATAGGTGATTTAATCTTGTCACCTTTAAAAAGGAAAGGTGCCCATTCACCACCCCACCAATTATTAATATTTACCCAGAACGACATTGTGAAAGCTGATGTTAATTGTAGTGAACTTGAATTTTTTATTTCAATGTTATTCGTTACCCCATTAAAACTATATGCCTTATTATCCTGTCCAAACCGGTCTTTCACTAATGATGCTCCGTTAACTATCCCATTTTGCCCATTTCCACTTTCATCGTTTGCATTGCCATTAAAAGGATAATAAGCTACTAGCCCTTGTGTAGGGATTTGGTTGTTAGTAACCGTGAAATCTTTTGTAATTGTTGTTTGATTAAAGTTTCCATCACCAGCAGCAATATAAAATCTTAAAACGGTTCCAACGGGATATTTTGAGGTATTTACTAAGATTTCTCTTGTAATATCCTTTTGAGCATTTGATAAAGTTTCTTTAGCAATAGTTTCGTTCTTTTTTGTTGTCTGATTCTCAACAGAGATTTTCCAAAATTGAATAGAGCTATCATCTGTTAAATGAATTTTCGCTGTAACATTACTTCCTTGAGGAATTGTTGTTTCTGTTGGTGCAGTTAATTCAACTGTTGGTTTTGTAATATCATTTGGACTATTAGTTACTTCAATATTAATTGTTTCATCAGTACGGTTTCCATATTCATCATAAACAGTCAATCGTAATTTATGATAGCCTAAAATCTTATTTGCCATCCAATTAAATTGTATATCTTTAGTTTTAATATTCTGGTCTAATAAATCCTCTGTCTGGTATGGTTTAGTATTATTATCGTTATCAACATATAAATGAGCTTTACTCAATTTTAGGTTATCAGATAAAGTTGTTGATATATTTACGTAATTTAAAGGTGCAACCTTGTTATTATTTGGAACAATGGAATTGATTTTTATTATGGGTTTTTCTAAATCTTTTGTTACGTCTGGTAAAACAAAGAAGGTAGAATACTCATTAATCCACCAGAGATCAAAGTAAATACCTAAGAAATCCAATGAATTACACAATGCAGTTGAAAATGCAACAATTCTATTTATTACTTCTTCTGAAATTGAAATACTAAATACTTTTGCAATTACTTCTATTAACTCTTTATCGGTAGTGATTAATTTAGCTGTTTCTAAGCAAGCACCTGGTATATCATTTTTTGCTAATTTCTCCTGAATTTCAGATTTTGCAAGTATTCTATTTGAATTAGTATAAATAAAATCTATAATTTCCTGGTACAATTCCATATTTTTTGGGTCTAACTTACCAAAATATCCTGATATTATACAATCAATAGCGGGCATAGCCATAGATGCAACCGTTCTAAAGTAAGGGTCTAAATAAAAATTATCATTATGATCATATCCAATGATGTTATATCCAAATGCAGGTCCACATGCCTCTATTGTAAATCCATTACTTATTTTAATATTAAGTATTTTAGGATTTTCAAATTGTTCATCTAATAAGGATCCTAATAATGAGGAATTGGCTTTTAATGGTCCTACTTGGAAAACTTCCCCAGGCAATGCATTAGTTCTTATATTAATATGTCTTTTCCTATTGTTAGTTATTTTCACTTGAACAAAACCATCCTGATTACTATTAGCTTCGACTTTTATACCTGATTCTTCAATTGGCAATACTTTTAAGTCATTTAACAGTACGTCAAAATTCTTATTAATTTTATTTATTTTTCTCAATATTTCAGGTTTTTTTCCTGTAATAAATTCATAAACTTTGCTTACTGCCATTTCTAAAACTGGTTTTAGTGTATCGTCCATTGTATTAGTATATGATAGTCCTTCATTTTGAAATTGTTCAATTCTATTTGCAATCCATGATGTTTCACCTAAATTATTAATAAAGTCAACAACATTATCTTTCATACTATCTAAAGATACACCTGCCATCATAGTGTTTAAGAAAATTATTACAGATGCAGTAGATTTGGAGTTAATATTACAGACTAAATCGGTTGTTTTAATTATGGAAGCACCAATAGCACTATCTTGTTGATTTTTAAGAAAAATAATTTGAGGTAAATTGTTATTTGGTATTCTGATAATGAAATCTCCATCAATCCCGATTTTACGATTAAAGTCATTGAAACTACTGACGATAAGTTGGTCTCGGTTTATTATTAAATCCGTAACCCAGCCATTAATAATCCTTGCATCTGAGGCGTAAAAAACAACGCTATCAATGTCCATAAGTTTTAAATTGCTTATTTCAAGAGAGGAATAAACTCTTAAGATGCCTGGTTCGCCGAATAAATCGACGATGATAATACTATCAATGTCAGATATATAGAATTTTGATTGTAAAGAATCCTTTGTAAAGATTCTCATTAATCCGGCATTCTGACCTTTTATAAAACCGATATTTCCAATATTAGCAATCTTATATTCTTTCGCTTGGCTTCCATCATTAAGATAGAATTTTACTATCGGGTCTATTGCATAAAGTGATAATGCACAGAAGAATACCGATAAAAGAAGTAAAGTTTTTTTCATAACGCACCTGTCTATTTAACCAAAATCATTTTTTTGGATTGAACTTCGCTATTAAATCGTACTTCGTAGTAGTAAACTCCGCTCTCAACCCGGTTGTTATTCTTGTCGAAGCAGTTCCAAGGCAGTGTGTTTTTACCAATTTGGCAGTTGTTACATTCTAACTTTTGAATTTGTTTTCCGCTGTTATCATAAATAATAACCGTTACATCTCCGATAGAAGCAATTTCAAACTCAATATTAGTTTGCTCTTGGAATGGATTTGGGTAATTACCGGCGACAGACAAACCGCTATCATTTTTAGTAGATTCGTTTACGGATGTAACATTTTCAAATTTAATTGTGCGGATTTTAGAAACGGCAATTTTGTCTATTTGGTTATTCTTCAGTTTAATAACCAATGTGTCTGTTTGCGCATCTAAACAGTAACTATATGCAAATAGCACTATAATTGCGGTTAATAGAAATTTCATCTCAGCCTCTTCGAATAAATAAAAACAAAAATACTTTTTCATTTTGGCTATTGTAACTTATAATTCATTCAGAATTATAAGTTTAAATGTATTTTAATAAGTCACTATGTTGACAGGCTCTAATTATTCTTATTATGTATTTATAATTAACGACTTATGCCCATCAGAAATTAATTTAAAAAAAATGTTTTAACTTTTTACATTTTTATGGTGAAAAATTAACAATTAATTTTCATTTGTGCAAATATTTTTCCTAAAAAATGAAAATATTTCATAATTTAGGTGAAAATTTGAATTTTTTCGAAAAATATAGTGTGTATTGTTGAGGTCAAAACCAAAATACAATTGAAATATCCACAAACCGTCTTACTTGCTATGTTAAATAATCCCTTGGCCGGATGTACAAATATCTACTTTTTTTTAAATGATTCTATAATTAATAGAGAGAACAAGTAATGGAAAATTACCAGGCAAAAATCCTTTGGATAGACGACGAAATAGACCTGCTGAAACCTTATATTATATTATTAAAACAACGTGGATATTTTATAGAAACGGCAACCAATGGGGAAGACGCCATCGAATTGGCAAAAGCCCAGCACTTCAATTTGATTTTTTTGGATGAGACAATGGTCGGTATGACCGGTTTGGAAACATTACCGATTCTGAAACAGATAGACCCATCCACACCAATAGTAATGGTAACAAAAAATGAAGCCGAAGCTGTAATGGAAAGCGCAATCGGCAGTAAAATTGATGATTATTTAACAAAACCAGTCAACCCTGCGCAAATTA
Organism: bacterium; assembly: GCA_037127915.1. Classification (GTDB taxonomy): domain Bacteria; phylum Bacteroidota; class Ignavibacteria; order Kapaibacteriales; family UBA2268; genus JBAXXL01. Next base: position 82,374 of record JBAXXL010000004.1, read on the forward strand.
TTATGGCTTGCAAGAAATTCCTCGATAAAGGGCGGATCTCGGAAGCAAAATTCACTCAAGATTATTTCGCCGGATTCAACGAAATCTCCCGCTCTTTGAACGAGAGAATGGATTGGGACGAATGGGTTGAATTATATAAAAAACTTACCGATTGGTCAATCGAACTTGACCGTTTATCCGAAAGCGGATTAAAACAAACTTTATTCGACCAATGGCGCGAAGCTAACGCAGTCTTTTCGAAATATGTAGAGCGCGATTACAAAAGCTGGTTAGTAAATAATCTTGATGAAGCTGACCCCGTTCTATCGCCGCACGTCTTAGATAAATATGTTTTACCTCTTTTGAAAGCTAACGAGAAAGTATTTTTAATCGTTGTAGATTGTATGCGCTTAGACCAATGGAAAGTAATGGCGGAAGAATTGTCGCATTTTTATTCGATTGATACAAATCACTATTGCTCAATTTTGCCGACTTCAACGCAATACGCAAGAAATTCACTATTCTCCGGTTTATATCCAGCTGATATCAAGAAACATTATCCGCAATGGTGGGTAGCAGAAACCAACACCGAAGAAGCGAAATTGAATGCTTACGAATGCGAAATGCTTACCGCTTGGACAGAAAGAAGAAGATTGAAACTGAAAAACGCACCGCAATATGTGAAAATATATGACACTGATTTCGGCGCAAAAATCGAACGTGAAATTGACAATTATTCAGGTAATCAATTAACAGCAATGGTTATAAACGCGGTTGATATGATAGCTCATTCAAGAAGCGATCACGCGGTATTGAAAGAAATAGCTCCTGATGAATCGGCATACCGTTCGCTAACAAAATCTTGGTTCCATCATTCGAGTTTGTTTGGAATATTGAAGCAATTAAGCAAAAGAAAAGATTTGAAAGTAGTTATCACAACCGACCACGGTTCAATTCGTTGTATGCGCGGCGTGAAAGTACTTGGCGATAGAGATACATCAACGAATTTGCGCTATAAATTCGGCAAGAATGTGAAAGCCGAGAGTAGATATGCTATCCAATTGGCTAATCCGGAAGAATTCAGATTGCCTTCACACGGTATAACAGTCAATAACATTATCGCAAAAGAAGATTACTATTTTGTATATCCGACCGATTATCATCATTTTTTAAATAAGTACCGCGATAGTTTCCAACACGGAGGTATTTCGATGGACGAAATGATTATTCCTGTTGCTGTACTTAATCCGCACAAATAAATATGCAAAAGATAAAAATCACAACTAAATCGAGTGATGATACAGTAGAGTTAGGTTATAAGTTTGCGAAGAACCTCTCCCGCGGGGATGTAGTAACATTTACCGGAGTATTGGGTGCTGGGAAGACCGAGTTTATAAAAGGACTTTGCAGGTACTTCAACGCCGAAGAACAGGTATCGTCTCCGACATTCACAATCATTAATTACTACAGCGGTTTTGATGAACAATCCGAGCTTGAAATAGCGCATATAGACCTATACCGCATAGAAAAGCCGGAGGAACTTACCCAAATAGGTTTTGATGACTATATATATAATGTGTCAACTATAAAATTAATCGAGTGGCCTGATAAAGCGCAGGACAGATTAAAGAAAATAGATTATAGTATAACAATAGAAATTGATGATGAACTGGTAAGCGAAAGAATAATCGAAATAGAATCGTTTTAAATTAACCTCAAAAAATGCCTTGGAAACGCCGTTTGACTTCTGTGAAACGGCGTTTTATCTTTGTGAAACGGTGTTATACCTCTTAGAAACGGCGTAACACCTCTGTGAAATGGCGAACGACCTCTGTGAAACGGCGAACGACCTCTGTGAAACGGCGAACGACCTCTGTGAAATGGCGGACAGACTAAAAAAGACATCTCTTTTGGTTCACTCGCTTTATTTATTGGCAACTACAGTAAATCTTTTGCTTAATAAACCCAATTTTTATCTCAATTAACTACTTTATTGAGACAAAAACTCATCTTATTGACATTTTTCCTGACTTTATTGACATTTTTCCTGACTTTATTGACATTTTTCCTGACTTTATTGACTTTTTTCCTCAGTTAGTTGACCTTTTTCCTCAGTTAGTTGACCTTTTTCCTCTGTTGGTTGAGGTAAAATTTCATCTTTCTAAGGTTTTTCCTCTTCTTTCTGAGGTAAAAACTCATCTTTCTGAAGTTTTTCCTCGTCTTTTTTTGTTCGCACTTAGTATTTAGATGTTCTATACATCCAAAGTGGGAACATTTGCTCTATCAATTAGGAACTCCACTCTATTTATTTTATATGCCGTTTTTTACAAATATAATTATTGCCAAAAAAGGGATAGACTAATTAAATAATCTATTCCTAATTTATTATTTCATCATTCATTTTTTATTCTATTACTAATTTTTTGACTATTGTTTTGTTGTTTCCTTCCACACGAACAAAATACATTCCCGCAGTAATATCTTTCGTATTTACTGTATATTGGTATTTGCCTTTCTCAATATACCATTCCTAAGGAATTCTCCCAACATAATCTTCATATTTCCTATTAATATGGCATCACTACGTGATTGAACAGCGTAGCTGTGCTATATCAATAGAAATTGTTATTAGATTGCGTTCTGAGCAACGTAGTTGCGGAATACTTCTTCAAGCCTGAAAGGATGGAATTATTATTGAAAATGGAAAATAGACCTGTTACAAAACTCTGAAAGAGTGGAATAAATTTGTATTATTTGATTTTGTTTTCATTTTACATTACTCCACAATAAACTTGTAACTTAATTGCTCAATTATTTTTGCACTATCAATTACATCAAGAGTATCAGAATTTTGATTTTTTATATAAGCAAGATATCCGTGATAATATTTCATATTAAGTGCCATATCAAGTTTTTCACCTCGGTTCCCCCAATTCCATCCCAATATGAATTGCTTTGATGTGTTTATTAAATCAGGAAGATACAAAGAATCATTGCCCGGAATTGCCCAATTTTGCGTTTTGTCGAATAACCTTGGCGGATCAATAATATCTTGCGATTATAGAATGATTATACTCATCAAAAATACTGTAGTTATGATAAGTGTATTTTTCATAACTCTATTCCTTCAGGAATTTGTAACTTTTAGAAAAACTTTTGCTATTTAGTTGTAGTATGTACATTCCTTTTGGTAAACGAGAAGTGTCGTAATTTAATTGATAGGAATTAGTAAAGGTCAAAGTATCAATAACTTTACCGATTTCATCTATCACTTGAACATTATATAGTGAGTTGTAATCAACATTCAGGTTCAAAAAGTCATTAGCTGGATTAGGGTAAAGGACTTTCTCATTTTTTGGGTCATTGACACTTATTGCATTAGAAATATCGTAGAAAGTAAATCTATTTTCTAAAATTATGTCTTGTGCAATCAAAAGATTTTTGCAAATTACAAATTTACTGATTTTGTATTCCGATTGAATACGCTTGCATATTAAATCTACAAGATTGACGCGATATAACTTCTTGTCATTTGTGGTAAATAAATAATTTCCGATAATATGATTAGAATTTTCAGTAAATATTTTCTTACCATTATATAAAGTTTCGCAAGTTTGTGTTTTTACAAAGTTAGAACTATCATAATAAAATGTAGAAATATTATCTTTATTGCCCCAATACCAATTTGAAATCAATAAAGTATCGGATGTTGTTGAAAAGCAAATTGATCTTTTGCCATTTAATCTTTTAATAAGTTGTTCGGTTTCTAAACTAATGATATCTAATCCCATTGTTCCGCTTTCAAAAGGTTTCAAATAATCTACTCTTCTTTCCCAGTTAATCAGAGCAAATTTTCCATTTGAGCTTATTTTAATATCCATTGCGAAATTGTAATCTGTTTCATAGATTTTGTCAGGCAGATCCAATTTGTAACTCATTTGTTTTTCTATATCGTTCGTTAAAGTACTGTAAACTATCAATTCACATTCTTTATACCAATGGATACCTAATTTCTCTGTCAATAAAATCAAATGATTCCCATCCTCTGAAATATTCCAAAGTATTGTTTTAAATTCAGGAAACGAAAATGCAAAAAGTTCTTGGTTTGTAAATGGGTCGATCTTTTTTATTTCGTTTCCGTTTCTTCTGAGATAATGATTGGGACTGACCCTTAAATCAACATAAGCATCTTCCGATAATTCCATTTTTTCTGTTGAAATATCATAAATTTTAAATATATAATTATCGCCAAAATAAAGTTTATTAGCAACTTCATTATACATAAAATAAGTCGGATTATCTTTCACACTACCTAAAATTAGATGCTTAGTCATCTTTAAATCTTGGGCATTCGTTTTGCCGGCAACAACAATTAATATCGCCAGCACTAAAATTAAAATCATTTTTGTTTTCATTTTGGAATTCTCAATTTGTTTAATAAATTTTTTGTTTCTTCACATGGGCAAGCCCACGTGCTTCCACACCTTTATGTTTTTTTGGAAGCATTGGGGCTTGCCCCAATGAAACCACTTTTTATCCCCACGCTGAAGCGTGGGGTTGATAATATTAAGTAAGTTACGTATGTCATTCCCATAAATATATTCCTATAATTGCGAATGTATTTATTTCCGGCTTTGGGATAACAAGGCTTATGCCACAGCCCGTGCGGGAATGCAGAGAATTCGCTCCGTCTTCAGATAGAGCTTTGTGCGGAAAAAGTATAGATTATTCATAAGTAACTCACTATTTTATTCAAATTCATTATGAAACACAAACAAAAATAATAAAATTATTTTAATTAATACCCATATTCATCTTACTATAACACAAATATGAATAGAAAGTTACAAAAAGCAATAAAAAAAAGGTGCCTGTAAAAACAGACACCTTATATTTTTATGTTCGATTAATCGAATAGCTTATTTTACGACGTTCATACCTTGAGTAAGCATATTGTCGCCAGCTTTAATAACGATTGTATAAGAACCGCTAGCAAAGTTATGAGCATCGATTGATAATGAATGAGTACCTGCAGGTTTTGTACCGTTGAATAAAGTTGCAACAACTTTACCGCTTAAGTCATAAACCATAGCACTGATATTCATTTCATTTGAAATTGTAAATTGAACTTCTGAAGTTTCTGTTACAGGGTTTGGATTTAAGCTATTGATATAAGCCGCGCCGGTTTCGCCTTGTACGTTAACAATTTTAACTTCTGAATATGTATAATTACCGTCAGCATCAACTAATTTCAATCTGTAAGCGTAAGAATTGCCGCTAACTACTTTGTTATCAACATAAGGACCATAGTATTTGATTGTTGTACTTGCACCATTAGCAGGAACTTTTTCAAATGCTGTGAAGTTGCTTGTAGAACCGTCAATTACGTTAGCTTTTTCGATATCAAAGTAAGCTGAATTCATTTCACTTTGGGTAGCCCAATCTAATTGAACACCGTTAGATGTAGAAGTAGCATTGAAATCGTATAATTCAACAGGAACAACAATACCGTTTTTCTCTAAATAATCGAGAACGGCTCTCATTACTGTTTCAGGACTTGACCAATGACGCCAATCAACGTTTAACACTATAATGTTATAAGGTAAAGCAGAAGTGATAACACCACCAATACGTTCTTCTAAAGCAACGTATTTGCCTTTATCAGGTCTATCTTGATAATGTTTATTATATTTAATAGCTATTTTTGATGTACCAATAACTTTACTATCAGTAATAATTTTGTTTAAGCCTGGTTGAGGATATGAATCACCTAACCACTGAGTAGCTTGAACACCAAAAATCAAATCTTTTGCTAATGATATGCCTGTTACAGAATCACCGGAATAATTGCCGGCCAAATCTAATGGGTTACCCGGTTGATTGACAGTGGCACGAATGCGGTAATTCATAAATTCTTTATTATTAGCTTCGTTTGCTCTAATGAATTCTTGCGAAGATGCAATGAAATTCTTTTTAATACTTGCAGAGCCTGATTTGAAGTAGTCTTCTAAGTTAATGACATCAAAACTGGAAAGAGTGTTAGCAACTCCAAGAGTTTTATCATCGCCATCAGACCAAATCAAAGTACGATATAATGGATAATTGATTGAACGAGGTTCCCATTCTTTACGGTCAAATAGATCTACATCTAAGTGATTGTTTTCAGGTTCAGGACCTAATTTAGTACTCCAACCGAAATTATTCAATACTTTAACTACTGAGTCAAGATTTAATCTTGAAGCAAACAAGTTAGGATCGCTTTCATTGCTGATATCATATTTCATGTTTTCAGCAGAAACCATCAAACTCAAAGTTGCGCGTTTCAAATAGAAACGAACTATTTTTTCTATTTTGTTGTTATAACCATTTTCGTCATCACCCAATTCAATTATTATTTTGTAAAGTGGAGAAACGTTAGGTTCCATAGCTTTGAATTCATCAGGTACGTTGAAAGGTTGTGTACCATCTGTTCTTCTCCAATCGCCATAAGTTTCAGGAACAAATTCATTGTTTTTATTAGTAAGAGAAACAACTGCAGTTTGGAAACTTCCGATAGAAGGAACTTGTAATGTGTAATCCATTACTTTGTTTAATGAAGGATCAAATACACCTGCATAAGTTTCATGATATATAGTTACATGAACCGAAGGGCTTGTAGTAGACATACTTGAGTTATTTCTGATTGCAACTGTCATAGGAACAGGAGCTTCAGTCATAATATATTCATAAGCTGAAAATTTGCCGACTTGGTCTTTGTAAACACCAGGTTCAATTAATCGAACCAATTCCAAATCTGAAATATAAGATGAGCCATAGAATTCTACAGCACCAATGTCGAATCTTTCGCCTGATTTACCGCGAACTATACCATCAACATCATCATATACTAATTTTTCTAAGTTCATACCACGATTGTTCAAAACTGAATTTTTCGGATAAGGAGTATCATTAACTCTTAATGTAAGAACATCTAATACATCGTCATCATCGTTAGGACCTTTAGAATGTTTGATTACAAAGTCTTTAATAAAGTTACCGGAAATAGAGTTTCCATCTTGACCTGTCCAATATTGCCATTGGCTCAATTTCAAGAATTCACCTTTTTTACCGGCGTTAACTGTGCTACCATCATTACGTATTTGAATTAAGCGGAACAAATCAGTTGTAGGATTTGTTAGGTAGAATGCATTACGATCTGATACCAAGCCTTGACCCCAACGAGGTAATAAACCTTGGTATAATACAGCAGTGTTGAACACAGATGAAGATGAAATAGTATTATCTGTAATTGCAATAGCGTTATTATAGAATTGAGGATTGTTTGAATAGCTCATGCTAATACCAACAACTAATGCTTTATTTACTACATTATTGTAATCTTCAATATATATTGTGTTGTTCGCAATGATATCGCCATTAGTAAAGTAATCAGCAACCATTGGTTTATTTGTTGCATCGTTTAAATCTGTAGAAATACTAATACCAACAACAGCCGCAATATCTTCAGCAGGTTTTAAATTCCAAACGATATTATTTTTAATTAATGTGTTTTCGTCTACACTAGGAATTGTTATTGATTTACCAGTAAATTGAATGGTAGTAGGAGTTTGAACGCTTACGATACCATAAACAGATTCTAAACCAGATACATCAGAAATTTCGTTTTTCTGAATAGTTAAGTTTAAGTTATTGAAGCCATAATAATTATTAATATTGTCAGCTTCACCACCTGCCATAATACCAGCGGCATAAGGAACACATGAACCAGTTACTTGGAAAATTCTATTGCCGTCAATATTTGTTCCATTTTCATAACCTACAAATATACCTGTTTTAGAAACATCATAAATTATGTTATTACTAATTGTATTATTTTCATTATAGTAGGTTGCGAAATCACCGGTATTCGCGTCTAATAAAGCACCAATACCTAAGGAAATAACACCAACACCAAAACCATGGATTTCGTTATTATCAATAACGTTGTTTTTGATAATCAAAGTATCTATATTGTAATAATTAATGCCATATTGCAAATCAACTGGAGGCAAGTTACGTAATAAAACACCGGCTGATGAGTTAGCGAATGGTTTAAATTCAAATTTTTGTGAACCTGAATTAAATCTTGCTCCAGGAATATCACAGTTACTTGATTTAGAATTATCAACTAAAACTGTGTTTTTGAATGTGATATTTTGTGATCCGGTAGCTAAATTAACAACCGCTTTAGCAGCACTTAATGTATGAAGAACGAATTTTAATGAATGACTTGCTAAACCATCAAAAGTTATATAACCTTCACTTCTAGCAAATTCATTTTTTTGAGTAAGATCTACATAATATACAGGTGCTTTAACATTGTCAGGTTGTGCATTTTGTCCGAATAAAATACCAATACCTTTCTTTGAATAAAGATGTACTTGAATTTTTTGTCCAAAATCGTCTTCTCTAACTGTAAATATAACCGGATTAGCTTTGCTTACACCGATGATTTTTGAAGATAAATCAATAGCAGGACCATTTTTATTGATATCGCCTTCGCTGTAAAACAGGTCTGTTAAATAGAATGTAACAGGACCAGCTACGCCGCGGCGGTATAAAGCATTAACAGCATCGCCTAACGATGCAAAATCTGCGCCCGATTTAGCGATTGTATATTTGCCTTTTAATCCGCCGTTAACTGTTAAAATGTAAGTTTTTTTGTTATTTGATGGTATTACATCGCCATCAACAGCATAATTTACTTTAACAGTATAGTCGCCAGATTTTTTAGGGAAGAATGGTTTGTCCAAATAGAATGGTTTTTGATTGTCGAATCTTGTTGGTAAGTTGCTGACCATGGTTTTCTCGTTATAAACAGAAACGCCATCAGGATCGATTATTTCAACATAAACAAAATCGCCGGCTAAATCAATTGAACCGTTGTTTCTAAGTTCTACGCCGACACTTACAGGAGAATTGACATATTCGCCATTATCTAAATCAGCACCAACTAAACCAACAACTTCACCTTCGTAGTCATAACCGACTTCGAATACATAATCAGCTTGCCCTTTACGTGGGTATTGATTATTCAATGGATCGTCATCCGAAGCGGCATCTAATATTTTTGTTGTTACAGTGATTTTATAATCACCAATTTTATCAGGTATAAAACCTAAATCAAAATTATCAACAACAAAAGATTCACCCATTTCAATTGGATTGTTCGGAGGAATGCTTGAATCGAAATTATATTTTAATGTTGTTTTCGATTTTGTACTGATATGTTCAATAACAGCAGTCATTTCGAATTTAGTAATTGCGCGTTTACCTAAGTTTCTTGTTTTGATTTCGATAGGAACGCGTTTATTATAAGGATAAATTGATTTATTCTTAGTTACAGGGTAGATAATACTTGTTACTTCCAAATCATTTTGCAAAGCAATAGTGAATGTAGAAGTATAATCTGAGTAGAGACCGCTTGTTTTTTGGGTTAATCTAACTCTAACTTGATATTGTCCACCTACAATAATATCTTTATTTGTTAGTAAATCCAAAGCACCGGTTTGTAAATCACCACATAATTGGTTAGCGTGGTCAATCATCACCTTATTGGCATTGCCTTCAGGTTGTGGATTAGGGTCTATTGATGTGCTTGAAGCATATTCGTCGCTTTGACCTTGATAGATGATTTTCGGATTAGCACTGCTTAAAGGACCGTAAATATTATAAGTGAAAGTTACTTGCTCCTGAGTTGCTGCACGGTTAATACGTACAAATGGGCGTTCGTCACCTTCATAAATTTTTCCGGTCACTAAAATGTCACCAGGTGCAGGATAAACTGTTGCTACTGAAGGAGCAGGTGATAAAGTCCAAGCTCTTCCTGAGAATACCCAGTCGCGGGTATTTTTGTTCAACCAAAAAGAAGAATTGTTGTTCTTGTAATAAGTAGAACCTGTGAATTCATCTTCAGGGCGAACGTTAATATATTTCGATTGGCTACTGCCAACAAAATATATTGCACCATCAATGCCTTGTCTGCCTATTCCGGAATTTTCTCCGTAAATAACAGTAATTTCATTGGTCGTTTCATAGATAATTACTTGAGCATCAAAATAATTTTTTGTGCCATCCAACATAGTTTGAGCTTTTAGGTGTTGGATAATTAAAGAACGAAAAGGCTTTGTACCTACAAATTTGTAGGATAAATCGCCTAAAGTTCTTAAATCATTGCCATACCAAGAAACCATGTTAGGGTATCCAGCGAATCCGGGAGCTTGACTAGGATTACGATCAGCATTAAATGACAGCCAGCCATCGCCATAAATAGTTACCGTAGTAATATTTTGGTTGTCATAATTGAAGGCAAAATCTTGTGGAATGTTGATTCTGCCCCAAGGCCTGTTGCTACCCAGCGAGTAACCGTCATTGAATGGTGACCAAAATTCATAAGTTTCTCGAACTTGGTAACTATTCAAATCTGTTGCTTTGGCATCTGTCATCGCTCCAGCGATGAGGAATGCCCCCAGCAATAATAGCATTTGAAATAACTTAGTGGTTTTCACTATAAACCTCCAAAAAATGATAATATAAACATACATTTGTTTTATTCAATTTAACTTAAAATAACTATAAAATATTGTGCCAAATATGTAATAACAATTTTATTCAAATTTACAGTTACATATAATTAACAAACTACAAAACTAATAAAATAATTCCAATATATAAAATTTTTATTGCTCTAATTATCAACATTTTATTTTTATTATAAGTTTTTTCAATAATATTTTATTGTTTATATTTGAATATGTAATTTTTTCAATACTTTTTGCAATGATGTTGACACATGGAAAAAATAATCGAAAGACAAAACAAAAATATTGTTGACGGAAAAGTCAATGAAGAAGACTTTGACAAAACGTTAAGACCAATAGATTTTTCAGAATTTACCGGTCAGAAGAAAATCGTTGAAAATCTAAAAATTTTCATTTCTGCCGCCATTTTAAGAAACGAACCATTAGACCATGTATTGCTTACCGGACCGCCCGGATTGGGGAAAACAACTTTGAGTCATATTATTTCTAGAGAAATGAATACGAATATAAAAGTAACTAGTGGACCCGTTTTAGAAAAAGCAGGGGATTTAGCAGGTATATTAACCAATTTGGAAGAAGGTGATGTGCTCTTTATTGATGAAATCCATCGCTTGTCGTCTATTGTTGAGGAATATTTATATTCTGCAATGGAAGATTTTAAATTGGATATAATGATCGACTCCGGTCCATCGGCCCGCTCAATCCAGTTATCAATACCACACTTCACTTTAATCGGAGCTACCACAAGGAGCGGATTATTAACCGCACCCTTACGTTCACGCTTCGGTATAATAAATCGCTTGGATTATTATAACTCCGAAGAATTATTGCTTGTGGTTTTAAGGTCAGCAGAAATTTTAAATGTTCCTATTTCCGAAGAGGGTGCTTATGAAATAGCATCACGGTCGAGAGGAACGCCGCGTATAGCTAATAGATTACTCAGAAGAACACGTGATTTTGCTCAAATTAAAGGGCAAGGCGATATTACAAAATTTATTTCCAAAATGGCATTAGATGCTTTGGATGTCGATGAACGCGGATTTGATGAAATGGATAAAAAAGTTCTTTTAACAATAATTGAAAAATTTGGCGGTGGACCTGTTGGGCTGAATACGATAGCAACTGCTATTGGTGAAGACGCCGGTACAATAGAAGAGGTCTATGAACCGTTCTTAATACAGCAAGGCTTTTTACAGCGCACGCCGAGGGGTAGAATTGCCACGAGAGCTTGCTATAGATATTTTGGTTACGAATTTGACCAAAAAGAAAATACTTTGTTTTAAAAATAATATTAATTATAAAAAAGATGAAAGCTAATTTGTTTGCTGATATTCCTGAAAAAGCAGAAAAAGAAATAATCGAAATTCTTGCGAGCGGAAAAAAATTCCGTGTAGAGAGAATTATTTCCAATGGACAATCTACACCCGAAAACAATTGGTATGACCAAGATGAAAGTGAGTGGGTTATTGTTGTGGAGGGTGGGGCAGTAATAGAATATCAAGAAGATGAATTTTTTGAAATGTTTCCAGGGGATTATATTTTCATTCCAGCTCATAAAAAGCATAGAGTAAAATCTACTTCTTTGGATGAGGAGACAATTTGGCTGGCATTTTTCGTTATGGATGAGGATTAATGAAGAAAATAATATTTGTAATAATTTTAGCTTTATTCTCTTATAATGCAAAAGCGGTAGAGTATAAGGTCGAAAAAGTAATAGAAATTAAAAACAATCTCAATTATGAAGGATTGCTCGATAACTCAATGTATGATTATCATGTTGAGATGTTGTATAAGAATAATAAAATTGCAGGTAGATTTATTGCTATCGAGTTTAAAGATTTAATAGCTAAAAATTACCCCATAAACGAAGAAAGCAAAAATAAATTACTTATTCGTTGCACAGCCGAAAATGGTGAGAGCATTACTTATTCTTATTCACAAATAGATGAAGATGTGACGGCTCTACCAACATACCTAGTAATCAAAGTAATTAAAGGTAGAATTGGAGATACGATTGATGTACATTTTGACAAAGGAAATAAGATGGAGACTGCGCCTATCGATTTAGAGTTAGATAAAGCAATAGACACAAAAATTAAAATCCTTTTCGATGACAAAACCGATAAAATAAAACCGGATTTTTTAAAACCCGGTTCTTTGATTTTTCTTAGTAATAAATCAACTAAATATTGGCTGAAGAATCTAAAGAAAATTGAATTACTTTACCCCGTCATGTGAGGTAAATTCCCAAGAGTCTTTTAAAATGTTATAACTGGCTGAATTGTCCCATTTTGCAGGCTCACCGGTGATGTACCAAAAATCAAATGTGCTGAATTGGCGGTCACCAAAATTATCTAATTTGGTGAAACCGGAAGCACCAAAATAAGTGTTCGAATTAGTTACGAATTGATTTTTCAATTGACTGAATTTATTGGCGCGGACGCTAAGTTTTGCCGTTAAAGCATTCCAAGTAGCATCATAAACACCAAGAGCATAATTATTAACTGTTGTTTTGCCTGTTTTTGCTAAGATTCTTGCAATCAAAGGTGTATATATCGCATTAGCTGAAAAATCTAAACCAACCGTTGGTGAAATCAAGCTGACTTTTTTTGCAAAATCCGAGGCTTTCTGCGATTCAAAAATTGCATTATTTAAAGTGATCCCGTCGCCGCAATACCATTGAACCGTACTGAAAACTTCATCTTGAGAAGCTAATTCTAATATTTGTTTACATTCGCTAAATCCAGCATAATACACAATTACTTGCTCAGTAGGGTTTTCATCCAATGCTTGAATTAATGTATTTCTAAGATTTATGATAGTTTGTGCGTAATCTGTCGTTGTTGGTTCGAAACTGACGGGATTATACATTTTACCACCTTCAGCGGTAAAATAAGTTTTTAAAGCATCGTACAAACCCTTATTTCCAACATCGTTCCGGTAAAGAGTTACGATAGCCTTTTTCCCTTGCTTAACGATATACTTACTCATAGCCAAGCTTTCTAATCTGTCCGGTGGACTATATCTGAATAAGTTATCATCCGCCGCAAGTGAGCCGGCTGTACTATAATGAGAGATTACCAAAACGTCATTACTTTCATAAAACGGTTTTATTTTGGAGATTTCTGAACTTGATGAAGGACCAATAAAAATTCTGTATCCTTCTTTAAATCGCGCTTCCACTATTTCTTTAGCAATATCAGGATTTAATTTTGAATCTTCAATTACATAATCAACAGTATAATTAATCGAATTTCGAACAAGCATAGCTTTGAAATCATCGACTGCCAATTCCATAGCGGCTTTGCTATCGATACCCAAATCCGTCATATTTTCGGTGAGGGAAAAAACTCCACAAATTTTCACTTGATTGATATCGTCAACTTCATAAATATCACAATCATTCGGAGTTTTCGAACAAGCAGTAATAAATAAAATTGAAATTAATAGTAAGAAATATTTTTTCATAGCATAACCTTCATTATTTTTGAATATTCAAAATTAATATTTTTTGATTAGCAAACCAATATTTTTTTTCACTTGGCGTCGCAATTTCAAATAATTATTCAAAAGAGTTATAAATGAATTTTTTAAATCCATTGGTTTTAGTTGGCTTGATTGCCGCAACCATCCCATTAATATTACATTTGCTCAATCTAAGAAAACTGAAGCGAATTGAGTTCTCGACTTTGCAGTTTTTGAAGGAATTGAGGAAACAGCAAATCAAGCGGCTAAAGTTGAAGCAAATAATTTTGCTGATATTGAGAATTTTGATAATTATTTGTCTAGTAATGGCTTTTTCACGACCTATAGTTGAAAGCGAATTGCCGGTTTTCGAAGCTTATGCCAAATCGAGTGCTGTAATAATTTTAGATAACTCAGTTAGTATGGATATTAACGAAGAACGAGGCAATCGTCTAAGTTTAGCCAAATTAGCCGTGATTCAATTAATTGATATGTTGAGTGATGGTTCTGAAGTTGGGATTATATCCATGTCCGATCCGGAATATTCCAATTCAACCGGTTTGATGCAGGATTATACCTACTTGAAAAAGGAAATCGGTGAAATAAAAATTTCTTCCAAAAGAGGAAATTTGGCAAGTAGTTTGAAAACCGCAAATGCTTTATTAGCTTCTGCAAGTAATGTGAATAAAGAAATTTTTATTATTTCCGATATGCAGGATAATATATTCCAACTAACGGAAGACGACATTGTAAGATTCGATAAAATGAATTCTAAGATTTATGCGGTTCAAATCGGTAAAGCAAACAGTAATCCGAAAAACATTTCGGTTGATAGTTTGGATGTTATAACAACAATAATGCGCGATAATACGCCTGTTGATATAAACGTAGTTTTAAAAAATCATTCTGAAACTGATGCCGATGGGACGGTTTTGAGTTTGTTTTATAATAATAAGCGTGTTGCTCAACGTACAGTTGACATTCCTTCCAACCAATCAAGAACGGTTGTTATTTCTGCTATTCCAAATGAAACAGGAGCAATAAAAGGCGAGGTCGAAATTGATGGCGATGCCTTAGATCAAGATAATAAGCGATACTTCAGTTTGCTGATTCCGGAAAAAATTTCAGTTTTAGTTGTTGGGTCTCCGAATAATAATTTGCTAACATTCTTTAATGGAATTTCGAGCATTCAGAATGTAATCCAAACTGATTTTGCAGATGAGCAAAGAGCCGACGCTACGGATTTAACGAAATATGATGTTTTGATTATTAATGACGGAGTATACTCGCAATCACAATTGGAAAAGTTCACAAAATATATTGAATCAGGCGGATTTTGCTATATTTTTGCCAATAGCAAATCTGGTAAAATGCAGTTCCAGGAATTTTTCAGAAAAATTGGATATGGCAAAATAATTGAAAAAACCAATCCGACTATGAGTGCAATAGAGTTTTCGAATGTTGATAAACTTCATCCGCTTTTAGACGGAGTTTTCAAAGGTACTACCGATAGCAGAAAGCCAATCGAAACACCGCTTTTGAAAAAGTATAACACAGTTTCCGGTGGATACGCAATTATTTCTTTTCCATCGGGTGCATTTTTAGCAGAATCTAATTTCGGAAAAGGGAAGTCGCTTTATTGTTCCACAGGTTTGGACGACGAATGGGGAACTTATGCGCTATCGGGACTTTTCCCAACACTTTTGTATCGCGGGATAGTTTATCTTTCGAACACCGAAACTATACAAAAAAGCTATTTCATTGATGATCAAATTTTAGTGCGTCTGAGTAATGGAATTGTAAATCAGGATATGGTGAAAGTATTAGATCCGGAAAATTTTGAAGCTTATTACAAAAACATGCATTATGGAAGTGACGCTGTTATTGAGCTAAAAGGAATCGATAAATGCGGTTCATTTACGATAATGAATAATGCTAATAAACCCGAAGCTTTGGTTTCGGTTAATATGAATCCTGAAGAATCAAATATTTCTTCCGAAGACAGAAGAGAAAAAGTATCTATGATTAATCAATGGTTTACTGACAAAAGTAAAATTTCGTATATCGAAGATTCAAAGGATTTAACAAGTGAAATCGTGAAAGAACGACTCGGAACAGAGCTTTGGAAGATTTTTGCATTACTAGCTTTATTATTTGCAATAGCAGAAATGATAGTATCGAGATATGCTTTCAATGACCAATAGTAAGCAATTATAATTTATGGAATATATAATATGAGAATAATTGTTCAACGAGTAGCAAAAGCAAAAGTAGAAATCGAAGGCGAAATAACCGGAAAAATCAAATCAGGTATTATGCTTTTAGTTGGAATTGCAGAGACCGATAATGAAAAAATCATGGATTGGATTGTCAACAAAGTCGTAAATCTGCGAATTTTCCCCGATGAAAACGGTGTTATGAATAAATCCGTTAAGGAAACAGCAGGAGGTATAATGGTGATTTCTAACTTTACGCTATATGCCGATGCTACAAAAGGGTTTCGTCCGAGTTATTCCCACGCCGCCAGACCCGAATTAGCCGAGCCTATATTCGATAAACTCGTCGCTAAGTTCAAACAAACCGGAATAGATATAGCAGAAGGAAAGTTCGGAGCTATGATGGATATCGAATTAGTTAACTCCGGACCGGTGACAATTATTGTGGAAAAAGAAAATCATTAAATATTATTGAATTAGATAATTGAAATAGCAATCGGATAAACTAATTGCTATTTTTTTTTCGCAAATTAAATTTCACTAATATTTTGTCAGGTCTCGGAAAAGTCTTAATTTTGAATGCTTCCTTAGCTCAGCTGGCCAGAGCATCTGACTCTTAATCAGAGGGCCGCGGGTTCGAGTCCCGCAGGGAGCACTTGAAAAGGCGAACTTATAGTTCGCTTTTTTTATTGGGTTTGCTTACAGAATGCTTACATTTGAGTTATACTTTACTAGTTTTTGGATATTATTAATCAGCCGTTCCAGGGATTATTTTTAATTTCAATCAGTATCTTTTGAGCTGATATATAATAATTACATTTATCAAACATCTACATAAAAAATATTAGAATCGACAACAAATGGCAATGTATTTGCTATAGATAATAAGAAGTATTGTATAATTAGAGGGCAATTTGACCGATAGTTCAAATGAAAATATTGAAAAACGCAAGCGGCGGATAATAGCTAAGTTATTAGCTATATTATGGTTATTGTTGATTGTTTTCACTGCATCGACCATATTATTCTTTGAGGCAAGTTGGTTCAGAAAACCGATTTTGCAGAGTATTATCGCCATTGTAAATTCAGAGCTGAAAGGAAAAATTGAGCTTAAGGACATCCATTTCTATACAGTGGATGGTGTAATGCTTAGCGAACCTAGAGTTTTAGCAGGGAAAGATACAGTTTTCGCGGCAGAAAAGATATATTTGAATGTCAGTGTTATGACTTTTTTCTCAAATAAAATAAAAATTAACAAAGTATATATTAAAAATGCACATATTTCGCTTTTACGTAATATGCGCGGCGAGTGGAATATAGCCAATATCGCTTATCCATCAACTACGCCCAAAACAGAATCAAAGTCAAAATTTCAGCTTAAAGAATTAATAATTGAGGGATCATATTTTAAAATGTATGATTCAACTAAAGCAGTCAAAGATAATTCTTCAATAGATTATTCACATGCTATTTATAGTGGCTTAGAATTAAGGGCTTCTGCTGAATATGGTCCAAAATTCATAAAAGCGGAAATTTTGAAATTACAAGGTACAGAGTTGAATTCGGGATTCTTTATGAAGGATTTCTGCGGTATATTTACTCTTAACGATTCTACAATTAAAGTCGAAAATGCCAGGATTAGAACCGAAAAAACCGATATAGAATTAGATGCTGAATACAAATTCAGTGTATTCCAAACTGATTCATTAATAGTTGATGATAAGTATTTATTCGCCGATATAAAGTTTAATAAATTTGATTTTTCGGATGTCAAAAAAATAGCTCCTATCAAAAACTTCGATTTATTCCGTAACACCGAAGGTGAGATAAAAGCCCGTGGAACATTAAACAATCTGTATGTATATTATTGTAATGTAACTAACGGTGATATAGATATAAGTTTGAAAAATGTCCGATTGAAAAATCTGATGAATCCAAAGGACTTTACATATAAAGGAAATATTGATGCAAATGCAGAACAATCGCAACTGCCAAAAATATTTAAATTTATGGATTTCTCGAAACTTCCGTATCTCGGTAGAATAAAAATTGATAAATCCTATGTTTTCGGAACCGTAGATAGTGTTTTTACTGTTTTGAATGTCAAATCCACGAACGGCGATTTTGGTTTGCGTGCCGGACTGTGTTATATGCCGGTTTCGAATTATTTTATGAAGCTTGACGTTAAAAAGTTGAATGTTAACAGCATATTAAAGAAGACAAATATATCAAATAATCTTAATTTTACTCTTGATCTTAAAGGTTCGGATATTAATTATAAAAAATTAACTTCGGAACTGAATTTAAAATGCACAGAATCTGAAATTAATAATGTTCAAATCAAAGATGCGAATATTCATATAAATTCAGTTGCAGGGAACTACACAATCGATACTTTGAATATAAATGCACTAAGCAAAAACGGAACAGGTACTATGCACTTCAATTTGATTGGAAATTTAGCCTTTATGGAGCATAATCAGGCGATATATAATTTTACTGGTAAATATAATAATATGGACATGGCATACCTAAGCAATGTAAGCGGTATGCCGAATATTTTATCCGGTGGGATTAATATTCAAGGTAAGGGTTTAAATATAGATTCAATGGTAACGAAAGCATTGTTAAACTTCGACGAAGTATCATTTAGCGATAAATCGCTATTTCCATTTGATGTATCGATGGAATTGGGTGATTTGTCCGCTGGTGGCAGATTTGCCAAAGTGAACTCCGACTTTGTTGATTTGAATTTAACCGGAAATTACAAATTGTCTGAATTATCAGAGCATATTTCAGATTTCACTAAGGAATTAGGGAAAAGTTTTGCAAATTATTCCGATAAGCTGTTACCAGGAGCAAATAAGCCAATTCGTACTGTTACAAAATACAAATCATTTCCATTATTAAATTGCTCTGTGAGTGCGGATTTGAAAGATATAGCCGCATTTTCGACGTTTTGGAAAGGTAGCGAAATCGATATGGACGCAAGAATCAAGATTGACATCGCAACCAGTCATGAGCGTTCCGATATAAAAATATCGGAATTAACTGTTGATAATTTGCGATTTGACAATAAGAAAAACCATTTTGATATTAAAAATATAAATATGGTATCGAATACCGGTTTTGTATATAAAGATTCGATTCTATCACTTGAATCAATGAATTTCCGTTTAAGAATTCCAGATAAAATCAAATTTAATAAAGAAGAACTTTATTTTCCATATTTGAATTTGGATATATCGGATAAACAAATTGATTTATCGACGGCTATAGGGTATTGGGATAAAATAGCATTAAATTTTAAAACTTCATTCACGGTTACTGAAAATAGCCTTTTAATGAAAGCCGACAGTTTTAGAATTGATTTTCGTAATGGTTTTATGCTCCAAAATGTTAATCCGATTGTTGCTGAAGCGACAAACGAAAAAATCGTACTTAGCGAATGTTCATTCGCAGGTACTGGCGGCAGTCGGTTAGATTTACAGGGTACTTTACGGGATTCGGTTCTTGAAAATATCACTGTTGAGCTTCGTGATTTCGGTATTTTGAATTTGAATAAATTTTATCCGGAATCGAGCAAAGAAATGCTGGAGAAAATAGATTTAACTATAGATAAATTATTATTGACTTGTAATGGAACATTCAATAATCCAAAACTAAAACTCGATGTCAATACCAAGGAAGTTAGTTTCGATAAAATTCCATTCGGGAAAATGCATCTCTACGCAGGATATTCCAAGGAATTAATTTTTGGAGGTGTCACAGTTTATACCAAACCTGAAGAACCGAGATTAGATATAAGATTGAATAAGCTAAATTTTGTTGATGACAAACCTGAATATAACGTGGACGTAATAGCCGATAGTTTTGCTCTTGATCCGTTAGCTGTATTCATAGAGCCGCTTTTTGCATTGAGAGCCGCTCTAAAGTGCAACATTAATTTGACTTCAACGCAAGCTGAAGGAGCGGTTTTAAAAGGTGATTTAGCAATAGAGAATGCGTATTTCCATTTAAAAAGTACAAATCTGAAGTATAGAACTAATATAAAACTGCTATTCGAAGATAAAATCATTAGTATAGACAAAATTGATATTGCAAATTACGATACCAAAGGAACGCTCGGGTATGCGAATTTAAAGGGATTTGTTTATTACGACAAAAAACTAAATCTTGACAGTATTAACGTTGATTTAACAGCCAGAAAATTCAAAATATTAGGTTCAGAAACCAAGGAAACAATTCAGACTTTCTATGGCGATGTAGTAATTTCGACAGATCCAATTATAAATGTATCGGGTGAGTTTGATAAACTTCGCTTCAAAGGTGGTTTAGCGCTTAATCAAGCGGATATAAATATTCCACTTTTAAGCGGGGGGAAAAATGCAGAATCAAAATTAGAATATGAGTATTTGAATGAAAATACCGCACCTAAACCGAGGCCAAAAGTTATTACCGAAGCTATGAGAGATAGCATGCAAAAAGCAAAAGTTGCAAAAATTGATAAGAAAAAGAAAAATATATTTAGAAATTTTGATATTGATGTAACTTTCGATATTGCAGGGAAAGAGTCTATATCAATGGATTTAGGACCGCTCGGTGAAATATATGCCGAAATAAACGAACGGGATAATAAAAAAATGTCCTATTTGAAAAGGCCCGGGGATGAATACGGACAAATAAACGGTAGTATTGTATTATCCGATAAATCAAAGCTAAATACATTTAAAATACTTAATGTATCTGGAAATATAGAGTTCCCTACCGGTTCACCATTAGAACCACAAGTTGATATACAAGCCCGCTATAAAGGTATTACAACTATTGGTACTATTCGTAAGGATTACGAAGTTGTTATTGAATTATGGGGTCCGCCGAAAAATTTACAAACTAACATCTATTATTTACTTGAAGGTGATAGAGCAAGTGGTGATAAGAGTGAAATTCAAGAAAAAGCATTATATCTATTGTTAACAGGACAGTTTAAGAGTACCAGCACTATGGATAGTCAAGGCCAAGGACCAAATCTTATTGCCGAAGGTGGCAGTGCATTAGTGTCTGCTTTTGCCTCAAAAACTTTGACCGATTTATTGGCAACAGGTTTTATAAGCAATGCGGGTATAGATTTCAAAGGTTCATCATTTGAAGAGCCGACAATTAAATTTCAAGGACAGTTACCGGGTGATATAACTTGGTCATTCGGTGGGGATTTAGCTAATTTAAACGGAAGTCGGGAAATCATCATTGAAGTTCCTCTTAGGTCATTGTTAAATAAAAATTATTTCAAAAACGTATTTTTGAAAGCATCTTGGAATGAGTTATCTCATAAAACTGAGATAAATAATGAGGATACTGACTGGCAAATAATGATTAACTTTAACAAGAGTTGGTAGATGAGTAATTTTTGGATCGATTTGCCAAAGCCCATATTTTCTGCCGCACCAATGGAAGATGTTACTGATACTGTATTTCGAGAAATATTATTGCGCCGGTCGGATATTAGAACACTAAACGTCGTTTGTACTGAATTTGTCGCTACAGACGGAATTTGCCACGAAGTGGGTGTCGAAAATGTTAGTCATCGATTTGTTGTGTCCGATTCGGAGAGGGAGCTGCTGAAAAGCAGAAACACCAAGATTATTGCTCAGATTTGGGGAGCAAAACCGGAAAATTTCTACCGAAGTATTAAGTTTATAACTGAAACCTATCAATTTGATGGTATAGATATTAATATGGGTTGTCCGGTAAAAAAAATAGTCCGGCAATCCGGTGGAGCTTTTTTAACGAGGGAACCCGAGTTGGCAAAAGAAATAATTGAAGCATCAAAATCCGCAACATCATTGCCTATTAGTGTGAAAACGAGAACCGGAGATATTGAGCCGCAAATCGAAATCTGGATAAAAGCCTTGGCTGAAGCCAAACCTGACGCAATTACTCTTCACGGTCGTACTCGCAGTATGATGTATAAGGGTTTAGCGGATTGGAACGATATTAAAAAAGCAAAAGAGTTAGTCAAAAGCATTTCCCCTGAAACTGTTTTTATTGGTAATGGAGATATTCATTCATTATCTGAAGCCAATGAGCAGATTGCTTTTTCAGGAGTTGATGGGGTTATGGTAGGGAGAGCAATGATGAGCAATCCGTGGATATTCTCGACAAATGCCCATAATGTTAGCGTTGAAATGCGTTTGCACGTTCTATTAGAACACGCCGGATTATTTGATGAAGTTTGGGGCAAAAGCAAACCATTTGCTGTTCTTAAGAAGTTCTTTAAGGCTTATATTAATTCATTTAATGGTGCCAGCGAACTGAGACAAAAACTAATGACCTGTTCCAACCTTGAAGACCTAGAAAATTTAATTGCTTATTATTCGTTGTAGAATATATTATTTTTTAATATCCAAAGGTCTTTCACAATGATGGATAACATCAAAAGAATTGCCGTAATTATGGCTGGTGGCGGAGATTCCTATTTTTGGCCCTACTCCAACTCGGAAAAGTCCAAAACATTTAGCTTTATTTTTGGCGAAGGAAGCTTAATTCAGAATACCTACAAGCGTTTGTTAAGTATATTTCCAAAAGAAGATATTTATATTGTCACAATAAAAAAAACTTATGACTTTGTTAAAGAACAAGTTCCCGAAATCGCCGATGAGAACATTTTTCTTGAACCGAGCCGTCGTGGTACTGCACCATGTCTTTCATTAGCGGCTTATTTACTTAAAGATAAAATACCCGAGAAAGCAATCATATCAGCTTTGCCCGTTGACCATGTAATAACGGACCTTAAGAATTTTGAAAAATGTATAGCATTGGCTAATGAAACTGCGAATCTTTACGATGGTGTTGTAACGATAGGATTAAAACCTACGCGAGCTGAAACATGCTACGGCTATCTACAGTATGATGATTCGCCTGTTGGCTTGGAGAAATTATTTGAACAAGGTGTTAGAAAAGGGATTACATTTGCCGAAAAACCGGATGTAGCTACAGCGCAAAGGTTTATTGATTGCGGGGATTTCTTATGGAACAGCGGAATTTATGTGATGAATATGAAGACTTTACTCAATAAAATTGATAAATATCTTTATAATTACACTGACATTTTTGAAAAAATCTCATTGATTTACGGACAAGAGGTAAAGGAAACCGAAATTGAAAACTTATACAAAAGTATGCCTAAAATCTCGCTCGATAACGGAATATTAGAAAAATCGGATTCAGTATTTGTTGTAAAAGGCGATTTTGAGTGGACAGACCTAAATAATTGGGATGAATTTTATAGAATAAGCAATAAAAATGCTGAAAATAATATTCTAATGGGTAATATAATATCTATTGACAACAAAGACAGCCTGATTGCCTCGAGCGATAAGATGCTTGCCGTTGTCGGATTGGAAGATGTAATAGTCATCAATTCCGATTTCGGAATATTAGTTTGCAAACGCTCTGAAAGCGAAAGAGTGCACGAAATAATGAGCTATATGAAACAGCATAGTATAAATCAACAATCCTGATTATTGCTTAATGAAATAAGTGCAGTTGCCTTTATCGTTCTCAGTAATTAAGAAATAATATCCTGCAGGTAAATCCGAAACATTCATTTTCGAACCGGGATATATTGTTTTAACCAACTTTCCGGATATATCATAAATCATAATATTTGTTGAAAAATTATCAATACCGTCTATATTCAATAAATCCTTAACTGGATTTGGATATACACGGTATTTTTGATTTTTATCAGTAGAATTATCCACGGATACTGGAGGTACAAATTCATAAGCTCCGACATCAATATTTCCAATTAATTTTCTATCGGTAATATTCGCAATATTTTTGTATTGCTTGTCGGGTTCCATAGGGAAGATGCTCATAAAGGCGAAGCTCGTACCAGCGTCTATAGCAGGTGAATCTTTTTGTATGGTAAATTCATACTTGTTAACATCTATAAACTTACAATCCGCAATATTCTTAAATTGCAGGTTTGTTGTATCGTGAACATCTTTTGATTCGATTTGATATTTACCAACACCACCTGCAAGATTATTAGCTACTATACCATAAGTACCTGCAGGCATATATAAAAAAGTGCAAGTTTCCCGTTTGTTAATGAATGTGTTATTGATACAGTATAGTGTTTTAGTTGGATTAATTAATCCTTCTGTGCCATAAGTGATAATCCGGCCATTTTCGGAATACTCGTTTTGATAAAAATTATTGCCGATTATTATACTGAATCCACCATTAGGCAAATCAACGTGCATACTGGATTTCCCATCAGCATTATCGCTAAAAAGGTTGTATTGAATAATGTTTGTATTTGCACGGCTTTTTAGTAGATGACCTATATTGGAGCTATGAGAATAGTTCCCAAAAAAACGCAGATAACCAATCTTACCGATATAAACATTGTGCGAATAGCCATCTCCGTTTCCATTATACGCAAATTCCGAAAATTCGATATTAATAAAACTTGTTGTGTCGGCACCGGCTAATATACCGTTTTCATTATTATGAAAATAACAGCGGTGTATGGTTAGATTGCGGCCTTCTTCACGAATGCCTGCTCCATTATGATCCGGTACTTTGCATCCCGAAAATTCGATATGATCAATAGTATAGTCATCTCCACCAATTACCCAAATCGCTTTTTGTCCGTAACTTTTTCCATTGGCTTCTAAATGGGCAAATCCATATATACCTTTTATTGTAATACTATCAGGTGCCCAATAGCAAACATCTCCGAGGTAAGTACCTGCTTGTATCAAGATTGTATCTTTAGTTTTAGCAATAGCCGCGGCTTGGCTAGGTGTTTTTAATTCACTGGCAGGACCAACGTTAAGTGTGCGAGCCTGTAAAGAGCTGATTGCTAATGAAATAATTATAATTATAAACGTAGTTGTTTTCATTTTGGTTTTTCCTATTTTTATTTTACCAAAATTAAGAAAAAAACATTTAAATATCTTAAATCCTGAAATAAAAACCTAAAACGGTAGCAGATGTAAATTGCATTCCAATACTGTTTTTGCTACCGATAATTCCGGAGCTAATATTAATTGTCGAGAAAAAGCCGAATACATCGCTTAAAATGGGGACATCAAATCCAAACATAAAGTTCAAACCAATTGAGGATGAGGTACTTTTAGGGATGGTCAGTGTATCTAGTGGGGTTGTGATTGTATATTTGTCTAAGATATTATAATTGTAAATTAATCCGGCTCCAAACCTCCACGCAGGTCTAATGTAATCGCTTTTTGATCTAAAACCATAACCCAAAACATAAGAATAAGATTTACATGTTTTTTTGCCCTTAGATATAAGTAATGCACTATCAGGTATATCAAACCAATCACCATAATAATGCATTAAAGCAATACCTTTATCCATTTCGTAGGCACAATAAATCACTTCTGAATAAATGTATGATTTCTTTTTAAGACTATATTCAGCAAATCCTAGAGCGGACTCGCCAAATATCGAAGCATAATCAACCGTGCCGCTATATGGTGTAGAAAAACCATAATCCAGACCAATCCTGATTTTATGAAAGTTTTGTTCTTGGAATTTGGATTGCTTCAATGAATCAATTTGATTTTCCATGATTGCTTGAGCTTCGGGACCTTTTTCTTCGCCTACTCAGGTTGTTCCCCAAAAATGCTTACACTATTAGATAAAGCGATGCAAAGAATAACGATGATAATCTGGAATTTCATATAGATTCCTATTATATTCTAAAATACATTCCCAGTAAAGTCGCTGAAATATATTGCATTTGGAAACCCATTCTAGTTCCAATAATTCCTGTGTTGATATTTACATTTGAAAAAACACCAAATTGGTCTTTAACTAATGGTAAATCATAGCCAAACATAATATCAATACCCAAGGAATATTTACTTGATGCAGGGATAGTAAGCGTGTCTAAATTGTCAACAGCAGTAAGTTTATCTTGAACATTATAGTTATATGATAAACCAATCCCGTATTGCCAAGCCATCTTCGAGTAATCTGTTTTGGACCTTTGTCCTAAACCAAGAATATAAGAATAAGACCTTAGTGGATTTGTACCCTCATATTTCATTTCCGTAGAATAAGTCCAAGGAAAATCGGGGTAACGAT
Source organism: bacterium (assembly GCA_037127915.1). Lineage (GTDB taxonomy): Bacteria > Bacteroidota > Ignavibacteria > Kapaibacteriales > UBA2268 > JBAXXL01. Next base: position 108,739 of record JBAXXL010000004.1, read on the forward strand.
ATTCTATATAAGTGGTTTCCGCTGAATAACCGCAAAATAGGATTTCAGAAAACACATAACTTTTTGGATTTAGATTATATTCAAAATATAATAACGATGACGTACCGGAGTAGGATGCGAAATTCACAGTTCCTTCATACGGTATGGCAAAGCCAAAATTAAAACCAATTCTTAATTTGTGTTCTGAGTTTTTGGCGAATGGATTTGCTTGTGTTTGTTCTATCTGTTCAGGAGTTTTATTTTGCTCAGGAACAGGTAGCGCTTGTCCTATTGCTGGTAAATTTCCTGTTAAAGCTATACAAAAAATCAAGATTAATATTATTTTTTTCATTTTATTTTTTTCCCAATTTAATTATTATTAAAATCTGCCGTAAATACCGATGAAACCCATCGAAGTAAATTGCATTTCTAATCCGAATTTAGTACCAAATACTGCAGAGGTAAGATTGAATGTAGAAAAGAATCCGCATTGTTTCACACCAAAAGGTAGTTCGAATCCCAACATATAATTAAGACCGAACGAATTTGCGCTATACTTGGGAATTGTAATTGTATCTTGGGCATTATAAACCGTAAACATATCCTCTGTAGTATGATTATAAACCGCTCCAAGACCCATTCTTAGTGAAGGTTTAGCATAGTTTGAACCCAGTCTGGCTCCAAATCCAAGTACGTAAGAATAAACTCTGCACGGGTTCTGAGATTCGTATTTTACAACGCTATTATAGGGGTGCCCTTTCCCTTCATAAGCGTTATTGATTACTACGCCTTTATCCGGTTCATAAGCAGAATAAATAAATTCTGAAAATATATAAGTGTTATTACTTAAGCAATAATCTAGACTGAATACTTCCGATTGTCCAACGAATATAGCACTTTTAAGTCCTGCGTAGGGTGTAGCTATTCCCAAATTAAATCCAATTCTGTATTTCATTTTTTCCTGGTCTTTTAATTGGATTGCTTTCAATGAATCCAATTTATGGTCCATTATCGCCTGATCGGCTGGACTTATTTCATAATAATCGTCAGGTTGTTGTGCAAAGGCATTTACATAAGCAAACAAAGTAAAGCAAAGCCATAAGGATAGCAATGAGGTTTTCATATTAATATTCTCCAAAATTAAATACTGTTTTTCAAAACCAATCAACAAAAAAAGTTAATAATCCGTTATTTCTAAGTTCTTTTTATCATTTTGTACTGTCATTATATACAACTTAATAAAAAAATAATTTACAGCAATAAAAAAGATCAAAATGTCGAAAAAAAATCCAATAATTAGTACCTCAGTTATAAACTTTGAAATTAAAACCTCGTATTTAAGGAAAAAAGTTTTATTTTTGTAATAACTTATTTAATAATATTTAAAGAAAAACATGAAAAAAGCATTACTAATAATTATCGGCGCTATGCTGATGTTCGGCTCGTTAACAGCCGAGGCAAAGAAAAAACCCGAAGAAGTCAAAAAACCTGATGTATATCAATTTACTATGGTTAAGCAAGTACAGACTTCACCGGTAAAGGATCAATATAAATCCGGTACTTGCTGGTCATTTTCAGCAATATCCTTTTTGGAAAGCGAATTGCTGAGATTAGGCAAACCTGTTTACGATTTATCCGAAATGTTTTTGGTTAGAACAAATTACGCTGACAAAGCAAAGAAATTCGTACGCTGGCACGGAAGTGCTTCGTTTTCCGGTGGTGGTGGCACAAGTGATTTATTATACACTTGGCGAAACTACGGTTTGGTTCCTGAAAAAGTTTACCCGGGATTGGATTATGGTCAAGAAAAGCACGTTCACGGCGAATTAGATGCCTTGTTAGGTGCTTATGTGAATACAGTTTTAAAGAACCCTAACGGTAAAATATCAACTAAATGGTTCGATGGATATAATGGAATTTTAGATGCTTATTTAGGGAAATATCCCGATAAATTCGACTACGAAGGCAAGGAATATACTCCGCGCAGTTTTGCAGACGGTTTAGGTTTAAATCCTGATGATTACGTAACAATTACATCATTTATACACGAACCGTATTACAAACCATTTGTTTTGGATGTACCGGATAATTGGAATTGGGAAAATGTTTATAATGTACCGCTCGATGATATGATAAAAATTATGGATAATTCTATTATGACAGGATATTCTTTAATTTGGGGCGGTGACGTAAGCGAAAAAGGTTTCCAACATAAAAAACAGGGTTTGGCTGTTGTTTTAAATGATAACTACCAAGATATGGCAGGGTCGGAAATTTCAAAATGGGACGAAATTCCTTATAAAGACAAATTAGACAGCCTATACAACTTCAAAACTATCAGACCTGAAAAAGAAATCACTCCGGAAATTCGCCAGAAAGCCTATGATTCTTGGGAAACAGGCGACGACCACGGTATGAATATAGTTGGTATTGCTAAAGACCAAAACGGAAATCAATATTACTATACTAAAAACTCTTGGAATAACGACAGCAATAAATTCGGTGGATATTTATATATATCTGTTCCTTACATAAAATTAGCAACAACTGCTATTATGGTTAACAAAAATGCCATTCCTGCGGATATTAGACAAAAATTGAATATTAAATAAATTTAATTTGTAACGAATTATCATTCAACCTTCCGACGATTCCAAACCTTCGGAAGGTTTTTTTATCTAGTCTATATAAAATAATTAGCGAAAAATTCGTAATTTTGCTATTTCATATTAGAAAAAATAGAAAAAATATTAAATAAATGGATAAATCAAAAGAACTGGAATTTGAAAGTACGGGCAAACTGCTTTGGAAGTATTTTGTTCCAGCATTCATAGGCCTGATAGTACAAGCACTTTATAATATAGTTGACCGGATTTTCATTGGCAATTATGTTGGAGTGGACGCATTTTCGGGTTTGACTTTGGTTTTTCCGATTATGATGATGATTATGGCTTTCGGAACATTAACAGGTGTTGGTACCGGTGTCTTAGTCTCTATAAATATGGGACGTAAAGACCAGGAAACTGCCCAAAGAATACTTGGAACCGGATTTACTGCATCACTAATTGTAGGACTTGTTGTAATGATTATCGGGTTTATAATTAAAGACCCATTGCTCAGATCTCTTCATCCACAACCTGCAACATTAAAATATGCCAATGACTATTTGAACATCATTTTATTCGGTGTCCTTTTCCAAACAACGGGCTGGGGTTTGAATAACGTAATCCGTTCGCAAGGTTATGTCAAAACCAGTATGTATTCTATGCTTATTAGCGGGATAACCAATGCGATATTAGCAGGATTATTCGTCATTGTTTTTGGATGGGGTGTAAAAGGTGCGGCTTTTGCGACTTTGATTTCTATGTTCATTTTGGCTTTGTGGGTTGTAATACAATTAACAAAAAAGAATACGTTTATTAAGTTGCGATTAAAGTATATGGGATTGGATTTCCCTCTTTTGAAAGAAATTTTGGGAATAGGATTGGCGGCTTTCGCAATCAATATTGCAAATGCGGCTGTACAATTGATTCTGAACGGACAACTGATAAAATACGGCGGTGATAAAGCTGTTGCAGTAATGGGCGTTATAGGCTCGGTTTCTTCATTGTCATTTATGACGATTTTTGGCTTAAATATGGCTTCGCAACCTATTATTGGTTATAATTTCGGAGCCAAAAAATTCGATAGGGTTAAAACAACCTTAAAACTATCAATTATATGGGCTACTGTAATAGGTTTTATCGGATTTTTCGTTAGTATGTTCTTCCCGCACATTCTTGTTCAGGCGTTTAACCACCACGATAAAGCTTTATTAGCACTTGGTGTTACCGGTTTAAGAATATGTTTTATAGTTTACCCATTGATAGGTATTCAGATAATTGCGTCAAATTATTTCCAATCGACAGGAAAAGCAAGAACAGCGGCGTTTCTTTCGCTATTACGTCAAGTCCTGATACTTATTCCACTAATTGTCATATTACCGCGGTTCTTTGGATTACTCGGTATTTGGTATTCGTGGCCAATATCCGATTTGCTTTCAGCCGTAATTACATTTTACTACATTCGTAAAGAATGGCGCAGGTTATATTAAAATAAGAAAAACCTATTTCGTCGAAATAGATTTACATTTAATAGAAATTAATTAGATTATTATAAAATAGAGGAAACGATGTCAACAATACCAAAAAAACAAGCTATAGGCTTATTTTCAGAAGTAGAAGGTAAATATTGCGTTCGTGATATTAATATGGCCGAGGAAGGCCGTTTGCTAATCGATTGGGCAGAATCAAGAATGCCGGTTATGATGTATTTAAGAGAAAAATACGCTAAAACACAACCTTTCAAAGGTTACAAAATTGCGGGCTGTCTGCACGTAACAAAAGAAACCGCTGTTTTAATCCGTACTTTAAAAGCGGCAGGCGCCGAAGTATATTGGTCCGGTTGTAATCCATTATCTACAAACGACGCTGTTGCGGCGGCTTTGGCTGATGAAGGAATCGGTATTTATTCTTGGTACGGTAACCACGAAGATTTTTATTGGTGTATTGAAAGAACAATTGATCCTAAACCACATCTAACATTAGACGATGGTTGCGATTTGATTGACACAGTACACGAAAAATACAAAGATATGGCAAAGAACTACGTTGTCGGTGGAACAGAAGAAACAACAACCGGTGTTCACCGCTTACGTTCACGCGCGGCTGACGGACATTTGTATTATCCTGTTTTCGCTGTTAACGATGCAGAAACAAAATGGGATTTTGATAATGTTTATGGTACAGGACAATCCACTTTGGACGGCTTAATCAGAGCTACCAGTGTTTTAATAGCAGGCAAGAACTTTGTAGTTGCCGGACACGGACATTGCGGAAGCGGCGTAGCAATGCGCGCTAAAGGAATGGGCGCGAACACTATCGTTACCGAAGTAAGGTCAACAGCGGCTTTAAAAGGCTGGTTAAACGGTCACGAAGTTATGACAATGGACGAAGCCGCTAAAGTAGGCGATATTTTCGTTACTGCTACAGGCGTTCGCGATATTATCCGCAAAAGACATTACGAATCAATGAAGGACGGTGCGATAATCTGCAACACAGGCCACTACGATTGCGAAATCAACATTCCTGAATTGGAAGAAGTATCGGTTTCGAAACGTACAATTAGACCAAATTGCGAAGAATACGTATTGAAAAACGGCAGAAAAATTTATCTTTTGGCTCAAGGCAGATTGATTAACTTAGCCGCCGCAGAAGGTCACCCATCGGAAGTTATGGATATGAGCTTTGCGAACCAATTTATGGCTCATTTGAGATTAGCCGAAGCGCATACTGCCGGTGAAGTTTTACCTATTGAAGTTATGGATATTCCTGCTGAACAAGATTTGATGGTAGGGGATATGAAATTAAAAGCAATGGGCTTGAAATTAGACGCTTTAACACCTGAGCAAGTCGCTTATATGAGCGATTACAACGCAGGAACGTAAAAAAGCAGTTGCTTTGTTTTTAAAGAAGTCCAATACCTCGAGGTGTTGGACTTCTTTTTTTATTACTAGCATATATTAATTTACGTCATTCAGAGCGAAGCGAAGAATCCATCTTCCAAAGTTATGAGTTATAAATTATAAGTTATGAGTTATAATTGTAAAGCTGTTTCCTCTATCTTCTCTTTATGAACCTTACAAACTTTCAACTTTAATAACTGTGTTAATCTTTTATACAACGAACGGAGAGACCGTTCCCCTTATGACCGTCGTAACTGTAAAGATAAGAATAATAAAAATACAGGTTTCTGCCCCGCGCGGCTGTTGTACCGCCCTCAGTAGAACTCCACCAGTAACCGGTGGTCCCAATAGGATTGAATGTACCATAGTATTCGCGGTAGCCACCCGGGAGAGCCGTGAAACCGGTTTCATTTGTAGCACCCGGGTTTGGGCTTGTCCAATGCGTTGTTCCTTCTTCTTTCAGCTTACCACCTGCTACACTTACGCCGCCAAGATATGTTGATAACGTTGACCATTCTGCATCACTTGGTACGTGCCACCCATCGGGTGCCAAACCACGAGGATCGTTCACTGCATACCAATTGTATAGCTTGCCGTAAATGGCTCCATTTGCTGGGTCGTTATCATTGTAGCACCAGGCACCGGTTGTCAAGTTTGCCCATTCGTTTGCATCTGTTACCTGTGGAATTGTCGTACCATCGCGGTAAGTTGAAACATCAAGATTTTTGGTTTTCCAAACCTGAGTTCCAATAGTAATTTCATCTTTTGCAGTTGTTGTAACTGTAAAATCAACTTCATTACTTTCTTGATTATTTACTGTTACCGATAATTTTCCTGTTGTGGCACCAACAGGAATCTTGATTTTGATTTCATTATCGCTCCAACCAATATATTCAGCGACTTTAATAGAATTAATTGAGATAAAACTTGTCCCTTTGCTTAAACCAAAATTTTTACCATTTATAGTTACTATATCACCTATATAGCCGGAAGAAGGTGTAATGCTCGTTAATGCCGGCTCACCCTGAATTGGATTAGTTATCTTCTTATCGCCACAACTGACTAACAATAGAAACATAACCATCGAATAAACTAAAATTCTATAATTCATAAAAATCACCAAACAAATAATTATTCTACTTTTCTAACCTTATCAAAATTAAAATTAATACTATACCGTGAAATAAAAAAATGGATTCGGAGATTCGGGAAAATAAATAATTATTATTACAATAATTTTGATTAGTTATCCGTTAATGATGCATAAAAAGGTATAATTATTATTCATTTATTATACAATAATTATGTTTGAATTCGATAACAACAAAAGCAAAACTAATTACGAAAAGCACAGTATTGATTTTTTGGATGCCCAACAAATCTGGGAAGATCCATTTTTGATTGAAATACCCGCACGAACTGAAGATGAACCTCGTTACTTAGTAATCGGCAAGATTGGAAAAATATATTGGTCTGCAATTATAACTTATCGAAATTCTAATATAAGGATAATTTCCGTAAGACGTTCAAGAATAGAGGAGATAAAAATATATGAAAGCAACTGAATTTGATGATAAATTTGATTCCGGTGAAGATATTAGCAATATGCTGGATTTAAGCAAATCAAAAAGAACTAAGCAAAACCCAAAAAGGATAAATCTTGATATGCCGCTATGGATGCTTGAGAAATTAGATAAAGAGGCTGAAAGATTGGGAGTGACACGTCAATCTGTAATCAAAATATGGTTGGCTGAAAGATTAGATGCTCATTTGGTTTAGATTATTCAAAATTTAAAAATGGGATATCTTACATTCTTTACTCATCCGATGACTGCCAGTCATCGGATGAGTTGATGAAAAAAAGTTTTGCACGAAATATGGCTTCTACGTAGATTTTTCATAATTTTGTACCTTAAACAAAGTATGAAATCTTAATGAACATTGATTTAAAGACATTATTAAAATCCGGCGAATTTCCTCCTATATTGTTGCTGTTTGGCGATGAGGAGTTCTTGGTCGAAGATGCATACAATAGCATTATATCGAAGTTAATTAAAAGCGAGAGCGATAAATTCAATTTCGATATATTCGACTGTGATGATAAAGCCGTTACACAACAGCAAGTTGTGGAATGTTGCTCCGCTTATCCGATGATGAGCGAACAGCGCGTAGTTGTATTGAAGCATTTCGATGACCTATTTTCATTGAAGGCAGGCAAGAAGAAGGATTTGGAAAACCAACCGTTTATAAAATATGTGGAAAATCCCGCAAAGACAACAAAAGTAATTATTCGTGCTGGATTGTCTTCTTTTGCCGGTTTGACAAAGGATTTATCAAGCAATCGCGAAAAAGCGAATAAGAAAATCAGCGGTGCAAAACTACCGTATAATCTTATTTTTGCTAATCATAGCTGGATCGAATTTCCGAAAATTTATGAAAATCAACAAATGTCTTGGGCATCCGCAAGGTTCAAGCAATTGGGATACGATATTTCGCAAGAAGCACTTTATTTGCTTATTAATCAAACAAATCCAGATTTGCGCTCAATCGCCAATGCTATTGAACAAATAACTATATATGCAGATAAGAAAAATTCCATAGATATAGATGATGTTAACCAACTATCGGGACATTCGCGTTCTTATAATGTATTTGAATTACAAAAAGCGGTAGGGAACCGCGATTTGAGTTCAGCTTTAAATATTATGAACAACATTCTGAAAGTTTCGCGCGATGAAATAGCTATAGTTTCTATAATAACAAGGTTTTTCATACAGCTTTGGAAGCTTTATGAAGTTCAGAAACAAAATCCAAGCAATGCTCAGATAGCATCTGTATTAGGTGTAAATCCCTATTTTACAGCTGAATATGTAAAATCAAGCAGATTATATAGTGCAACGGATTTGAATTCCGCTTTATTAGCTTTAACAGCGGCGGATTTGGCTTTGAAAAGCACATCAATAGATAGATTTGTGATACTACAAGAAATGTTAATTAAAATAATGTCGCGATAAAATAAAAAACTCCTATGTTAGTTTATATTTTATTGATAAATTTGTATTTTATTATTCAACAAAATTAAAAAAATGAGGTAAAAAGTGGGTAAATTCGAAATTGAAGAGTTGGACAAAGGCTATATTGTTAAGCCTGTCGGAAATATTATGTCAAGTGAGGATGCCGAAAATTTTCAGGAAATAATAGATAAAATAGCCGATTCGGACAAAAACAATCTAATCATTGATTTTTCCGAAACTGCTTTGTTAGGCTCATTATTGTTAGGCCATTTAGTTAGAGTGCAAGCTCATTTTGACAGAAAAGACGGTAAGATTGCATTTTGCAGATTCCCTGAGTCAGTTGATAAAGTGTTGAAAATGACAAGAATCAATACTATCATAAATACCTATGACTCTTTAGAAAGTGCACAAACAATTTTTAAATAGTTGTACCGGAATTACTTGCAAACAGGCCGCGCGATATACAGTTTGCGGCTTTTGTTATTAATTTAAACTTAATATGAAAAAAATATTAATTCTATCTTTCATTTTGTCTATACTATTGATATCCTGCGGAAAGCAAAGCTCTAAAGATTTAGAAGTTTTGAATAAAGCGGGGGAGAACTTTGTTGTCTTAGCGTTAAGCTTAGGCGATTATGATGAAAACTATGTTGATGCATACTTCGGACCGGACAGTTTAGATGCGATAGCCGAGGCTTTAGGTTTGCGTTTGGACGAAATAAAATCGAGGGCTAACAAAAATCTTCAGCAAATTCAGGGCTTGAATTTCAAATCTGATTCTTTAAATTACAGACGAGATTTTTTAATAAACTTCTATCAATCTTTATTGGCTCGATTAGAATATCTTAGTGGTAAAAAAATGACTTTTGACGAAGAATCCAAAGCCATTTACGGTGTTGTAGCACCTCGCTTCGATTCTAAATTTTATTCAGGAATACTATCCAGTTTAGACAGCGTATTGCCAAAGGGTAAAGGTTCAATCAAAGATAGATTGTCTGAATTTAAAAAACGATTTATAATCCCAGAAAATAAACTCGATACAGTTTTTAAAACTGCTATTGCAAAAGGTAGGTCGCAAACGGTTAAGTTTATTAAACTTCCTAAAGGTGAGAATTTCAAACTCGAGTTTGTGAAAGGTAAACCTTGGGGTGCATATAATTGGTTTCAAGGGAATTCCCAAAGTTTAATTCAGATAAATACTGACGTTCCTATTTATATTGATAGACCAATAGATTTAGCTTGCCACGAAGGCTACCCGGGGCACCACGTATTTCATTCAACAATTGAAAGAGAATACGTTAAAAAACGCGGTTGGGCAGAGTTTTCGATATACCCCCTGTTTTCGCCTATGTCGCTAATTTCCGAAGGTGCGGCTAATGCGGGTATTGATATAGCATTCGAAAAAAAAGCACGCAGGAAATTCGAAAAGCAAGTTTTATTTCCATTAGCCGGAATTGATACTACTTATGCCGATAAATATTATCGAGTAATAGAACTACTGGGTGAATTGGACAATGCCTCAACCGATATCGCTCGTGATTATTTGGACGGAAAAATCTCAAAAGCGAAAGCAAAAGATTTACTTATTAATTATAAATTGCAAACTCCGGAACGAGCCGATATGAACATTCAATTTTTTGAAATATATCGCTCATATTTAATAAACTATACTCTGGGCCAAAAAATGATTGAGAATTATCTCGTTAAAAAGAATTCGAAAACAGAAAAAGAAAAATGGCAAGAGTTTTATAAATTACTTAAACGACCACCAATACCTAAGGAACTATTAACAAATGAATAAATTATCTTTAGAAATAAAAACATTAAAACGCTTTTGGATAATACAGCAAATTGGAACAAGTCTCATATTCCTAATGTTTTATTTATTCTTAAAAATCAATATTGGCAAGATTTTAATTCCAATTTTAACATATCAGGACTATCTTAACATTGGTTTAATACTTCCGGTATTAAATTCTACAAGAGGCTTATTGATATATGTAATAGCATTTTCATTTGTTACAATGGGTGTTGTGTTTTTATACGATTCGCTTGCAAAATGGTGTTTTAAATTAACAGAATATCTGGCTTATTTAAACATAATTTTCTTTTCCGCTTTCACGGTTTCGGGTATATTCTTCACTAGAGCGCTTTTTAACGAACGGGGCGGGGTGTTGGTTCATGATTTGAATGTCTATATAATTATTATTGATGTATTATTGCTTGCTTTCGGTTGCATAATGGTATATATAAATATTAGTTCTATAAAATTGGTGTTGTCAATTACTACTAATAAGGTTGATAAAAGTGAACAAAACCTATCAGAAATAAAAAATTTAGAAACAAATAAAGATATTAATGAATTATTATAGTTGGCGTAAAATTTTTAAATTACGTATAATTTGTTAATTTTGTAAATAAAAATTCGAGGATTAAATGAAAAAATATTCGGCAAAAATCTACATAACACTACGCGAAGGAATTTTAGATGTTCAAGGTAAAACAGTTGAACATGCATTACATTCAATATCATTTGACACATTAAGTGATTTAAAAATAGGCAAATTCATTCGTTTAACAGCACAAGCTGAAAATATTAATGACGCTCGCAAATTGATTGACGATGCTTGTAAACAGCTAATTGCTAATCCGATAATTGAAGATTATCAAATTGATTTAGAAGAAATTTAAGGCGAAAATATGAAATTTGGTATAATACAATTTCCCGGCTCTAATTGCGACCATGATGCGTTTTACGCAACTAAATTTAATTTAGGAGCTGAATCGGAATATATTTGGCATAAAGAAACAGCTTTGCCGAATAATTTGGATTGCATTATCTTACCGGGCGGCTTTTCTTACGGTGATTATCTTCGTACAGGTTCTATTGCGAGTATTTCACCGGTAATGAGGTCGGTAAAGGAATTTGCAGAAAAGGGCGGATATGTAATCGGTATATGCAATGGTTTTCAAATATTGACAGAAGCCGGTTTATTACCCGGAGTTCTTTTAAGAAATACATCTTTGAAATTCATTTGTAAAGATATATTTTTGAAAGTCGAAAACAAATCAACAGCTTTTACTTCCAAAATAACAAAAGATGTTCTAAGAATCCCAATTGCTCACAACGAAGGAAATTACTTCGCTCAAAACGATACTATTAAAGAATTGGAAGATACCGGAAGAATAGTTTTCCGTTATTCATCTCCCGAGGGAGTTGTGAGTGCGGATTTCAATCCAAACGGCGCAATTAATAACATCGCCGGCATTGTAAATGAAAAAGGTAATGTATTGGGTATGATGCCTCATCCTGAGCGCTATAGCGACGAGATGTTGGGATGTAACGACGGGGTGATGGTTTTCGAATCATTGCTCGCAACAATTAATAATAAATAAGGAATCTGTACATGGGTTTAATTGGTATAGGTGCTCCGGAAATCATTCTCATTATTATCGTTATTGTTTTGCTTTTTGGAGCGAAGAAAATTCCGGAATTGATGAGAGGATTAGGAAGCGGTATGAAAGAATTTAAAAAAGCCGCTAACGATTTAGATAAAAAGAATGAAAATAAATCAGATAATGTACCGCCAGCTGACGATTCAGATAAACTATAACCAAATTGAGGTATAGAAATGTTTGACGTCGGTGGGGGGGAACTCGTATTAATTTTATTGGTCGCGGCATTGCTGTTTGGACCAAAAGATATCCCAAAGATTGCAAAAAAAATGGGAAACTTTGTGAATTCGGTTCGCAAAACCCGAAATGAATTCACAAAGCAACTCAAAGATTTAGACAAAGATTAGTATGTAAATACTAATAATATATAGAAAAGTACTATTGGCATTACAAATAGTGTACTATCCAAACGATCTAATAATCCGCCATGACCCGGAAGAATAGCAGAGCTATCTTTTATCAGGGCGTGGCGTTTTAATTTTGATTCAAACAAATCGCCAATTTGACCTGTAACAGCAATTAACAAACCAATTACGATTATATGTACATTAGGAAATTCCGCGAAAAAGAATGCTTTAATAAGATATAATCCTAAAACGGTAAATATTAAATTCGCTATAGCACCTTCCCACGATTTATTCGGGCTGACCGAACGATAGATTTTGTGTTTTCCAATTTGTTTACCGACAAAATAAGCCGCAGAATCTCCAATCCATATTGCCGCAAATGTAGCAATTACAAATTTGGCGCAAAAGAAATCATTCAATAGTAAATCAAATTCAGTATAAAAACTCATTTTTGATACGTATAACATTCGGAGAATGATTAGTGCCATAAAGGGTATTGTGATGTAAGGAATGTAACTCAAAGAGCCTGAAAATGAATTAAGAGGGTGTTTATCCTTATTGAAAAGCGACAATGAAGCGGTCAATATAAATATCGGGATTAATGCCAAAAAGAAAGTATATCCGGCTCTTTCCAATCCGTTTTGTGTTAAAATAACATAAAGTCCGGTTATCAAAGCGGCGTTTATTGTGTATGCCGAATATTTAAAAACCTTTTGGTTAATATGTTTGAAAAGATTGAAATATTCGTAAATACATATTGAACTTAATATTATTGCGGTTACAGCCATGGCTATTCCTCCTAGATACAATACACCTACAGCAATCGGAATGCCGATTATAGCTGTTAATACTCGTTTTACTAGTTCTTTTTTCATATATTACCTTTATTGAAACTTTTACGATATTTAAAAAATGCAAAATTGCATAATCAAAAATAATAAAAAAATCCAATCGTTTATACACCATTATTAAATTTATGGAACAAAAATGCAAAACGAATATGTCAATAGCGTCCCGAATCAAAAATATGAGGCGATAGAAAAGGCGCAAACTAAGTTTATGTCCAAAGTTTACAGTTGGATGCTTGCGGGTCTTTTAGTTACTGCCGCCGCAACATATTTTACAACAACAAGCGGTTTATTAAGAATTGTTTATACAAATTCAATTTTATTAATATTATTGTTAATAAGCGAATTCGGCTTGGTAATTTATTTGTCAGCGCGCATTCAAACTATGAAGGTAGGAACAGCCATTGGTTCATTTTTGTTATATGCAGGATTAACAGGGGTTACTTTATCTTGTATTTTGGCAAGATATTCAACCGATGCATTAGTATCAGCATTCGGTATTTCCGCCGGTATGTTTGCATCGCTTAGTTTATATGGGTTTGTCACTAAGAAAAATCTTTCCGGATGGGGAAGTTTCCTTTTTATGGGTTTAGTTGGTATTTTATTGATTGGTGTTGTGAATTTCTTTGTTCAAAGCAACGCTATGTGGTTTGTATTCAATATAGCCGGTGTTATTATATTTGCCGGATTAACAGCTTACGACACACAGAAGATCAAAGAAATGTTCTATATGCAGGCGCAAGGTGCTGAAATTGCAACAAAAGGTGCTATTATGGGTGCTTTAAGACTTTACCTTGATTTCATTAATTTATTCTTAATGATTCTTCGATTAGTAGGTGGCGGAAGCAGAAACTAGAACAATTATTAATGATAAATGATAAATTATAAATGAGAAGAGGGAAGATTTGCATGTTATTCCTGCGAAAGCAGGAATCTCCCTGATCTAATAGAAGTTATGTCATTCTGAACGAAGTGAAGAATCCATCTTCGCAAGTTATAAGTTATGAGTTATAATGATAGGGACAGGTCGCGGCCTCTACATCTTCTTAATTCGTAATTGCAAAATAATTGCACACATGACACACGGCTTTAGCTAAAATTTCCATTTAAACAATTTTGAATCTAAGGGCAGAAAAATTTCTGCCCTTTTTTAGTATGAGCCTATAAGATTTTTTGTGTGCATTTCCAAAAACAGAAATGTAACATTCATTCCAGCATATCCGTATTGCAATCATTCACTTTTTTTATAAAATATTAACAATAATTAATAAATATTCGGATCATCCAAAAATATTTTTGCTACATATTCGTTGATGTAATCAATTATTGTTAAAATAAACAGTTGATTAAAATAAATAGGATTTAGATAAATGTACGATGAAGAATTACCTTTCGGTATAATCGTAGGTAAGATGATGCACGATGTATTCAAGGTGCTGAAAACACGAACGGAAGCTGGTCTTAAAGCTAAGCTAACCATTCATCATTTGGGTTTACTGATGGCAATTAGTAAAAACGAACACGATGTGATTCAGCAGGATATGGCGATTAAAATGGGCAAAGATAAATCAGCGATTTTGAGATTAATTGATACATTGGAAGAAAAGAAATTGGTTTCAAGGGTTCCTGATTTGGAAGACAGAAGAAAAAACAAGTTAGTTATAACCGAAAAAGGGAATGAAGTAATTAAAGAATTTCTGATAATTGATAGAGAAGTTTTCGGAGATTTATGCTCTGGGTTAACCAAAGATGAATTAAAAGCTTTCTTTAAAGTTATAGAAAAAATAAAAGATAATGCACAAAAATTATAAACATTTTGGGGATTTAATCGTAGATTAAGTCAATTATTGATAATATGAACGAATATATGAAAAACAAATTTAAAATTAGCGGATTAATATTAATCCTTTTAGCTTATGGTTTTACAGCATCGAATGCTCAAACCAATATTACATTAAAAGAGTGCTTAGAATATTCTTTAAAGAATAATATCAACGTAAAAATATCAAATTACGATCAAGAAATTTCTGAGAAAAGAGTAAAAGAAACGCAAGGTTTTTATCTTCCAAGTGTAAACTTAACAGCTTCAATCGATAACAATCTAATAATAACTACTCAGCTTTTACCTGCAGAAATGTTGGGGGGCGCGCCGGGTACATTTATTGCGGTTCGATTCGGCACTCCATATAATCTTGCCGCGGGATTGTCGCTTACTCAACGTGTTTATGATGCCGCAACGCTATATGACATCAAATTATCCAAGATAAATAACGAGCTTTCTAAAGAAGTAGTTCAGAAAACCAATGAGTCGGTTATTTATGGAATTAGCTTTGTTTATTATGGATCAATGATAATCCAAATTCAGAAGGAAATGCTCAAAACAAAATTGGCATCCACTGAAGAATTATTAAAATCTGCTGAGCTACAATTTAAAAATGGTGTTATTAAGCAGATTGATGTTGATAAAATTAGAGTAACATATAATACAACACAATCGCAGTTACGACAAGCCGAATTAAATTATACTCAAACAATAAATTCCTTGAAATTTCAAATGGGTATGCCTTTAGATAGTAAAGTAGTATTATACGATACTATCGTTGAGAGAAACATTAAAAATCCAACTAATATTGAAAATACTAATTATCAAATTGCCAATACAATTGATTATAAGATTAAAGAAAATAATTTCAATTTTATGGAAATGAATAAAAAGAAAAGTTTAGCCGCATTTCAACCTTATGTTTCAGTATATGGAAATTTAAGAGTCAGTGCTATGCGTAAAGAATTTAATTTCTTAAAGGCAGGCGAAGATTGGTATCCTAGTTCCGGTATCGGCATTCAATTGTCGCTTCCTATATATATGGGAAACCAAAGGAACAATAGAGTTGATCAAGCTCAGATTAATATAGAAAAAGCAAAAGCATCGTTGCTAAATACCGAAGAAACCATTAAACTTGATATATCGAATTTTGAAATGAAGTTCAAAAATGCTTATGATAATATACAAAATGAAAAGGAAAATATGAATTTGGCTGAAGGGATTTACAACAATGTCAAATTGCAATATCAACAAGGTGCAAGCTCGTCTATTGAGTTAATTCAAGCTGAATCCTCTTACACATTAGCACAAAATACATATTTGAATAAACTATTTGATTTATTCATTGCCAGAATTGACTTGGAAAAAGCCCAAGGTAATCTAGTGAATTTTATAAATAATCTAAAATAAATAATATTATGAAAAAATCTAAAAAAACTATACTAGGTGTTGTAATTGTGGTTGTATTAGCCCTTATAGTATTACAACTATCCGCAAATCGAAAAAAAATCGTCGCTAACAAAGATGTAAGCACAGATTTAACTTATGTGTCCGTCGGTGTATCGCCTGTTCGAATGATGGCACTAAACGATACTCTTCGCTTAGTCGGTAATCTTGATGTAGCTTCAGAAATAGATATTCCTGCTGAAGCCGCCGGAAAAATTATATCTATCAATGCTGAATTGGGACAAGTTAAATCGAAAGGAAGTGTTATAGCGCAAATTGATGACAAAATGAAAAAGATAGCTGTTCAAAAAGCTACAATTGATGTTCAAAAAAGAAAAAAAGACCTTGAACGGGTAACCAACCTATATAAAGGGGGTTCCTACACGGAACAACAAATGGATGATATGCAAAATCTATATGATAATGCAGTTATTGCATTAGAACAAGCCGAAAAATCTCTATCTGAAACTAAAATTATCTGCCCGGAACGTGGTATTGTTACCAAAAAGAACGTTGAAGCAGGTGAATATGTGAATTTGGGTGCTTTAATTGCAACAATAGTTGACGTATCTAAATTTAAAATAAAATTAAATGTATCGGAAATGAATTCTTACTTAATGAAAGTAGGCGACAAAGCTATTATTACAACCGATATTTACCCGGGTGTTGATATTCAAGGTAAAATTAGCTTTATTAGCCCAAAAGGTGATGCTACTCATAGTTATCCGGTAGAGATTGAAATTGTCAATAATAGCAAATATCCATTGAAATCAGGAACATTTGTGAATGCTGAAATTCCTTTACCTAAAATGGCAGAATCATTGTATATACCGCGAGAAGCCTTACAAGGCAGTATCAACGATGCACAAGTATTTGTTGCGGTTAATGGCAAAGCTGTGCTTAAGAATATCATTGTTGACAAAGGAATTAATACAAACAATAATTTCATTAACGTTGTTTCGGGACTAAACGTTAATGATAAAGTTATAACAAAAGGTCAGCTAAACCTTACAGATGGTAAATCTATTAGAATTATTAAAGAATAAAGGTTAATATGTCTATTACTCAAATTGCTATAAAACGACCAACTATGGTAGTTGTATTTTTTACTGTACTTGCTATTATTGGTATTGTTACTTATACGAAATTAAATTATGAACTAATACCGAAACTTGATTTTCCGGTTATGAGTATTGTTACCGTTTATCCTGGTGCATCTGCTAAAGAAGTTGAAGGAACTGTTACCAAGGTAATGGAAGATGCTCTTTCGTCACTTGAAAGAGTAAAAAGTATTCGCTCTTCATCGCAGGAAGGTGTTTCTACTATTATTGTGGAATTAGCCGCGAATACTAATGCTGATTTAGCTTTACAAAACGCCCAGCGTAAAATCAATGCAATTACTTTTCAATTGCCGGTAGGTGCAAAATCACCCTCAATAAATAAGTTTTCCTCCGATGAGATTCCTGTTATTACGATGGGTGTTGTTGCCAATATGGAACCGACTAAGCTATACGACCTGGTAGATAATCAAATTCGCTCTCAACTATCCAATTTAAATGGAGTGGGGCAGGTAACTTTACTTGGAGGGATAGAACGTGAGATAAGAATAAACGTTGATAAAGACAAACTGATTGCTTATAATATAAGTATTAGCCAAGTTTATCAGGCAGTTTCATCATCAAATTTGGAAATGCCGACCGGAAAAATCGAAAATAGCGAAAAGCAATATTCCGTTCGCTTACTCGGTAAGCTTAAATCTATTGATGAATTGAGGGATATTACAGTTTCGCGCAGTGTTACAGGTGGTAGCATAAAACTATCAGATATAGCTGAAGTTATTGATGGAGTTGCTGATCAGACAACCTTAAATAAAATCAACGGTGAAACTTCAATTGGTTTGATTGTTCAAAAACAATCTGATGCTAATTCCGTGGATGTTTGTGATAAAATTAAAGATAAATTGAAGGTTATAGAAAAATCATACGCTAAATCAGACGTTAAATTTATCATATCCACCGATAACTCTGAATATACTTTGGAGTCAGCAAATGGTGTAATGAAAGATTTGGGGCTTGCTATTATAATTGTTGCTTTAGTAATGTTTTTATTTTTGCATAGTGTCCGAAATTCCCTCATTGTTTTAGTTTCAATTCCAACTTCAATTATATCTGTTTTCATTGGTATGTACATTTTCAATTTCTCGCTAAACTTACTCACCTTGATGGCATTATCGCTCGTTATAGGTATTTTGGTGGATGACTCAATTGTTGTTCTCGAAAACATCACGCGGCATTTGGAAATGGGCAAGGATAAGGTAACTGCATCATTGGAAGGTAGAAGTGAAATCGGATTTACCGCTGTGGCTATTACTCTAGTTGACGTTGTGGTATTCCTGCCGCTTTCATTGGTTGGCGGTATGATTGGTAATTTTATGCGTGAATTTTCTTTAGTAATCGTATTTTCAACCTTGATGAGTTTATTAGTTTCGTTTACTATAACGCCCCTATTAGCATCGCGTCTTGGAAAAATTCAAGAACATACTAATAAAAACTTTATCGGTAGATTATCAATTTGGGTTGAAAACACATTCAAAAAGATAGTAGTATATTACCAAAGAGTATTAAGATGGGCGCTTAACCACAGAAAAACTGTATATATAGGTGTAACTTTTCTGGTAATACTATCATTTTCATTAGTTGGTGTGGGACTTATTGGTACAGCGTTTATGAATAACGGTGACCAAGGTGAATTTACAGTTAAATTAGAAGGCGAACCGCAAAATACGATTTACCAAACTTCACAATTAACACAAAAAGTTGAAGAAATACTAAAAAGTAAACCTGAAGTAATTAATATATTTACTAGTATTGGTAGTTCGACTAATGGTTTTTCAAGTAGTAATGCTAACAATAAAAGTGAAATAACAGTAAAAATGGTTCCCAAAGGTGATCGAAAAATTTCGGTTGAAAATTTTGCCGCTGAAATTAAAAAAGAAGTCCAGAAAATCCCGGGTTTGAAAGTAACAGCAACTCCTTCATCAATGATGGGTGGAGCCGACGACGCGCCTATTCAAGTACTGTTGCGTAGTACCGATTTAAATAGGCTTTTTGAAATGGGCGATAGTATTATGAAAATCGTGAAAACAATTCCCGGAGCTAACGACGTTAAGCTATCTATTGACAAAAGTAAACCCGAAATTCAAATCAATCTCGACCGTGAGAAAATGGAGCAATTAGGTCTATCGGTTCAATTAGTAGGTAGTACTTTGAATTTGGCTTTTGCAGGTAATACGAACTTACAATATTCCGATGGTGACAATGATTACGATATTTCTGTTCGTTTTGATAAATTCAACCGTAAAAAAATTGACGATGTAAGTTCAATAACTTTTATTAATAACCAGGGGAAGTTGGTCGAACTGAAAAGCTTTGCAAAGATTGTGCAAGCAATGGGACCTAATAAATTAGAACGTTATGACCGGATTCCATCGCTCACAGTAAATGCGTCTGTATTTGGCCGTCCGGTTGGTACAGTTGGTAGCGAGATTAAAAAAGCTATTGGTGAACAAATCACTTCAACTGATGTAGATATTAGCTATAAGGGTCAGATGGAACGTCAAGCCGAAGCTTTCGGCAGTTTGTTTACAGCTCTTTTTGCCGCTATTATATTTGTATATTTATTAATGGTAGCTCTTTACAATTCATACTTGTATCCATTTGTGGTACTATTTTCAATCCCTGTTGCTGTGATTGGTGCTTTATTCGCTTTGGCGTTAAGCGGTGAATCATTAACTATCTATTCTATGATTGGTATGATTATGTTAATCGGGCTAGTGGCGAAGAACGCAATCCTGATTGTGGATTTTACGAATAAACTGAGGGAGAACGGCAAATCTACTGTCGAGGCTTTACTTGAAGCCGGTAAAGAACGACTCAGACCAATTTTAATGACCACATTAGCTATGGTATTCGGTATGTTGCCGATAGCACTCGCATCGGGAGCCAGCGCGGAAAGCAAAAACGGATTGGCTTGGGTTATTATCGGCGGACTTTTGAGTTCTCTATTACTGACATTGGTATTAGTTCCAACGGTTTATCTGACATTCGAAAAATACAAAGGTAAAGTAAGGCGATTCCGTGAGAAAGAAGTACCGGAATTAGCCGAAGAAGTATTGTAAAATGATTTGATTTCGATATTAAAGATGGGCTCAACTTTTAAAGTGGAGTCCATCTTTCTGCTTTAATTGGGAAAAATTCGCTGCACTTTTTGCTATGATAAACATTTTGTTTAATTTAGAATTGGATTTCTGTTGAATAATGCAATTTTGCGGATGATGAATGACAAATGAAACCAATATTGATTTTCAGGTAACCACGACAAGCCGGTCATCGAGCGAAGTCGAGATGAGCCGGCGCGAGCGGTACCCCCTTTTTCAAAGGGGGTTAGGGGGTTTCTCTTCCCAATCACCTGAAGATTTTATCAGCTATAATAGATATGCATATTGTTTATATAACCCATTCAAATATACAGACCCGAGTGGGGAGCATCCATTAGTTACCAATGAGGATGCATCTGATGATGATGCAAGAAAATCTGAACCAAATGAAAATGTTGTTGAAGTTGTTGCTTATCGTTGTTATTCAACCTCCAATCAATTTTTAAATCGTCCAAGTTTTTTCAGTCGCGAAAATCCATTCACCAGACGTTGTTCTTGGGCTGGTTCATCCTTAGGAAAAAAAGGTGCTAGTGGTAGTTCACAATATGGTGGAGCTGGTGCTTCATATACTTCTGATTATGCAAAGAATACACTTAGGAATAAATATGCTGGCGATGGAAAACCACTTATATCAATACCTACTGTTACTCCTATAAATGTTCCACAATCACAGAAAGGTCCAATATATGCCAGTCCGGATTTCTTTGGTGAGCAATCTATTACTCTTAATAATCCGGAATTAGATATATTTTTAGCATTCACAATGGCTGGTGACGCACTGCTAATAACTAAAGGGATAATTAGAGGTGGTTTGGAGGCGGCAGCATCTAGAGCATTAGGAAGGGAAGGTGCTAGATTAGCGGACGAAATAGGAGAATGGTTAGGGAAAGGTGCAACTAAGCACTTTAATAAAGCAA
>JBAXXL010000005.1:0-122193 GCA_037127915.1 bacterium
GCTGGGTTAGGACCGCCTACAAACCAATCCATACTGTTCATATCATAGCAATGGTCTTCACCTGTTGGAATAGCTTTCGAACCGTCAGCACCATAAATATAACGGCGGTTCGTTAAACCGATAGCACCGTTTACTGATACATAGAATGAATCGTAGCGCAATCCGTTAAAGAAGAAACCACCTTTAATACCTATAGGCATAGGGCCGGCTATAGCATTTGCTGTAGTATCCAAACCTGTTGCTTTAGGATCAAAAATATCCTGATTCAATAGATCGGCAGGGTTACGAAAATAGTGTTTACCGTCTGTATTACCCATCCAGAATTCTTTCGGTACTATTCTCGGACCAGGTAAAATTCTTTTCCATAAATTTGGTTGGAAACTTGTATCTGGTGGGAACGACTTTCTTGGTTTCCAAATATCTTTTAATTTATTGGAATCCAAGCCAGGTTCATCTGTGTCATAGAAGTAATATCCAGTAGATATTGCTGCCGTTTGTGGCGATTGCCATTGAGTTAATTCACTGAACGGCTGAGGAAATCCTGTAGGAGATGGTCCTACTGGAACTGAATATTCGCTCTTCTTTTGGAGATCGGGTTTTCCCTTATCTCCTGCAAAAACACCTGTAACTAACATACAGAGCATTAGTGCAATCAATAGTAAGGCTTTTTTCATCTTTAATCCTAAGAATAAATTTAACATAAATATTTATAATTTCAAATAATTTTTTAGTTTTTGCACTTTATAAGAATTTAATTTAATAATATTAAATTCAATTTCAAAACTTTTTCATCGTTTTTTCCTTTTTTTTTTCAACATAATTACATTTTTTTTTTAAATCTTGTATAATTCTTAATCAAAGTTTTCAATATTTTCTACACCTATAAGACAAACTAAACGAAAAAAAGTTTCACTTTTTTTCGAAAAATTTAATTAATTTTTTTTAATAATTCCAAGTTACTTATTTATAGATGTTTACAAAGACAAAAACATAGTTTTTTTTTTGATTTTTTCAATCTTTTTTTCGTGTTTTGACAAAACGCAAAAAAAAAACAGACTTTTTTAAAAAATCTGTTTCTAATTTTAACTCAAAAAAAATAAATTATTTTTTTGCAAAAATTGTAATTTCACCATAGCCGCCTGTTTTGTCACAGGTGCGAGTTGCATTCAAACTTAATTTGTCTGAAGAAGAATCAGTAACCTTGATTTTTAATTTGCGCTCAAAACTTTTTCCATCCAAATCTTTCCACTTAGTAGCAGAAATTACTTCGATTCCATCATATTTGAATTTTGTATTTTCGATTCCCTGAGTACAGACTCGGTGTGTATAAACGACATGAACTTTTAAAACCAGTTCATCCCCTGCTTTATATGTGTCTTTCTTTCCCTTTTCAATATCAAATGTAATCTCGCAAGCTGATGCGGCTACAATTGAAAGTATAAATATAGCCAATACGGCTAATAGAAGTGTTGGTTTTTTTATCATTAATTTTCCTAATATTATTGAAACAAATTACCCCTGCGAAACGTAATATACAAGGTTTTATTTTTTAGATTGAATTACATAAAAATTGAAATCCATTAAATGTTTGACTAATTATTTTAAAGAGAGGTTTAATATGACCACAAAATTAATTAACAAAAAAAGATTAATTTCTTTCCTATCCACCACTATTCTATCAACAATCATAATTACAAATACATTATGCGCCGGTCCGTTGGGCGCACAAACACCACCCGTACAGCCTAATCCGATTCTCAAACAAATCAACGATGGATTGGTCAGCGTGAGCGAAGCTGTTTTACCTTCCGTTGTATATATCGAAGTTGAAGTCGATGCAAAAAAAACTGATCAATCGGAAGATATGAGTCAATTCTACAAATTCTTCGGAATGCCGAGTCCACAAGAAGATAACTCCCCTCGAATCGGAGCCGGTTCGGGTGTAGTAATTTCAGCTGACGGGTATATAGTAACAAACAATCACGTAGTAGAGTCCGCTTCTGAAAATGGAATTACTGTTTATACTACCGATAAAAAGAAGTATAAAGGCAAAGTAATCGGTACTGATCCATTAACCGACTTAGCAGTTATCAAAATTGAAGCTCAGAATTTACAACCGGTACATCTCGGAAACATGGACGACATAAAAATAGGTGAACTAGTAATCGCAGTCGGTAACCCAATGGGTCTGAATTCTACGATAACGCAAGGTATTATTTCTGCAATAGGACGCGGCAAACTCTCCCCTAACTCATCGTCTAAATCAATTGAGAACTATGTCCAAACCGATGCGGCAATAAATCCTGGTAACAGCGGCGGAGGTCTTTTCAATCTTAACGGAAGCTTAATCGGCATCAATACACTGATAGCATCACAAACCGGTTCATATATTGGTTATGGCTTTGCAATTCCGGTTGACTTGGTTAAAGCTGTTGCTGAAGATTTGATTGACAACGGCAAAATTAACCGCGGTTTGATTGGTGTAATGATATCGAATGTTGATGAAGTATTTGCAAAAAAATTGGGTATGAAGGAAGTTTACGGCGCTTTGGTTCAAGAAATAGTCAAAGGCGGAGCCGCTGAAAAAGCTGACATTCAACCAATGGACGTTATTACAGAGCTTAACGGCAAAAAAGTTAACACATCAAACGAACTGCAAGGTTTCTTGGGATTGTATAGAGCGGGCGACAAAGTTAATTTGAAGATATTACGCGATGGGAAACAAATTGAAAGAACCGTAACGCTTAAAGATATGGAAAATGATGAAACATTGGAATTAGCGACAACAGCCGGTGAAGATGTTCAAAAACCGGTTGAATTCGATAAGCTCGGTATCGAAATTGCACCTTTGAACGAGCAAATCAAAAAACAATTCAATGTAGAAAGCGGCGTTTATATTAGCGGATTTAACCCTTATGGCGAAATGGCGCAACGTGGATTATTTGCAAAGGGCGTAATTGAAAAAATTGATAAACAAGAAGTTAAAACCGTAAAAGATTTCAAGAAAATCATAGAATCTAAAAAAGAAGGTGATATAATACTTTTAGAAATCAAATACGAAAATAGGAATCAGATTCTTGCGGTAGAACTGCCATAACTGTCTTCGTCAGATTTATATTTTTAGTTTTAGATGGAGCCCACTTTCAAAGTGGACTCCATCTTCTGCTTTCCATCTTAAGTTTATACTATTTCTTATTGTTATTGAATGTTAGAAACAGTAATCTTCCTAAAAGCAATTCTATTTCGTTATGAATTGACTTGATTTTCCTGATTTTACTATTGAACCAGAAAATGGGATAAACAAGCACTAGCAAAACTTTGGAAGTATTTTGCCTTTTATCTATTGCGTATTCCGCTGACTTAAATCCGTTCTTGATTGCAACATAATTATACTGGTCCAAGGTCAACGATGCAACGTGCTGTAAACCGGAATTATTCGACATTTCCAATGGAGCAAAACTATAGAAGAAGCCTCTTGTTAAATACTGCATACGCGATTTCAAAGATAATATGTTTGGGGTTGATATATATAATGTGCCTCCAGGTACCAAAATCCTGCTCAATTCGCTAAAAAACATTTCGTGGTCAACTATATGCTCACTCACCTCAACGGCAATAACTATATCAAATGAATTATCATCGTAAGGAAATGTTTGAGTAATATCCACTTTTTTGCATTCTACCTCGTTGAATTCAAATAGCTCGGGGAATAAATCACAAGCCGAAACGTTATAACCCATTTCGTGAAGTTTCTGTGTAAAAGCGCCGTGACCGGCTCCCAAATCTAAAATGCGTTTGTCGCTTGAGATGGAACAACTTTTAAAATGTTTTAAGAAACTTTGATGAGTCCCCGGCATTGCAATGGCTTTGATTTCTTTCATTCGTATCCTAATATTTACAGCTCTATTTGTTTATCTACTTTATTACGATAAACCCAGCACAAAAATACGAAAAGTATTCTGATTATACATTTATCAGTTTAAGTCAAAAATGTTGATAATTTTTGCTTTGTGTTTCATAATGAATTTGAATATAGTTAGCACTATTGCATTTAAATCATCTAAATGGAGTTGGAAAACATTTAGTATATTTTAAATCAACCTAATTATAGCAATAATTCAGGTACAAGGGTGTATGAAACGACTATATTACGTAATAATATGATATTTATATAAATAAATATAAAATAGATGTAAAAATAGACAAAAAAAGTACAAAAATATGCGGCGAACAAGCTCTGTGAAACGGCGAACCACCTCTGTGAAATGGCGAACCACCTCTGTGAAATGGCGAACCACCTCTGTGAAATGGCGAACGACCTCTGTGAAATGGCGAACCACCTCTGTGAAATGGCGGACAGCCAAAAAATGACTTCTCTTTTGGTTCCTACGTCTTATTTTTATGTTCATTCGCCGTCTTTCTAAGGCAAAAACTCACTTTATTGAAGCAAAAACTCATCTTATTGAGGCAAAGTCTCGTCTTATTGAGGATTTTCCTCATCTTATTGAGGATTTTCCTCGTCTTTCTGAGTCTTTTCCTTGGCTTTCCGAGTCTTTTCCTTGGCTTTCCGAGTCTTTTCCTTGGCTTTCCGAGGCAAAAACTCATCTTATTATGATATTATGACAAGCAAGGATGCTTGTCATACTGTTCTATTGATTGTTTGGTGGGTCAATCATCCCTGATTGACAAATGTTTGAAAGGCTAACCTTCGTAAGGTTGATTAGCACATAATAAAAAAACGTCCGACGCGGTTCTCGTCGTAAGTAAAGTTACCTTGTTTAATAAAAAAGGAAAAAGAAATGAAGAAATTTAAAAAAAATTAAAAAATAATGCTTGCTTATTAATTTTATTTATTAAATTTGCTATGTGAAATGAAACAAAAAGAATAAAAATGAAATTTTTGGACAACATATCTTTTTTATTTCGCGACTGGAAGAAACTTTCGCCACAGGGTGAACAATGGAGAGAATTATTACATCAAATATCGGATATTGTTGAAAACTTAATTTTGGTTTTCTACAATAAACCAACTAAAGGTCGTCAAACAAGCTCACAGCTCACAGATATTGTTATAGCTATATGTCGCCGGAACAATTATCATTGCCTTTGGTGTTTTCACACCACAAAATTCTTCAAACATCTATGCTACGAATTTATCCCGCCGTAAATTGGAAAATCCTCGGAAACATTTCTAACTCTCATTAAAATAAATAAATGATATTTGATAGTAATAATATAAATTAATTTATTAACTTTAATGGAAATCATTAAAAATGAAACTAACACTTTCAATTCTCATTTTGATATTAGCACTATTAGTAAATATCAATACAAATGCTTCTTCACAAACTCCACCTTGTTTCCCAGAATTTCAGGGAATATCTTACCAGATGGACGATATAGTTAATTGCCCCCCATATAATTCCAATATGCCCCTCGATGTGTTTATTGGTTATTTATCACTCGATAGTTTGAGTAAATATGCTCAGATAAACGAATACAAAGAATTTCTTAACCGCCAGACTTATAATGATACTATGAGAACAATGATGCGTTTTATATATAAAACGGTTGAATATAATCCCAATACCTATTTAAGCTTCATGTATCATGCAAAATATGATAAAACACCAATAGATGAATATTTTTATTGTTTTATTAATAAAGTATTAGATGAGTCACCAAGTCCCAAATTAGATGCTTCACTACTTGGTTCTTATTTAATTGCACAAATAACAGTTGATTCAATATACAGTTATATAGACTCAACAAGTTGGCCTATTTCCTCGCGGTTAGTTTGTTGCTCAATAAATCAAACATTTAAAGGATCATCAAACGTGAACAATAACAATCCATTAATTATTGAACCCCAAATCAAATTTGAATATTCAGATGAATGGTTAGTAAATGGAAATGAAGATTCGTCTAATGTAATATTCGAATTGGAAAAAAATAAATCATATATTGTTTTTTTAGAATATAGGTTTGTTTGTAGAAGTAGTTTAGATATTTATTATACAATATATCCATTTCGTAGTTCGTATTCAAAAACTGCCTGTATGTATCCTATTGTTAACGGAAATGTGATTGATACATTTAATGAGTTAGGGTTTGGAACTAGCGTTAATCTAAATATTTTTAATGCAGGATTAACTAATCGCATTAATGCAATAAAAAATTACACACCATAAGTGGAGGAAATATTATGAAACAATATCTTTTAATTTCACTTCTTTTTTGTGCATTTAATAGCTTCGCTTATGCACAACAAACAAATTGTGGTACATCTTTAAACTGCGACCCATTGGTTAAATACCCGTATGCGAACTGTGATGGCAATATTGTTTGCTCAAATAATCCCCTACAACTTCAACCTAGTGTCGTTCAAGTAGAAATTCCTATCTGCTTGGATAATGTACCTACTGATGGCCCCTCAACTGTATTTTTACCGGGTGGTGCTGGCCTTGTAAAAGTTTTTGATATGCTTGATATACAAAATGATATTAATTGCGCTCAAGATCAATGGGCATGCATTTGTGGAAAGCAAAATACTCCTTGTAAATGTCATATTGATTTAGTTTGGTCCAAAAATCCTGCACATTTTTTAAACTCTACAACAGTTCTAGGTGAAGCATGGCCTTGGAAAAGGAACTGTAAACTGAATTGTAAAGAAACTGGAACTAGTACAACGAATAAAGCAGTAATTTATCTTAACAATTGCACTGAATTTGTTCAAATTTCAAATGGTATACCACATAAAGCATTAGTAAACGGTAACATTGATTACTCGCAATTGCAAAGCAATCCTACGTCGCTAGCCTATAATTTATGTGATCTAATTGCACATGAAATGGGTCATCTATATGGATTAAGTCATTATGACGAAAATATAATACAAGGGAAAAAAGTAATACCAAATTGTAACCCTATAACCTTACCAACAACAGGGCTTATGGTTTCAAAATTACAACCCAATAACAAACAAATAGGGTTATCTAAAGATGATAAATGCGCATTTGCTAGATTATATTGCAACGCAGTTCACGTTGAAGATAGTGACAGCTTATTCAGCGATGTACAAATCAAAACATACCCTACTCCAACTCAAAACCTTTTAAACATAGAATTTTCAATTGATAGAAATACTGTTTATCTGATTTTCCAAGTATTTAATGAATCAGGTAAGTTAATGTATGATAATGGTTATTTCTATAATAATACAGGTCTAAACAGAATTACCGAAGATTTCTCATTTTTATCTAATGGTACATATTACTTTAAAATTTATAGCGAAATAAATGTTTTTTCAGGCAAGTTTGTTATTGCCAGATAAATTTCTCAAACTGTAATTTTAAAATATTTTAATCAGACAATTTCATTTTTTTTGAAATTGTCTGATTAATATAAATAAATTTACTGAGTGTTCTTTGTAATTATTGTATTTTCTTTATTGAGTTTATCTTTTTTTTAAAAAACACTTTCCACAATTTTCCTGATATTATCCGATTTCCCCATAGTGTAGTAATGCACAACCGGTACACCAGCTCGGATTAATTCCTTCGACTGCTCAATCGCCCAGCTTATTCCCAGCTCTCGCACATCGGCATTGGTTTTGCATTTATTCAATTCGTGAACTAAATCTTGTGGAATATCTATATGAAATGTGTTCGGCAATATATTAATATGGTTTAATTGCGATATGGGTTTGATACCGGGAATAATAGGAACCTTAATTCCGTTCGCTCGGCAAAGCTCTACAAATCGGAAATACTTTTCGTTATCGAAAAACATTTGTGTAACAATATATTCCGCTCCCGACGCAATCTTATCTTTCAGATACTTAATATCGGATTCCAGATTTGGCGATTCGTTATGCTTTTCGGGATAACCGGCCACACCCACCGAAAAATTCGTCGCCGCTTTGTTTTCCAATTCTTCATCCAAATATTTGGCATTATTCAAATCAATAACTTGCTTCACCAAATCAATCGCGTAATTGTGTCCAGCAGGTTCCGGAGTGAACTTCCGAGTCAATTTATCGGCATCTCCACGAACGACTAACAGGTTCTCAATACCAAGAAAATGCAAATCTATTAGAGCATTCTCCGTTTCTTCCTTATTGAACCCGCCGCAGATAATATGCGGAACCAAATCTATTTTATACTTGTACATTATCGCCGCGGATATAGCAACCGTTCCGGGACGTTTACGGACGGTTTTCTTTTCCAGCAAGCCTGAGCTATGAGCCTTATAAACGACTTCTTCGCGGTGGTATGTAACGTTTATATATGGTGGATTGAATTCCATAAGCGGGTCAATCGTCCGATAAATCGTTTCTATATTATCCCCCTTCAATGGTGGTAATAGCTCAAATGAAAACAAAGTCTTTTTTGCTTTTTGCAAATGTTCAGTAACTTTCATATTTTTTTATTTATAATACTTTGATAATATTTTCTTAACTTCTTCTTTGTCTAATCCTTTGCGTTCGGCATAATCTTTTACTTGTTCGTCGCTTATACTTCCAATGCTAAAATATCGTGCTTCGGGATTTGCAAAAATCAATCCGCAAGCCGATGCCCCGGGCATCATCATATAGTTTTCTGTCAATTGTATTCCCAATTTTTCTTCTACTTCCAGTAAATCGAAAAGCTTTCGTTTTTCTGTGTGGTCGGGACAAGCAGGATAGCCATAAGCCGCTCTGATTCCTTGGTATTTATCTGCAAATAAATCTTCAGGTGTAAGGTTTTCATTTTCAGAGTAAGCCCATAAGTTTTTACGAATTTCTTGATGTATATATTCCGTCTGCGCTTCTGTTAATCTATCTGCTAAGGCTTTCACCATAATCACCTTATAATCATTTCCTTCTGCTTTATATTGATTAACTAATGCATCCAATCCAAATCCAGCAGATACAGCATAAAGACCAATATAATCTTCTTTACTGCTCGTTTTTGGCGCGATAAAGTCCGATAAACAGAGATTAGCAGACAAATTTTGCTGTTGCTGACGGATATTATTGAGCACCACTTTTAGAGATTTGTCAGACACATTATCTATATTTATATCATCACCAGCAGAATCAGCAGGAAATAATCCAACAGCCGCTTTCAATGTCAGCAATTTGTTTTCACTGATATATAATAGTATTTCGCGCGCTTCTTCAATTAATTTTCTGACTTTATCTGCTTTTTCTTGGTTTTTCAGCACATCAGGATATTTATCCTTTATATCCCAAACATGAAGGAAATATGTCCAATTGATATAAGGAATAACTTTGTCAATATCTAATTCATTAAAATAAGTTACTCCCAATTTTCTTGGTTTAACCAGATAATATTTTTCCCAGTCCAATTTAAGTGAGTTTGCGCGCGCTTCAGTTAATGATATATTCTTAATAGGGACAGCATTGAAATTTGTTCTAATTTTCTCATATTCGTTATATAAATTTGCGATAAATTCTTCCCTATCCGTCTCTGAAAATATTTTTCTTAGTATCGCAACGCTTGTCGAGGCATCCTTAACATATATAACCGGATAATCGTAGAAAGGCGCAATTCGAACCGCTGTATGAATTATAGAAGTTGTCGCACCGCCTATTAGGAGTGGAATACTAAAACCCTGCTTTTGCATTTCTTTAGCTATCAAAACCATCTCATCCAGCGATGGTGAAATTAATCCGCTAAGACCAATCGCGTCAACTTGATATTCTTTTGCTTTTTCCAATATTTCATCACTTGGAACCATCACACCAAGGTCAATTACTTCATAATCACCGCACTGAATAACAACCGACACGATATTTTTACCAATATCGTGAACATCGCCTTTTACAGTTGCCAATAGTATCTTTTTCCGTTTCTCAGCCTGCCCGCAATCAGATCGCAAAATATTCGCAGTCTCAATCATCGGTATCAATTTATCAACAGCGCTCTTCATCACGCGCGCGCTTTTAATAACCTGAGGCAGGAACATTTTTCCTTCACCAAAAAGATGACCGACTTTGTTCATCCCTTTCATCAGTGGTCCTTCGATTATATCCATCGGATGCTCGAAATTTCCAACCGCTTCAGCTATATCGGCCGAAATATTTTCACTAAATCCGTGAATCAAACTATCCTCTATCCTCTTCTCCACCGACCCGCATTGCGGGTCTTTTATTTTTTTGTTTTGAGTTCCTTCCGATTTATGTTTATCAGCATAATTAAGCAAATCATCGGTTGAATTATGCTTTGTATTAAGAATAACCGATTCCAAAATATCTCTAAGTTCTTTAGGAATATCTTTATAAAGCGGCATATTTCCGGCATTAACAATACCCATATCCAAACCTGCCTTTACCGCGTGATATAAGAAAACGCTATGCATAGCCGAACGGATTATGTCATTTCCTTTGAAAGCATACGACAAATTGCTTATTCCACCGCTTGTTTTTGCAAAAGGAAGGTTCTGCTTAATCCATCTTACAGCTTCAATGAAATTAACCGCATAACTATTATGCTCTTCCATTCCGGTGCCAATAGTCAGTATATTAACATCAAAAATGATATTCTGTGGTGCAACGTTTGCTTTTTCTGTTAAAAGTGTATAGGCTCTCTTACAAATTTCAATTTTCCGCTCGAAAGTAACCGCTTGCCCTTGTTCGTCGAATGCCATCACAATCATTGCCGCACCCAGCTGCCGTAGTTTTTCGGCTCTTTCAAGAAATACTTCTTCGCCGTCTTTCAAGCTGATTGAATTAACAATTCCTTTTCCTTGGAGACATTTCAAACCGGTAATAATAACCGACCATTTCGATGAATCAATCATAATCGGTACTTTGGCAATATCCGGTTCCGAAGCAAGATAGTTAAGAAAATGCACCATTTCTTCTTCGGCGTTCAGCATCGAATCATCCAAATTTACATCTATGATTTGCGCTCCGGCTTCCACTTGGCGCCTTGCTATTTCAATTGCTTCGTCATATTTTTTCTCTCTAATCAAACGCGCAAACAAACGACTGCCCATCACATTAGTACGCTCGCCAATGTTGATGAAGTTTGATTCCTTGCTAATAGTTAATGGCTCCAAGCCGCTAAGCTGTAAAGTTTTCTTTTTCTCAGGAAGTTCTCTGGGTTTTATATTCTTTGCGGCTTCAGCGAATAATCTAATATGTTCAGGAGAAGTTCCGCAACATCCGCCTATTATATTCACTAAACCATCTTCAAGGAAACTTTTAATATATTCAGCCATCTCGTGAGGACTTTCATCGTAGCCGCCACATTGGTTGGGCAATCCTGCATTTGGATAAACGTGTACAAAACAACCTGCATTTTCAGATATTCTCTTCAAAAATGGTTTGATTTCCTTGGCGCCTAATGAACAATTCAAACCGATACTCAATGGTTCAGCGTGTTCAATAGAAACGATAAAGGCTTCTAATGTTTGTCCTGTTAAAGTTCGCCCGCTTTTATCGCCAATTGTGCAGGAAAGCATAACCGGTAAACGGCTGTTTCTTTCTTTAAAAACTTCTTCAAGCGCATAAATTGCCGCTTTTGCGTTTAACGTATCAAAAATAGTTTCTATTAGAAATAAATCAACTCCGCCGTCGAATAGACCATTGATTTGTTCTATATAAGCACTTACTAATCTATCAAAAGTAAGCGTTCTATAAGCAGGCTCATCAACTTTTGGCGACATAGATGTAGTTTTTCCTGTAGGACCTATGGAACCGGCAACAAAGCGGGGTATAGAAGTTTTTTGGGTATATTCCCCTGCCAATGAATGCGCTAAACGTGCTGAAGAAAAATTCATCTCATAAACATAGTTTTCCAAACCGTAATCTTCCATCGAAATTCGCTGTGCATTAAATGTGTTGGTTTCTATAATATCAGCTCCGGCTTCCAAATAAGCGCGGTGAATAGATTCGATTAATTTGGGTTTAGTTAATGAAAGAAGATCATTGCATCCTTTCAGCGGATGCGAAATGGATTTAAACAAATCGCCGCGGTAATCTGCTTCTACAAGATGAAACTTTTGGATTTCAGTACCCATAGCACCATCCAACACCAATACCCTTTTCTCTAATTCTTTATATATTCTTGATTGCGTTTTCATTTATTTATCTGTAATTTCCTGTGGTAGCTAAGAATAAATTCAATTTCGGCAAAATATGTTTAATATTAATCAAATTATCAAGTTTGATATATCCCTTTATATAATTTGTATTTGTTGCTGAATACTTTTCCGAAATTTCTTCAAAATCAAACAAACTAATGTCTAATGAATTATTATAACGCAAATATATTTCTAAGCTGATATTTGTTGTATATAACAACGGTTTAAAGTGATTTTTCTTTTTATATTCATACTTATAATTATGCAAACGAGCTGTAATATCCGATAAAATAGCCGAACCCGTCGGATAAGCACCAGCTCCTTTGCCGAACATAAATTGCTTATCATAACATTCACCTTCGATTACAACCCCGTTATATTCATCCTCAACATTATATATGTATTCGTCAGGATTCACCAACTTCGGCAAAACGAACATTGTGAATTGCGAATCATCCACTTTCAAAACCTGCCCAACAAGTTTGAATTTCTTACCCTTTTCTAAGGCGTAATTAATATCCTCACCATTAATTTTTGGTATTCCATAATTTAAAATTTTACTTGGATGAACGTAAACCCCTATGCTATGGACAGCAATAATCACCAGTTTATTCAGTGAATCTAATCCTTCGACATCGAGTTTAGGATTGCTTTCAGCGAAACCAAGTCTTTGTGCTTCCGCTAAGGCTTCTGCATATCCCTGGTTGTCCGAAAACATTTTCGTTAATATGTAATTCGACGAGCCATTCAGAATACCGGTAACCGATTTCAATAAATCATTGTCGTAGTATTCCTCTAGGTTTCTGATTATTGGAATACTGCCGCAAGCGGAAGCGTCGTAAAGCAAAGCGGTATTAGTTTCCTTTTGCAACTCGATCAATTCCTCGAGGTGCTCTGCAAGCATTTTTTTATTACCTGATACTACACTTTTACCATTTAAAAGTGATTGTTTTACAATTTTATACGCTGCTTCGGAATCGTCAATTAATTCGACAACCAAATTGATTTCAGAATCCTCCAAAATATCCTTAGGTTCATAAGTGAATATCGGTAAATTAATTTCTCTCTTTTTATCTCTGTTTTTAATACAGATTTTAACGATTTCTATATTTTTTGTATTTGCTTTTTCCAAAACGTGAAATAAGCCACCGCCAACAGTTCCAAATCCAAAAAGCCCGATTTTTATTTTGTTATCCATAATGCGCCTCTAATTATAAAAATCATTGATTATTTCGGTTATCTTTTCGTCTTCGATTAGAAAACCGTCGTGACCATAACGAGAATTTATCTCAATAAACTCTGCATTCGGAATTAATTCCGCAAGTCTTTTTTGTTCTGCTGGCGGAAATAATATATCGGTAGAAGTTCCTATACACAATGTTCTAGCTTTAATTTGCGACAATACTTCATTTACCGAACCCCTACCTCTGCCAATATTATGTGTATCAACTGAGTGTGTTAGATTGATATAAGAATAAGCGTTAAACCGATTAATCAATTTAGTTCCCTGATACTGCTGATATGAGCAAGCATTGAAATTATCCGTTATTTCATCACTGTTATCTGCTTGTGTTTTATTGTATATATCATAATTCCTGTAGCTTAGCAGTGCGATTGAGCGAGCCACTTTTAAACCTTCTTTGCCGCCATCGGGGCTATCTTCGAAATAAGTTTTATCCGCCAAAATAGCCATCCTTTGTGACTCGTTAAAGGCTTTCAACCAAGGTGTAGTTTTTTCATTTGTTCCGATTAAAATCATATTTGAAAATAAATCGGGATTCATAATGCTCCATTCTAAAGCTTGAAATCCGCCTATCGAACCGCCAAGAACAGTGTGAATTTGCTCAATTCCTAAATGCTCGCGAAGGATATTGTGCGCTTTAATCATATCGCGGACGGTTATTTTTGGAAATGTTCTGTAGTATGGATTACCGGTTTCGAGGTTTATACTAAGTGGTCCGGTTGTTCCATAGCAGGAACCCAAATAATTAGCGCAAACAATAAAGTACTTGGCAGGGTCATAGAGTTTTCCTTCGCCAACTATTCCGCTCCACCAATCCTGCGCATCGGAATTAGCAGTCAAAGCGTGGCATATCCAAACTACGTTATTTATATTTGAATCGAATTTTCCATAAGTATGATAGCTTATGTCTATACCGTTTAGCGCTTCGCCCAATTCGAGTTCAAATCTATCTTTATAATTTAATTTCTTTTCCATTTTTATTAATACTGTTAAACAATTTTGAATTTGCGGGAACATCTTCTGTTACCCAAGTATTGCCCCCTATAACCGAGTTTTCGCCAATAACTACCCGACCTAATATGGTAGCGTTAGAATATATGATCACGTTATCTTCAATTATCGGATGGCGAGCGATTCCTTTGATTGGATTACCGCCCGGATCAAGAGGAAAGCTTTTCGCTCCTAATGTAACACCTTGATAAAGCCTTACATTATTGCCAATTATTGCCGTTTCACCAATCACTACACCTGTACCATGGTCAATAAAAAAGCTTTCGCCTATTTGTGCCCCCGGGTGAATATCAATTCCGGTTTGGCTGTGAGCTATTTCCATAATTATACGTGCTATGAGGTCTGCGCCGAGCAAAAATAATTGATTTGCTATTCTGTAATGAGTTAGTATAGCTATACTCGGATAACAAAATATCACTTCTTCGTAGCTTTTTGAAGCAGGATCACCATTATAAGCCGCTAAAACATCCTTCAGCAGGAGTGCTTTTATAAGCGGTAATGAATTCATAAACTTTGATGCTATTTGTTCAGATTCTTTTTCACATTGAACGCTGGATTTTGAATTATTATGGCAATGCAGGCACATTCCTTGCTTGATTTGTATGCATAACAATGAGTACACAAATTCTAACTTCATTGTGAAAAGTTCTTTAAGCGAAGCTCTATCTTTCTCATATCGGCCGTCAAAACCCGGGAAAAATATTTCATCGAGAGTTTCAACAATCTGAGATAAATCGCTTCTCGAAGGAAGCGGCGAAGCATGTATTGCAAAATGATTCAGTATCTTATTATCTTTTATATTGCTTAATTGATTAGCAATTTCATCTAAATATGCTTTTTCCATTAATTTTTAATTCCCTAATTTAAATAAGTCTGTGCTTAAATATCTTTCTGCTGTATCTGGTAATATCACCACAATGAGTTTTCCTTTGTTTTCGGGTCTTTTGGCAACTTCGAGCGCGGCAAAAATTGCGGCTCCTGATGATATTCCGCTTAATATACCTTCTGATTTTATAAGTTCTTGCGCTGTGCGGATAGCATCATCATTCGTAACGGCTATAATCTCATCAATTATCGAAGTATTAAGTATTTCCGGAACAAATCCCGCCCCAATACCTTGAATTTTATGCGGTCCTGCTTTACCACCCGATAAAACCGGAGAATCGGCTGGCTCAACAGCAATAACTTTAACGGATGATTTTTTGCTTTTAATCACCTCGCCAATACCGGTTATCGTACCACCAGTACCAACTCCGGCTACTATTATTGCAACAGTACCATCAGTATCTTTCCAGATTTCTTCCGCTGTTGTTGCCTTATGAATTCTAACACAGCTTTGATTTTTGAATTGTTGTAAAACAATTGAATTCGTATTATTCTTTTGAATTTCTTCAGCACGAGAAATTGCACCGGACATTCCTAATTCTTTTGGAGTTAAAACGATTTCCGCGCCAAAAGCTTGGACTAATGCCCGGCGTTCAATACTCATACTTTCGGGCATTGTTAATATCAGTTTATAACCTTTCACAGCACAGACCATTGCCAGTCCGATACCTGTATTTCCGCTTGTGGGTTCAATAATGGTTGTTTCGCTATTTATCTTCCCCGCTTGTTCCGCATCTTCGATCATTGCCAAACTTACTCTATCTTTTACTGAACTAGTTGGGTTAACAAATTCGACTTTAGCAACTATATCGGCAAATCCACCTTCGTTAAGTTTATTAATTCTTACCAATGGAGTTTTACCAATTAATTCAGTTATATTATTTGTTATATTCATTTCAATTCCGAATTTATTTAATTTCTAATCTAATTTTTCAAATGCTTGTTTAAAGTCATCAATTATATCCTCAATATGCTCTAAACCTACTGATACTCTCAACAATGAAGGTGTTACGCCTGCCGCCAATTGTTCGTCTGCACTTAATTGCTGGTGAGTTGTTGCCGAAGGCTGAATTATTAAGGTTCTTACATCGCCGACGTTGGCTAAATGACTTATTAATTTCAAAGAATCTACAAATTTTATCGTTTGTTCTTTCGAACCTTTAATTTCGAACGAAAGTACGCCGCCATATCCATTTTCAAGATATTTGTCTGCTAAATTATGCGAAGGATGATTTGCCAATCCAAGGTAGCTGACTTTTTCAACTAGTTCATTTTCGCTTAGCCATTTTGCTAATTTCAGCGCGTTGCTCGAATGACGTTCAGCTCTTAACGATAATGTTTCCAAACCTTGAATCAACTGAAAAGAATTGAACGGACTTAAGCACGAACCCAAATCGCGCAAGCCTTCAACCCTCGCTTTAATTATAAATGCCAGATTCCCGAATGTTTCCCAAAACTTTAAACCATGATACCCTTCCGATGGTTCAGTAAATTGTGGGAATTTGCCGTTAGCCCAATTGAAATTACCGCCGTCAATTATCACACCGCCCATTGAATTACCGTGGCCACCAATCCATTTTGTTGCCGAAGCTACAACAATATTGGCTCCATATTTAATTGGCTGGCAGAAATAACCACCGGCTCCAAATGTATTATCAACTATCAGCGGAATGCCATATTTTTCTGATAACAACGCGAATTTTTCGAAATCGGGTACGTTAAAACCCGGGTTGCCTATTGTTTCAAGATAAATTGCTTTTGTTTGATCGTTGATTAATTTTTCGAAATCATTTGCTTCGAGCGATTCAGCAAATCGGCAATCAATTCCAAGACGCTTGAAAGTTACTTTAAACTGGTTATAAGTACCACCATATAAAAATGGTGAACTGACAAAATTATCGCCGAATTCCATTAAAGTCGTTAATGCTATAAATTGCGCGGCGTGGCCTGAAGCAACAGCCAATGCTCCAACTCCACCTTCCAATGCGGCAATTCTCTTTTCTAAGACATCTGTAGTCGGGTTCATTAATCGCGTATAAATATTCCCAAATTCTTTCAAAGCGAAAAGATTAGCCGCGTGTTCTGAATTTTTAAATTTGTACGAAGTTGTTTGATAAATCGGTACTGCTACCACTAAATTATGTTCTTCAGGATTGAATCCCGCGTGGATTTGTAATGTTTCGTAACGATAGTTCGATTCCATTTTTTTCCTCTGAATTTATATTAATTATTAAAGAATTCACTGTGAATTTCATTGATTGCTAATAAACAATCCTCAGTTTTAACGATGAAATAAGCCGCAACATCCGATGCTCCAAGCGACATAATTTCGATATTTATGTCTTTTTTGGCAATAGCACCCGATACCTTGTTGGCTATCCCTTTTTGGCTTACCATCCCTTCACCAACGACTGCTATAAGCGAAATATCAACAACACATTCGATACGATACAAAATCTCAAGATTTAGTTTTTTCAATAATTCGGTTGCTGTAATAATATCATTTTTTGATAAAATGAAGTTTATTGCGGTTTGGGTTGTGATTACTGATTTGATATTAATATTGTTTATATCGAAAGCGGTAGTTATTTTTGATAGAATACCGGGTTTTATGCCCACTCCCACACCCTTGAGTTTCAAAATAGAAATATCATCGGCGTAAGTAACACTTTTTACAATGCTTTCCCGGATGTGGCTGACGCCATTGATTATTGTTACCGGATTTAATTGTTTATAATCATTAATGTTATATAATTTTATTTTAATATTGCTTGCTATGAGAGGTTCGACTGTTCTCGGATGCAAAATCTTGGCGCCAAAATATGATAGCTCAGCCGCTTCGTTATAGTTAAGGTTTTTTATTACAACAGGCTTATTGACAATTTTTGGATCGGCACTAAGGAATCCATCCACATCTTTCCAAATATCGAGTGATTTTGCATCGATACATTTTGCTATCGCCGCGGCACTGTAATCGCTTCCGCCTCGACCCAAAATATTGACTTTCCCATCGAGTGAAATGCCATAAAAACCCGGAACGACAAATGTTTTATTTCCGCTTAATTTCTCTGAAACTGATGATATTGAGGATTCGAAATCAATCGAGGCATCACCATATTTACCGTTAGTTATTAATCCTAATTCTTCGGGTAAAATCTCCCGACTATCAATACCATTATCATTAAGAATTGCTGTTGTCAAATACGAGCTAAGTCTTTCTCCGTAGCTTAATACAACATCTTTCACAAAATCAGGTGTTTCGCCAATAAAATGTATTCCGATTAGGTATTTTTCTAATTCACTCAATCTGGAATTTATTCCTTTTTCCGTTTCTGCTTTTAATTCAGGATCAATAATATTTCTTTCAATAATATCTTTATTTATTTCATATAAATAGAGAGATAATTCGTTCATATTATCGAGATGCTGGCCTAAACGTGTTAATATTTCGTGAAGGCGCTCGGTAACACCATAAAGCGCAGAAACAACAACAACCAATGGTTGATTGTAGGTTTGAACCACCCGAACAATTTTCTTTAAATCGTCAGGATTTTTTAGATTGGAGCCGCCGAATTTGACAACTATTTTAGACATAATAACTAATCTCGCAAATATGATACAAAAAAACTCTCTTTTGAAAGTAAGTACTTTTCGAAAGAGAGTTCTCGTAACCATATTCCGGAATCCATTATTATACATAATGAATTACCTTTATCGGATAAAGCGTAAAATTATCACTCCCTTTCGGGCAGGTTTTGGCACCTTTACTTTTCACAGTAGGTTGCCAGAGGTTCACAGAGCCTGTTCTCTCCCCTCTTCTTTATAATCAAACACCCCGCCAATCGGAAGGAATATTTGAATTAAACTGTAATACTTCAGTATTACAAGTCAATAATAAAAAAGAACGATTTTATAAATTTCTGAAATTTATAATTACAAAATTATGACTAATATTCGATTTTAACAAATTTTAATATGAAATAATCATAAAATAAATTTTCATTATGAAAAATTAAACTGCTTTTTTTGCTGAGCTTTTGTGTCTAATCCATTCAATTACTGCTGGTAAAAAGGAAACAAAAATAATCGCTATTATCACAAGTTCGAAATTGCTTTTAACGAATGGAATGTTTCCGAAGAAATAACCTAAAGCCAAAAAAATCCCAACCCAAGTAATCCCACCGAAAAAGTTATACGATAAAAAATACTTATTCGACATTTGTCCGGCACCAGCTACAAAAGGAACAAAAGTTCTAATTATTGGGACATAACGTGCTAAAAATATAGTTTTACCTCCGTGCTTTTCAAAAAACTTATGCGTTTTTTCTATATATTGCTTTTTAATAAATCTTATTTCACCACGTTCCGCTTTATCCCCTAATTT
The DNA here is from genome assembly GCA_037127915.1 of bacterium. Classification (GTDB taxonomy): domain Bacteria; phylum Bacteroidota; class Ignavibacteria; order Kapaibacteriales; family UBA2268; genus JBAXXL01. The sequence goes on from JBAXXL010000005.1 coordinate 19,617, forward strand.
TTTCCCAATCCAAAAATTGCAAGCAGACCCCAAGACAGCGGCAGTTGATAAAATTACAAAAAGTAAACCAACACTTAAATTGCTTGCCGCTATCGCCGCAAATGTTCCTGCGGCAAAAATCAAAGAATCTCCAGGTAAAAATGGAGTTACCACCAGACCGGTTTCACAGAAAATAACAACAAATAAAATCACATAAGTTAATGTACCGTATTGCTGAATTATATCTGCCATATATACATCTAAATGCAGAAAAACATCTACCATTGAAGCTAAAAATTCCATTTTACCCTTTTTATTAATTAATTACGTAATTCTATTTAATTTCCAAATGTCTTTATTATATTCTAAAATTGTCCGGTCAGTAGAAAACTTGCCGGAATTTGCAGTATTCAAAATCGATTTTTTTGTCCAGAGCTTTTTATTGCAAAACTCTGTTTCTGCCAATTTCTGTTTCTCTATGTAATCAGGATAATCAGCTAACAAGCAATAGAAATCTATTGTTCTTAAATGCTCAACTATATCATCAAAAATACCGAATTCTATTGGCGAAAAGTAATTATTCTCAATCATATCAATAATTCTCGATATTTCCGGATTCGACTCAATATATTGACTCGGGAAATATCCATTCAGTTTAAGATTGAATATCTCATCAGCATCAAGACCAAATATATAGGCATTTTCTATACCAACTTCCTGAATCATTTCTATATTGGCACCATCTTGAGTTCCCATTGTGATAGCACCATTCATCATAAATTTCATATTACCCGTACCGGATGCTTCCAAACCAGCGGTGGAAATTTGTTCCGATAAATCGGAAGCAGGAATAATTAATTCCGCCAATGATACTGAATAATTTGGAATAAAGATAACTTTCAATCTGCCATCAATTTCGGAATCATTGTTTATGACCCGTGCTACCGCATTAATCAAATGAATTATGCGCTTAGCCAAATTATATCCGGGTGCCGCCTTACCTGCAAATATAACAACTCTGTTTCCACAAACTTGCTCAGGATTATCTTTAATTCGATTATAAAGCGTTATCACATGCAGTAAATTCAGAAGCTGTCTTTTGTATTCGTGGATTCTTTTGATTTGAACATCGAATAATGAGTCGGCTTTAAGTTCTATATTCTGGGTTTCTTTGATGTACTTGATTAATTTGTTTTTGTTTTCAATTTTTACTTTTTGCCATTCCAATTGAAAATCTTCATCGTCGGCAAATTGAGCAATTTCTTTAACTTTATATAAATTATTTATCCAATCCGAACCGATTTTTTTTGTCAATAACTCAGCTAATAGCGGATTGGCTTTTGAAATCCATCTTCTTTGAGTTACACCATTGGTTTTGTTAGAAAATTTCTCCGGCATAAAATCGTAGAAATCTTTAAAGAGTCTTTTTTTCAATATATCAGTATGCAGTTCAGCTACACCGTTAATTGAAAAACTGCCAACAACTGCAAGGTGCGCCATTTTGATTGTTTTTTCAGTACCTTCCGAAACTAATGACATATCGCGAATTTTATCCAAGTCATTGCGGTAGTGCATCCGAACTTTATCTAAAAATCTTTGGTTGATTTCATAAATAATCTGAAGATGGCGTGGAAGGAGGCGACCCAATAAATTAACTGACCAGCGTTCTAACGCTTCATCCAAAACAGTATGGTTCGTATAAGCGAATGTATGGCTGGTTATATTCCAAGCGTTTTGCCAAGAGAAACCTTCTTCATCAACGAGTATGCGCATCAATTCCGCAATAGCAATCGCAGGATGAGTATCGTTAAGTTGAATAACTGTTTTTGCGTGGAAATTTTCTAAATTTGGGTTTTTAGTTTTATGCTTACGGATTATATCTTGAAGTGAAGCTGATACATAAAAATACTGTTGCTTAAGGCGTAGTTCTTTGCCTTGCATGGTATTATCATTTGGGTAAAGCACCTTGGATATATTTTCTGATTCGTTTTTGCCTTCAACAGAACGTATATAATCGCCTTGATTGAATTGGTTTAAATCGAAATCTTTTGCGGCTTTCGCTTCCCAAAGTCTCAAACTGTTTACAACTTCGTTTTGATAACCCGGAATTGGAATATCGTAAGCAAGTGCTAATACATCGCTCGTAGAATTCCAATCCATATAAATTCTGCCTGCACTATCCAATCTGCTTTCTACTTTACCGTAAAATCGAATCTTATATGAATGGTCCGGACGGGTAAGTTCCCACGGACTTCCGAATTTAAGCCAGTTATCCGGTTTTTCGATTTGCTCATCGTGTTCAATCCTTTGCTCAAAAATTCCGTATTGATACCTTATTCCATAACCAATGGCAGGCAATTCCAATGTCGCCATTGAATCGAGGAAGCATGAGGCCAATCTGCCTAAACCTCCATTGCCCAAGCCCATATCATGCTCATATTCAAGAATTTCATCGATGTCCCAACCGTTTCGTTCTAAAACTTCTTTGCACTTATCAAATAATCCGAGATTTATTAAGGAAGTACCTAAAAGCCTACCCATCAGAAATTCCATAGAAAGGTAATACAATTTCCTACCGTGGTCATCATATATTTTTTTGCGGGTTCTGAGCCACTTTTTGACTAATTCATCACGAATACTAAGCGCTGTAGCTCGGAAAATATCTTCAGCGAGCAAATTTGTTTTGTCTTTAACTAGCCGATACTCTAAGTTTTCAGCTATTGATTCTTCGATTGTTTTTTTATATTCGTTATAATCAGTAAAAAATATTGATTCTTCGTAAGTGACATTCTTACTAAGAGACATAAGGCACCTTTAATTTAATTTAATAGAATAGTTAAATTATCTCAAATAATTCTTGGTTTTTTACAACTTTTTCAGAAGTTGAAACCAGTATATCCTTAACTATTCCATCAATAGGGGCTTTGTAAATATTTCTCATTTTCATAGCTTCAAGAACTAATACAGGTTGTTGAGCTTTTACTTTATCGCCTTTTTTTACATATATTTCGCGTATGCTTCCGGGTATGAAAGCTGTAGCTAAACCCAAATTTTCTGGTTTGAATTTCTTGCGGTTATTGAACATTTTATTTAATTTGGTTTGATACTTAGTATCATCCAAAACAAATACTTCAAATTTATCGTTCATCTTAATCTCTAATAATTTTCGTTTCTAAATTTATGTCAGCGACGTTGATATCTGCAATTTCGCTTACTAAAGTGTGATAATAAAACAAATCGGCTGTACGCTCCAAGGCTTCTTTATGAATATCATTCCATTTAAAGAGGTATTTACCGTTTCTTTCTTCATCTGTATCAGATTGAATAATCTCTAATTCTTGATTTTCTTCATCGGTTCCAGCGAAAAGTTGGATATACTCGTTAATCTCGGAATCAAATTCTTCGTTAATGCCAACCCAATAAGCAAGCGGTAAAGGAAGATCATACGATAAAAACCAATCTTCGCTAATATCAAGACTGCCTTCACTTGGGTGATTTAGAAGTAATGCCGCGTCGTATTTCGCTAAAGCCTCTTCAAGATTGGCACTATCTTTTACAAATTCAATAATCATATCATAGCGTTCTGCTAAAAGTATCCGTGTTATTGATAGTAAATACTCGTTATCAAAATCAACAGAGCTGTTGTTTATGGTTCGTAAATTGGGCTTAAAATTCAACGAGAGTAAGCCGCTATAACCCTGCACTGCTAAGCAGGCACCGGGTATAATGCGGTAATCGCCTTTGCCCATACCACGGAAATAATCCAATGGGGACAATAAAGCAACATCCACCAAGCGCTTGCGGAATAAATCACCGGCACGCTCGGGGGTTACTTTTATCAACTCGATATTGTTGGATTTACAAACTTCATCAACGTTTTTCAATATCAAATTGTATATACTATTTTGCGGAATTGCAATTTTCATAATACAAATATAATCAAATCATACGAAATGATTATTAAAAACCATCCATTGGTTCTTCGCTACCGCCATTACCATTTGAATCTTTTTTAGGATCCTTTTTGTAATTATTCAAGCGATAGGTTAGGTTTAACATTACAACCGGTGCTTCCCGCCACATCGAATTTTCCGAATAAAGCCCCAGAGAAGTCGTCGTAAAACCACGATGGTATGTTGCAAACACATCTCGTACATTTAGCGAAACCGACAGCATATTTTTCAAGAAATCTTGTTTAATTGCTAAATTCATTCCGTACATCGAGGTTGTTGTACCTTGAGCTGAAACGCTCGGCGCGCTATAATCTCCGCTGATTTGGAAACGTGTATTAGGTCCAAAATTAAATATGACATTCGCTCTACTAGACCAAGTATTAGTATTTCTTGCTATTGTATCACCTGATAAAATTGTATTTAAACGGTAATTATAATATGTACCTGAAACAGTGAAGTTTACCCATTTTGCAGGTCTCCAATTTAACATTCCTTCCAAACCAGATGAATAGTCATTATCAATATTATCAACCGTATTGATGATAATACCATCAACTCTATTGCGAACTGGACTTATAATATTGGTCCTGTGACGATAGTATCCTTCAATTGATACATAAGAAGCATTTGCAAAAGCATATTGGTAATTTAGTTCATAGGAATTTGAATACTCCGGCTTCAGTTTCGGATTACCTGTACGAATATTATTAGCATCAATATATGTTACAAACGGATCTAAGTCCCAACCGCGCGGTCTATCAACCCGTCTTGTATAGCTTGCCATTAATTGATTTTCATCGTTTAATTTATAGGATAAATGTACTGATGGGAAAATATCCCATATATCTAATTTGGCTATACTATCTCTATTTTGGATAAATCGATAATTATACTCTCCTCGTAAACCAATCATATATCCCAAATCACTTATTCCACCGGTATAAGTTCCATAAACTGAATGAATATCGTTTGTAAAAGTCATATCTGTATTCAGTGAATCAATGTTGTTCCAAATATTTGTTGAATTATCGAGCAAGTCCAATTTATAAGTTTCCTTATTCCGATCCATCCTATAGCTGTAACCAGCTTCTATTTTTTGTTTATCATCTATCGGATAGACATAGTCAGCCTTGATACGTAATTCTTTTTCCAATTCACCTTCGTGTATCCGCCTTTCTTTTTTTAAAGTACTATCAATAATTATAAAATCAGAATTTGTCGGGCATTCAAATAAAGTGTTCGGATCATCCGATATTTCGTCTGAATACTGAAATGAAGCATCTAATTGGTGACCGGCATCATCGAATTTATGTTGAAATGTACCATTTACACCCCAATAATCTCTTGTTCCTAAGCCACCGCTTGTATTTATTCGATAATCAGAAGTTCCTAAATAACTTGCGTATTGATGTTGTTCCGAGTTCATAAAGAATCCACCACCGCCCATTCCAAATACACCTTCTAAAGTAGCACTAGTTTTATCAGTAAACTCATAACCCATTCCGGCTTTTAAGGAATAACTTTTCCTTTGGTGGTCGCGGCTTCCTTCAGTATCTAACGTATCGTAATAGATTTGCGAAGGAGTAACCTTAGTAGTATCCTCATAAACAGTTTTACCTTTACTTCCGCCTGCGAAATTCATATCACGGTAGTCGCCGCCAACATAAAAATTGAATTTGTCTTGAAAATAATTCACCAAAAAATCACCAGAATACTTACCCCAAGTGCCATAACTCGCATTAAAAAGTCCGTTCAAACCTTGGCGAATATCTTTTTTCAATAACACGTTAATTATTCCCGAAGCACCATCCGGATCGTATTTAGCTGAAGGATTTGTGATAATTTCTATTTTATCAATTGTTTCGCTTGGAATTTGTTGTAAAGCTTCACTGCCTTGGATTATACTCGGTTTGCCATTTATATAAACAGTAAAATTTGAGCTTCCTCTCAAAGCTACGTTGCCGTCTATATCAACTTGTACAGAAGGAACATTCTCCAACGCCTGCACCGCTGTCATACCGGCCGAGGATAAATCCTGGCTTACGTTTACAACTTTCTTATCTATTTTATAATCCACATAGAGCTTATCGGCAACTATGTCAATTTGATCACCCTGCGCGGTAGATTGATTTATTTTAATCACATTTAATTTTACAATTTTATTTTTTGGAGTTACTTTAACATCTTTGATTATAGATTTCTTATATCCAACAAACTTAATTTCTATATAATACAAGCCATAAGGCACTTTGGTAATACTAAATTCACCTTTCTCGTTAGTTATTGCACCTGTAACAATAGAAGAATCCTTTTGGCTTCTTACTATAATGTTTGTGTACGTCATTTTCGCGCCGGTTTCCGAATCTACGACTTTACCGGATATGACGCCTTCTGCGGGCATTTTGGACATATCGAAACCACCGGGACGGGCTCCGCCAGGACCTGGTTGACTATATAATTGATTTACATTAAATAACGCTATAAAAGACAATACAATGAGTATGTTCCTCATTTTTTTACTCCGAAATTAGAATAATTAATAAATATTAACAAAACATCTTCTCTTTGACGAAAAAAAATGAAAATAGTTTAATAAACAATTATAAGTTATAAATTATAAATTATAAATTGCAAGAATGGAATCATAATTAACCTCTTTACTTTATGAACTTTATGAACTTTCAACTTTACAAACTGTAACCACCAAATAGTTGAATATGAATCACGTAGTGATGCCATATTAATAGAAATGAATATTTGATAAGATAGAGTTCCAGCGGAACGATATATAAAACTATTTAACCAATAGAGCATAAGTTGACCCAAAATACGCAATAATTGTAATTTATCTATAATAATTCAAAAAATAATATTAATTTACGATTAGTAAATGTATTAAGATAGAATTAGTGGTGCTTTATGAAGATTTACTTGTATATAGTTTCGTTATTGATGATTGCAACCATCTCTGGCTGTGTTTCAATTAATTCCCTGCAATCCGGCAGAACAATTGACAAAGGTAACTTAGAGATTGCCGGCAGTTTAACAAGTGGTGAATTTACTCCAAACTCACCTAGCTTGAAGGAAGCAATTGATTATGTGCAATATGACTATGTTCCGGTTTTTGAGGCAACTGCAAAATATGGCTTGTGCGAAAACTTTGATTTAGCTTTAAAACTCAACACAGCGGGTTTCGTGATGGGTCAAGTAAAGTATCAATTTTTGGGTAACAAGAAAACTTTATTTGCCGGAAGTGTGGGTGCAGATTTCGGTGCATTCCCTGTGTGGTCTATGTTTGGCGTGGTAAATACCAATATTTCGGTACCTCTTTATTTATCTTTTCACCCAAAGGACGATGTTTGTCTATACCTAACTCCTCGATATTCTTATTCATCGCTTAATTATTTCGACCAAGACAACGATTCACTTAATGGTACTTCCGAATATTTAAGCTACGGAGCATTTTCGTATGGGCTGATAATCGGCAAAAAGAACAAATTGATGATAGAAGTCACCCATTCACAAAACAACGGATTCAAACCCACTCAGGTCGCTATTGGATTTTCATCAACTTTTGATATGAAAAACAAGAAGTGGTATAAAAATATTTTTGGGGAGTAAAATTTTGTTTTATTAGGTAGATACAAATGATTTTAAATTATTTTCACTTATTAAAAAATAGTTTATTGTCGTAAGTCTATAATATATATATATATATATATATATTCGCAAGATTATGAATAAAAATTAATTTGGATATTAAATTAATTCATTTTAATTTAGGACATATTTATTTGACAATACAAACAAAAGTGATTAAATAATATGGAAATAGGTAGAATTAAGGAGATGAGCCTATGATTGCCCAAAAATAAAAGCCAAAGTTTTTCCTTTGGTAAAGTTTTCCTCTGGCTTAACGAAAAAATAAATAAAACTTCACCAAAAATGCGAAGTATTATCCATTTTGTAAAAATAACTGATTACAAAATTAATAAATATTGGTGATACTTCGAGCGGTTTTCTTTTTATAAATGTTTTATTAATTATTTGGAGTATTTAATATGAAGAAGTTCATATTAGCTGTAGCGATTATAGCTATATCGTCAATTAGCTATTTAGGTGCTATGTATGATACTAACCTTGGTGGTACATGGGTTTGTCAAGAAAACCCAACATTACAAACCATGCCTGGCGAAGTTGTTCGTTATACAAATATTGGGGGTGGTTATAGAGTACAATGCGAAGGATTGACTGGAACCTGTTGGCGTATAAGTGGCGAAACGTTATTTATTAATAGCGATTTACCGCCGTATAATGGGATAATTTACGGGGTAACTCTTTTACCTGTATAAACCTAATCATAAACGACATAGGAAATATGTTTGGAATCGTAGCATATCTCTTAGAAGGTCAGCAACTAATTCCTTATTAGTTGCTGACCGGATATAAATAATTAAAGTTTGCTAATAATAATTAAACTAATATGAAAACTCGAATTATAATTAAATTATCAATAATAGTTTTACTTATTATAAGTTGTGGCAGAGGTAGTCAAAATATAGTATATGTGAAACATTTAATTCAAGAAGGGAAAAGAATACAATTAGAGGTTTATGATTCAATTCAACTTGAAGAAACGGAAAATGTTATTATCAATGATATATCTAATGCCGAGGTTGATGAAAAAGGGAATAATTTACTTATTACTGATAATTCCGGTAATCTGGTAGTTTTATATAATTATAAAACAGGCAAAGGAAAAAGATTTTTCATGGTTACGAAAGATTTTAGCGATTTTTTTGTACAAACCGGATGCGGCATCGGACCTGTAGAATACTTAACAGGTCGCAAAGTTGTAATTAATTCAATAAAAGAGCAAAGGGAAGAACTTTTAAAAAAAGGATTAAATCCTAATTTAGCTGGCAGTAATTTTTCAAATAGTGTTTATACCGCGAAATTTGTAAAAGATCAAATTAATATTTCAGCATTAATACATATTTCTTGCAAAACGGTAGATTCGTTACCCGAAGAAATTTGCATAACAAATCACCCATGTTTAATCATAGAGGATAGTATATTAAGATTTCAATATATACTACCCTTAAGACAAAATACAAACAACTACAATATTGAGGGTTATTGCGCTGCACGCGGTCATGATTTCATATATAATGAAAAAAATAAAAAATTCTATACAACCGCAAAAAATGAAATTAATGACAAGTTTAAAATTATGGATAAATTAACTTCAGTAATGAAGTATAATGATAGCTGTACAAAATATGAAACTTGTGCAGAACTTCCAGAAGAATATTTAAAATCAAATTTAGGTTATAGACTTGAATGGAGTCCGAGTTTATTATATATTGAAGGAAGTGTTTATTGTGCATATCCGTATAGTGATTTTATTTATGATATTACGGATGAGCAAAAAGTAATTTTTAAAATTACTAATTTACCTTATGACAATGTGAACACTTTAGAGTATCTTTATAATGAAAAAATCGAATCTAAAAAAGAATTACCATATAACAAATTAATCGACTTGTTTGCCTTAAGAATATGGAAGTTATTTCCAATAAATAATAATATAGGGATAATCGTTTCTAGCGTAATAAAAAACAAAAAGACTAAATTACCAAATTATTTTTTCTTACAAGAGTATTCTACTAATGGCAAATTGGTGAATTATACTACTATACCCTTTAATAACAGTAACGGTTTATTCCGAAACGTTGCTTATGATAGAGCGAATAGCTCAATTATTATTTTTCGGAAGCATAATAACAAAGGATGGATTATGGAGAAAGCAAAATGGGTAAAAAAATAATTATTGTATTTATAATTTTGGTTTGCTCTTTGCATGCAAAAAATACACTTTTTGATGAATTAAAATTGAAAGCTGATCTCCAAAAAGATGAACAATTAGTTGTTATATATCAAGATATAGGCTCCTGCATTAAATGTTATCTGGAACCTCTCGCTAAAGTTTCAAATTTAGCAAAAGAAGGCAAGCTAAAAAAATATAAAATAATTGCATTAGTTCGGTGCGATAGAGCAATTGAACTAAATGTTTTTAAAAAACAAACCGATTGGAAATATTATATGTATCGTGATGATGGTAAATCTCGAAAACAACTAGGTGCCAACGACAATTGTAAAATTGTTGTTTTAAATTATTTTGGAAAAATATTAATTAAATTTTAAATTATTTTGGAGGTTTTTATGCAAAAGAAATTTTATTATTCTTTGATTGGGCTATTTTTAGCTTTATCTTCTTTATGTAATGCGCAGACTTGGATAAATAGTTCTACTGGTATAGGTAAACTTAGTACTAACAGTATAATTAAGGTTAATGATTATCTTTTTGCCGGTACTTGGAACGGTGGTGTTTTTATTTCAACTGATAATGGTGATAATTGGTCAGCATCAAATATGGGTTTAACTAATTTAAAAGTATATTGCTTATTAGAAAAAGACAGCAGGTTATTTGCCGCAACTTGGAATGGTGGTGTATTTTTGTCAACTGATATGGGAAGCAATTGGACTGAAGTTAATTCCGGCTTAACTAGTAAAGCAACTTCATATCTTGCTTCTAATACAAATAGTATTTTTGTTGGAACATATCCAGGTGGTGTTTTTTCCACTACAGATTATGGAATGAACTGGGTAGCTATTAATCAGGGCTTATCTTGTTTAGATATTTCCTATGTTGCTGTCATTAATCAGAAAATATTTGCAACTACACATAGTGGTGGTGTGTTTATTTCATCAGACGGTGGCTCTAATTGGCAAATATCAAATGAGGGATTACCATATAAGAGTATTTCCGGAATCGCAGGTAACGAAACAAATATATTTATCGGTAATTTTGACGAAAAAGGCACTGAAAAAGGAGGTGTTTTTTATTCAGAAAATGGTGGTACTTCGTGGATTGATATTAATTCAAATATTACTAGAATTCATATTCACAGTATAGTGAGTGACGGTAATTATGTTTTCGCTGGTGCTTACGGAAAAGTATTTTTTACTAAAGATAAAGGTGCTAATTGGTTGGATATTAGTAATGGGCTACCAAATAATCCAGTACTACGAATGTTAGTTATAGACAATTATTTATATGCTTGTATACAGAATAATGGTGTTTATAAACTTAACATATCGGAAGTTAGTGTCAATGATAAAAATACGAATAATGATCTAATCATTTCTCCAAATCCTGCGAGCGATTATATCACAATAACTTTGAAACCTTCCGAAGGTTTCGAACCTTCGGAAGGTTCGGTAATCCAAATCTTTAATACACTCGGCGAAACAGTGATGTCCACTGATGCACGGCACGCCGTGCCACTACAAATCAATATTTCTGATTTGCCGAAAGGGATGTATTTTGTAAAAGTTGGCGATAAAACAGCAAAGTTTGTGAAGATGTAATCTATAACATAATTTAGTTGTGCCACACTTTGAAAGTGTGGCACAACTTTACATTCTTCGGATGAGTATTGAAATCATATTTCTCAGGGTTCAAAATTTTGAACCCTTTTTTATTTCGTATAGCGACAAATCACCTACAACAATAAAAAAAAATATACGTCAAAATGTCATAATTATAAGACACTATTAAGAAATGCTATGAAAGATTTTATTACAAAAAAGCACATTTACGAGATTATACTAATAATCGCAACCTCCGTTTTATTGGGTTTTGTTTACAATGCATTAAATCCTAAGAGATTACCACTGATTTACAAACCTGCGAAAATCCAGAAAATATCGAATGACGAACTTTTCGGTCCGGCAGTTAAGCAAACTCAGGAAATCAAAACAAAAGCAAAAGACACGATCGTTCCAAAAGAAACAGCTCCAAAACCGGTTCTCGATACTCTCAAAAAAGCGAAAGCCGCACCTGCTGAATTGACATTAAGCAAAACGGTAGTCTATAGCCAAATGCTGAAAATCATAGGCAATAAAGATTTTGTCTTATTAGATGCTCGAAATTCAGAAGATTACGCTGAATCACATATAGGCAACGCAATCAACATTTTTCCTTACGATCCTGAAAACGAAATCTTCGCGAAATTGCAAAAGCTACCGACAGACAAAAAAATCGTGGTTTACTGCGATGGCGGCAACTGCGATTCAAGCCATAAATTAGCTGAATTTTTAGAAATGATGGGATTTGACAAAGTCTTTATTTATACCGGCGGATGGGAAGATTGGACAAAACATAAGGGCGGCAAATAAATGGTAAGTTCACATTCTGATAGAAACATCAAAGAATTGATTCAACAGCAGTATTTGATAATCGGCAAATCTCAGCTTGTGTTGGATGCTGTCGATGTACTTTTGCAGGTCGCTCCTACCGACTTGAGCGTGTTAATAACCGGTGAAACAGGTACAGGTAAGGAAATTTTCGCAAAAGCCGTTCACGGGCTTAGTAAACGCAAGAAAAAACCTTTCCTCAGCGTAAATTGCGGTGCCATACCTGAGAATCTTTTGGAATCCGAACTGTTTGGCCACGAAAAGGGTGCTTTCACCGGAGCGGTTGACCAAAGAACCGGATTTTTCGAAGCGGCAAACGGCGGAACTTTATTTTTGGATGAAATCGGAGATTTACCATTACTTACTCAAGTTAAGTTACTTCGCGTTTTGGAATCGGGTGAATTTTTGCGTCTGGGTTCCTCTAATATCCAACAATGCGATGTCCGAATTATCGCCGCGACAAACTATAATCTTGACCAGCAGGTCGTTGATGGAAAATTCCGTCAGGATTTATTTTTTCGTTTGAATTCCGTTCATATTTATTTACCTGCTTTACGCGAGCATACAGAAGATTTAACATTGCTTGTTGATTACTTTGGCAATTTGGTCTGTACAAAATTGGGTATCAAGTTCGAAGGAATTGCCGATGATGCACTAAATATTATGAAATCTCTGCCTTGGAATGGAAATGTACGCGAGTTGAAAAATATAATAAATACTATAATTACATTAGAAAAGACACCATACATTACATCGGATTCTTTGCGAAAATATATGCCTAACGTTCTTCCACCAAGCACAGGACAAATGTTTAACGTTACTTCAACAAATACTAACTCGGCTCTGGTTACTACCAAAAAGACTTTCAATATGAACCACGAAGTCGAAATGCTTTATAAAACACTATTTGACATCCGCAATGAGCTAAGTGATGTACGCTTGGCAATGTCCAAACTTTGGGAACAAATGTTAAGCATTAAATCCGACACCGCAAATTTGAATTTTATACAACACCAAGAGCTAAACACTATTGAAACAGTCATTGAACATGAAGATATGACAATAGCTGAGTTGGAAAGAAAAATGATTGTCGCCGCTTTGAAAAAATATGCCGGTAATAGACGAAAAGCCGCTGATGCTCTCGGGATTAGCCAAAGAACGATATATCGAAAAATCGAAGACCATAATATAAGCGATGATGAATGAAGCTATTAATAGCCATATTGCTTTTACTGCCAATTTCACTTTATTCACAAGATATGGTTGCGGATAAATTTGCAATTTCAAAAGAAAGTAATACTAAGCTTTATAGTCATCAATTAATTAACTCTATAAATCATAAACTCTCATCAAATCCTGACGCAAAAGAACACTTCATTTTTATTTATTTCTCAAATAAACCTACACAAAATGAAGAGCACCAGCTAACAAGTAGAGGTGTTGTATTATACCCGAAAACTTTTGTTCCCCAAATTGGCAATCATCCCTATTGTTTTCTTTTGGCAAAAATTCCTATCGATAGCATCGAATCGGTTTTAAAACTGGATTTTGTAAAAATGATAGCAGATGCCGAACAAAAGCTCTACCCACAAAATAATTTATCAACCAAAATATCAAAAATTGATTCTGTTCATAACATCGGGTATTCCGGTGATAAAGTAAAAATTGCATTTTTAGATTCAGGTATAGATTTGGGCTATAAATCCGACGAGTTATTGCCCACTATAATAGCTGTAGATTATTCAGCTTATCCCGATTCTATTGATATGGATGTTTATAATAGAGTTACCGGCCACGGAACACACGTAGTCGGTTGTGCTTTGGCAAAAGGTAAACTGTCGGAAAAAAATCAAATCAATGGCGGCGGCTCTTATCAAGCACCCGCTTATAATTCCGGTTTAATATTTCTTAAAATTGGTGATGATAAAACTGCCGCTTGCACAGTAAAAGGTTTACAAGGAGCCGCCATAGATGCCGTAACGGATTTTGGAGCCAATATTATAACCCTCTCTTACGCTTCCCAGGATATTTATAACGATGGATCATCGGCTATGGAACAGACTATTGACTGGATTGCAAGCAAGGGCGTACCTTTTTTTTGCTGTATAGGCAACTCAAGACATTTGAATGAACATTTTTCCGGCGAACTATCACCGGGTGAATTATCCCCTTTTATTCGGGTTGATTTAAACAAAATAGTTTATTCAGCAAAACCATCAATAAATCTTGTTTGGACAGATTTAGTAAATGACAACGATTTAGACATTTATTATTACGACGCTAACCAACAGCCTATTACCGATAACATTAAATATGAACCAACTACAAGCCCTCGTGGTAATGGCTCTATTATTGCGAATGCTCTAATGAATAATTCCAGGGGAATCGGCAGTTATTATGTGAGAATAGAGAATAAATCAGATTTGCATCGTAAATATCATCTATATTTATATGATAAAAACCAAACAGCTAACACAGAATACTCTGTTTTTGCCAAACCGGATACTTTATATACACTCCTTTGGCCTTCAGCAGCGGATAGTGCTTTTTGCGTTGGTTCATACATATCTCGGAATTCTTGGATTTCTTCAGTTGGAAAAACAGTAACTAAACCCGAAAAATTAGGCAGTATCTCTGCATTTTCAGGGTGTGGACCAAGAATTGACGGACTTCAAAAACCTGATATAGTCGCTCCTGGTGAGAGTATAATTTCTTTACGAGATAGGTCAATGTATTATATTCCTACAGAACGCTGGATTGATAACGACGGCAATACTGAAGGATCCGCAAATTATTATATTATGTCAGGAACTAGCATGTCCACTCCAATTGTTGCCGGTGTAGCGGCACTAATAATGTCTCGCTCACCCAAAGCCAGACCTTGCGACATTTACAAAGCTATGCGTGAAACAGCCTTCCGTGACACTTTAACGGGATTAGATATAAATTTTATTTCGGGTTGGGGAAAATTAGATGCTTATAGCGCGATTAATTCTAATAACATACCAGATATCATTTCAATTAAGCCAGATAGTACTATTATTTGCGGTTCTGAACCGTTCATTGTTACAGTGCTTGGGAATTCCGCATTTACGGAAGATAATATATTTAATATCCAATTATCGGACGCTGACGGGAAATTCACTAATCCATTAACCTTAGCAACCGGTAAACTTTATAATAATAATAAGATAGAATGTTCAATATCTGCTCATATTCCATCTTCTGTAAAATATAGAATTCGGGCAGTTTCGACCTCTCCTGCTGTAATTAGTGCAATTAATGATAAGGATTTGTCAATATCTAATTTCCCAGAACCTAAAATCAATGGCGATTCGATATGCTGTCATTCAATTCTCTATAACTATACAGCTCCAGGTGACGAATACGTTAAAAACACTTGGATTGTCGATGGCGGGATTATTACAAAAGAAGAGAATAATTTGTTAAGTGTGATGTGGATTGATAAAAACACCGGTACGGTTACATTGGAATCAGAAAATACACTGACTCATTGCAAAGCTGACATAAGTCTGCCGGTAAGGTTGAGGGTATCTCCAAGCGCAAATGTAATGGGCGATTTTATAGTATGCAACGAACCTGAGTACAAATATTCCGTCGGTATTAGACCGGGAGAAAATACATTTTGGTCTGTTTATGGCGGTGAAATAATGGACTCCGCGTATAATTACATTTCAGTAAAATGGGAAGACACCGAAAAATGCGGATTTACAACTATTGTTACAGATGATACTTGTAATGTTTCTAAAGAATATGAAGTTATGAACCTACCAGCTAAAGTAAACGGCATTAGTGGTGAAACAAAGATTATCCAAAACTGCGTTTATGAATACAATACAACTTTATCTAACAAGGTTTATGATTATTGGACTGTTAACGGCGGTATTATTCTTGATTCGATGACAGGAAAAATTTCAGTTCGTTGGATACGCCCCGGTAATGTCTCTATTAAATTAGCGCGCCACACTCAAACTTGCTCTTATGAACATATTAATGATGGTGTTGTAGAAGATAAATTTGGAGCTATATTAACAGGTAAATACCAAGTTTGCGAAAATAGCGTAGAGGAATATACAGTTAGTAATCCGGATACAGCAGATTATCTATGGGAAATATCCTCAGGTAATATAATTGAAAACAAAGGCGATACAATATTGGTGCTTTGGAATAAGACCGGTAATGGCAAAATAAAATTGATTAAATCAAAAGTATTTCATAATTATTTAGATACATTGATTCAAAACGTATCAATTTTGAAAAAACCCGAAGCTTTAATGCGCAAATTACCAAATTTTTGCAAAGACGCACCTCCCTATCAGCTCTCAGAAGGCACTCCATCTGGCGGCTTTTATATTGGAGAGGGTGTTATGAATAATATTTTCAGCCCTGAGTTGGTAGAGCCGGGGAAAATCAGCGTGAAATATATTTATTTCGATAATCCCAATTGCAAGGATACAGTTGAGGGGTTTATTAATGTTCATCCAACACCGCAAGCTCCTGAATTAATTAGACGGAACGATACATTGGTTGCTTTAGGTTCCGAAAGTTTTTATAATTGGTATAAGGACAATGCCTTAATAAGCGAATTTGGTAAAAATACATATTTCCCATTATCAAATGGTATTTATAGCACTGCCTCCGTGAATTCTGATTCTTGTATATCTGATTTATCGAATGCTATATTAATTAACAATACTGATATTATCGATAAAAACAAAGAATCTTTGTTCGAATTATCACCAAATCCGGCAAAAGATTTTATCGGCATAAAATTACTATCGCTTGGCTCAGGGTATTATTCTATTATCAATATGCAAGGGAAAATTTTAATTTACGGGGAATTGGTTTCGCATACTTCAAAAATTGATATTTCCGGATTGGAAAGCGGAATTTATATTTTCCGAATAGAGATTGACAATAAAATGTTTAGAAAGATTTTTATTAAAATCTAATCTTCGTCATCATCTAAATATGGTTTAGGCTCCCAGCTCTCACCTTCGCAAGGAATGTATTCCTCGCTTACGTGTTCGTCGTATATACTGCATAATTGCGCATCTCTGTTGAAATACTTGCACGAACCGCATAAAGTTTCTTCTTTGAATTTCTTCATCCGTTGATTGAATTTGTTATATTGCTTATAAGCCGGATATGCCGCTAATAGCCATATAGCAAAAATTATTAGCCAAACATTTACATCGTAATGGAAATAATCGAGTAATAGCAAAATTACGCCGACTACAATCACAGTACGCAATAAAACACCCCATACTATAGAACCGAAAGTAACTTTTGGTTTTAAGCTATGGTTATCCTCATCTGTTCCTTCGCGGAACATAAACAAGTCAAGAACTTTATAGACGTAATATTTTGGGCTTTTAATCATAGAAAAAAAGCCGCCACGAATGACGGCTTAAAATATATATATTATTAGAATTATATAATTGCTTTATAAGCTTCTGCATCCATTAAAGCATCTAAATCAGCCATATTAGTGATTTCGAATTTAATAATCCAACCATCACCATAAGGATCAGTATTAATTGTTTCCGGTGCATCGTTGAGTTTAGTATTTACTTCAACGATTTTACCACCGCAAGGTGCATATAAATCGGCAACAGTTTTCACTGCTTCGATTGTTCCAAATGTATCACCTGCTTTAAATCCAGCAGTTGCATCAGGAATATCAACATAAACAACATCACCTAATTCACCGGCGGCGTGGTCAGTTACGCCATAAGTTCCGATATTACCTTCAATTTTAACCCATTCGTGGTCTTTTGTGTACTTTAAATTAGCCGGAATATTCATTGCTAACTCCAAATTATCATTATTTAAAAATTACAAAATTTAATTAAGCTAAATTAAGCAAAAAAATAATAATTTCAATAAAATTCGCAAACCAAATTTAAAATCCATTTTTTAATTTAATATCTGAAAGAATTTTCTTAATTTTGTACTTATTATATTTTACATTATTTAAAAGGATAATTTATGTCAGAAAATAATTTTATATCAAGCGTTCGCGACAAGGCGAAATCATTAAACTTAAGAGTAGCTTTTCCCGATGCTAAAGACGAAAGAGCTATAAAAGCATCCATGTTTTTATTAGAAAATAAGATTGCCCGTCCGGTTTTAATCGGAAACACTCTGGAAATCAAAGCGATTGCCGAAAAAGCCGATCTAAATATTACCGGGATTGAAATATTAAACCCTGTGGAATCAACAGATTTACCACGCTACGCCGAAATGCTTTTTGAAAAACGCAAGCACAAAGGTATGACAATTGAAAAAGCAACCGAAACAATGGCAGACCCTTTATATTTTGCCGGTTATTTATTAAAAGATGACAAAATCAAAGTTGTGGTTGCCGGTAATGAATCTGCAACGGGTGATGTAATAAAAGCTTCTTTATTTTCAGTTGGTACAGCACCGGGTATATCTATCGTCAGTTCATTTTTCGTAATGACTTGGCCCGATAAAATGCTATGCTTTGGCGATTGCGCTATTAATCCGAATCCGGATTCAGCCCAATTAGCAGACATTGCTATCGCATCCGCAAGAAATTTCCAAGCTATTACCGGTATAGAACCAAAAATCGGAATGCTTTCATTTTCAACTAATGGTTCCGCTGAACACGAACTTGTTGATAAAGTTCGCGAAGCTACAAGAATAGTAAAAGAAAAAGCACCTGAATTACCTTGCGATGGCGAAATGCAATTAGATGCCGCTTTAGTGCCCGCTATTGGACAAAAGAAATTCCCCGGCTCAACTGTTGCAGGTAATGCCAATGTGCTCATATTCCCTGATTTGAACGCCGGAAACATCGGTTACAAATTGGTACAACGCTTAGCCGGTGCAGAAGCAGTTGGTCCAATCGTTCAAGGTTTGGCTTTACCTTATTGCGACCTTTCACGCGGTTGCTCTGTGGACGATATGGTCAATGTTGCCGCTATCTGCAGTTTGATGGCATAAGTACGTTGTGCTTTTTTTATTTTTTTTATTTTATGATAAAGGGGGCTTGCGGCCCCCTTTATGTTTTCGATGATCTTTTGAGTATAAATAAAACTTTTGTATTGCTTCAAGCAAATTTCAGACACTTCATTGTGTTACAAACGTTCTTTTACCTTATATATTTATC
This sequence comes from bacterium, assembly GCA_037127915.1. GTDB lineage: Bacteria > Bacteroidota > Ignavibacteria > Kapaibacteriales > UBA2268 > JBAXXL01. The sequence goes on from JBAXXL010000005.1 coordinate 38,970, forward strand.
AATCAACTGCATTAATTTATCAAGTTCTACCGGCTTTGCTAAATATTCGTCACAACCGACATCTAATATTCATACCTCACTATCACAAATTTTTCTGAATAATTGCCAATTTGAATGAAATATGAGCTCGAACTACTCTTTAAATTTGTTTATACTAAAAATCTCATAAGTCATACACCAAGGTTTGTCATTTTTATAACCATCAAGTACCCACCAGTTGTTTTGTCCGGGAGTGTATGATAGCCAGTGAAACATTCCAGTAAAGTTGACAACTTCGCCTTCTTTGTCACCGCCTGGGCAATGTAATGTAAGGTCGAGTTCATCTCCCATTTTTGTAGTTGTATTTATTTCTATAGTAGAGACAAATTCACAACTTCCTGCAAGTTTGAAAAAGCCAAGTGAATCATTACTGTTAGGCGAATGATTTTGTTTGAATGTTGTTGTATAAGTCTGATTATGTGTGTAAGTGTCTTCTTGCTCAATAGCTAGCTGGTTTGAAGTTTTAGCTCCAACTACGTATTGAAATGCAGTATTATAAATATGGTTATATAAATTGAAATCAATATTACGATACATATATGTAGCCAAACTGTCATATTTTAGTTTTTTATCAGACTTAGAAAGAAAGTCCGACCTATAAGTAGTTGTAATATTAGTGCATGAGATATTTGAAATTGTATCAAGAGGATTCCCGGAAAAATCGCAAATCTTATAAGTTTTTTTATTGAAATGCGGGACTAACATTACCTTTTTCAATAATTCACCTGAATAAGGGTCTAAAGAAACAGAGGTAGTGTGCATAAAAGAACTGGTATAAGAGCTTTCCTGATTCGAAATACTTCCATATTCTGCTCCGATACCATATAAATCATTTTTAAAAGTAATTGTAGATTGGAAACCATTATGTGAAGTGCTCCCTTTTTCATAAGTTTTCCCCAGATTTATTGATGAACAATCACCATATCCTAATGCTGATATTTCATTCATACTGTAATGATTAAGTACAAAAGGAGGTGCACCCTCAATTACGCCGATTAATCTTTCAAAAGATTGTATAGTTGTATCTTTGACTTCTTTTATCTTAATTAATTTATCTGAATTCCACACGTTGAATAAGTAGCTATCAACAACTTTAGCAAAGGGTTCTTCTGTACTAACAAATAATGTCGAAAGAACTATTCTTTTATGAACTATATCGCTCACAGCCGCATTATCAATGAAGTACGCCGCGGATGGTACAAATGTCTTATAATCAATTTTTTCTACCATCCCTGATAACTGATTTAAATCTAAAACTTCGGGGCTTTTGAAAATTTTCGTTTCAGGGTGCAATTCTATGCGAACCACTTGATTTATGTGATGAAACGTATATGCTGAATAAAAGCATTGAATCAGTTTACCAGTTTCGCCGCCTTCCACACTGCCTGAAATTAATGAAACATTTGAGATTATGTCAGTAGTACTGTATGAAACCGCATCAACTATATTACCCTGTGAATCAATATAATTGAAGTGAATCTTATTATGCAGTCCGTCAGTAATTGCAAGAACATAACAGCTTTTATTTTTATAAGTTGAAGAAACACAAGCCATATTACCATAAGTCAGATCGGTAAATTCAGACTGTCCGGGTTCTATTATATTTCCCGAAGAAATCAATTTTTCTACAGACCATTTATTATCTGAAGTCATATACTTATAGTAAAGTTTTCCATATTTATCAATTATAAAAAGTCCAAGAGTATCTTTCAAAGCGGCACTGGTTAACCGCAACCGCTCAAAATTGTGGGGTGCCTGAAAATCTATGGGAAAAATTTGATTGTCTGGGTTTGGGTACCATTTATCAGTTTTGTAAATATATCCTAAACCATTGCCGACTCCAGAAAAATATGCAAGATAATACAAAGCGTTGTTATAAACACAAAAAGAAGCAGCCAAAGCATCATTGGGATAAGTTGCTAATTCAGCACAAATATCCGGCTCTACTGTATTATCCGCTTTGACAGATAATTTTATGTAACCATCCTTTAAACCGGTATAATAATAATAAATACTGTTATTATAAAAACAACTTATTTGAGTGCTATGCTTACCAGCCTTGTCGGGCCAAGCATCATTTTTCAAATTTGTAGTTTTGAATACACTTGCACTGCAAATACCGGAAGCTAATATTATGCTTAAAAAAATTGTAATTGCTTTCATTTTATTAACTCCTTATTTAATTAAAGTGACTTTTTTTGTTAGAGAAAAAGCAGATGTTTTTAGATTGATTAGATAAACACCTGATGGAACACTTGTTCCATTTATAGCCTCAGTATTCCAAATAATTTTTTGAGATAAACCGTTCAGAGTAAGGTTTTGAAATTCCTTGATTGTATTACCAAAAATATCTGTTATTACAATACTTGCATCTTTAACTTCAGGTAGATTAAGTAAAATCTCAAAATGACTTGAAGAAGGATTTGGAGAAATATTAAGCATATTTTCCTCTGTGACTTTATCAACAACATCTTCACCCAATTTATTGGAAATTGACGTCAGATTATATGTCATCAGCCATGCTGAATCTTTTTCAAATCCTTTTGGAACCCACCAATTGTTCTGGTTCTTGGTAGGCAACAGCCAATACATTTTGCCATTGAAATATTTAACATGGCTTGTATCCTTTGCATTGCCGGGACAATAAAACTTCAAGGCAAAATCTGTTGTAAAAGAACTGACTGACTTAACCTTGTAGTTTATTTCATAAGCATAGTCAATTTTTATTTTGAAAATTTCCCCAAATTCCTCATCAATCCCAACTCCAATTTTAGTGCCTGATTCATTCGAATTTTCCTTAGTAGTATTGAATGAGAATGTGCTTGCTTCATTTGAACCAATGCCCCATTCAAAATCTAAATTTAATAACTGCTTATATGCTGAAAAGCTTCTTTTTCTATCCAAATAAGTATAAATATCAAGAGGATTAATTCCTTCACCACTTTCACTTAACTTATAAGGTTCGTAAACTATGTATGGACCAAAAAACTGAAAAGTATAAAATGAGATGTTCATATAATCATTTTTCCAGTCAAAAATGAAATACTTCTTTCGTTGAATCACAGGTTTCAAAAAGACCCTATAACCATATCCCACAAACTCAGTTGGTTCAATCGCTATGCTTTGAGCTATTGTTTTAGATATACTCTGGGAAAAAACATCCTCTAAAGCGTTTTGAAATCCACCTCCAATTCCATGAATACTTGCTTCGACAGCCAAATCTGTTTTTATTGAAGTAGATTTTTCTGTAGTTGAAGTTGCTTTGGTGCCATATTCAAGCGAGGATGGCGGGAAATATCCCTGCGGACCCCAATCTCTGAAAGCATATCCGTTAGCAGTGTAAGGCGGAGGTCCTTCGATAACGCCGACAAGTTTGCACAATGCCGCGGCAGGATTGTAATCCGTCATTTCGTCGCCTGCTTTCATTAACGATTTATCTCTTCTTAAAATATCTGATTTCCATGAATAAAACTTAATGTTTCGCCCATAATTGTCTTGTGGATCTTTGTAAAAGTGGGATATGGAAGTAATAATATATTTTTGATTTGCATCTTGGTCACTCGAATAAAAAGTATAAAATGTCCCGGGTACATAATCCGCTTGATTTCCAATTATAGTTTGATCACCTATACCGAAATCTAAGACTTCTTCAGTTGAAAATGTATTGTTGGCAATAGAATACTCTACCTTATGCACAGTATATTTATCGTTATAAACTGAATAAATTATTTGAATCTGATTTCCTGTATTGCCACCATGAGTTGAGCCCTGTATCATGGAAATGTTATTAACCGATTTATCTATTTTATTTCCTTTGCTGCTATTTCCGTTCTCATCCATTATTTCGGTAAAGAAAGCGGAGTTTTCTTTATTAGTAAAAGCATAAAGAATTTTTGATTTATTGTCGGTATCAATAAAAGTACAAGCGGCTATTGCTCCGTGATTCGGGTCAAGCCAGGCAGTTTTTACTTCCTTATAAGCAGACCAGTTAACTCCATCAACACTGTTAACCATTCTCAAAGAACCATCAGTATATTTGTAAAAAAGAAAAAGCTTATTATTTAGTTCAACTAATGCAACAGCCGACTTAGTAACTATACCGCTTGGCAATGATTTTGCACCTGACCAGTTACTGCCGTCGAATGTTTTGTAAACCAATGAGCCAGAACTCTGATTTGGTTGTCCAACTAAATAAATTTTACTTTGAAAATAAGTGCAGGCAGCAGGAAAGCAAATATCATTCAAGTCAGCTTGTTCGTGATTTTCAATAGTTCCATCCGGTTTCAGCATCATTTTGTGAGCTTTTATTCTTTGAATATTTTCGCCTACTTGGAGGCTGTAGAAAGCCGGATAAAATACATAGAAGATATTTGCATCAAAATAAGTGCCGATGTTTGCACGAGAATAAACGCCTCCGGCATCAATATTATCAATATCCAATGATGTTAGAACTTTGTCACTACCATATGAAGTGTAAAACATCAAAAGGTAGAAACAAACAAATAAGTTAAATTTCCATTTCATAACTTTATCCTTTTTTAATAAAAACAAATATACATATTTACAAAAAACAAATATAGACATTTACAAAAAACAAATATAGACATTTACAAAAAACAAATATAGACATTTACAATGATATAATCACAAATATTTTCTGAATAATTCCCAATTTTGATAAAATAAATACTGAGGAGCAAATGGGAAATATAGTTTTTTGGTAGGTCGGCCTCCCCCCCCCCCGTCAGACCATTTGAATTGTTTTTATTTTTGAACAGACGAGGGGGTCTGTTCTACTATTAGACTTCGCCGAGAGAAATTAGATTATAGGTTTTCTTTTTTTAATCTTGACACAGAATTGCTAATAATTTAATCCAAACGCCCATAATCGTATAACGTTTCTATATCCAAATTCAATGTCATCTTTAACAAAAAATGATTTTTCATCATTTTCGATTTGATATGAGTTTTCCCTTTAATAGCTCCGTGTTGTGTGGTTGTCGCAAAATTTGCGACAACCACTTCTTTTTCCAGTTCACCTTCATTAAAAACATTATTAATATGCTTGCCAATGGTTTTAACATCTCTACCAAACAAAGTAGCTATTTGATTTCTGTTCAACCAAACAGTTTCATCAACCAGCCTTACTTCGATGTGTTCGGCTAATTCATCCGGTCTATATAAAATTATTTCGTTTTTCATTTTGGTCATTTGAATAGTAAATTGAATGCTTTGAATTTACTGAGTATGCCGCCAACTCGTTTATTTAAGTACTCCCAGCAAGCGCACAACGCAATGATATATTTTAAAAATAATTATTCAATAAGCAGTGCATATATTTTAATTGTTATTCACTATTATTTTTTTAATTATTCTATTGCACCACTAAAAATCTTTCTGTATGATTTCCTATTTGAATAAAATACAAACTTATTGGCAGTTGCGAAATATAGTTTTTAGGCAGCTCGGTCGCTCCGTCTGAGCATTTGAGTAGTTTTCAGTATAAACAAAACTTATGCTATTTTTAATATTATTTTTCAGTATAAACAAAACTTTTACTGTATTCATCAATAGTTTTCAGTATAAACAAAACTGTTGCTCTAAATAATACTATAAATTTTGCTTTTTTTGGAGTAAATTTTGAAAATTGTTCAAAATACTATATTTAATTACAAAATTTTTTTCCTATTTTTGTATGATGTTTATTGAGGGTTTAGATAAACAAGGTGCTGATGATTAACACACCTTCTTCAATTTTCAGATAGAAGTAGTTGAAGATATGATACTTCGGCTTAAAGCAAATAAATACAAATTATTAAAACGAAAAATGAAACTAATTGAAAGCATTAAACTTCGACACAGGGCGAATAAGTACAAGAACAAGTACGACGTTGGCGGAATAGCTTACCTGAACTCCTCGGTTAAAAAAGGACAGACCGTTCTTGACATTGGAGCGCACAAAGCAGGTTATTTATACTTTATGACAAATTTAGTGGGAAGCAAAGGAAAAGTGTTCGCTTTTGAACCACAATCAAACCTTTATCAGTATATCAAAAAAATTAAAGATATATTCAAATGGGACAATGTTACAATTGAACATTTGGCGTTGTCAGATTCTGCAGGCAAAGTTACTCTATATATACCATCATACAAAGATAGCAATTCAACCTCTCCGGGGGCAACAATTGTAGAACATAAAGAAAATTCAAATTTCGGCTCATCTGAAACAGTTTCAACAGAAACATTAGATGCATATTGCAGTAAATTTAATATAGAACCAGCTTTTTTAAAAATTGATGTCGAAGGAAATGAATTAAGAATTTTTCAAGGCGGCATCAATACTTTAAAAAAATTCAAACCCAAAATTCTTGTTGAGATCGAGGAACGCCACGTGGGAAAAGAAAAAGTATTGGAAACTTTTGAGTTTATGGAATCGATAGGTTATACAGGACATATACTTCATGGCTCAAAAAGTATTCCTTTGTCAGATTTTAATTTCGATTACTATCAAAATCCTAACGACATGAAAAACTATTGTAACAATTTTATATTCGAATAGATTACGTAAACGCTAACAAAGAAGAAATAAATAAAGCCCTTCCAATCCGAAGGGCTTTAAATATTTTATTTTAACTAAGGTAGGGTTGTCTCAAAACTATTAATTCGAGAACAGACAAGAATGTCTGTTCTACTATGTTATTGAATTATATAGCAGATTAGACATTCCTTTGCGAAATGTATTTTTAAGAATAAGCGTGTTCTGTAACTGGTGCCGGAGCACCTCTAAGCAATCCTTCGGAACTTAAATCCTCATCAATATCGGGCCAATGTATTCCATAACCCCCACCGGAGATTTTCCAGTTCTTTAGTTGTTCGTCACTAGCATTAAACAATCTTGGGTAATAAATCAATGGAACTGAAATAATTCTGCCATCCATGATATATACTACAATCATATCATTATTAAAATCCACTGATTTTATTCTAGTATCGCTGTTATAAGCTGAAATAATCATTCCATCGCTCCAAAAACAATTCTTGATTTTTTAATATTATTTCATAAATACTATTTAGTTCTTTAGCGTTAAAACCATAGTTTCTACTTATTGAGATTGGCTCAAGCCAAAATTTCGCTGAAAACATATCTCTATCAATATGGACATGGGGTGGTTCAGTACTTTCATGGCTATAGAAATAAAATCTATATGGTCCATCAATTAGTAACGTTGGCATTTTTTTGCTTTTGTTCCCAAAGTATTATTTATTAAATTATCATTGTTAACGATACTAAAATAATTATATTTTTAATGGGCAGATTCAAAACAACAAAATTAGAGAACAGACAGAAATGTCTGTTCTACTATGTTATTGAATTATAGAGTAGCTTAGACATTCCTGTCTGAGCTGTTTTGCTAAATTTCAACCTGTTATACAGCCTCTTTTTCCTTACTCTGCAAACAAATTATCCAACTGCTCATTCACCAATCTATTGAATTCCTTATATTCAGATGGATGACGGCGATTAATGTAAAGGAACAACAATCCAATAATCACATAGCGAAGCTGGTTTTTCATTATTTCGGATTTTTCAGAATCAATTAGCTGATTCTCTAGGCAATAGCTCCATTCTTCAGCGCACAGACGGTCGAGGAATGTGTATATCAACTCAATAGTCGGTTGTTTATGTGCTATATCGCGTGTTTTCTCGATAAAGAACAGCTCAAATATTCCGGGATATTGAATGAAGTATTTCACGTAAGCTTTGGTTATAGCTTTAATTTTCGCAACACCCGATGGTAAGGATTTTGTATCGACAATAACATACTCTGTACATTCTTCTTGGAAATCTTTGACACATTCGAATATCAAATCCTTTACATCTTTGAAATAAGTATATAGTGTGGCAGATGAATATCCTGCGCGGTCAGCTATATTACGGACATTCACTACCTTAAGCCCTTCACCTTTAAGCAATTCCTTGGTTGCATCGATGAAGTAAGAACGAACTCGCTCTTCTTGAATTTCTTTATTTTTCATATTAACATCGTTTTGTTTGTTGAACAATGTTCAAAATTACAAATAATGTTTGATATATACAAACATGTTTAGGATTTTTTTTATAAATCAAATCCCAAACCCGCAGAAAGTCCATAACTGATATTATATGGGATGTTTTCGGAAGACATATTATATAGCCTTAATTTTCCCCAGCGATCGTAGTAATTAATAAAACCTGATATTAGCAAGTTTGCAGTTTTATTAATCTTGTATCTCATCCGAGTACCTATCATATAGCTCAGTTTGGAATTTCCTGTTAAATATTTGCTGTATAGTGTATTTACATACTGTGTTTTATCGGATTTATTACGATAATTATGAATAGAAACTCCCCCAATTAGTTCAGAAAATAACTGATTATATTCAAATTGATTCTTTCTACTGTGCCAAATGGTATAACCGAAATTTATATTAAAACTATTGCTATATAGAGCATTATAGACATTATTTCCCATTTTATAGCTGATTAATTCATATTTATATCCTATTTCAGTGCTCATTCTTCTAGATATTTTATAATTACAATTTAAACCAAGTGAGCAATAATGAGTTAAGTACAGATTAAGAATAGGAATATCATTCCCTACAATAAAGTCATATTTATTTTTGTACAACAATTGATAAGTATAATCTACTGCTACCATCATTCTTTTAAAATACAATTTATCAAAATCTAATGATGACTTATACGCTTCTTTCACTTCTGGGATCGGATTTGCAGAAATGCATTTTAATACTTCAGGTGGTGTAACACTTATTCCGGCAACGTTTTTAAAAATAGCCATTTTTTTAAACGAGGTATTGTTGATTACAAATAGCGTTTGCGTTCCATCAATTATCGGATAATCAACATTTGTAATGGAATAAATATCGTAGTAACCGGTGATTCTCAAATTACCGGATTTTGGTCTATAAGTACTGTCCGGCGTTGTAACTAAATTTGAACTATCAGCATAGAGAATAAACCCAGAAAACTTTGTGCTATCGCGTAAAGTGATATTTACCGATTTAGCTTTTTTATTAAACTGCGTACTTACTCTTAAAAGTCCTGATATTAATTTGCCATTCAATTTGTAATTGGTTGGTTCGGAAATTATTCCCTCGTAATTGTCAATGACATAAGCCAAAGTGGCAACTGCGGAATCCGAAAGTATGATTTTGGATTTCACTTCCGATTTACCGGCTGAAATTTCAAAATAATTGTGTCCAACATTTTTATACAACACTGCCGATTTGTAATCCTTCACATCCGGAAAAAGCCCGAAGTAATTTCTGCTGTCGAGTGAAATGGATTCGCCCAAACGCGATGTTAACTCTATTTGCTCTGTACCAAAGCAAATAACTGAGTTAACAACTAACACTAAAAGAATCAAGTACGATTTCTTCATAATCTACTTGCAATTAAAGAGTGTATTAATATCATCTATCGTTTCCATTCCATTAATTAGTTACACCAGTTAGTAGTAAAATATTAGCCTTTTCTCATAATATTGGTCTATGTTTACTGAAATTGGATCAGTATAGTATTGATAATTAGAACTATCTTTGAAAGCCAACACCGTGAAATTGAAACCAGCAGGCACAGCCTTAAAAGATATTCCTCCGTTAGTATCCGTTATTCCTGAAAGAAAGCTATAATTATTATATTCTTCAAAAGAAAGTTTTGATGTAGAAAACTCTCTCGTAATAAGTGATATATTAATATTAGGTTTGGGTTTACCGCTGGCATCGGTTAATCTAATATGGATGTCTCCAATATTGTCTAATGGTTTGATTTCAATTGACTTATTATAGCCTCCAATTAACTGAAATTTTTTGCTCGATTTGAAAATTACATTATCTGAATATACAGATACTTCGATTAAGTAATTTCCTTCAAGCAATGTTGCATAATACCTACCGTTAATATCTGTTGAGTCTTCAATTATATTTCCGGTAAAGCCTAGTTCAGTTTTAATCTTTACTTTTGCATACTTTGCTGGTAAGTTATCCCATCCATAAACTGTAACGGTTAATTTTGATTCCACTTTACTGGGATCGACTATTTTATCATCGTAACATGATGTTATAATGATAGATAATAGAATAATATAAATTGTTTTTTTCATAAAATCACCTTATCGTTATTAAAATTCAGCCCCATAACCAATCGTAAAACCATAACTATAAATGTAATCAATATACCGTGTAATACAATTGCCCTCCGGTGTATTGCTGTAAAATAGCATTCCTAAGTTCTTGTGATAATTCACAAAACCCGATAAACTTAAAAAATTAGTATTATTAAATTTATAATTGAAATTTATACCGGCATGATAGCTTTTTTTCATTTCAGAATCTATTCCCAAATCAACTAAAGGATTTTCAAAGTTACGTAATATGGTGTTGACATTATAATTGTACCAATTTACTTTAATTCCACCATACAAATATGCATAAATACGCTGTGGTTCAAAACCCTTTTTTTTACTAGACCAAACTTTCAAATACAAATCAAAATTTACATTATTTCCGAGAATTGATTTTGTTTGATAATATTGACTAATGTTAAAATCAATTTTTTCGAAACTATATCCTAATTGCAATTTTAAAAATTTAGTTAGTTTATAATCAAAATTAAATCCATAAGAATAATATCTGTCAAGTGTCAATTTTAATGGAACGTTAGTCATATCAATGATGGATAATAATTGTAATTTGTCTGGATAGAATTGTTCATAAGAATAGTCTAATGATATGGACATTCTTTTAAAGTATAAATTGTCGAAATCCAATGGCGATTCGTAAGATTTACTCATATCACGAGTTTGTTGTTGATCAACAAATTTTAATACCTCAGGTGGTACTACTTTAATTCCATTGACACTTTTAAAAAGTGCATTTTTTTGATATGATTTCAAATTTAATAGGAAAACTATTTCCGTCCCATCAATAATCGGATAGGCAACATTTGAAATTGAATAAATATCAGAATAAGGAGTAATTCGAAAATCAGAAGATGTCGCTCTATATGCTCTGTCCGGCGTTGTAACTAAATTTGAACTATCAGCATAGAGAATAAACCCAGAAAACTTTGTGCTATCGCGTAAAGTGATATTTACCGATTTAGCTTTTTTATTAAACTGAGTACTTACTCTAATAAGTCCGGATATCAATTTGCCATTCAACTTGTATTGGGCGGGTTCGGATATTATTCCTTCGTAATTATCAATTACATACGCTAAAGTTGTTACTGCGGAATCTGTGAGAATGATTTTTGATTTCTCATTTAACTTTCCTGCAGTAATTTCAAAATAATTATAACCGGCATTTTTTATTAATACTGCTGATTTATAATCTTTTACATCAGGAAAAAGCCCGAAGTAATTTCTGGTATCAAGCGAAATGGATTTGCCCAAACGCGATGACAGCTCTATTTGTTCTGCGCCAAAGCAAACAATGGCGCTAAATGCAAACATTATAAGAATCAAGTACATGTTTTTCATAAAATTACCTTGTCGTTATTAGAATTCACTACCCAATCCAATTTTTAAACCATAACTAATAATATTATCAATATTTTTTGTAATATAATAATAACCTTTTCCATCCCAATAATATATTGTTCCGAAGCCCGGATGATAATTGATAAATCCAGACATATTGATAGAGTAATGGTGGTTTATATTGTACTTACAACTTAATCCTGCATGGTAGCTTTGTCTCATTTTTGCATCGATTCCAGTTGTACCATGGATGTTGTCAGGACCTAGAAATGTATTACTTACTGTGTAATCATAGTAATCAAATTGAATTCCCCCATATAAATATGCAAATAAACGCTGAGGTTCAAATCTCATATTTTTGTTTTTCCAAACATTTAAGTATAAATCTAAATTTAATCCGTTCCCCAGTATAGTTCGTGTAGTATAATCTTGTCCTAAAGAATAATCGATTTTTTGAAGCTGATAACCAATTTGCAATTGTAATAATTTGGTTATATTATAAGCAAAATCAAACCCAAATGAATAATATCTATCCATTATCAAAGGTTTTGTAATATCTCTCCATTCGGGGATTGTAATTAAAGGTAGTTTTTTGGGTGAAAATTGCTGGTAAGAAAAATTCGCCGATACCATAAATCTCTTAAAATATAATTTGTTGAAATCCAATGATGACTCATACACTTCTTTTACTTTTAGGATTGGATTTTCTGAAATGTATTTCAATACTTCAGGCGGTGTCACACTTATTCCGGCAACATTTTTAAAAATCGCAATTTTTTTAAACGAGTTATTGTTTATTATGAATAGCGTTTTCGTCCCATCAATAATCGGATATCCTACGTTTGAAATTGAATAAATATCAGAATAAGCGGTGATTCTCAAATTACCGGATTTTTGTCTGTAAGCACTGTCCGGCGTTGTAACTACAATTGAACTGTCAGCATAGAGAACAAACCCAGAAAACTTTGTGCTGTCGCGTAAAGTGATATTTACCGATTTAGCTTTTTTATTAAATTGAGTACTTACTCTTAAAAGTCCTGATATTAATTTCCCATTCAATTTGTATTTCGCCGGTTCCGAAATTATTCCCTCGAAATTATCAATTACATAAGCCAAAGTGGCAACTGCGGAATCTGAGAGAATAATTTTTGATTTTTCATCTCGTTTTCCAGCAATAATTTCAAAATAATTGTAACCGGCATTTTTAATCAAAACCGCCGATTTGTAATCCTTCACATCAGGAAAAAGCCCGAAGTAATTTCTGCTGTCAAGCGAAATGGTTTTGCCCAAACGCGAAGAAAGCTCTATTTGCTCCGAACCAATGCAAATAATGTAGTTAAATACAAACACTAAAAGAATCAAGTACAATCTTTTCATATCTTACCAACAATTAAATTAAAGTGCCATCTAATTGTAATACTACAATATGTGTGCCATTATTTGCAGAAGAGCCATAATCGCACTTATGCAGAAATTCATTTTGAAATACCGTCTAATAAACCGTCAAATTATCCAATTTATGTGAAAATTAATTACAGTACAGTGTGCGTAAGAATGTACATGATACTAAAAATCAAATCTATTTTATTTCCAAATGTCTTTTTACAAATTCGCATATTTCATCCATTGCTTCTGTAGCTTCCTCAAAATATGGCGCCAATAAAGGATAACAATGAACCATATTCTCTCCGGCTCTAAATGTTATATCAACTCCGGCAGATTTGGCTTTTTCATAGAACTTTTCACCATCTTCATAGAGTTCATCATCTGTTCCTGAATTAATAAGAATTGGCGGAAGTCCTTCAAGATTGCCGAAAAGTGGCGATATTAGTGGATTTGAAGCATCGTTATCACCAACATAGTATTTACTGAATACATTCCACGAGTTAAGAGGAGCTAACGACTTTTTATTTTTGGTTTTATACGATTCACTTGAGCAGGTAAGGTCTGTCCAAGGTGAAATAGATACAGCCGCTCTTGGAAATGGAATATTTTGTTCTTTTAGCGCGAGTAAAGCTGCTAAACACAATCCGCCGCCCGCAGATTCGCCCACGATCATTATGTTTTCTGGTTTATACCCGGAATTAAGCAAAGATTTATAAACCGTAACAGAATCATCCAAAGCCGCTGGAAATGTATTTTCCGGTGCTAATCTATACTCATAAGTTAGATTTGTAACCCCCGAGCTTTTTGCGAATTTGGAGACAAATCCGCGATGGTCATTGCACGACCCCGATACATATCCCCCACCGTGAACATATAATATAACTTTCTTTTTATCTGTACCTTCGGGGATTAACCATTCACATTTTATCCCCTCAATAGTATCTTCCTTAACACTTATTCCATCCGGAATTTTTGCGAATCTTTTTGCACCCTTTTCGCATTTATCTCTAAAACCTTGGATTGAAGTATTGAAATCATAGGTTTCCTTCTTTAATTTTCCTTCAAATAGATGCCTATTTCGCATCATAAAATTGAACATTTTGCTTTTAAAACTACTCATTGGTTTTCTTTTTTTTATTATTTCTTCTAAATATGGATAGTACTATACCCACTATCAATATGTTACTCATTACCATACGCCAATCAATAACAAAACCGATTTTATCTATTAACAAATTCCATAGCACATCAACTGCAAATACGCTGATAAAAGCTATGACAAGTGTTCTTAATATTTCAATTACAAAATTTTTACTAATCTTTTTCATTTTTTTTCAATTGTTTAAGAATCAACGATAAGGTAAACCATAAGGTTGATCTATAAGTAAAATATATTATGAGAATAATTAAAAAAACGAAGACACTATAATCAAGTACACTGAGTTTCCTTTTTTGCGTGACTCAATTTTCTATTCTTCTTTTTAGGCATTGCATTAATAAGAGCTCTTAAAGCATTATTAACTTGATCTGAAGTTTCAAACACTTTATGAATATCAGGTTGTAATTTTATATAACCATCTTGTTCAGCCAATTTTGCCGCAAAGCGATTTGGTTTTGCCTTGCTATAATCAAAATCGTAATTATCTAACATTTCATCTTCGTCATCAAGATTATTCATTATATTATCTGTTTTCTTCATGTTTTTTTCATGTTTTTTTCTATTTTCAAATTCATCCGATAACCGAAAGAGTCATCGGATGAATTACATATTAAAATTTCAAGATTTCTTTAGGTTTCAAATTGTTTTCCATATTCCAGAAATACATTTCACCGTGGGCAATTCGGAAAATAATCAAATCCGGGCTTGTTTCCGATAGTCCGAAACCTCTCAAAAATGGACGTTCCTGCATTACTCTAACTTTCAAATCCGCATCGTCAAGAAATTCCACTTCTCCGGCTATGCGAATCATGCTTCCAATCATCTCCTCCGGATGATAAAAGCATACTTCGGTTTTCGGGTTTGCTTTCAATTGTTGGTAAAATGGTTTCATATCCCCAGTTTGGAAATAAAAGCCACTATCGTCTGCAAACCAGAAACCTAACGGGCGAACACGCGGCTGGTCATTTTCAGCAGTCGCCAAATAACATACGTGATTTTCGTTTGCAAATTTAATAAAATCGTTTTTAGTCATATTTAGCCTTTGTTTTTATATTCTTGTGGTACATTACCTATTAATTTACGGAAAAACAAATGAGTACCGTGCATTGCTCCTCCTTCGTAAAACATCATCGGGCAGAATCCATAAACTACCTCTACCCCATTCGATTTTGCGTCGGCAATTGCTTGCAGTGATTCAGAACTGTGCTTTCCGGCACCTTTCTGTAACCAGACACGTTTTATGTTCGAACCAGGCAAATCTTTCATAATTAGTTCAGTAGCTTCACGTGGTGTTGCGATTATTGCGCTTTGTACATTTTCCGGCAGATCTTTTATTGAGGCATAGCATTTTACACCATTAATCTCGGTTGCTTTTGGGTTTACGGGGTAAACAGTATATCCTTTTTTTACAAGCATATCCGATAGCATTGAACCCCATTTTTGTTTATGACGCGAAACGCCAACTATTGCAACATGTTTATCTGCAATGAAATCGTTAATAACTTTTTGCATAATTTTATCCTAGTTGTTAAAAAAATATTTACGATAATTTATTTTATTAGTTTCATTTGATACTTAAATTTAAGCAATACTATTGTTCTTTTTTGCCGTTAAAATACAGTGAGTACAGACATTATTCATTTTGCTGACATCCGAGAACCCTTGCCGTAATTCCTTCATATTATTGTGGTTCATTAAGTTTTGGTATGAATACTTCGCCGCGGAACCAAGGGCATCAAATCCCGAGTCTTCACCGTAATCGCAGGCATAGAAATTACCTGTCGAAGTAATCGAACCCGAGAGCCAAATCTGATAACATCCCGCTTTCATACGCTCTTCTTTGGTACCTGTGAATTTCTGCTTCAATAGTCCTCCGCGGCTGACATCACGAATCACATTAAACCGCCAGACACCCAATTCTTCGGCTAATTGCTTTGCCTGCTGGCGCATTTCCGCTGAATCATTAAAATCCAAAAATTGAAATTCGATTTTTAAACGAGATTTCGTTTTCGCGATATGTTCGATTAAACGTTTGATATTATTTATGACTAAATTGTAATTCCCGCCGACTCGATATTCTGAATATGACTGCTGGTCTATACCATCAACAGCTACGATAAGATGATCTAGACCTGAATTAACTATATCGAGCAAATCTTCATCTTTGAATTTGATTGAGAAATTGGTACTAATACACGTAGCTACTTTATGATCGTGCAAATAGCGAACAATTTTATTAATTTCTTTATTTAGATAGGGTTCACCTTCGTCGTACAAATTCACTTTTAAAAGATAAGGTAAAAAGTCTTGGATATTGTCTTTGAACTCTTCAAAATTCATAAATGGTTTATTAATTTTAATTTCTTCACCGGAAAGATTTTGCTTAACACTTAATATACATCCAGGGCATTTCAAATTGCAGACTGCGGATACTTCAACGCGTAAATACGAGGGATATGAATGAACCTTTTTTATTTTAAGTTTCATTTCAATCAAACTAACAGCTAAATTGATTGCTTTCTTGATAGTTATATATTTTACAAAAAAGCCGATATGCCGTTTTAAAGATTTTTTTAAATCGGATTCCTTGCGCTCGCTTGTTTGTAATGTTTTCATTGGCTAAATTAAATTTATTTCTAATACCAAATTACGAATAAATTCTATTTTAGAAAAATAATTGGTTTAAAAACGTACAATACCCGCACATTCATTGTCAGAATCTCGATGCCCAGGATTAGAGGATTAGCAGGATTAGGAATTAGCAACTGATGACGCTGATCTAGCAGATTAACGCTGATTTTTGTTTTGTCGTTCCGGCCTCCGAGCCGGAATCTCATTGATAAATGCCATAATTCCGAGGCATAGGGAATCCAGATTCGAATAATTGACAGTTGATAGTGGATAGTTGATAATGGTAAGAAAGAGATGAGAAACCCCCAAACAACCTTTGAAAAATTGGGAATGATGTGTAGAGGCGTATTGCATACGCCCATCTTGAATAGTCACGACCTCCGGTATAGACGCGATTTATCGCGTCTAAATTGTCTATCCCGTCTGCATAGGAGACGCTATAAATCGCTTCTCTACAAACAAATTCCCGCCGAAAGAAAAACAACCACAAAGTGTCGAAATTAATTGTCAATTATAAATGGGAAGAGTAGCAAACACCCCTAAATCCCTCTTGATAGAGTAGACTTGCGAAGAAGGCGCATCAAGAGGAACTCTTTACGCGAGGGGGAAAAAAATCAATCCTACACATAAGCATAGGATTGATTTTATCTTTTTCACTTTAAAAACTTTATGAACTTTAAAAACTCATTATTTTATACTGTAATATTTTTTTCAGAAACTGATTTGCCTTGCATAAACAGCATTAAGTAGTCTTTTGAACCTGCTTTAGAGTCAGTACCCGACATATTGAATCCACCGAAAGGTTGAACATCAACCAATGCGCCTGTGCATTTACGGTTGATATACAAGTTACCGCAATGGAAATCGCGTTTTGCTTTACAGATTTTTTCCTGATTTTCGGTATAGATAGCACCTGTCAAACCATAAATTGTGCTATTAGCAACTTCAATCAAATCTTCGAAACCATCTGCTTTAACGACAGCTAATACAGGTCCGAAAATTTCTTCCAATGCTATGCGGGCTGTGCGGTCAACTTCAATAATTGTTGGTTGAATGTAATATCCGTTACCAGGAGCTACTTCGCCGCCTAACAATAATTTCCCTTCAGCTTTACCGATTTCAATATAATTTAGAATATCTTTATAAGCTTTTGGGCTGATTACAGGACCGGCTAAGAAGTTTTCGTAAGGGTCACCTTGTTTGATTTCGCTTGCTTTTTTAACTAATTTAGCTACGAATTCATCATAAATCGGTGCGTCAACGATAACGCGTGAGCAAGCTGAGCATTTTTGACCTTGGAAACCGAAAGCGGCTGTTACTGTACCTTGTACAGCGGCGTCAATGTTAGCTTCTCTATCAACAACGATACAATCTTTTCCGCCCATTTCGGCGATAACGCGTTTGATCCAGATTTGACCCTTATCCAAATGTACTTTTGCGGCGCGTTCGTTAATACGAAGACCGATTTCCATTGAACCTGTAAAGCTGATAAAGCGTACTTTTGGGTGGTCAACTAAATAATCACCGGATTCAGCACCCGAAGCTACGAAATAGTTCAATACACCTGCAGGTAAGCCAACTTCGCGCATAATATCTTGGAATAACCATGCCATCATAGGAGTTTCTGAAGATGGTTTCAAAACAACAGTATTACCAGCGGCAATAGCGGCGGCTGATATACCAAGCATAATTGCCCAAGGGAAATTCCAAGGTGGAATACACAGACCAACGCCCAATGGAATGTAGAAATATTCATTAGTTTCACCAGGATATGGTGTTACAGGTTGTAATTGGCTATAGCGGATTGCTTCGCGTCCGTAAAATTCTAAGAAATCTATACCTTCACAAGTATCGGCATCGGCTTCTAAAAAGCTTTTACCGGCTTCGCAAATCATCCATGCGTTGACTTCGTTTCTGCGGCGTTTTACAACTTCTGCGGCACGGAATAAATATTCAGCGCGTTTTTGAGCTGGAACTTTTTTCCAAGTTTGGAAAGCGGCATCAGCGGCTTGAATAGCTTCTTCAGCTTGCTCTGCACCGGCTTTTTGGAATATACCGAGTAATTCGTCTTTACGACCCGGATTATATGAATTTGTTTTCTTTTCTGAATACGATTCTTTACCATTGATAATGTTAGCGTATTCTTTGCCGAATGTAGCGCGGATTTTATCAATTGCTTCTTGTTGAGCTTTGAAGACTTCCGGTTTAGAGAAATCTTGATAAGTCATATTTTTAAAGGCGTCCATTAAAATCTCCATATTTTAGAAATTATGAAATAAATAATATCGTTTCTGTTTTTTATCAATTTGTCAAATACAAAATACAAAATTACTAATTTTCGAAGGATTTTCAAGTACCTTTTAGAAAAATTTTTTTCTAATTTATCAATCCTGAAAGCACGCGGGCTTGCCCGCGTGATAAAAATGGAAGCACGTCGGGCTTGCCCACGTGATAAAAATCATTGGTGCAAGCACCAATGCTCCCTTTTTATAAAGAAAGACGACCCGATGGGTCGCCTCTACTTAATAAATCCTTAAATCCATTTAATCCCTAAAATCTTCATTCAGAAATTTGAAGGTGGATGCCTGCTTCCGCAGGCATGACAGCCATATATCATTCACTTTATAAACTTTACAAACTCATTTATACCGCTATAAAGTTAATCAGTTTATTCTTAACGAATATGACTTTTTTGATTTCTTTGCCTTCTAAATAAGACATTACTTTCGGGTCTTCCTTAGCGGCTTTTTCAATGACATCTTGCGGTGTATCCAAAGCTACCACTAAGCGTCCACGGATTTTACTTTGCACCTGTACAACAACTTCGACTTCACTTTTAATAGTTTTAGCAATGTCGTATTCAGGGAATGGAACACCGACTATTGAAGTTGTATGACCCAAGCGTTGCCACAATTCTTCAGCAATATGCGGAGCAAATGGAGCCAAACAAAGCAGGAATTTTTCCATAGCGTGTTTAGGTCTTTTCTCAGCTTTCGTAAATTCATTTACGAAGATCATCATTTGCGCAATCGCAGTGTTAAAACTTAATTTTTCGATATCCTCGCCAACATCCATGATTGTGTAATTAAGAACTAATTCCTGTTCGCGAGTCAGCTCAACATCTTGCAATTTTGAACTTAACTCACCGGTATGCTCGTCAACAATCAATCGCCAAGCGCGGTTCAAAAAGTTATAAACTCCAACTATTCCATTTGTATTCCATGGTTTCGAAGCTTCCAGCGGACCTAAAAACATTTCGTAAAGACGAAGTGAATCGGCGCCGAATTCATTAATTACGATATCAGGACTAACCACATTACCTCGGGATTTGGACATTTTCTCGCCATCCTCACCCATTATTAAAC
This sequence comes from bacterium, assembly GCA_037127915.1. GTDB lineage: Bacteria > Bacteroidota > Ignavibacteria > Kapaibacteriales > UBA2268 > JBAXXL01. Next base: position 59,093 of record JBAXXL010000005.1, read on the forward strand.
CTTGATGGAAGAGCTTATAGAATGGCTCTTTCGTTGGAACGTATCCATAATCGAATAATACTTTATGCCAAAAACGCGCGTAAAGCAAATGCAATACTGTATGCTCTGCCCCGCCGACATATAAATCAACACCTTTGTCACCCAACCAATATTCCAATTTATCATAATCGGCGAAAATTTCGCTGTTTTTATTATCAATGTATCTTAAGTAATACCAGCAAGAGCCTGCCCATTGCGGCATTGTATTGGTTTCGTAACCTGCGGCTTTACCCGTTTTTTTATCTATAAAATTTATCCATGACTCAACTTTTGCTAATGGCGATTCTCCCGTACCGGCCGGTTGGAAATCCATTACTTCAGGTAAAACTAAAGGTAATTCATCCGGATCTAATCCGCGTTTTGTTCCATCTTTAAATAATATTATCGGCATTGGTTCTCCCCAATAGCGCTGACGAGAGAATAGCCAATCGCGCAATTTAAACTGCACTTTTGCTTCGCCAATCCCTTTTTTCGCTAACCATTCGCTCATTTTTAAAATGGCCTCGGGAGTTGCTAACCCATTCAATGAAACTTCATCGTTTGCCGAATTTACACCAATACCGGATTTTTCGCAAAACGCGCTTTCGTCAATATCCCAAGCGGAACCATCTTTTGGAGCGACAACTTGTTTGATTGGCAAATTGAATTTCTTTGCAAATTCGTAATCGCGTTCGTCATGCGCCGGAACGCTCATAATTGCACCGGTACCGTAATGCGATAATACATAATCAGAAATCCAAATAGGTAAACGTTCTCCATTTGAAGGATTTATTGCATAAGCACCTATGAAAACACCGGTTTTATCTTTGTTCAATTCCGTGCGTTCCAAATCGCTTTTTTCAGCGGCAATGGCTTTATATTCTTCTACTTCTTTTACTTTTTCAGGAGCAATAAGTTTTGCAACCAATTCGTGCTCCGGAGCCATAACCATATAAGTGGCACCGAATAATGTGTCAGGACGTGTTGTAAATACTCGTATAGTTTCACCCGATTCTGATTTAAAATCAACTTCGGCACCATTCGATTTTCCAATCCAGTTTATTTGCATATCTTTTGTTGAGCTTGGCCAATCAACCAAATCCAAATCTTCGAGCAATCTATCGGCGTATTCAGTAATTCTCAACATCCATTGGCGCATTGGACGGCGTTCAACGGTGTAACCTTTGCCTTTCCATTCGTCAACTTCTTCGTTTGCCAAAACTGTTCCCAAACCTTCGCACCAATTCACAGGAATCATAGAGATAAAAGCTAATCGTTTCGAATCTTTGTAGTTTTCTATTTCTTCAGGAGTTTGATATTCCGCAGGAATAGGTAATTTATCTATATGGCTTGCTTTGTTTATTGACTTGTCGAACCAGGAATTATACATTAAAAGGAACATCCATTGGGACCATTTGTAATAATTCGGGTCGGTAGTGTTCACTTCCCTATCCCAATCATATCCCAAACCTAAAATTCCCAATTGGCGTTTGAAATTTTCTATGTTCTTTTCAGTGGCTACGATAGGATGGATACCTGTTGTCATACAGTATCTTTCAGTTGGCAGACCAAATGCATCGAATCCCATAGGATGCAATACATTGAAACCTTTCATCACTTTATAGCGTGAAATTATGTCCGTAGCAGTGTATCCTTCGGGATGCCCAATGTGAAGTCCCGCACCGCTTGGATACGGAAACATATCTAATATATAATACTTAGGTTTACTTGTGTCTGTTCCAGTCAGGTAAGAATTATTTTCTTCCCAATATTTTTGCCATTTTTTTTCTATTTCGCCGAATGGATATGCCATTTCAATTTTTCCGTTTTTTTATTATATAGACTACAAAATTAAGAAAAATATGGCAAATAATGCTTAATAATGGTTAATGGATAATTGTCAATGGTTAATGAGAAGAAATCGAAACAGCCATGGAGCGAAGTCTAGATGATTATAAATCAGAACCGAACGGTCATTGAGCAGGGTCGAGAGGACCAAGCAAGAAATTTAAATTCAATAATATTTCTGTACTTTATTGATTTTAAAGCTGAACCATTTCAAATGAAACCGAATATTTTTTTTATTCTTGTAATCTTCGTAATTTTAAATTAGTTATTTTAGAAAATTACCACAATCATTATTAAACTTAATATTAAATTATGACATTTGTATTCGAACTTGAATTATTAATAAAAGGAATCATCATTGGATTCGCAGTAGCGGCTCCAGTTGGTCCAATTGGCATCTTAACCATAAAGCGGACGCTCAATGAAGGTCGCCTTTCTGGATTCGTGACAGGAATGGGTGCGGCTTTTGCTGACACACTCTATGGTATGGTTGCCGGATTTAGTATCACAGTTGTGTCATCATTTTTGATAACTCAACAATTTTGGCTGGAATTGATAGGAGGTTTCTTCTTAATCGTCTTAGGTGCTGTTACTTATTTCAGTAAACCAAAGATAAAGAAAACAGCAATTAACAACAAAGGGCTTTTATACAATCTCATTTCAACATTTTTCCTAACGCTTACAAATCCTGCAACAATCTTTTCATTTATAGCAATATTTGCAGGTATCGGTTTGGGTTCTGTAAAAGCTACCCATCCTTCAACATTAATTATAATTCCAGGCGTGTTTGTGGGTGCATCTTTGTGGTGGTTAACATTGAGCTATTTTGTAAGTATTTTTAAATCTAAAATTACGCTTGACCATCTTTTTTGGATAAATAGACTTTCAGGTATAATTATATTTTTATTCGGCCTTATTGCACTTTATTTATCTATAAATACAAAAAAATAACCAACTTTTTTTTTATAAGCATTTAATAGAACAATATTCGGAAATATTTATTATTTTTGCATATAATTAAGTAGTTGCTTAAAATATTATTTATCCGCCAATAAAAGTATTAAATATCATAAAGGTAAATAAAATGAAACAAGCAGTTTTTATTGGGGGATTTAATAAATGGGGCAAAACTACGATAATTTTTGATTTGTTTGGAAGATACCGATTTAATTATGGACAAATATATCCAATATCCGGTTTAAATACTAAATTTACAGTTGAAACTCATTCCAATGACGATTTTTCTGAACAAAAATGGTTAAACTTGGTTCAAAAAAGAATAGATACATCGCCCGATGACGGACAAAATCTATTTACAACATTATGTCTAACTTTACACAAAGACTTTAATTTCGTTGATCTTTTGAATAATCCACCGTTTTCTAATTACGATAAATTGCATATCTTTTTAATAGAATATAAATACGAACGGCATGCAAAGCTAATGATTGATCAAATCATTTCTGATGGACAAAATCTTCATAATGCAAACTTTATCACTATAAATGCCGATCAGGATTTTATAATTGATTCTGAAAGAAGGAATGCAAAACTTGGACAAATTAGAGAAAAATTATTAGAGATTTTTGAATAAGTACTAGCTCTATAGGGTATAAATTTTAATTAATATATTATCAAATATAGCAATTCATTCGATGACCCAAAGTCATCGAATGAATAAGAATAATCATTTTTTGCAATATTTCGGATTTAATTACGTGATAGTAGAACTTTGCCAAAGGGCAAAATTTATACAGAAGGTAAAAATCTTGACGAAAAATATTGAATCACGTATCTCTAAAAACAAATCTAATTTGCTTTTCCAATCATTAAACATAATTGAACCCATACTAAAAGCTGTCGAAGAAGAAGGTTATACTATTCCGACTCCTATTCAATCGGAATCAATTCCTATTATATTACAAGGCACGGACTTACTCGGTTGCGCGCAAACCGGCACCGGTAAAACCGCGGCATTTGCTATTCCAATTCTGCAATTACTTAGTGCGGACAAATCGCAGGACAGAAAAAGAAAAATCCGTAGTTTAATCGTAACTCCGACCCGCGAATTAGCGATTCAAATTGAAGAAAGCTTCAAAGCTTATGGCCGCCACGCTGGTTTAACAAGTACTGTCATATTCGGCGGAGTGAACCAAAATCCGCAAACGGCGGTTTTGCGAAATGGCGTTGATATTCTGATTGCAACACCAGGCAGACTTTTGGACCTTATGAATCAAGGATATTTGTCTTTAGCTGATGTGGAGATTTTCGTATTGGATGAAGCTGACCGTATGTTGGATATGGGTTTTATTCACGACGTGAAGAAAATCATTGCCAAGCTTCCAAAAACAAGACAATCGCTCTTCTTTTCGGCAACTATGCCGCCGGAAATTATTAAACTGGCAAATACTATATTGCACGAACCGGAAATGGTTTCCGTAACACCCCTTTCTTCAACCGTTGACATCATTAACCAATTCGTTTATTTCGTTGATAAAGAAAATAAAAACTCGCTTTTGATTGATATTTTGCAAGATAAGAAAATTAAAAATGTGCTGGTATTTACACGTACAAAACACGGTGCCAATAAAGTTGCAAAGATTCTACTGACACATAATATCTCAGCCGAAGCTATTCACGGAAATAAATCGCAAAGCGCCCGTCAAAACGCTCTTTCGAATTTCAAAGCGCAAACCACACGTGTATTGGTAGCTACCGATATAGCGGCGCGCGGTATAGATGTTGATGATTTGGGTTACGTAATAAATTTCGAAATGCCGAACATCGCTGAAACTTATGTTCACCGAATCGGCAGAACAGGCAGAGCGGGTGCCGAAGGTACGGCGTATTCATTTTGCGACGCGGAAGAAAAAGCATATTTGCGGGATATTGAAAAATTGATATTAAAGAAAATAGAAGTTGTCGAAAAACATCTCTATCCTTTGAAAAACAACAACCCCGTGAAAGTGCTGGAGCAACATCAAATTCGTGCAAACGCAGGGCACTCAAGACCGCAGCCTCGTGGAAATGGTTTATCCTCAAAACCTACGTTCCAAGACCAGGAACACACTAATGTGATTCATTCGAAACCGAAAAAGCACGGGATGATTCCACCTAAAGAACCAATTGAAGATTATTTCCGCGGAAAAGTAATTCATTCCAAACCAAAGCCGCATAATAATGGAATTGCGGTGAAAGCACCCGTGCAGGACCGTCCGCGTGGAAATTCGGAACCTGCCAAACCAAAACCAAGCGGAAAAAGCAGTCCCAAAAAATGGTACGGCAAGCCAAAAGCCGGAAGATAATATAATATTTAAAGTGAACTAGTTCCAAAGCTCCTGCTTTGGAACTCTCTTCTATTGCTTTACGAAAAATCAATTCAATTTCTTTTATAATCGTAATCCTAATTATAACAGACTACTACCGCTATTCCCAAAAATTATTTTCACTTTTTTGCAATTATTTTCAAATATAAACAGAATAGATTTGTTTATTTGATTTTTATTTCAGTATATTTGCTTTGTGAAGTAAAACAAAAAGAAAATAAATGGAATTTTTAAAAAACATATCTTTTTTATTTCGCGACGGAAAGAATCTTTCGCCACAGGGTGAACAATGGAGAAAATTATTACATCAAATATCGGATATTGTTGAAAACTTAATTTTGGTTTTCTACAATAAATCAACTAAAGGGCGTCAAACCAGCTACCAAATACTAGCCATAATTGTAACAATAGCTTTATGCCGCCTAAACAAATATTTATGTCGTTGGTGCTTATCCACAACTATCTGCAACAAACATCTGTGCTATGCTTTTCTCCCCCCCCATAATTGAGAAAATCTTCGGGAACATTTCTAATTCTACTTAAAAAAAATAAATGATATTTGATAGTAATAATTTGAATTAATTTATTAACTTTAATGGAATCTATTAAAATGAAACTAACACTTTCAATTCTCATTTTGATATTAGCACTATTAATAAATATCAATACTAATGTTTATTCGCAATCACCTCCATGCTTTCCAGGATTTCAAGGAGTATATTATCAGATGGATGATATTGTTAATTGTCCACCATACAATTCCAATATGTCCCTTGATGTATTTATCGGTTATTTAGCACTTGATAGTTTAAGCAAGTATGCAGGTTATAACGAATATAATGAATTTATGAACCGTCAGAGTTATAACGATACTTTAAGAACTATGATGCGCTACATTTATAAAACGGTTGAATACAATCCAAGTAATTTCTTATGTTTTATGTATCATAATCGTTACAACAGTGCACCGGCTGATGAATATTTTTACGGTTTGATCAAAAATGTTTTACAAGAATCTCCAAGTCCTATTTTGGATGCTTCATTGATTGGTTCCTTTTTTATTGCTCAAATTCATGTTGATTCGATATACTCTTATATTGATTCACTAGCTCAAATAGCAAAAAACTGCCGAGATGTTATAGCTTCAACAAACCAAATTTTTAAAGGAACACTGCCATCATATAACAATAATCTTCCCATAATTGACCCGACAATTCAATTTACCTATGCAAATGAGTGGTTTTTGCAAGGCTTTGAAAGCCCAACCGATACATTATTCGAATTAGAAAACGGCAAATCATATATAGTCTTTTTAGAATACAGATATATTTGCAGAGATAGTTCCCATATATATTATGAGATATTTCCAATTAGATGTTCAAAATCGAGAACTGCCTGTATGTACCCAATAGTTAATGGAAATGTTATTGATACATACAATGAACTGGGTTTCGGGACGAGTGTTAACATCAATACTTTCTATACCCTACTTGCCAATCGCATAAATGAAATTAAAAACTATACACCATAAAGGGAGCCTTTAAAATGAAAAAATTTATTTTATTAATACTTCTTTTCGGTGTATTTTCTAACTTTGTAGATGCACAAGATGAAAATTGTGGGGTACATATTAATTGTGATCCAAATAGAGAATATCCTTACCGTTTTTGTGATGGAATTACTCGTTGTACAGCTAATCCTGCAGATGAGGTTAATCCAGGTGTTGTTAAAGCACCATTCCCTGTCTGCTTATCATACAATCCAGATAAAGGACCTCACAACGTAATGTTATCAAATGGCCCTGGTCTCGTTGAGGTTTTCGATGATAGCAAAGTTGAAGCGGATATGCATTGTGCAGAATTTCAATGGAATTGTTTGTGTGGAATGCAGAACGCCGATTGTCTTTGTATGATTAACCTAGTTTGGACACAAGAGCCTAAAGATATAGAAGATCCGACTTCAAGGGTAGCAGAAGCAGCTACGCGGTGGGCAGGTTGTATTGTGAAATGTAATGGTACTGGTTTTCCTCCTTCCATTATAGTATTAAACAACACAACGGGATTCAATTACCCTAAAAATACTAACAGTCGAAGAATTTTAGTTAATTCTGACTGTGAATATTATAAAGTAAATCAGAATTGGGATGGTTTAGCCAATAATACACTTAATTTGTGCGATATTATTACACACGAATTGGGGCATATTTATGGTTTAAAACATTACAATGAAAAACCCATTTGTGCACCTATTATTACTTTAGCAAATGGTATTATGAATTCAAATGCAAAAGCAAATCAAGCAAAAAGGGAATTAACTGATGATGATAAATGCGCTTTTTCTCGACTCTATTGCAATGCGGTACATGTTGAGAATAGCGACAGTCTTTTTAGTAAAATACAAGTTAAAACCTACCCAACACCAACACAAAGCACTTTAAACATTGAATTTACTATAAATGGAGTTGCTGTCGATTTAATTTTCCAAGTATTTAATGAAACCGGAAAATTAGTTTACGATAATGGTTATTACTTCCCTAATCAAGGGTTAAATAGAATAACCACAGATTTCTCATTTTTAACTAATGGTATATATTACTTTAAAATTCATAGTATGAAAAATGTTTTTTCAGGGAAATTTGTTATTGCGAAATAAAATGAACATAAAAATATTTAAAGGTATCTAAATTAGACAATTTCTTCGTTTTCAAAGAAGTTGTCTTTTTTTATAATTTGTTTCACAAATGGTTATTTCATTTAATTTTATTTTTATTAAATTAGCATAATATAAAAGTTTATTTTTAAATTTATTAATTTGAAAGCTAATTATGAAAAATTTGGTAAGAATTTCAATCGTATTAATCGGAATATTTTTCTGTATATCTCTCCAAGCGCAACCCCTTGCCGGGAAAAAAGATTTGAAAAATCCATTTGAGCTGACATCCAAACCATACACAAGATATTGGTGGTTTGCCTCGACAATTAAAGAGCAGGATGTCCGCTACAACCTCAATTTTTTGAAAGCAAACGGCTTCGGCGGTGTGGAAGTCGCTTGGGTTTATCCGTTAAGCAGATTCAATAAAAATGATACAACCTACACTCCGCGCCAAGAATGGCTCTCGCCGGAATGGACTAAAATAGTTGATTTTACTGTTAAATATGCGGATTCTATCGGCTTGGGCTGTGATTTAACATTCGGTACACTTTGGCCCTTCGGCGATACTTATGTGCCGTTCAGTCAAGCTACACAAAAATACGGTGAACCGAAATGGAGACAGGAAATCGCAAAATCCTGGCAATACCCGAAAGTAGGTTATGTGATTGACCATTTAACACCAAAGAACTATACCCCCTATTTCGACAGATTGATGAAGGCATTCCCCCGCCCCAATACCAAAATCCAGCAATCGTATTTTGTTGATAGTTGGGAAGTGGAAACAGAAAAACTTTGGTGCGACGGATTCGATAAAGATTTCAAAAAACGCTTCGGTTATGATATAACAAAATATATGGATTCAATTTATAAGCCCTACAACAGCCATTATCTATATGATTATATGAGTTTAATATCGGATAAAGTTTTAGGATTTTACAAAAATTACGATGAAAAGCTGAATAAAAACGGGATTCTTTCACGCGGACAAGTTTCGGGAGCTCCTTGCGATTTGATTTCGGGTTATGCTTTGCTTGATATTCCCGAAGGCGAATCAATGCTTTTTGAACCGGAGTATTGCTCTATTCCAGCTTCTGCGGCATTGCTGACAGGTAAAAATGCTGTCAGCTCCGAGACATTTACTTGCTTATACGGCTGGCCCCGCGATTATATCCGCCAAGAGCAAATTGCTGATTTAAAATTGGTTGCCGATGCGCTTTTTGCAAATGGGGTTAACCAAATTATCTGGCACGGTAAAGCTCATAATCCAAATAATTCCGATACCGTGAATTTTTATGCTTCTACTCATATCGGACCAACCGGCGCGATTGCCTCTGAATTGCCCGAATTCAACAAATATCTTGAAAAGATATCCACCTTTATGAAAAAGGGAAACAATTATTCGGATATTGCTGTTTATTTGCCGACTGAGGATTCTTGGGTAAAGGGTGTGATGCCGAAAGAAAAGCAATTTATTTGGGCTTGGGGATACTACGAAATGCGCTATGTCTATTTCCCTGATGAATTGAAAGGATATAATCCAAGCTGGATAAATGGCGAATTTCTTGCTAAAGCTAAAGTAATAGATGGGAAGCTTAAAGTTGGTAATTTGGATGTACCGTATCTTTATGTGGATTCAAAATATCTGGATTTCAAAGTACTTGAAAGTTTAGCAAAATTAGCAAAAAATGGTTTGAAAATCGTTTTAAAGCAAAATCCTGAAAATCCGTCTGCTGTAACAAAATCAAAATATAAGACCACATTAGACCAATTAATTAGCTATAAAAATGTTGTTTCCGAAATGCCGGTTGACGCAAAACCATTTTTCAAAGGAAAGGCGATTCCTCAACATTGGGTCAGAATAGACGGCGATTCACTTTATATTTTCTTCCCTAATCCTAAAAGCACAAGGTTGAAATTCCCTCTGGTATATGGTCAATCTCTGAACACTGAAACAGCTAACGCCGACGTATTAATTGATTACAATGGTATGAATTACCGATTTCCAGTAAAATTCGAACCATATCAATCGCTTATGTATAAATTGGTAAATGGACAAATCGAAAAAATTGATATCCAATATGTACCCAAAACACCAATAGTTAAAGTAAGACCTGAGGGATATGTAGCGCCTTGGTTGGTGAAATAAGGAAAATAAAGAAAAAGAAGTTTTTAATAAATATGAGCTGAAATGTATTTGAACTATTCGGTAATTCCGAACAGTTCAAATTGAAGGTTCAAGAAAACTATAAAGAATCATCAATTTAACCATTGTTCCATTTCTAAAAGTATAAGATTTATGGACTTAACAAATTTAGATTCCACAACCCGCATAATAGGCCTATGCGCCTCGGGTTTATTATGTATATCGTTCAGTTTATATACGATATTTTATGTAATGCTTATTGGCAAATATAAACTTCCAAAATGGCAAAGCATCAGTTTTTTAGCAGATGAAATCGGCAAGCCATGGTTTAAGTTATTTACAGTATGCCAAGCGATTACTTTTATTTCAGGTATTTGCTATTTGATATTGGTTTGCATTTTCTATTCATTAGCAAAACCGGAACTCCGGTTAGAAGCCCTGATAAGTTTAGTATTTGCTGTTATGTTTATAGTTTTAAGCAGTGAACATTATTATATCCAATTAACTTATGTATTAACCCGCTTAAAAGAAAAGCGTTTAGACTCTCTAGAAGAATACACACAACTTTATTCCAAATCAATGATTATTTCGAAAAATATTTTGGGTTGGACATTATTCTTCGCATTTTCTTCATTTTTCTTGATTCCGCTTTTTGATGCGTCCACTTTAGGATTATGGCTCAAAATAGTTTTTGCCATTAATGGAGTATTTTGTATTCTTGGATTTATAGGATATACATTTAACAAAATGATATTAAATATACTATACTTTAATGGAATGGGTTTAGCTGTAATTGTAGTTAGTTTATTATCTTTTCTATATTTTTTGTAATATGAAATTAGCAATTCATCCGATGACTTCATCAGTCATCGGATGTGCAAAATCATACAATCCTTTCTATATCATCCGAATAATACGCTTTAACTACAGGTCTCATATTATAATTAAACGCCATAGATTCGCTGTAAGCTCCAGCAGAACGAATCGCAATCAAATCGCCGCGCTTCGTTTCGGGTAACTTTACCGCTTTGCTGAATGTGTCACTCGATTCGCAGATTGGACCAACCACATCGTATTCATTTTCTGCTCCAGTTGAAGTAAGATTTTCTATTTTATGACGAACTTGGTAGAGTGCAGGTCGTATTAGCTCAGTCATACCGGCATCCAGAATTGCGAAATTCGTTTTAACCCCTTTTTTGATATAGAGTACCCGCGAAATCAAATATCCGCATTGAGCGACCAATGAACGCCCCAATTCGAAATGTAGTTTCTGATTTGGGCGCAAATCCAGAAATTTCTCGAATACAGAAAAGTATGACCAAAAATCCGGTACACTATTGAAATCAGGATTTTCGTAATCAATACCCAAACCGCCGCCTACGTTAATATGTTCCAAATTGTAGTTATATTGCTCTACTATAGTCAGTAATTCATTAATTCGAACACATAAACCTTTGAATGCTTCCATATTTGTAATTTGAGACCCAATATGAAAATGCAATCCAATTAATTCTAGATTTTTGCAATTTCTCAGTTCAGCCAATATGTTTTTCATTTCGTTAATACTTACACCGAATTTATTTTCATCTAAACCGGTTGTAATGTATTTATGAGTATAAGCCGATACATTCGGATTTATCCGTAATGCAATTCTTGCTGTTTTATCGGCTTTTTTAGCTAAATCATTTATATTTTGAATTTCGGCAATAGATTCGCAATTGAAGCAGAAAATATCGTTTTGCAAGGCAATCTCAATTTCCCAATCACTCTTCCCCACTCCGGCAAAAACGATTTTATCGGCGGGAATACCACATTCAATAGCACGAATGATTTCATTGCCGCTTACACAGTCAGCTCCGAGACCAAATTCAGCCATTTTGCCAACAATTTTGGTATTTGAATTTGCCTTTAAGGCATAGTGTACAACATACCCGTGCTTTTTCGATTCACCTGTAAGCACTTCCAACGTTCTATCCAATATCTCCATATCGTAAAAATAAAAGGGAGTCGGTAGGGCGCCAAATTCCTTTATGATTTTATTATTCAGCATCTTGCGCTCCATTAAAGAGATTATCGCTTAATGAATTTAAAGCGGCGTCTTTGTATTTTGTATTAATTAATACTGATATATTATGAAGACTTCCACCATAAGAAATCATTCTTAACGGTATATCCTTCAGAGCATTAATCACCGAAGCCGCTATTCCCGCCGAATCTTCAGCATAATTTCCAGCAATACAAATAATTGTCTGGTCTGTATCGACTTCCACATTACCAAATTGCCGCAATTCATCCGTTATATCACCCAAATAAGTATCATCATCAATTGTAACCGATACAGCAACTTCCGACGTAGTAATCATATCAATTGATGTTTTGAAGCGTTCGAAAATCTCGAAAACGTGGCGCAAAAAACCGTAAGCCATCAGCATTCGGTCGGATTTGATTTTAATAGCTGTTATATTACTTTTTGCCGCTACCGCTTGAATACCGGCGAATTCATCATCCAAAGTGATGAGCGTTCCTTGCGCTTGGGGTTCCATAGTGTTTTTCAATCGAACGGGTATATTATTCTTTTTTGCGGGTAAAACGCTTGATGGATGCAAGATTTTTGCTCCGAAATATGACAATTCCGCCGCAACATCGAAACTCATTTTCGAAATTGGGCTGGTATTATCGACAATCCTTGGGTCGTTATTGTGAAAACCGTCAATATCTGTCCATATCTGAACTTCTTCGGCATTAACAGCCGCACCAATTAAAGTGGCAGTATAATCACTACCCCCTCGTTTCAAATTGTCAATTTCACCATAAGCATTTTTGCAAATAAAGCCCTGAGTTATGGTTATGCTTTTTTTATTTTCAGCTTTTAACAACATTTCAAGCTTTTCTTTTATATAAAATTCATCCGGCTCGCCATTTTTATCAATGCGCATAAATTCTAAAGCTGAAACCAAATCGGTGTTTATCCCCAATTCAAGTAGATAAGAATAAAACATAGCTGAGCTCATTAGTTCACCTTGAGCTAATAAATTGCGTTCTTCGAAAATATTGAACGAATTAAACAAAAAGCTTCTTATGTATGTGAATGTTTGGTTAACAAGGTCAACAATTGTAGATTTTATTTCTTGGTTTTCGTAAAGTTCTTCGATTATACTGAAATATAAACTTTCCAAATCGCCAATCATTGCTTCTGCAGAGATAGTACGGTTGTTTCGGAGTTCATTGCCGATTTTTACTAAAGTGTTTGTTGTTCCGCTCATAGCCGAAAGGACAACAATAATCTGCCCGGTTTCGTTGCATACAATATCAGCAACTTCTCGGATTCGTTGGGCACTTCCTACTGAAGTACCTCCAAATTTTAAAACTTTCATATTTATACCTGATTATTTTTAATTTTCTTTTATTTTAAAGTTGTTCGGACATTCTTGTCTGAACTTTAGTTTTATATATTATTATTTTTAATAAACAAGCACGGATGCTTGTTCTACGAAAATATAGTCTCACAGATGTATTTACCTATGAATATTATATTTATAAAACTGAATTCCGGCTCCTATTATAGAGCCGAGCGTTTTCGTGTATGTTTGGGTTTTGCGTTTGTGGAAATTGGCAATGGATAATTGGCTTCTGTGTTCAAGACCGAAGCTATTTTGTGAAGGACATTTAGACTAGTTATGTTTGGGATACAACATAAAATTCTCAAAATATAAATTATTACAAGTACAAAATTACGACAATTAATTGACAGTTGAAAATGAGAAGAAGAAGAATTTACCGCAAAGACGCGGAGACGCAAAGAATAATTGTCAATGGTTAATTGTAAATTGTTAATGATTAATGAGAAGAAGAAGAAGAAAAACCCCCTAACCCCCTTTGAAAAATGGGGAACCAAGAAAAAAGCGTAATTTGTAATTCGTAATTCGTAATTGATTCCCCGTAATTCGTAATTTTTAATTCGTAATTGATTTTGATGTGTCATTATACGGCACGGTACAAGTTAATTTTGTATATGTTTAATTTGCAAAATAGGAAAACTATGCCGAAAATCAATTCAATTAAAATGATGCCCGAAGACAATCAAGCGAAGTATGACCATATCTTATATGGACTAAACTTTATGCAGGAAATATTGGAACAAGAACCGGACAAATGTTTTGTAAGCGATGATACTGAACTCTGGCATTTTGGAATTGCGCCCGAAATCTTGAAACATCGCCTGTTTTATAATTATGGATATAAATTACCCGATGAGATAGTTGAAACGGAGAAATTAAGCGAAGATGACAAGCAAATTGTTACCGGCGTTAGGAACAATAATGGCAGAATCAAACTTTGGCAGGACTTAGCCGCAATTGACAAAAACCTTAAGAAGTATAAACCAGGAGATTTATACGCCTTTTGGGCTATTCCGAGTTTGTTTTGCGTCAGCCACAGCCACCCGGCGCGCGACGTTTTTCGAGTTGATTCTTTAGCTCGATTTATAGCCGCAGGCGAATATGATGTTATAATAGAACTTCTTACTAAAGAAAGAAATACTGACGCCGCGAATAGCGGGATGTTTGCAGAAATTCTGAAAGAATTCGATTGGGAACTAGAGCGTTTTGAATATGTTATCCCAAACGAAAAAGAATTGGATTATCTGCAAATTGATACCATAATTAGGCAAATTGATAAATTCTTAGCCCAAGGCAAGCGCATACTTTTTCACTCCCAGGGGAGAACGGACAGATTGGGATTAGTCCTTGCCTGTTGGCTTGTTAAGCACAATCTTGCAACTCAAAATAATTTTATCGACAAAATCAACCTTATGCGCGAAGGAGTGTGGGCGAATGACGACCCAACCGATAGATTTCAATATTGGGACTTTAACAAATACCAGCAGGAAAATTGCGATGAAACTAGGCACTTCATCAAATCGAAAGTGCCGAAAGTAAAAGCTCGTATTATGAGTGTCGTTCCAATCTATTTCAATAAAAAAATGCGCCAAGAGATACCGTATTGGACAAATAATTTGTCCTTGAAAGTTGATGATACTGTGGATGAAGAAATTGCAGAAGTAATTGAGCAGTTCATACCTAAGAAAGGGAAGAAAAATGACAAATAAGCAAAAAATCAATGAATTAATAGAAAAGCTCTATCGTTCGCCTATGTACACTCTTTCGTTAGCCGGACAATCAGATTTTAATTTGCATTTCATTTACTGGCTTGTGAATAGTTATCCCGAAGTGATGACCGAGTTTTTTAATAGTCAAATGAAATATAATTTGCATCGGATAGAGAAAACAGAAAAGATTGAAGATGACAAATTAGCTATTTACGACGAGGGAAAAATTAGTGTAATCCTACATTTCCAATATTGGGCATTTAATTCGGACTCATCGGCAGAGGACGAGTACCGTTTTCCGAGTTTATCCTGCTATCAATTACCCGAACCGGAAGAGATAGACTATGACGGCTGTGATATCTCTATTATAAATTGTTTTTTAGATAAATGTTGTAATGAAGAGAAATTTGAACCGAATGCTGAAGTTTTTATCCGCGACTATAATGAATTTTATAATAATCTGTTTGAATTGAATGATCCATTAGATTTGATGACAGATTACAAAACAGAATTATATAGCAATTTGTTCTCCCGAACGAGCGAAAAATACTTAGCATTGCAGAAAATCAATTACCACAGGGCTTATGAATATGATTCTATAAGGAATTTCATAGCATTAGGTTTTGAAATGGGATATGCAAAGATGAGGGAGATGAAACCAAGCCAATATTTAGCCGATACTTGGGGCTATAAAACTGAATATTTAGCAAAAGAAAATGTTTATCAATGCTATTTTGAACATCAGTATTATTGTTTAAATACCAAAATCAGAATCTATTGCCGTCACGAGGGATTGTTTATTAATATGGAATCGTTTACATTCCCATATTTTATTCAGATTGGAGAAATAATCAAGAAATTGCGTTTGTCAATAGCTTCGAAGCAACCCAAAATTTTCAAGCTAAAAAGTAACGGGATATTACAGGTGTTACCACAGGTAACTCAATATGAAGTATTGGAAAGATTCAGCGGATTAATCGAAGAATTGGAATTGGAAATGAGCAGAGTTACAAAGCCTAAAAAAAATCATTTTTAAGAAAAATAGACAAAATGTCATTTTGCGAATGAATTAAATTTATGTAAGTTAGCATTAGTGGCTTTTGTAAATATAGATATTATAGTTGTTTTTGTCGGATAAATGTGTAAGTGATTATATTTTATAAATTATAGAGGTAGAAGATGAGCGAAGAGATTAAGAATTATGAAGATTTAGAAGAAAAATTCAAAAAACAGTTTAAGGAAGACATCACAAAAGATGAAATAGTTTTTCTCGAGCATAGAAAATTTTATCCAAATCCAGTTATTTCTTTGGCACCTAAGTATTGTCTTGTGGCTTTAGAACCAGCTTTGAAATCGTCCGTTGGAAAAGAAGAAGGCAAAAAGAGGTTTGTTGATCAATTGTTTATGCAATCGATGAATAATTTAATTATTCAATATTGTGCATACAAATATCTATGTTCAGAAAGTTTTGATTATCAAATAACAGATGTTTGTAAAGTACCATTAACTACACCAGAACGAACCACGATTAGGAAAAAAATATACAGTAAATGGGAGAATTTGTTTTCAGATGAAATAAAAATTCTGAATAATCCCAAACTGATAGCAATAGGATACACAACGGAAAAATACTTAATTAACTTTACAAATTATTCAAATGATGCAATACCACATTATTCTTCCAATAATAATTCACTATTTAATGAATTGTTAGAAAAACATGGAAGCAATGCAAATGATTTGAAACAATCTAATAATAAAGAATATATTGATTTATATAAAGAAATCAAAGAGTTTGCACAGAATAAACTTGTACCTCAAATTAATTCTAATAGCAAATTGCTGAATAGACAAGTTGCTGATATTAATGAAGAATTATTCAATGTAATTATCAATAAGAAAGTTGCACAAAGTCATAAAGTTAGATATTTTGTATATAAAAAGATATTTACTGAAATAGCCGAGAAAAAATAAATTCTGGGAAATAGTTTAGGAATTTATAACATTACATTATTCAACCCCATGCTTAAGCGTGGGGTTGAATAATAAATTATTTCGCCCTTCTAGGACTCCAAATGAATTGCATTTCTAACCGCGGGCTGACACCCGCGGTTATTGATATTACAACGCTTCGCGGCGGAAGATGGAAGCATTGGGGCGTGCCACAATGAACGCCACGCGGGCAAGCCCGGGTGCTTCCCATATTGCCTATAAACATTTTATGACTAAAGGCATAATTTTCTTCGCATTTTCAACTTTCAATTTTCAATTGTTTGGAGTTAGCTTCCAAATCGGTTCGGGAATGACAAAAATAAGTTCCAAAGCAGGAGCTTCGGAACGAGTTAGTTTTGATAAATCAACCCCACTGTTAACTGCTGGGGTTGTTAGTTAACTATTTTAAAAATAATAAATTTTATAAATTAATACAATATTTATAATAATAATTTGTTTATGTTAAATAAAAATATTAATTTTGAACTATCTCATCAACCAAATAGTTGAAAGAGTTACGGAGCCGTTAAGTTTTAGCGGCTCTTGCCTTTTAAAAATTCTTGATATTCTTTCATTTTCTTCTTCTTCTCGTGTTTGTAATTTAGGGTAAATGTTGTCCAAAGTAGAATATAATTTTTCCTTACATCTAAAACAACTATATAATCAGGTTCATCATCCAGTTCTAACCATATACAAATTCTGTTTTTACCATTTCTTTCTTGAGGCCAAACTTTCAAAGACCAGTTATCGCATTGTTCTATTGTTGGTTTCGCCCATTTAATGCGTTCGTATCTTCTCAAATCAGGTTTTCTTGAAGATTCATCATAACCCGAAGAGACCATGTGGTAAAAAGTGTATTCTCTACCATCTTCCAATAGTGGTGATTTTAGCTCAATTTTCGTTTCTCTGAAAGTTGGTTTAGTTCTTACGAAATCATTATAAAATGCTTGATAAACCGCATTTTCAAACTTCATCCAATCACCGTTAAAATCGTCAAGTAAAATTTTCTCAGGCAATTCAAACATTTTGTCTCCGGGAAGTTTTCAAACTTGTATCCCAAATAAATATATTGAACTTATTTTCAAGAAAAAGAGTTGATTTAACCATAGAATAACCGGAATATTCCTTTATTTGCTCAATTAATTTTAACTTTGCTGAGCTACCATTTAAACCTCTATGCAAATATGAGAAAGCACCAATTAATAAATCAGTTAATTGTAATAACTCAACTTCGTGTGAACGAATATGTTGAATACCTTTGATGATTTCCTTTGAATAGTCATAATGATTATTTCGAAGAATGTCTTTGAGAATATTAATCTTTTTCTGACTTCTAGTATCTTTTATATCCAAGAATATATAATATGAAGACTCAGGATCTAAAATAACTTTTAGTAAATTAAAATACATTTTATAATAAAAATCATCGTGAGTCTGATCAAAGTCTTCATGGTTCAATTTTGATTTGTCCGGAATTACAATAACTCGAAAATGTAAATCTTCATTATTAAAGAAATATTTGATTAAATCTTCGAAAAAATCAATTTTGGCAGGATATACCTTATTCCATTTTATTTCAAACCTAGTCGGTAATCCATGTTTTGTTTTAATTGACCTTATATCTTTGAATATATTTTGCGTATTGGTCTTAGGACACCAGATTGCCCCAAGAACCATAGCTTTTTGCTTATCATTTTCTAAATGACAGCTCTCATCGCAATATATGTTATATTCAGTACGCATTTTCCACCATTTAAAATTTACAAATATAAGTATTTTTTGGAAAATATTACTTAGGTCACAATATGTAGTTGTTCGGAGTCGAAGTTGTACCTGCTTCTATCGTTTTGCTGACCTCAGCAAAATGTTCAAGAACCGAATATCAGCTGTTCTTTGCCTCAAGTATTCTTTCATCCCTTAACTTCTATATTCACCTTTTCAATTATTGATTTTATCATAGAGTATATGTCTTTCATTTCTTCTTTGGAATTCACTGAGCGACCAACCAAACTTGATATTTGAAGTTTTCGGTTCTTCTTATTATGCTCACAAGTAACCGAAAAGATATTAGTTTTTAAGATTAGTTCTTTGACATTTTTATAGTTAATAATATCTATTGTCAGCTTTTCATCGTTTCCTTTCACTAAATATTTTTTATCGAAAGCAGGGTCATTCAACTTAATATCCTGTTGTCCAAATACTTTAAGTATTTTTTCAAAAATATCCTCGATTGATATGGAAAAGCTTATATCTTTTTCTGATTCAATTTCGCAATATACTTTAAGTGGTTTCGTGTCCGATTCAGTAAATTCAATTACGACATCTTCATAAGGTACTTTTAAATTGAAAATTTCAATATCTTGTGAAATTGTATGAGAAATGGAAAAAACTCCATTCAATTCATTGGCTATTTCAGCCCAAAAATCCCTTTTCTTCGATATGTCAGCAAATCCTTTGCTCTGCGTGACAAAGACTTGCTTTAAATAGCTATCTTCCGGTTCGTTTGTTTTCATAATTTATACCTTTATTACTACATTAGCTCTTTGGTTTCCGGATTCAAAGTATTTGTGGGCTTCCGCCATTTGTTCCAATGGGAAAGTTCTATCAATTATAGACTTGATTTTTCCTTCTTCAACCAGATTTTTTACCAAAATCAAATCTTCATTTTTTGGAATCGATAAAGAACAAACAACCTTCTTACCGCCTTTAATTGAAGTCCATAGCATTTGAAGAAGCTTCTTCGATTTAAAACTTGCCAACAAATAAACACCGTTTTCGTTAAGTGATTTTTTGTATTGTGCAAAAGTGCCTTTACCCAAAATGTCTAAGATAATATCATAGGTTTCAGCGAATTGCATATAATCATCGTTAGTGTAGTCTAAAACTTTATCGGCTCCCAGAGCTTTCACAAAATCCAATCTTGCAGTACCGCAAACGCCTGTAACTTCTGTTCCAAAATGATGTTTCGCAAGTTGTACAGCCGCAGAACCTATTCCACCGGAAGCACCTATTATAAGGATTTTTTGTCCCTTTTTGATATTTGCTTTTTTGAGTAAATTTAAAGCCATAAGTGTTCCGTAAGGTATTGTGCAAGCTTCTTCATAAGACATATTCGAAGGTTTGCCGGCAATTATACCATTTTCCGGCATACAGATATACTCGGCATAAGCACCCATTTTTTCTCCTATATAGCCAAAAACTTGAGCACCCGGCTTGAATGTTTTCACATCATTTCCAATTGCCTCAATTTCGCCGGCGAATGTATTTCCCAATATTTTAATTTTCGGTTTATTGAGACCAAAACTAAATTTGGCAAATAACCAAAAGAGAAATAACATATTGAATTCTCGCGGGGAAATATTCTTGTAATTACGGGCAATCAAATCTCCAAAATTTATAGAAACAGCACGAATTCTAACTAAAACTTCATTACCTTTTGGGGTCGGTTTTTCAACTTCCTGAATTTTTAGGACTTCAGGACCACCATATTCTGTGTAAACTATTGCTTTCATATTTTTCCTATTTTATAACGCTTTGTTGTGAGTGAGGTGATTTTAAACTTCAATTACTACATTGCCCTGTTTATGACCTTTTTCTACGTATGTATGAGCTTGGGTCAATTCTTTAAGAGGATATTGTTTGTCTATTATTGTTATTAATTTACCGTCTTCTACCAATGTTTTAATAAATTTTAATGCATCTGTTTTATTAATAGACATTTCAAAAATTACTTTCTTTTTATTCCCAAATTTTGTCAGGATTGATTGAAGAAGGCTTTTTAAAGTCATTACTGTGGTGACATATTTAGCGCTTGAATTAAGTACGTTTTTGCACTTGGCAAAAGAGCTTTTACCAACTGTATCAAAAATAATATCATATTGAATCCCTGTTTTTGTAAAGTCTTCTTTTGTGTAATCTATGACTTTATCAGCTCCAAGCGATTTAACGAGTTCTAGATTTTTTGTACTGCAAACGGCTGTGACTTCGGCTCCAAAATATTTGGCTATTTGTACGGCAAATGTACCAATGCTACCTGAAGCCCCATTTATAAGTACTTTCTGACCTTCTTGAATATTAGCTTTTTCTTTTAAGAAAAAATAAGCCGTTGAGGCGCCGTCAACAAGCGAGGCGGCCTCAAGAAAACTCATATTTACAGGCTTCAATGCAATTGAACCGTTTTGATTCATACATTTGTATTCGGCATAACAACCCGTGCCGAATCCTCTAAAGGCAAAAATCTCATCACCGGTTTGAAACTTTGTTACATTTGAACCGACTGATTCAATTATTCCGGAAAATTCCGTTCCCAAAATTTGGAATTTTTTCTTGGGGCGCGTAAACCCAAGCAATATTCTACTAAAAAAAGTATCGCCTCTGCGCATCATACTATCTGCCGAAGTGACTGTTGTTGCTTTAACTTTAATCAGCACTTCGTTAGCTTTTGGTATGGGTTTCTTTAAATCGGCCGGTTCAAGAACGGTTGGAGAACCGAAATTTCTATAAATAATTGCTTTCATATTTTTCCTTAAATTAATTAAACTTCGTTGTTGTGAGCTATAGTGATTACAACATTTCCTTTTATTCGCCCTTGCTCAACAAATTGGTGAGCTTCGACCATTTGTTCTAACCGATAATTTCTACCTACGATAGTCCTTATTTTCCCTTCCTCAAAAAGCAAAAGAAGATTTTTAAGGAAGGTTAATCGCTTTGAAATTGACATAAGTCCGGTTGCTGAAAATATTATTTTTTTACCGTTAAAAATTCCAGTCCAAAACATTTGCAGTAAAACTGATAGCGTTGGATAAGTAGTAAGGTAGAACCCTCTTTTAGTAAGTGAGTTTTTGAACTGGAAAGATAAAGATTTACCTGACACATCTAATATAATATCATATCTCAGACCATTTTTAGTAAAATCCTCATCTGAATTATCAATTACGATATCAGCTCCTAGGGATTTTACAAATTCCAGATTATCAGTACAACTAACTCCTGTAACTTCTGCTCCCAATGCTTTAGCAATTTGTATAGCGGCCGAACCTATACTTCCAGAAGCGTCATTAATAAGAACTTTTTGCCCGCTTTGAATATTTGCTTTAGATGTTAGTAAATTCCACGCTTGCAATGCCCCACAGACAGGTGCGGCTTCCTCGTTGGTCATATTTGGTAACTTTATTGACAATAAACCACCATCAGGCATACACATATACTCGGCATAACAACCAAAACCTGCACCTGTGACCCCGAAAACACTATCACCTTTCTTAAATTTCTTTACATTTTTGCCTACTGCTTCAATCTCTCCAGCAAATTCAGTTCCTAGTATTGGTTTTCTGGGTTTTGTAAAGCCGACAAAAATTCGCCCAAAGTACGGTTTACCTTTTCGCTGCATAGGATCCTCTATTCCCACAACAACTGCAAATATCTTTATTAGAACTTCATTGTCCTTTGGAGTAGGTTTTTCAACATCTTTGAGCAGAAGAACATTCGCTGGTCCGTATTTAGTGCATACAATTGCTTTCATAAAATTTGATTTATTTATTCTTTGTGATTATTGCCAATTGTTATAATTACATTTCCCTTTTTATGCCCCTTATCAACGTACCGGTGAGCTTCCACAATTTGTTCAAAAGGATAAATTTTATCTATAACCGGCTTTAATTTGCTAGCCTCAACGAGTTCCTTTAGAATATTCAAATTCGCTTTACAAACCGCTTTTTCACCAGGACTGCCATCATCAACCGAAATGAATCTCCCGTTTGGGGTTAATGCTTTTTTGTATGGTAAATGAGCGCTCTTTTTCTTTCCAACTGCATCAAATATTAAATCATATTGCGTTCCATTATCAGTAAAATCGTCAGTTGTATAGTCAATAACTGTATCTGCTCCAAGTGATTTTACTAATTCTAAATTAGCTGTACTACACACACCCGAAACCTCTGCGCCAAAATATTTTGCAAGCTGTATTGCTGAAGTCCCGACTGCTCCGGAAGCACCAAAAACAAGAACTTTTTGCCCTTTTTGAATATTTGCTTTTTGTAGATAATATAATGCTAAGGTTCCACCAAAAGGTATAGCCGCCGCCTCATCAAACGATGTATTGTAAGGCATCAGAGCAATAGCACTGACCTCGGGAACACATATAAATTCGGCATAAGCTCCAAATTGAAATAAAGTATGAGCAAACACTTTATCTCCCTTTTTAAATTGTTTTACACTATCGCCAACTTTTTCAATTTTTCCTGATAGTACAAGCCCCAGAATAGCTTTTCTAGGTTTTGAAATACCTAATGCCAAACGTGCTGGAAGCCACATTTTAAAAGGCAATTTAAAGCCACGAATAATACAATCGCTTGCCGTGACAGAAGTTGCATATATCTTTATAAGAACTTCATTGTCCTTTGGAGTAGGTTTTTCAACCTCTTTTAGCTGAAGAACTTCCGGTGGTCCGTATTTTGTGCATATTATTGCTTTCATACGTTTTCCTTTACGGATGCGATAGCAGATGAATTAAATCCTTTTATAAAAAGCCATATAGGAAGAAATAATTCAAATAATCCACCTGGAATATATATAAGCATACCAACAGTTTCACTTATATGAAATATGCTAAATATATCGAACACAACTCTGAGAAATAACATTGAATATCCTATTATTCCAAGTACAGACAAATATCGGGGAATAAGTTTAGATATATATAATAAATAAGAAAGTATAAGTCCTCCTACGGCTGTGAAAACAAAAATTATCATTTCGTATTTCCACATATAAGTCAATAGTGATAACAGGTAAATACCTCCAATAATTATAGTTGTGCACTCGATAGCCCTGAATATAATATATCCAAGTGCTAATCTTTTGTTGAAGAGTTTTAATATTGGAAACATCAAAACTCCAATACCAACAACAGCAAGCCCACAAATAATTTCAAGAACAACTCCCAGAATTAATGTGGATTTATTTTGACTTACATCAATTAAAAAAGATTGTATTAGGTTACTTCCTATCATAAACGTTACTGTCGAAACTAAAAATAATAGTCCGACAAATATTGCAGTTCGTCTTGTTGTTTTCATTTTTTTCATTTTCCAACTATATTAATAATTACATTGCCCTTTTTATGCCCAGCGTCAACGTATCGGTGAGCTTCAACTATTTGTTCAAAAGGATAAATTTTATCAATTACCGGCTTTAATTGGCTGTTCTCCAATAGTTCTTTGATAAAGTTTAGATCATCTGTATTTATGGGTATGGAATTTTGATTGTCGTGTGCGGATATAAAAATTCCTTTTGGATTTAGCAAGGGTTTACAGCTTGACCGTGAAGTTTTTGCTACTGCATCGAATATAAAATCATATCGCTCTGCGGTTTTTCTAAAATCCTCTTTAGTGTAATCCAGTACATTATCTGCCCCAATAGATTTCACTAAAGTCAGATTATTCGTACTGCACACTCCTGTAACTTCTGCCTCAAAATATTTGGCAAGTTGAACCGCAAATGTTCCAACGCTTCCGGATGCACCATAGATTAACACTTTCTGTCCCTTTTTAATATTTGCTTTTTTAAGGCAAGCCAAAGCAGTCAATGCACCTCCGGTTGAAGCGGCCGCTTCGGCGAAACTTATATTTGATGGTTTAATAGTTATTAATCCATCCATAGTGTTTGCCCCATTTTCTGAAATACATTTGTATTCAGCATTGGCTCCAAATCCAAAGCCAACAAAGGAAAAAATCTGGTCTCCAACATTAAATCGTTTCACATTGCTGCCAATTGCTTCAATTTCACCGGATAGTTCCATCCCTGTAATAGCTCTTTTGGGCTTTGTTATTCCTAAGTACAACCTTGAAGGAAGCCATTGCCAAAAAGGCACAGTGAAACTACGGATTCTTGAGTCACCTTTGGTTACAGTTGTTGCAATTACTTTTACTAAAACCTCGTTGTCTTTGGGTTTTGGTTTTTCTACCTCCTGAATTTGAAGAACTTCAGGAGGACCGTATTTCGTACATATTATTGCTTTCATTTTTTTAATATTTTTATCGTTGTTATAAATCACTCTGTTCGAATGAGTTTATTTCATTATCACTAATTTGTCTCTCATTACTCTATCTCCAGACAAAACCTCAACCATATAAATACCGGAATTGAAACAATCCGTATTTATTTGGAATTCGGTTTGACCTGATTCTATTTGCGCATTAAATATTTGAATACCTGCGAAATTGTATATTCGTACTTCATTTGTATTATCGGGTATTTTCAAATTTATCATATCAATTGCAGGATTTGGTGATATAGAAATTCCGGAAACTGAATTTCCTTCTGATACATCTGTAATATCATCGTAGGATAAAAATCTGATATTGTCTAACCATAAAGTACCGCCATTTCCGGAAACATCTTTAAAAACAAATAATACATTTGAATTGTCTGCGAAATCATTAAGTTTAACAATCTCAGTACGCCACTGATTTTGAGATGCGGGTGTAAAAACGCAATCATTAAGGGTTGGCGGATTAGTTATAGGAGTGCTTACAGTAGCAAGTTCCGCACCAGACTTAGTATAAATATTCGTATATGTTTTCCCATTATCTGTTGACATCATTATCTTAAGAGTATCTGTATATGTATAATTCTCAGGATAGCCGTCTTCTGTTGTTAATTTAATATAGTTAAATCCAAGATCAAATGCTACACAAGGGTTTTTAACAGATGTTAAATCCAACAAAGGAGATAAAAGATTCTCTGCTAAACCTTGGTTTATATTAAAGAAAGGAGTATTATACATCATTAATGAATAAGCACCTTCGGTCTTAGCATTTTGGCGAAGATTCCAGGAAACCATTCCGCCTGCAGTTTGTAAGGAAAAATAAGTCAGATTGGGATCAGTTAGTTCAAATCCGCATTTAAACGGTAATTTTAGGCTTTGAGTCAAATTCTGAAAAATTATACTATCTTGTTTCTTACCAGGTAGCGATATATCAGTATTTGAACCATTTATACTTTTGATTTTAACAACTAAAACATTCTTTTTTTCAGAACAAAGAATTTCAGGCAATTCAATATCGGCATATTTAAATGAAGAAATCGAACCACTCCAGGAATAATCTGTCGATGCGCCATTGATTGAATATGCAATATTCGCAGAGGTAATTTCTTGCGCACCCAAATTTCTCATTCTGAACTTTGGTTTCATTTTTTGAACATAAGTTCTATTGGTCATTAATATTTTTGAAATATCGGCATCAAGATTATTCTTCAGAGGCTCATTAATAAAATCAAGACATTTTTGTATTACTGATTTATCCGGTATATTGTGTCCCATTTGGGGAACTCTTGTAAACAAAACCTTAGCATTATTTTCAGTAAGAATTTTGTATAAAGTATCAACAGGGTTATAATATTGTCTGTCCGAAGCCCCGTGTGTTATAGCAATAGGTAGTTTTGACCCATTCTCATATTTAAAATTCAAACTATATAAAGGATTATTAGTAACATCTAAGTAACTTTGCATAGCCGGAGTATTTAAAAGCAATCCCTTGATTTTATCAGGATTTTCAAGCCCATACTTAAGAGCGCTTCTAGCTCCTAATGAAAAACCTTCAAGAATTATCTCTTTTTCATCAATCGAATAATTCTGTTTTACATAGCTGATTGCTGAATCGATAATGGTTTCATCTCCTTCTTCATTATAAAAGTCTAGGGATGGACCACTGCCTTCAGGACACGCATAAATTGTGTTTTTTATAAAAGTTGCCCAATCAGGACATAAATTATCCCTAAAATCGGTAGCAGGCTGACCGGATCCGTGAAGACAAATCATTAGCCTATATTCCTTCGATGGGTCATAGTCTGTTGGAACATAAAATGCTATAACCCTTGTTCCGGAAGGCATATTAACATTAATCTCAAAACTACCTTTAGTTTGGCTTTTGAGTGATTGAATACCAATAATTAATACTAGTATTATAAGCGAAATTTTGTAGAATTTATTCATAAAGTAAATCCAATTTATTTTTTAGTTACCATTTAATTTTATCGAGCTTCTTGCTTATTACGAAACACAATTCTTTTAGTTTCAATTATATAAAAATATATTGCAAAAGTTATTTGTGTTACCATAAGGATTGAGATTTTTTGTCTATTTATTTTCTGTTTTGGATTTTGTATCGCGTACGATTGTAATAATAATGCCAATTAAGAACGTCAAGGTTACCCATATCCAAAAACGTGGTTGTGGAATGTTTTTTTGCATAATCAATGTAGGCATTAGCGGTATAAAAGCATTAGCAAGACCGTGAGTATAAAGTCCTGCAAATGGTTTATTGCCTGATATTTGTCGAATCCAAGAAAATATAAACGAATAACCGATCGTGAGAAGAATAAAGCCCCCGAAATTCATATAAACTTGACTTGAACCTGTTATGAAAAATAATGGGAGATGCCAACAAGCCCAAATCAACCCTAAAATTATGTTTGCAAACCAAATTCCGAATTTACTTTCAAGAATGGGGAGGGCATAACCCCGCCAACCAAATTCTTCTTGACCTCCACCCAAAAAGATCATAATTAATACATAAGGGATAAAAACCCAAAGATTGGGTAATAGCATCAAAAATCGTTTTTCCCCGAATAATTCCGGTAAAAACCAAGCGATAAATGTACTTCCACCCAAAATAAATATTGGAATAATATATGCTTTCCAACCTATGCGTAGATCAAGAAAACTTCGCAGGTATGTTTTTGAAGAACCTTTGCCATGTTCTTTATGCAGGGCAAAAAGAGCACCAACGAGGGGGCCGAATATTCCGAGCGATATTATAGGTACTGTCAAGATTGATAAAAGTTTATCTGAAAGAGGAATAATTTGGAGACTGCCCAGTACTAGCGGAGTCCAACATATCCACGACCAAATAAATGTTATTAAGAAAAATCTAAATGGAAATCGTATATTATTATTCATAATTACATATCTTATATTTATGGGACATAGTTTAAAATCAAAAAATATTTTTAATTGCAGTAACTCGTTTTATTACGAATTGCAATTGGTTTGGTTTCAATTATTTAAAAAAAAGGAAATTTAATCGGTTATATTACTATCGAGCAGTGTAAAGAGTATGTTAATATTGTTTTCTTACGAACTCTATCAACTTATCTTTATTTATTAGATATTCAATATCGTATTGGTTCTCTGTTATTGTTTCAAAGAAAGTTTCAACATTTTGTGGAATTTCAATTTCAACCTTGTTCATATAAGGATTTATAAATCCGCCCGACAAATCGGCAGTAAAAGGCATACGCAAAATTATTCCTGAATTGTCTAATCGCCATATCAATGGTGTTAAGCCACTGCCGCCAATATACGATGTTGGTTGCCCTATTAAGAGCAATTCATCCATTTGAAATGCTAACGAAGACAAGCTACTTGCTGATGAATAAGTATCATTATCTTGAAGAACGTAAATCTTGCCCTTGAAGTTGATATTATTAGGCGCCGGAAAAATTGTATCGGAACTGATAATGCGCGGCTCGCTTATATTATAAAATGGCAATATTCTTCGGATAGCATCATTATTATTCATTGATATATTGGTTTTTACCAGCATTGGTTTACTAATCAATACGCTCAAAATATCTTGCCATACTTTATCCTGTCCACCGCTGTTTCCTCTAATATCAATGATAATTTTTTTAATGTTTGAATTATATTGATTCGTAACCTGTTCGATATACCATTTTGAATTTTGCATATATGGCAATCTGATAAATAAGATATTTGAATCGAGTATTGTTACAAGCGGGGTAGATGAAAATTCCTGAAGCTTTTCTGTTCTATTTACTGTTACACTGCAATTAAGCATTATCTCTTTCTTTCCAATAGTCAAACAAAAAACACTATCTTTTATGATTTTATTATTAAGCCAAAACAATTCTGAATACCAATTTTGATTTTTCTCATCCCAAGTTAAGTTATAAAGAGTGTATTTATTCTGCGCAACATATTTTGAAACCGGAATACCATTAATAGCAGTAATTTGTTCTCCGGATGCAACAAAGATATCTTTATTGATAAATGATCTTAAATTATAGTATTCACCATTTATGTATTTTGCTCGAATACCACATTTCATTTTCGACATCACATTGTTGTAGGCTAAGTTATAATAATAATCAGCATTCAGGGTGTCAGCTAGTTTAACATTACCATAATTTGAAATATCAGGAAATCTGGCCACATACATTTTAACTAAGCTAGAATTCGCAATTGATGTATGTTTATCACATAATGTGTTTAATGATTTGCGAATCAAATCGGCGAATTCAGAATCTGATGAAATAGAATAACATTCTTGTCGCAAAAGTTTTAATTCTTCTGTAACATTAGTTTGAGTTCTCTGTTCAACAAGATCTTTCGCTCGATAATAGTTATTAATAATACTTTCGAGTTGGTCAAAATCTGCCAGCATTTCTTTTTGTGTTAATGTCTGACCGATTAAAACACTTGGTAATATAAGAACTATTACCCATAAAAACTTTTTCATTTGTTTCATATAATCTCATTCATTTTTGTTAGTTACTTTTTGGTTCGTTCTTGCAATTCGTTCTATTACGAAACTCAACAGTTAGTTGTTACTTTTCTATACCAAACGAAAATTTCAGTACCCCATTTTGGCATTTGTCAACGCAGTTACCGCATTGAATACAATTATTTGGGAGTTTAGTATTAGTATGAACTAGACTTTTAATATCAATACTCATACTACAGTTTTTCGTACAGCGATTACAGTCATTACAGTTTTCTTTGTTATTGATTGCTATATGGAGACTTGGAGTATGAATGATTTTTCCAATCCTCGTACTAAACTCCAATAGTGGATAAATCCAACACCCTCTGTGACAAAATCCCCTTCTACCAAATAACAGTACAAACAAGAACATAAACACTACAACAGGAATGTAGGGTAAAAAATATCGAATTTCAGATGTAGCAAATTTTCCAGCGCCAGGATTACCAAGTGCCAACTTTGGAATTTCATCTCCCATAAACAAAGTAGAAAGCATCATTACTACCCATATAGAAATTAGAACAACACGAAACCAATTAGTTTTTTGTTTATGTAATCTTTTGTTATTTAGCGGGTTTGCTACCAATTGGCAACCACCACCCGGACATAACCAACCACAGAAGGCTCTTCGAAAAACCAATCCGGAGAGGAACACTGTGATGATTGTAATAACACTCATATTTATTACACCTGCTTTAAGACTCATTATGGGAGGAGCAGGAGCAAGAAATACAACTGTAATTGGGAATAAAGAGAATGAAACCAACAGGATAAACATTCTAAGAGTTTGTCTTTTCATTACTTTGAAAAATTAATTTATTAAATTGCACTTTTACTCATATACACGATTACTTTTTTTCAATTCCTTAATGCCCCAAGGTATATAAGCAATACACATTAAGCCGGAGCCAATGGAGCTTATCAATTCAATATCAGGATTCAGTAAAAGTAGAAGTCCTATAATAATTAAAACCCCCTGCCATTTTTGAATTACCTTTTCCTTCATTAAACCAATGGTTTGCATCACTCCGCCAATAATCAACGCAAATAGCAACCATACAATTAAAAGCAAACCTTCTTTAGAAACAATTACTTGTAGGAAGGGCATAAAAGTAGTAAATTGGTTTTGGGGAAGCGTATCAAATGCTGACATTGTTAAGCAAAGAGCTCCCTTATCGACAGCTAAAATAAATGCACCAAACACACCTATTATACAACCCCAGAATCCTAAGGCCTTACCTTTTCCCTGTAATAAATTCATAACCCCAATAAAATATACAATTATTACTGGAACAGCAAAGGTAACTATTAGATGTCCTATATGATACATAGTATTGTTATGAAACCTGCCGACAAGTTGTTCGACTGTTTGAAGCGGTTCCATAGCTAATAAATTTGGGTGTGTTACAAAACCTATAAAGAGCATCAAGGGATACATAATTAATGATAAAGCAAAACCTTTCTTTTTAATTGATTCAATTTTCATAATTTTCCTGTTTTTTGATTTTAAAACTATTTAGAAATATACACGGTACATTAAGTTTGGTAAAAAGGAACCTTGCGTTATATAGCCAATTTTACCCGGCTTGCCGGCATCGTAATATTCTGACAAATTGCCCTGGTTATTTGTAAGGTTATTCAAATCGAGGAAAATCTCGTGAGTAGTATGTGGCAAATTGATCTTATAACTCACAGAAAAATTCAACGTGAAAAAATCATTTAGAGTATTATCATAGGCTTTGCTATAATCCCAAAATCGATTATTTTCAGGTTCAACGGCTAAATTTCCGTTTGCATCGCGTAATAACGGGATGTATCTTTGACCGCCGCTGAAAAGAACTTTTGCATTCAAGGAAAGTGTTTTATTCTGCTTTTTGCCAAGCTTGTCAAATTCTTTCCCACACAATATGTTTACCAAATAATTACTATTAAACTTCGTATTTCTCCAAACACCTTCTAATGCTTTATACTTTGACTCAAACAACGAACCATTGATTAGGAAATAATAATGGTTATTGAAAAACCGTTCAATGGTAGCTTCGATACCGTAGTTTTTCCCAACCCCTTTATTTACTAAAGCGACATACCTGTAATCAGTGCCTTCATTAATAGTTGCATAATTACTTGTATCATTATTCTCAACAGGTAAATCGTATAGGTTCTGGTAGTAAACTTCTATTTTTGTTCTAACATTTTTTGTAATACTTTTATCGTATCCCAGCACATAATGGTCAGCTTTTAACAAACCAAGATTTTTATTAGGTTCTATTATACTTCCATCAGGTTGTTTGACCCTTGTAAAATAATTGTGAGTGTTTTCCATAGAGCTGTGTTTGCCATATCCGGCGTGAACTGAGCTTGTCTTGTCAAGGTTCCAATTAACAGCAATCCTTGGTTCAAGAGTACTTTTATTGTTCAATAACACATTAAGGTTATGAAACCCTGCTACCAAAGTAATGTCATCGTTGAAATTGTGCTTCCAGCTAACAAAATTCTCTAAAGTTGTGATGTTCCCTTTGTAATCAATTAATGAAAACCGATTAGCCCGATCTGTATCAAGTTGACTTTGATTATTATTTTCATTTATCAGAGAATATACCGAACCAATCTGAATTTTGTTTTTTGGATTTATTTTGTTGTTGTATGTGATAGCTCCTTTATAAGTTGAGGTCTTTATCGTACTGCTATAATTTAATTTTCTATCAGACGTATCTGTACCCGCTATGGTTGACTCAAAAACATTATCTTTCATACCGATAGCTGAATAAGAAAGCGTTGTTTTAATATAGCTTTTGTTATTGATAATTAAGGTATGGTTCATCCCAATATGTGAGAGGTAATTATCCTTTCCAAAATCCTGTGTTAAGTTAGGCATCATTTGGTCGTTACCAGTTGTTTGCCATATATTTTGTTTTACGTCTATAACGCTCAAATTATCTAATCCTCCCAATCCAAAGAAAGAAAATGTACCCATCTTTTTCGTTGGTAACACAACCTTAAAATTCAAATCTTGAAATGTAGTTTTAATACCTGGTATGTCGACTAATTTAAGGGATTGAAGGAGGGCAATGTTAGAGAATCTGTAATTTATCAAGTACGAACCTGCGTATCCTTTTTTAAACGGCCCTTCGAGTGTAAAATCAGTACCCATTATACCAACTCCAGCCATTGCCTCAAATTTTTCATTATTTCCAGCTCTAAGTTTTATATCATAAACACCCGACAAAGCATCACCATACTCAGGCGCAAAGGCACCGGTATAAAAATCAGAGGCGGTTAATAATTTATTATTTAAGCAACTAAATCCTGCAATTGTTGCATTTTGGTCAGCCTGATGGTTCGGGGCTTTTATTTCTACCCCTTCCAAACGCCATTGTATATACTTTGGAGAATTGCCCCTAACAATGATGTCGTTGTTACCACTCGCAGACTGTGCTACCCCGGCAAAATTTTTAAGAATATGTGAAGGATCGTCATAACCTCCAACAAAACGTTTGGTTTCTTCCGGGGAAATAGAACGGGCACTAATCATAGCCATCTCGTTAACAGCTTCGCCTTCCTTGTATGCCCGAACTACTATTTCATCCGATTTTAAAACAGATTCCTGCATTGTGATATCCAAAACAGATTCTTTACCGGAGTTTATTACAATATCTGGTATTGTTTTGACTTCATAACCTATGTAAGATGTTTGTAAAGAAATTCGCCCAATTTGAATTTTTTCGAATTTAAAATTACCATTTACATCGGTGTAAGTACCCATTGTAGGATTCGAACCTACTATTACCACTGTGGCGCCAATTAATGGCAATCTGCTATCAGCATCAAGTATGGTACCTCTTACTGTTTGTGTAAGATTTTGGCTAAAAGCCGACGTGATTGATAGGCTTAAAAGTATTATTAATATTATACTTTTAAATTTCATTACATTTTTTAATTTAAGAACTTCAGGTGTACAGTATTCTGTGGGTAGAAATACATTCATATATTTGTGATTCATTAATAATAGGGAATTTTGTTTTTTTGCCATTTTGACAAACAAGAATCTCTATTACGAAACCCATTTATATTTTGTTTCATTTATATAAAAAATATTAATATTGAACAGTTAGAATACAAAAAGGATTGAGTTTTATTTGTTTTTAAAATTTAAAACCAAAGTGAAACCCAGGTTCAAACAGCAAATAATTTGGCCACTTATCTTCTATTTTCGAAAAGGATTCCGGAACGTTTGTATTTATAGGCCAATGTGTCATAGCTATCGAAGGCTCTATAAAGAAGCGGTTTTTGAAGAATTGGAATTGGTAGCCCAATCGATATGTCATAAATAGCTTGTAGCCGTTTTGAATATGCTTATTGTTTTCATCCATATATTTTACAAGCATATTTCCTGCATCAAAGGAAACATAAGCTCCTTTCCACAAGAAACGTTGATATACTATACCAATGCCAAATTCTCTTGCATATCCAGGATAATTTTCTCCCGGCGCTTGAAAGGATTTCCCATACGGTATCCCTAATGGCCAAGCGTATCTCCAAGTTTTTAATTCTACAGAAATAACATCTTTTGGCGTTATTTGGTAACCAACATTCAATTGTACAAAATCAGGAGGGTTTGTGTCGTCAGGGATAAAATTTCCCAACAACCATAATGTACTACCTATATAGAACTTTTTATAAGTTGAGTCTTGTTCTGTTTTTTGACCATACACAGATGTAAAAGTCAGGGCTAAAACAGCAGCCATTAGAATGATTATTTTTTGCATAACATTTAATTTTAAAATTGATAAAAACTATAATTCAAAATTACAATGCTTATACGCTTCGATTCGTTAACTTAAGTTAATAAATTTCAGCTTAGCAAAAAAAATCATTTATACCACATTCTTTTGTGTAAATAGAAGTTTATTTGCCTTTTACAACTAATCTTTTACGAATACGGCTTAATGATTGAGGGGTGATTCCTAAATAGCTTGCTAATTGGTGTTGTGGTACTCTTTGAAATAAATCGGGTCTTGCTTCCAGCAAATTCAAGTAACGCTGTTCGGGAGAAGAGGTTTTGAAATCGTCATAAGA
Source organism: bacterium (assembly GCA_037127915.1). Lineage (GTDB taxonomy): Bacteria > Bacteroidota > Ignavibacteria > Kapaibacteriales > UBA2268 > JBAXXL01. The sequence goes on from JBAXXL010000005.1 coordinate 93,821, forward strand.
AGCTAGATTTTTTGCTAGTAATTCTTCGGACAAGAGTCGGCAAAGCACTTGGAAGCGAGGAAATTTTTCGAACATCTCTTTTTCCATATCAGGATTGGAAACCAAAATAAGTGAATCTTCTACACAATCTACATAATGCTCTGACGGTTTATTACTGACGATGCAAAGTGGAGCGAAAGCACCGGATTCGGTATAAAAAGCGGTAGTTTTTTCTTCACCGTCAATTATATAATAGCACCTTAAACACCCTTTGAGTACAAAGTAACCGTCCCTTGAAAATTCGCCTTCTTTCAAAAGTACAGTTCCTTTTTTATAACTTCTGAATATATCTAAGTCAATTATTGCTTTCTTTTCTTCTTCCAAAAGCGGCATATACTTAGAAATAAATGTGAATAGTTCGTTTTCCATAGTTTTTTTTATTAATTTCGGTTTGCTAAGATTGCTCATAACTCGTTTATTTACGAAACGCTTTAATTATAATTCAAAAATACAAAAAAATATTAATAATATTAGACAAATACAAAATAAATCAACCCTATAATTAAAGATAGGGTTGATTTATATGTGATAAAGTGGTTTTAGGATGAAGCCAATTATATCAGATTAATTACGACACAACGACATAAAAGTAGTAGCTACTCAAGTGCAATTTTTCCATTGCCCAGTTTGAAAAAGCGGATAGCTATAATTATCAACCAAGGCATAAGCGGAAGTATCGACAAAAATGAAAGTAAAAAGCCCAATTTTCCGGCGGTTGGCGGAACAAGCATCAAAATTCCCGTTGCGAGACCCAGCCAACCTATAGCTTTTGTAAAGATAGTGCTTTTAAGCATAGCGATAGAGAAAAGGATCAAATTAACGCCACCCAAAAAGTAGCTGATATTAAAACAAGTTCCATTGTAAATTGTAAGCATTGTCTGACCGATGGTAGCAATAGATGCACGAGCTGTCTCATTCGTAGCGGCTGAATATTGATTACTCAACGCGAGCATACTGAATAATGCTTCTCTCGAAACTACATATAACGTAACACTAACAATTGCAAAGACGATTCCGATTGTTACAAGCACTCTGTTACTCTTTTTAAGTACAAAATACAAACCAATATATACAAGGATAAATAATAGATTATCAACGGTTAAGCTTAAGTCTAAGTCAAGAAATCCAAGGAATGCATTCTTTTGGAATAGCGCAAAATATTGAACTGCTGTTGCCGGCGGCGGAGAAATGAAATAAACAGCCGCCTGAAAAGGAATTATAGCAAACAATACGACTGATAAAACCCCAAGTATTTTCAAGTACGTTTTTAATTGATTATCATAAACTAAATTTCCGTTATCCATATTTTACCTCAAAATTTTTATTAGCTAATGACCCATAACTCGTTAATTTGCGAAATGCTTTAATAATAATTCAAATTTACGAAAAAAAACGAAATAAACCAATCCTATGCTTCAGCACGGGATTGATTTTTAAAAGGTTCAGTTTAATAATTTTTATAAATCAGATTCATTAATACCGGCAACTTTCATTAGATGCTTTTGTAATCCTAATTTAAGCGATTCATTTCCGTGGATAGGAACAGAAATTCTTTCTTTTTGATATTCCTTAATATAAATATGATGGCTGCCATTAATGCGTGCTAAAAACCAACCATTTTTTTCTAACAATTTAGCAAATTATTTACCGCTAATGGCTTTCATATCGCTAATTCCATAATCCGGGTATCTGCTGTGATTTCACAATCATCAATATCTATTAAAAGGCACCCTTCTATCGCTTCGTATAAATTATTAATCAAAGCCTCGAAATCATCACCTTGTGTTGCGCATCCCGGTAATGATGGAACCTCTGCCCAGTATCCGCCTTCTTCGGCGGGATGAATTAAAACTTTTAATTTCATTTTATTATTCCAATTATTTTATAATTTATAGACGAGAAAAGGTTTTAACATATTTTATCTGATGATTTTATTATTTCGCCCTTTCAGGGCTCTAATCGTTTGAGGTAGATTAGTCCGTGGGCTGACACCCACGGTTATTTAAATTACGCCGCTACGCGGCTACTCAAGATAATAATCAATTACGAATTGCGGGGTTTCATTCTTAGCATTTAAAATCCAAAATTCAAAATTCAAAATCTATCGAAGACAGTTCCCGATCGTGTCGGGAAAGACAATCCCTCAAAATAATCAATTGCTTGTGTATTTTACAGCATTTGTTTTGCTGTATCAACCGTTACTTCCAACACTCTGGTTAGAAACGAGAATTTATCCTTCATCATATCATATTCTGCACCACTGCTTATAAATTTAGCAGTACCATTGATATAAAAACCGGTTCCCGGATAATCTTTATATCCCAAAACATCCTTGCTACCCAATGTTAATTTTACTTTATTGTTTACATCAACATTTCTTTCTGTTTTTCTAAAACCATAAGCAGGAATAAGGATACGCTCATCATCCGTAACTACAACATACGAATTCCAGGTGTTAGCTACGTGAGTTTCTATGCCCCACGATACGATTGATACAACACCTTCGTGTTGCAATACTTCCAAGAATTTCTCGGATAATTTTTTATTTTCACTCATTTTTTTTTCTTTAATTTTTTACAAATAGTTAGTTAAACTTATTTTGGTTGCCAAAAACATCTTTTGGGAGATTCAATAGCGCCTTCGTTTTTGAGCGTAGTCATTGCTTTATCAACGTCTTTGCGCTCTAAGCCGGTTAATTCGACAACTTTCCCGGCATTCAAAGGAACGCCGGCTTTTTTCATTGCTTCCAGGACATGTTCTTTTATTTCCATTATTCTTACTTAATATAATTTTTCAATTAGTCTGTTTTACAATTACAAAATTACATTTATAAACGTTTCTAAAAATTAAACTGGTTTAAGAAATTGCGGTTACAAATTCTTTTTTCGCAGTTCGCTCAAATATTCAGGGGTGAGGCCGAGATAAGAAGCTATCATATATTGGGGTACGCGTTGCATAAATTCAGGGAAGGAGGTGCTGAAATGAACGTAAAATTCTTCTTTTGACATTTCATACAGCAATTTTGACCTAAGTTGCGCTTCGGCAACGGATTTTTGCATAATTTTTCTAAAATACCGTTCCAACTGCGGCAGTATATTAAGTAATTCATCGAAGTTTTGATTGTCAATGGAAACAATTATAGATTCTTCAATAGTTTGGATATAATAATCGGAAGGGCTATGATTGTTCAAGCTTTGATAATCTGAAATCCACCAACCCTCGAGAGCGAACTGAGCAATCTGCTCAACACCTTTTTTATTGATGAAGTACATTCGCAAACAGCCTTTTTCAACGAAGTACAGATGTTTGCAAACCTTACTTTCCTGCAACATAAATTGCTTCTTTGCTAATTTATGTGTTTCTATATATTCGTTCAGTATTAAAACTTCACTATCACTTAAATCAATGTATTTTCTTATATGTTGGATTAGATTATTATTCATTTATCATTTATTAATATTGCCGCTAACTCGCTTTAATTATTATTCAAACTTACGAAAAAAAAATGATACACCGCTGTGCGGAAAAGGAGTTCACAATTCTATAATCTTCAAATAATTTTGGATTTTGAATGGTAGTGGTGAGATCTGCCCTTTTATTGTTATTCCATCATTTGAATAAATTGGAAAATATTTTCGTATTATTTAACAAAAAATTTGTAATTTAAAAGTAAATAGTGTATATTTGCCTCTATAATTATGTGCATTTTGCAAAATGTTTTGAAAGTATTGAAAAATGAAGTTATGAATGTCTTAGCTGGAATAGAAACGGAATATAAGATAACAGGCAAGTATAATTTACCTGATCTTTGCAAAATGGCTAGAGAAGCAGTTAAAAGCGTTAAAATAAATAACACTATTGAATGGTCATATAAATACCCAATTGAACTTTATACATTTGAACATGTTGATAACAGAATGTTGAAAAACGGTAGCAGGTTGTACAATGAAATGCATACAATTGAGTATTCATCTGCTGAATGTATAAATCCTTTAGACTTAGTTGCAATTGATAAATCAGGTGAGAGTTTATTAACAGAATTATCATACTACCTAAAAGGTCAACTAAAAGAAGTTGATATAATTAAAAATAATTATGGTTATCATCAAGGAATTTTCGGACATTCAAATGGATGTCATGAAAACTATTGCATATCACCCAAATTATTTAACCAAATAATATCAAAAAAACAAAACAAAATTCAAAATGCTTGGGTTATTTTTTTAATTACAAGAATCATTTTTTCTGGAGCTGGTAAAATTGGGCCAATAATACCTTACGAAAAGATTTATAATATAAATGTGGAAATAAACAGGTTAAAGCATTCAATGGAAGATGTATATTATTATGATATTTTGGAAGCATTTATAAATTGTAACACTTATAATGAAAGCGTGATTTTGGGTGATAATTATAAATGGTACTTTGATATTTCACAACGTGCCCCCTTCTTTGCAAAACTTTTAGATATTGATACAGAAAAAAATAGGCCATTAATAAATACAAGAAATGAACCACATGCAGATCCTAAATATTTTAGGAGACTACATGTTATACTAGGCGACTCAAATAGATCGGAATTCTCGACTTATATTAAAATTGCGTTATCTCAACTAGCATTAACAATGTTAGAAGAAGGAGTTCTTCTCACAGATATTACATTGCTAAATCCAATTATGGCTTTAAGACAGATATCTGCAGATCCAGAATTAAAAGTTAAAGTTGAAACAAGTAGAGGTAAATTATCTGCTCTAGAAATCCAAAGTATTATTTTAAACAATGCCATAAAATATTTTTATCTAAGTAATAATGAAATTATTAAAAATTCATTGAACTATTGGCAGGATTTTTTCACTAAACTCAATACTAACAAATTTACATTATACGGTTATTTGGATTGGATAACCAAATATTACCATTTTTTAAATGATCGTGAAAGTAGTTCAAACTGGAAAGATATGCAATGGATTGATATTGCTTACCATAGATTAGGTGAGAAAGATTTATATCAGTTGTTAGTTAAAAAGGGAGTCTGTAAAAGACTTATTAATGAGAATATGGTTTGTTATTTTACTGGAAATCCACCTAACACAAGAGCTAAGGAGCGAATGGAAATAATTAATAAATCAAGCGAAAATATTAATCAAGTAAATTGGAATTATATCCTTTTTAAAAATAAACAAGAAATTTATTTAAATAATCCTATTAAAAATTACTAATTTTGATTACCACGGAGAAGTCTTATGAAAAAAGATTCAAGAGAAGAAAAAATCAAACTTGGGGAAAATGCAGGTGCCGTAGCAGTTTGCAATCTACTTGAGAAGGACGGCTATAATATAATTGATTTATTTTCCTGCCCTGACAGAGTGAATGCTCCAGGCCCTGATTACGCCTTACTCGTTGAGAAGGATAAAGGTTTATCAATTGTTTTTATTGATAATAAAGATTATTCTATTGGAACTTGGAAAGCATCAACTATGGATGATTCAAACATTGAAGGATGGGTGGATGATTTTTTTAATAATGAGGAAAATAGATTATTAAATTATTTATCTATAAATGATGTTTTATTCTATGTTACATCAAGTAAAGATAATCCTTCTCAAAATATCCAGAATAGCATTGTCGAAAGATTACTAGGTAGGCTTTATACTATAGTTAAACGAAATATTAATGTCAATGTTGAATTCTTACCGTCTAATATTAAGCATAAAGAAAATCAAATAAGTAGTTTCAATACTGAAGAAGTCAAAGTTGATTTTTATGATGTGAAGACAAATAGAGAAACCCCTACTGGTGTACAGTAGACTTTTATGAAAATAGGTATTGAAACAGAATATCGTTTCGCTTTAAATGATCCAGAATTATCAAATGATTTTTGGAAAGAGTTCTTTTGTATTCTTGACAAAGATGACAATATTATATCAATGAAAGGGTTAACAGCTGGGTCTGATTATGAAAATGACTTTATTAGATTTTTAGGAAATGGGGGCAAGTTATATCCCGAAATAAGATATAATGAGGAATTAAAAGAATATGTTGCAATTGAATATGCAACTCCTGAATGTTCAACACCTGAAGAACTATGCAATTATAATTATGCTGGGTTATTCTTGATTTGCTATTTATTAAATATCACAACTCACAAGTTTATTAAAAGAAAGAGAAATATTTCCATAGATTTATTTTGTGCAACTCGAAATTCTTGGGATAGCCTATGTGGTTGCCATGAAAACTATGAAGTATCAAATGATTTATATGAAATTCTAAATAATTATGATTCGGATTTAGTAAAAAGGTTTTGGTTGCCTTTTATTATTTCAAGGAATAATTTGGCTGGTGGTGGTTGGTTTATAAGTGATAATTTATTCCAATTATCCCAACGAGGTGATTTTACAAAACATTATATTAAGAAATGTGAATCCTGCCTGCCTTTATCGATTAGAGAAAGAGGTGTTATTGATTCTCGGGATGAACATTTTGGCAGAAATAAAAGATTACATTTAGTTTTTGGAGATGCTAATATTTCAAAAAAATCACAGCATTTTAAAATATTTACAACATTTCACATATTAACCATTTTAGAGAATTGCTTAAAAAATGGTAATTTAACAAATACAAATAGTGAATTAGCAAATTTATATTTGGACAAAGAATTTAGCATTGATGATTTTAAAAACTATAATTCATTAAATAATTTCGAAATAAATGTTTCTATTCAACAAGAAATCTTGAATAAAATTAGTAAATTTATTAATAATGAAATTTTTATTGAATGGACCAAACTTTTAGATGTGAATCACGAAGATTTTAAAAATGAATTTGACTGGGTATATAAAAAATACACTTTAGATCATACAACAAAAGATAAAACCAAATTGAATTGGATTTTACAAAGAGTTTATTGTTCCAAATATGAAAGAAATAGTGAGATTCTTCCAGAAATCAACCAGTTTTTTCAGCATTTATCACCATATAGATTTTCTTATTCTGATTTGGACAATTGGTTGGAATTAATTAATACGCCACCTAATACCCAATCTGCAATATGGAGATCTGATTTAATAAAAACAGATAACTACAAAGCAATTTCTTGGCACGTTGCGCAGAATATTGATGACGAATTGGAATTTAGAAATGATCTAGATGCGCAAGAGGTTTATAGGACACAATTACAATTTATTCTTTCAAAAATAACAAAAGAACAAAAATTAGGCTCACAAAACCCTGATAAAATAGATGAATACAAAGATAACTACAATAAAATTCTTAATGAAATTCAAAACGAAGAGACTAGAATTGAATCTTTAATTGGAATATCAAATTTAATTCCCCTACCGGAATTAACAAATGCAGAATACCTAAAATACTTACAAATAATCCAAAAAAAGCATGATGAATATCATGTAATTCATGCTTATTGTGAGTATATTGAATTTTATTTTGGTAGAGAAAATATATTTTATAATTCCGAAATCAAAAAATATTTTAAAATTATTTTTCATAATTATTATAATATTAAAATAGCTGAACTTAAAGAAAATGCCAAAAAATATCTTATTGAAACGTTTAATTATTTTACGATTAGGTTTGTAAAAAATTATTCATGTTTAAAAACAAATAATCTATTGGGTATAACAAATAAAGAAGAGGTCTTCAAAATATTAAATGAAAAAATATTGTTTGCAAATAAAGAAAATATTTATTTTGATGTCTTTTCAATCAGTAATGAACAAAAAAGAATTGTAGGTGATTCAATATATAATGAAATTCTATCTCATCTCGAAGATAAATCAAAATTATATTTTAATTATAATAAAATATTAACATCGATTCATTTTTTAAATGAATTTAAATTTCTTGAAGTATTAGAAATAAAGAATAATTTATATGAAGAAATATTCAAAAATGACAAAACAATAAAATGGTTATGGGAATTACCACCAACCAATCATTTTGAAGTCGCCAATCTTTTATTTAAAAAAATCAAAAATAATGATGAAGAAAAAATCTTTTTTGAAAATAAATTGATTGAAATACTTCCTTTATTAAAAATACCAAAATTCAATTTTAAAAAAATACCATATCCGAATTTTTATATAGATCTATCTTTTCCAATAATTGATTATTCCAAAAAAAGATATCAGTTATTTAAAATAATCAACAAGCAGTTAGAGTCATATAATTTGGAAAAAAGTGAAATTTCTAATAATAAATTTATCCAAATGTTAACATGGTTATATGGTTCAAATTTATCTACATATATTTTTCATAAGAATAAGCATTTCAATATATTAAAAAATAATGTTTTAATTCATCTAGGAATATACAATGAAAATATTTAATAAGATTAAAGAATTAATATCAAAATTCTTAATTTTTTGTTCAGGTGCTGATAAGAAAATTCTACAAGATTTAAGTATAGAACAAAATAGAAACAGCGAACAAACAAAAATGGTTGGTGTTGGGGCTACAGTTTTTTTTACGGCAGTTTTTGCTTTTTTCTCATGTTCTTATGCTATGTATAAGGTATTTAATAATGATGGTGCAGTATCATTATTTCTAGTGATTTTAATAGGATTAATTTGGGCTCTGATGATATTTAACCTTGATAGGTATATTGTTTCAAGTATGCCGAAATCCGGAAACATAAAAAAACAAATCAGAATGGCAATACCTCGTTATATTTTAGCAATTTTCATAGGTCTTGTTATATCCGAACCAATTGTTGTAAAGCTGTTTGAGGATAGAATAAAAGCACAAATTAATGAGAATTTTTTAAAAGATATTAATGAAAAGAATAAAGTAATAGAATGGAATGTTGGATTACCAACAATAAAAAAAGATTATTCAACTTTAATTAAAACTAAGAACGAACTGGATAGCTTAATAAAAGAGGAGCCTCAAACAAGTTTGTATGATGAATTATTAAAAGAAAGAATAAGTATTGAAAATGGATTGCAAGTTATTAAAAACAGAAACAATGCATTGATTGAAAAGAAAATCAGGGAGAGAAATGCAATAAATTATCGTCCAAATGATAAGCGAAATTTATCAATTATTTCGAATATTCAACGTCTTGAAGGAAAAGAACAAAATGATGCCAAAACAAAATATGATATAACTGAAGCACAAGAAGCTCAATATACAAGAATTCAAAATGAAATTAGAGCTTTAAGGCAACCAATATATGATTTAGAATCCAAATTATCAAAAGTTAATGAGAAAATCAATAATGAAATCGCCATTTATCAAAAAGACATTTTAAAAAAAGCAGATATAACTTCAGTAGATATTGATAATATCAAAGTAAAAAAATCAAAAGCTGAACGTGACTTAGATATATATAAGGAAAAATCAAAAATTATAAATGAAAAAAGTTTTAGTGAAAATTTTATAACTCAGATAGAAGCATTGAATAGCTTAACTAAAAATAATACCTCAATGCTGTTGGTTTACATTTTCATAGTTCTTCTATTTATAATTATCGAATCAGCACCAGTCTCAGTTAAACTTTTATCGCCAGAGGGTACTTATGACTTTATACATAAGCGAAATGAAGAATCTACCAAAAATGCTTCAGAAGGTATAACTCATTCAAGGTTGGCATTTAATAATGATAATAATAAACAAATATTAGAATCAGAAATAATTACTAATAAAATAATACTTGAGAAGATTTCTGAAGCTCAATTGCAGTTAGCTGAGAAGGAAGTTATTAAATGGAAAAATGAAGAGATGAAGAATTATGAAAAATCTTAAAAGTATTAATAATTTAGTAATTTTGTGACAACCAATAAAATAAAGTCAAATTCTATTAAATCAATTTATGAAGATGTCCAACACCTTCAAGGTATTGGACATCTTTCTAAAAATAAAGAACTAACGAAGTTAGTCTAAGAAATGCACAAACAAACCGTCGCGCAATTTTGGTTCGAACCAAGTTGATTTTGGAGGCATAATTTGTCCGGCATCGGCTATAGAGATTAACTCGTTTACTGATGTGGCAAACATAGCGAATGCTACTTCCATTTCGCCTGAATCCACTCTGCGTTCCAATTCGCCTAATCCCCGGATACCGCCGACGAAGTCTATGCGATTGCTTGTGCGAGGATCGTCAATTCCTAAGTAAGGAGCTAAAACTTCGCGTTGTAAAATCGCTACGTCCAAAACTTCAACAGGGTCAGGATTGTTCAATAACGCTGGTTTCGTTTCCAATTTGTACCAAGTGTGGTCAATATACATACCAAATTCACCTTTAGCTTTTGGATGATAAGCGCAAGAGTTACAGCAAGGTGATTGAGTGATGGTGAAGTTCTTTTTTAAGAATTCGAAAAACTCATCTTTTGTGTGACCGTTCAAATCTTTAACCACGCGGTTATAATCCATAATATAAAGTTGAGAAGCAGGGAAGGAGACAGCTAAGAAATAGTTGTATTCTTCGGTGCCGTTATGGTTTGGATTAGCTTGTTGACGTTCGCGGCCTACTCTGCCCGCTGATGCTGAACGGTGGTGACCGTCGGCGATGTATAATGCAGGGATGCTTGCGAAAATTTCCTGAATTTTTGTATTAACTGCAGGGTCGGTAATAACCCAAGATTGGTGGCGGATACCGTCAGCGGCTATATGATCATTTTCCGGCGCGTTTTTGGTTATATCGGCAACAATTGCATCTATTTCGGCATTATCTGGATATGTTAAAAAGATAGGTCCTGAGTGAGCGTTAGTTACACGCACGTGATTACAGCGGTCTTCTTCTTTCGAAGCGCGTGTTTTTTCGTGTTTTTTGATTATGTCGTTCCAATAATCGTCCACAGAAGCGCAACCAACTAAGCCGTATTGAATTTTGCCGTTCATTGTTTGTGCGTAAACATAGAAAGATTCTGCTTTATCTTCAATCAAATGACCTTCGTCAATCAATTTTTGGAGGTTTTCTTTACCTTTTTGGTAAACTTCGGGTGAGTAAAGGTCGATAGAAGGATCCAAATCAACTTCCGGTTTACCAACGTGCAAGAATGATAGCGGATGGTCCTTTACTTCTTCACGTGCTTCGTCTGAATTTAATACATCGTAAGGTTTTGAAGCTACTAAACCGGCTTCTTCCGGTTTTGGTCTCCAAGCCTTGAAAGGTCTGAATACTGACATTTTATACCTAAAAATATATATTTATTACAAAAAATTTAAAATCTTAATTTACAATAAGCAAAATTAATAAAAACTAATAATTTAGAAAACTTTTTGGGAATTTATTTAACCGAAAATGGTTTTTCCGAAGTATTCTCGGTTTTCAAAAGCCATTACATTACCAGAAGTGATGATGGCTTTTCGTGGAATTTTCGACTTTAGAACAATACCTTCAAACGTTCGGCAACGGCTCAAAGCCACATATACCTGCCCTGCGGCAAAGCAGTTCTGCAAATCCAGGATTACTTTATCGAACGTCAGACCCTGCGATTTATGCACTGTAACCGCCCACGCCAATTTGATAGGATACTGTGTGAATTGACCGACGATTTCCTCATCAATCGTTTTTTTCTCGTCGTTCCATTTATATGTGATATTTTCCCAAGTGTTTTGGCTAACTACAATTTCATCGCCATTATCCAATTGCACGACTATATTTTGCCCCAATTCAATAACTTTGCCGATAGTCCCATTGTAATATTTTCGCGGATAATCGCCATCGTTTTTGATAAACATCACTTGAGAATTTAGCTTCAAATGGAGAAGTTCTTTTGTCGGCAAATCGCGTTCATTAAAATTGCCTTCAATTTCGCCTTGATATGCTTTCAAATCCGAATCCAGTTTAGCTAATTCAGATTTGTTGATATTGTCAACTACATTATTATGCGTCGAAATTATAATGTACGATTCATTTTCCGGAGGCTGGAAACTAGGCTCATAGCGCGCGTTCAGCTTTTCCAACTCCGGTTGCGAAATATCGTTCACTCGGACAGAATTCAGCAAATCAATAAACACATCGTCGCTTTGGCGGTAAATATGTTGTAGATTGATGATTTTTGGAGGTAGAGCGGTTAAAACATTGGAATCGAAGAAAAAAGAACTCCGGTAGAAATTACTCAATAGTCTTTCCAAACCTCCATCTACTACAGGCGGCAGTTGGTAATTATCACCAATGAATAGCACTTGCTTACCGCCGAATGGTTTATCCAAATCGCCGCAATAAGCCCGCATTATCGTATCAATTGCGTCCAAAACATCGGCGCGAACCATAGATATTTCGTCAATTATCAAGAGCCGAAGATTTTTGAGTATCTTCTTTTTATTGCTTCGGTATTTAAAAAAGTGGAAAATAGGACTGTCTTTGATAGAGTCGCGATTTATCATCAATCGGTCGTCGTTCGGTAAAATAGGACCGAAGGGCAGTTGGAAGAAAGAGTGTAGGGTTACACCGCCCGCATTGACAGCGGCGATGCCTGTCGGTGCGGTAACAACGATATCTCCCGGGAAACACTCCTTTATATACTTCAAAAGCGTAGTTTTTCCTGTGCCCGCTTTGCCGGTCAAAAACAGGTTCTCGCGGGTATTGCGCAAATACTCTAACGCTTCCAGAAAATCAGGATTCTCTAAATCTATATAATCTTTTTGTTCCATATAGTTCAAAAATACGGTTTTTTGAGGAGATAACGAAGGATTATTTTTAGAATTTTACTATGGGGCTGTCTAAAAACTCAGTTTTTAAAGAAACTACAGAAATGTCTGTTCTACTATCCAATTGATATATATAGTAGCTTAGACATTCCTGACTGAGTTATTTGTTTATATTCGAGTTTTTAAACAGCCCCTCAACCGAAAGTCGTGGCAATTCAAAATCCAATCATAATTCTTTGCGTCTACGTGTCTTTGCGGTAAATTCTTCATACCCTAAACCCAATACCCCATACCCTGTTGAAGATGGATTCTTCACTTCGTTCAGAATGACATAAAATCTTCTCTTTACGAACTTTACGAGCTTTACGAACTTTTAACTTGCGCCAGCTCCATTTCTTTTTTTAAATACAAAGCTGTATAGGAGCCTTCAACATTGATAATGTTTTCCGGTGTTCCTTGGGCGATGATTTTGCCTCCGTCATTGCCGCCCATGGGACCCATATCAATTATCCAGTCTGCGTATTTGATTACATCCAGGTTATGCTCGATTACAACAACTGTATTGCCTTTGTCCGATAGTTTAGACAGCAGTTTCAGCAAAATACTAATATCCTCGAAATGCAAACCTGTGGTCGGTTCATCAAGCAAATAGAGTGTTTTGCCGGTTTGGCGTTTGCTCAGTTCCGCGGCTAATTTCACTCTTTGGGCTTCACCACCGGAAAGTGTTGGTGCCTGCTGACCCAGTTTTATATAGGTTAATCCAACATCATATAAAGTTTTGATTTTCTTTCTTGTTTTCGGATGCTCGGAGAAAAACTCCAATGCTTCTTCAACAGTCATATCTAAACAATCGGCGATAGATTTACCTTTGTATAGTACTTGCAAGGTCTCTTTGTTATATCGTTTGCCGTTGCAAGCTTCACATTTCACATACACATCGGGCAGAAAATTCATCTCGATTTTTCTCATTCCCGCGCCCTGACATTCTTCACAGCGTCCACCTTCGACGTTAAACGAAAAGCGTCCCGGTTTGTATCCGCGAACTTTGGATTCTGGCAGAATTGCGTAAAAATCACGAATGAGTGTGAAAAGTCCGGTGTATGTAGCAGGGTTGGAACGAGGTGTCCGCCCTATCGGTGATTGGTCAATCTCAATTAATTTGTCAATATGCTCCAAACCTTCGATTCTATCGTAAGGTAAAGGCGATTTGCCGCTTCTGTATAAGTGATTTGCCAAAATTGGATAAAGCGTATCGCTGATAACGGAAGATTTACCCGACCCGCTCATTCCGGTTATGCAAATCAATTTGCCTAAGGGTAGGATCAAATCTATGGATTGAAGGTTGTTTCCTCTTGCACCATATAAAATCAGATTTTCGCCATTTCCCTCGCGGCGTTCGGTTGGAATTGGAATACTCTTAAGATTTCTCAAATATTGAGCTGTTAGCGAATCCATAATAGCAGAATCAGGTAAAAGCGCTATCTCGGATGTAACTCCGGATAATATAATTTCACCGCCGTGAACTCCCGAACCGGGACCAATATCAACCAGATAATCCGATTGTTCAATCATTGCTTTATCGTGCTCAACTACTATGACGGTATTCCCTAAATCGCGCAATTCCTTGAGCGAGTGTATAAGTTTGTCGTTATCGTGCTGATGAAGACCGATACTTGGTTCATCAAGAACGTACATAATGCCGACGAGTTGTGAACCAATTTGAGAAGCCAATCTGATACGTTGAGATTCGCCGCCAGAAAGCGTCCGAATACTGCGGCTAATTGATAAATAAGATAAACCTACATCAAGTAAGAATTTAAGACGCGATTTTATTTCGCGTAAAATTACTCCGGCAACTTTTAACTGACGTTTTGTGAGCTTTTTTTCGATGGATGCGACTCTTTCAATACAAGATACAATATCCAAAGTCACTATATCATTTATATTATAATCCAATATCTTAACAGCTAAACTTTCCTCGCGTAATCTGCCTCCGTGGCATTTTGGACAAGGAACACTTTGCAAATACATTTCCAGTTCTTTTTTTACGGCGGTTACAGTATTTTCCATCAAATGAATCAACCCCGGTAAAATACCTTCGAACTTGTATCCTTTCGCTGTTTCATCGTCTAATTTCAAAATATTTTTTTCAAATGTAAATGCTTCATCATAAGAATTATAAAGAATTTTCTTTAAATCTTCTTTTGATAAATCTTTAAGCGGAATAGTCAGGTCAATATTATTTTTTTCTGCAAAAATTTCTGTCTGCGCCCAAAGCCACGATTTTTGTCTCGCCCCCAAAGGTACTATAGCACCATCAGCAATTGATATTGTATCATCCGGTAACACTAAACTTAGATTGAAATCGGTAACCTCACCCAATCCATTGCATCTTGGACAAGCACCATAAGGTGAATTAAACGAAAACATATTTGGTGCTAATGGTTGGTAAGCTCTGCCTGTAACTGGATCGCTATAACGCGTACTAAAGAGTTCCTCTTTTTCAACACCGGTATCATCGTTACGAGCTATAAGTTTCATGTAACCATCTCCTTTATTCAAAGCCAAATCAATGGATTCGCGGATGCGGTGTTCATTTTTTTCTATAATATGTAAGCGGTCAATAACTAAATCTATATCGTGAGTTTTAAATCTAACCAATTGCATCGACGGAGTTATATCGCGCAATTCACCGTCAATCCGTACTTTCGTAAATCCTTGACGTAATAATTTCTCGAAAAGTTCACGATAATGACCTTTACGAGCACGGATTAATGGAGTTAAAATTTGCACTTTTTGGTCGTCGAACCGCTCCATTATTTCTTCGCAGATTTGATCCATTGACTTCTGAATGACAGGTAAACCACTGTCAAGCGAGTATTGTATGCCGATTTTTGCAAATAGGAGACGCAGGTAATCATAGATTTCTGTTACTGTACCCACTGTGGAGCGCGGATTATGCGATATGGATTTCTGCTCAATCGAGATTGCCGGTGATAATCCTTCTATACTATCAACTTCTGGCTTCTTGAGCATTCCCAGAAATTGTTTGGAATACGGCGACATACAATCAACATAGCGTCTCTGACCTTCGGCGTATAATGTGTCGAAGGCTAATGTGGATTTGCCTGAACCGGATAATCCTGTTATAACTATAAACTTATCACGAGGTATGGTAACGTCAACATTTTTAAGATTATGTTCACGTGCACCCTTGATTTTTATTTCGTTAAGCTCGGCGCTGTTATCAGAATATATATTTGTGTTGTTATTCAATTTTTATAAAATTTAAAATAAATGACCGTAAAAATACTAAATATTTACGACATATACAAGTAATACTTAACTAATTCAGTTATGAGTTATGAATTATAAGTTATAACACAAAATAGCATATATAATTGAACCTTGTATTAATCTTGAATAATTTTATAACCAAATAAATAAAAATAACTCGTTTCTAATTATCAAAATCAGGAACGAGTTAAAGCTTATAGCTTATAGCTTATAGCTTATAGCTTATAGCTTATAGCTTATAATTCATAACTTATAACTGCTTATCCTTCTATTGCATCAAAAGGACAGGCATCACTGCAAGCGTGGCATTTAATGCAATTTTCCTGATCAATCACAGCTTTATATGTTTCTGATTTTAACGCATTTTGATAAATGCAGGTATCTTTACATAAACCGCATTTTGTGCATATTTTTTGGTCAATTTCAGCTTTCTTATATCCATCAGGTTTCGTAACTAGAATAGCGTTGTAATTACATTTTGGTACACAAAGACCACATTTGACACATAAATCACTATTTATTGACGGACTGTGATAATTCTCGATTGAATCCTGTTTAATTGCTTTTTGTGGACAAGCCGGAACGCATAAACCACAATTTGTACATTTATCTGCATATATTATTGGTTCTCCCTCACCTGCCGAAGTTCTTATTGCCGCGTACGTACAAACCGGAACACAAAGGCCGCAATGCGTACATTTGTCTTGCGATAAATCAATTGTCGCTTTTTCAATTATACCATAAGGACAATCTCTGTAACAATTTCCACATTTTTGACATTTTGTAGTATCAATATATGCTTTATTACCCTGCAAATAAATTGCGTCATAAGCACAATTCAAAGAACAATGCTGAATGCAGTTTCTACAATATTCCCGCTTAACTTTATAGAATTCCTTTGTATATGTTATTGCGTTTCCTTCATTCTTGCAAATCTCTATACATTTTCCACATCCGGTACAATAGGTTGGTATAATAGTAAATGTATTTAGGGGAATTGAAATCGCATTGTAAGGGCATTCAGGTATGCATTTACGGCATTCGTTGCACTGGTCGTTTATATAAAATTTTCTTACACTAATATCAATTGCATCATAATTACAAGCAGGTAAACACAATCCACAATCCACGCAATAATCCTTGATTATCATATAATCCGGAGAATAAACCAAAATTGCATTTACCGGACAGGCTTTTTTGCAAAGACCGCAATCGTTGCAAAGTACGTTATCTATAACAAAATTTGATCGTTTAGGTAATACTATACCGGCGTAAAAGCATACATCGTAGCATATTCCGCAACCGGTACAAATCTTTTCTTTTATGTGCAGTGATTCGTAAAATCCTCCGGAACAGCTATTTATAAGAGGTGTTGCCAGCATGGCTCCACCCACAACTATACAGCTTTTTCGCAGAAAATCCCTTCTATTTAAATCCATATATATATATCTATATTATTCTTATTGTCAATTACATTTCTTAATATTTTTTTGACGAAAGAAATTAAAAAAATGTTTAATCTGTTTTTACAAATATATGAAATAACTTCGTTATATTATTATTTGATGATGTTAGGTCATAAATTCGTTGTTATACTTGAATTCTTCCTCAATAATCATTTATAATTAAACATTAATCATTGGTTAAGCTTTCTCTTTCCTAAATCTCAACTTATCTTCTTTTGTCATTTTTTCACAAGCATATTGGAATATCAATCGTGGCGCGGTATTTTTCCATTTTAGCAGAAATTCTTCTGTTACATCGTGATTCAATTTCCAGGCTTCGCGCAAAAACCAACCCATTCCCTGATGTACTTCGCGCTCCGGGTCGCTCATTAATGGTTCTAACATATTGAATAGAGCTGTAAAATCAGCCGTTGTTTTCAGGGATTTAATTAATGTTACCGGAACGGTACGACGTTGGAATTTATAAGGCGAAACAAGCCAAGGAAGAAAATCGCTGATTTCTACTATACCTTGTTTTAAAAATTTCGGCATTATCATCATACCCAAAGTATCGGCGTGCGCCCAATTGTAAAGGCCATAATCAAACATTTTCCCGATTGCATCGAATACTTCGCGGTTGTATTGCTTCGGCAATTCCTTGATGATAATCAGAACAAATGAAGTTTCTTCGTATTTCCCGCTTTCAAAAAGTAGTGGCGCGGCTTCTATAACCAAAGGAACATCAACCTTCTTCTCTTTTATTAGTTCCTTCCACTTCGTCTCGAAAAGTGCTTGACTAACGCCCCAAGCGTCATAAACACCTTCTTTGAAATATCGGGAATATTTTTCTACTAACGCCGCGTCTGCATTCGATTCGCAAAATTCGCGGGCTTCATTAAATAGTTCTTGCGCTGTCATTGTTCTTAGTCTCTTTATTTAAATTTTATTTGTTTTATATTTTGATATATTGAATACTTACTTACATTAAAACATAGATTTTAATTTTTCTACATCAGGTAGAATATTTCGATATTTTTCCGGAAGTTCGGATTCGGTTTTATATGTCGCTACTCCCATAGGCTTACTTGTGTCGCGAAAAACAAACTCCACGACTTTATTATTTTTCTCCTTACACAAAATAATTCCTATCGAAGGATTCTCGTGAGGTTGTTTGACATATTCATCGAGTGCGGAAAGATAAAAATTCATTTTTCCTGCATATTCTGCTTTGAATTTACCTTTTTTAAGTTCTATCGCAACTAAGCTCTGAACTCTACGGTTAAAAAATAATAAGTCAATGAAAAATTCTTCTTCATCAACTATTATTCTGTATTGATTTCCCATAAAACTAAAATCATAGCCGAGTGCCATAATAAACTTTTTTATGTTGTTTACTATAGCATTTTCCAATACCCTTTCATCAGATTCATCATCCGGATCTTCTAAATTTATGAAATCAAGGAAGATTTCGTCTTTGAAAGAATTCAGTGCTTTTGCACGAAAGGTATCATCATTTATTGCCTTTATGAAATTGTTTTGCAACTTTCCTTTTTGAAAAAATAAATTGCTTTTCAAATTGTATTTTAATTTTTCAATATTCCAAAACTCTGTTGCACATCGCTCTATATAAAATAGTCTTTCAGCTAAATCATTGCAGTGACGTAAAATCTCACGATGATGAGTGAAGCCTACTTTTAGAAAGAGTTCAATTTGTTCTTCTGTTAATTCGGCAGTTGGCAACTGCCGTTTTAATAATTCTAGATCCGCATCATTCATTTCGGCAGTTGGCAACTGCCGTTTTAATAATTCTTGGTTATCACGATTCAAATCGGCAGTTGGTAACTGCCGAATTGATATATAACCTTGCCATTCTTCGTAAAACAATCGCATATTCTTAATATTTGACGCGGAAAAGCCTCTTAATCCAGGGATTTCTTGTTGCAAACGTTCCGAAATAATGTCAATTGCGCCTATCCCCCAAAACTTTTTTCGAGTATTGGTAGAAACAAATTCTCCAACGCTAAAGTAAAGCGATAGTAGTTCACGATTAACAAGTGATGCGGCTATGTAGCGGCTTTGCAAAATGGCATTTTTGATTTGCCGTATTGAATCAGTGTAACTTTCAAGACTGTTATTTTCTGAAAGGCTTATAAGTTCGTCGGTTATTTCTCTTTTATTCTTCATTACCTCATCTTTAAATATATTTTTTTCAAAACACATTCATCTAATTAGCAAAATTAAGAAAATAAAAGCAACTTTCAATAGATTTTATCCCCCATAATTTTTCCTCTCTTAACCAAATATTAACAGATATTTAACAAATATACAGGATTTTTTTCGTAATTTTGCACTAAATAATATTAACTTTTTAAAAAACTATTACGGAGACAAAAATGTCTTGTTGCAATTGTTCTGACAATGTAAAACGTGTATATACCTTCGGAAACGGTAAAGCCGAAGGCAAAGCCGAAATGAAAAACCTATTAGGCGGTAAAGGCGCTAACTTAGCTGAAATGAATTTAATCGGTGTTCCTGTACCTGCAGGATTCACAATCACAACCGATGTATGTACTGAATACAACGCATTAGGCCGCGATAAAGTTGTTGAACTGCTAAAAAGCGAAGTAGAAGCCGCAGTTATAACTTTAGAAGAAATAATGGGAACAAAATTCGGAAGTAACGAAAATCCATTGTTATTATCAGTTCGTTCAGGTGCTCGCGCTTCTATGCCGGGTATGATGGACACAGTTTTGAATCTTGGTATGAACGACGATGCTGTAGCGAACTTAGCCGCTAAAACAGGCAACGAGCGTTTTGCTTGGGACTCATACCGCCGCTTTATCCAAATGTTTGGTGATGTTGTTTTGGGTATGAAACCTGAATCAAAAGAAGATATTGATCCATTCGAAGAAATAATGGAACACCTAAAAGCAGAAAAAGGCTATAAATTAGATACAGAATTTACAGTAGAAGATTTGAAAACTTTGGTAACAAACTTCAAAGTCGCAGTTAAAAAACAAACCGGTATGGACTTCCCTACTAATCCTTGGGAACAATTATGGGGTTCAGTAATGGCAGTTTTCGATAGCTGGCAAAACCCTCGCGCTATTTATTACCGCGCTTTGAACCAAATTCCTGCAGAATGGGGAACCGCTGTAAACGTACAAGCTATGGTATTCGGTAATATGGGTCTAAACTCCGGTACTGGTGTTGCTTTCACACGCGACGCAGGTACAGGTGAAGACATTTTCAACGGCGAATATTTGTTAGACGCTCAAGGTGAAGACGTTGTTGCCGGTATCCGTACACCACAACAAATCACTTTGGAAGGTTCACAACGCTGGGCAGTTTTACAAAGCATTACTGAAGTTGACCGTAAAAACAATTATCCTTCATTAGAAGAAGCAATGCCAAAAATTTATGAAGAATTGAACGCAATTCAACAAAAATTGGAAGACCATTATTCTGATATGCAAGACCTTGAATTTACTATTCAAGATGGTAAATTGTGGTTATTACAAACCAGAAGCGGAAAACGCACAGGTGCCGCTATGGTTAAAATTGCAATGGATATGCTCCGCCAAGGTGTAATTGACGAAAAAACAGCTTTGGAACGTCAATCTCCTAATAAATTAGATGAATTACTTCACCCTGTATTTTCAAAATCAGCCCTAAAAGCCGCAAAATCTTTAGCTAAAGGTTTGCCTGCTTCTCCGGGTGCCGCAACAGGTAAAATCGTTTTCTTCGCTGACGAAGCAAAGAATTATCCTGAATCAATCTTAGTTCGTATCGAAACTTCTCCTGAAGATTTGGAAGGTATGAACATAGCAAAAGGTATTTTGACAGCTCGCGGCGGTATGACTTCTCACGCGGCTGTAGTAGCTCGCGGAATGGGCAAATGTTGTGTATCAGGTGCAGGTACAATCCAAATCAATTACAAAGAACGCACATTAACAATGAGCGGCAAAACATTCAAAGAAGGTGACTGGATTTCATTGAACGGTTCAACCGGTGAAGTTTACGAAGGTAAAATTGACACAGTTGACGCAGATATGAGCGGTGATTTCGGTTTGTTGATGGAATTGGCTGACAAATACCGCACAATGGATGTTCGTACAAACGCCGACACTCCTCACGATGCAAGAGTTGCACACGAATTTGGTGCTCACGGTATCGGCTTATGCCGTACAGAACACATGTTCTTCGAAGGCGAACGCATCAAAGCTATGCGCGAAATGATTTTAGCTGAAGACGAATCTAAACGCCGCCTTGCATTAGAAAAATTATTACCTTACCAACGCGAAGATTTCGAAGGAATTTTAGAAGCGATGGCCGGTTATGGCGTAACAATCCGCTTATTGGATCCTCCACTACACGAATTCGTTCCTCACGAAGAAGCTAACCAATTAGAAATGGCTAAAGAAATGGGCGTTTCTGTTGAAGTAATCAAAGCTAAAGTTGATTCATTGCACGAATTTAACCCTATGTTAGGACATCGTGGATGCCGCTTGGGTATCACATATCCTGAAATAACAGAAATGCAAGCACGCGCTATAATCGAAGCCGCAGTTAATTTGAAGAAAAAAGGCGTTGACGCTAAACCTGAGATTATGATTCCATTGATTGGTACAGCTAAAGAATTCAATTTACAAGAAGCTATTATCCGCCGCGTTGCTGAAGAAGTTTTCGCAGAAAAAGGAATGAGAGTTGATTATTTGGTTGGTACTATGATTGAAATTCCTCGCGCCGCTTTAACAGCCGCGTCTATCGCAGAAAAAGCTGAATTCTTCTCATTTGGTACAAATGACTTAACTCAAATGACATTTGGTTATTCACGCGACGACTCAGGTAAATTCTTACCTGTTTATATTGCTAACGGCGTTTTGAAAACCGACCCATTCCAAGTATTGGATCAAGAAGGTGTTGGTCAATTAGTGAAAATGGCTACTTTAAACGGTAGAGCAACCCGCCCAACCTTGAAAGTTGGTATTTGCGGCGAACACGGCGGCGAGCCAAGTTCCGTAGAATTCTGCCATAAAATTGGTTTGAACTACGTTTCCTGCTCACCATTCCGCGTTCCAATCGCTCGCTTAGCCGCCGCGCAAGCCGCAATGTAAATTCAATTACGAATTACAAATTACGAATTACGTTTTAACTTAATATGCAAAGTTCCTAAACTCAGGTTTGGGAACTTTTTTTTATTTATTTGCCATCCCCTTTTATTTTATTAATTTTGCAATATATCGAAACTAAATAGACAATAACTGATAATTAAAAGCAATTCATGATTTGATAAGAGAATTATATGACAGAAATTGATAAAAATATTTCCAGCCAAGCTTACGAGCAATTTCTTAGCGAAATAGTAAACTTGGTTCAAAACCACCGAGTCCGAGCAGTTCAAACTGTTCAAACAATTTCCAATCAATTATATTGGAATATCGGCGAATTAATCATAGAAAAGCAAAGCATATACGGCTGGGGCAAGTCAATTGTGGAACGATTAAGCTCTGATTTGAAGCATTTACTAGGAGAAGGTATCAGTTGGTCACCACGAAATCTATGGTATATGCGGCAACTGGTAAGTGAATATTCAATTCTGAACCAAGTTGGTTCAGAATTAGAAACAGAAAAAAATGTTGATACTGAGATTCTAATTCTGAAGCAGGTTGCTTCAGAATTAGCAAATATGAACCAACTTGGTTCAGAATTAGAGAAAGTGAAAAAGCTTGTTTTGGAAGTGCCTTGGCGGCATAATATACTTATTATACAAAAAGTTAAGGATATTAATGCGCGTATTTTTTATCTTCAAGCCACGGTTAAAAATAGATATAGCCGTTCGGTTTTATTGCACCAAATCGAAGCGGATGCTTACGGTAATTATCTTTTAAATCCGACCCAACATAATTTTGCTCTTGCACTGCCTGAACATTTGCTTGAGCAAACCCAAGAAAGTATAAAAAGCGTCTATACGCTTGATTTTTTGGATATAAACCAGCCAATGACGGAAAGACAATTAGAAACTACTATGGTAGAAAAAGTAAAACGTTTGATGATGGAATTCGGCTATGGGTTTTGCTTCGTTGGTAATCAATATAGACTAACATTGGGTGAAAAAGAATATTTTATTGACCTACTTTTTTATCATAGAATAGTCAAATGTTTGGTAGCTGTGGAATTGAAAGTAACCGAATTTGAGCCTGAATTTGTAGGGAAACTTGATTTTTATTTGCAACTCATTGATGAACAACTGAAACAACCGGACGACAAACCAAGTATTGGTATTTTGCTAGTTCCAAGCAAAGACCGTTTAGAAGTGGAATATGCTTTGAGAACTGCTACTAAACCAATAGGTGTATCACAATATAAATTAAGTAAAAAACTGCCTAATGAACTTCAAGGTAAATTACCTTCTGCCGAAGACTTTCAAAAACTGCTTAAAAAACCTAATAAGAAATAATAATGAATCATAACCATATAACCAGCCTTACAACCTGCAATAATACACTCGAAGCCAATATGATACAAAATATGTTGGAAAACGAAGGTATTGAGTGCTTTTTAACTAACGAAACGACTTCATCACTAACTTATGGATATTTGGGTGGATTGGCATCCGGTATTCAAATTATGATAAATGAGAAAGATGGCGACGAAGCGATACGAGTAATAAACCAATTCAGATTGCAAAATAAAACTCAATGCCCTAACTGCAAATCAAATAACGTAGTTTCAAAATTCGGCGATAAAAAATTCGGGAAAATTATTTTGTTACTACTGGTACTAATTACAATGATTCCATTTGTAAGTACCAAAGCTGTTTATTTGTGCAAAGATTGTGGAAGCGAGTTTAAGGTATGATTCTACATTGCTTTTTAAATTCCAAATCGATTAAAATAAATTAAAATATTTATTCATATAATTCTTCTTTAATAATGGATTAATAATATGATATTATTAGAAACAAACGAAATAACAGCGGAAAATTTATGGAAAATGTAAACTATTAATTATTGCCACAAACTGTGCAAATTCCAAATGTTCCGCACTTGTGGCTTTTCCCTTTTAATTCCGCTAACTTACTGCCAATTCCGCCACCGAACACAATTACCCCCGAACACCACATTACGAATTCCATTCCATTTTTTTCAAGAAGAATGCCCCCCAAAGAAATCAAGAGAAGAACACCGCTTACGCGGTGTAGTTGCCACTTTAGGTATTATTCGCAGTTAAAGTGGCAAAGTTTTTTACAGGGTACTTTTTCGCATTGTTCGCAGTTATTCGCATTATTATTCGCAATTAGTCGCAGGTTATTGTGGAATGTAGTGTATAAAAATAGGCCTTATTTATTCGCAATTAGTCGCAATATTAAGGCCTTTAATGTGGTAGTTCTAAGTTTGGGATTATATTTTAGGCATAATAATTCGGACAACTGCTGTACAACTACAATAGTCCTCTAATTTTTTACGAACATTTTTATACGCGGGGAAACGGACATAAATATAATCATCATCGCCAATCACTGTTAATAATAGACCGGATTTAATATATGGTATAGCGCGTATTTCTTGGCCGGCAGGATCAAAATATATTTGCCATACTATAGAATATACCATTGAGGGATCATAATATGTCATGCTCGAATAATTGTATATTGTAAATCCAAGCGATGTTTGCTTTTCATCTGAATACATCAACCCTTCAGAAAGCATTATTTCGTAAATCTTTTTGACAGCCTCTTGTTCGGTTTTTTTACAATCAAACTTATGGTCTATTACCGTTTTCTGTACCGTACACGAAGAGACTGTTATTGCTACGCAGATTATTAATAAAATAACCTTTTTCATAAATACACCTTATTTTAAATACATAAAAAAAAATAACAACACAAAATTACAAATTATTTTCAATTTATTTCAATTATTTTAAGAAATTATTTGGTTTGTATTGAAATTCTTTTTAATTTCGCATTATAAAATGTGAACAAAAATGCAACAAAATGTGAACAAGATTCGTAAACAAAATGTGAACAAGACATGAGCATCAATGTGAACAAGACGGATACATATATTTAACATACTATTGTAAACAACTATTATATATTTATTATTATGCGCCCTTTTTATCGTTCTTTAACAATTTTTTTATTAACTTACTTAATGTTATTTTTGAACATCCGCATCGTGTACGCCTTTATTTAATACAATGAATAAAGAAACAATCATGGCAGATGAATATAATTTTAAGGATCCCGAATTTCGTGGAATACTTACTATTATCGCAAAAAGGCACGATGTTAATCGTTCTGCGATATGTATGTCAATCAAGCGCGGTTCGGGGAAGTACATTGAAGAAATTAATAAGGAGATTAAAAAGAGAAGAAAGGCTCGCGAAGAATTCAAGAAATTGATTCAAAAGTAGCAAAACATGAGCAAAAAATATTTATACAGCGTCGGTGAGTTAGTCAATGCCGATTATATCGCCGCTAAAGCGGGCATCACGGCAAAATCCGTGTACAAGAAAAAAGGATTAGAAATCTACAAATCAGATAAAACTATTCCTTCACCTACCGGTAAGGGTAGGCCCGTACAATTGTATAATATAGAAGCTCTGAGTCTATACAACATAGCGCCTCAAAAATTCCAGGCCGATGATATGCAAAAAAACAGTATAACACGAAAGAAACGCGAAGACGTAGGCAAACCACGCTCGATGTCCCAGGAACTTTGGGAGTACGGCGTCAAGCTAATAAAAGAAGCCTATATCAATCATCCGGTACGCGATTGTCGCTTAATATGCGAACGAGTGTGCGCCCAGCTACAACAGAACGGTTATCCCGACGCGGACGCCGATAAATTCTATAAGTCTATAATGCGGAAAGAACCTAAGCGCGGTAAATACGGCGTATTCTTTGCGGATTCCCAAAACTGGGAAGTGCTTAGGCAATGTAATATGCAGAACTCTAAGTTCGCTTTAAATTCAGGCACGACACGGTATGATATTTTTAGCATAATGATGACCGGCGGATTAGCCGGTAAAGGTTATGGAGCTTGCAGAATTATAGTTATAGATGACTTTGAACGCGACGTAGCCGTTAATCACAACGGAACCCCTACTAAACCTCAGGGCTTAGCCTATATTGACGGTCTAACCGGGTTCCCTTTATATTATATGGGTACCGAAGATATTACAACAGCCTCCGTAGCGCGTGGCATTCTCACCGTCGCATACCATTACGGCTTATACGATGATACAATCTGGATTATCGAGAATTCCCACGTTATGAAAAACGTCAATATCAACGGCTTAATCAACACTCTTTATTCGCCCGAACAATTAGAAAAATTCAAAGATTATAAATGGATTACCGCGCTGTACCATCAGCCGCCAATGCCGATTATTCACAATCCGCCGCACATTCCGCGCCACGTTTCCAAAGCGAAAATCGAATCTCAATTCAACCGCGTTAAACGTGAATTCGATGCCATATATGCGCCGCTTCAATTCACTGGTGGAAACCGTTCTGAATCCGTTACCCTTACCCGCGCGCGTATGCCATACTACGCTTCTAAGAATCTGGATAAACTTCCCGAACATCTGAAGCTTGTGCCGTTGGTTGATTATTGGCTCGACTTTAAATATTGGATGTACGACGATCCCGTGCTTGCATATATTGACCGTCCACGCCCGAAGTTTTCTAAAATCGCCCGTTCATTGGGCATTAAAAACACTCTTCGAGAGATGTTCAGCTATTTCGATTCTCCGACCGAACGCGAAATCCCATCTATGAACATCGAACGTTTCTCGAAGATTTTATTCTTCGCTCAGCCAAGCCGCACCAAGCAGGACCGCTTGCTGAAACTTACAACAAAAAATTATTCATCTATCAGCTGTACGATTTCCACCGAAACGGTGAATCTGATCAGCGAAGTATTTGTCAACCTTATTGGTCATCGTGTCGCTGTCCTGCCTATCCCCGACGACGATACTCATTTTGTGGTTATGCTGGCCGATCGCCCGGATGATCCAGAGTTCGTCGGAGTCTTCAAAAATCAATACGCTCGAACCTTCGAAGATGCTGATTCTATGAGAGCACACGCCCGTAAAGTGCGTACTAATCTCGACCATCAGTTGGGAAAAGTTATCGAGCAATCTAAAATATCCAAGCCTGCGTTATCTCCACATCGCGACGCAAAAAAGAACACCGTACTATCTCCTCAAACTCCTGATCTCCTCAGCGATGGTAACGTAGGCTGGATTAATAACCTTCAAGACGATGTCGTAGAAGGTCAAGAAGTAAACAAACTTTCGCGTGCCATCGAAGTTCAAGCACTTCCGGTACACGAAGAAAATATAAAACCCTCAATTAATTTATTAGATCAGAAGCGTAACGAAATGCTTGAACGCGCCCGCGCTTCTCTAAAAGGAGTATCTTATGGCAAGAGGTAGAAAACCCCTCATCACTAAATCCGATTCAATCGCCAAACAAGTTGACGTTAAAATCGGTGAGTTCTATAACGCCCTTCAGTCTTCGGGTTTCCCCGAATCTGAAATCGCATTCATCCACGACATAACTCACGAGATGAATAAGCGTTCAATGGATAAAGCCGCAAAAACCGAATTACTAAACGAACTTACCGCACTGTACAAGTCGGAAAAAGCCCGCGTTAAAGCTGAACTTGAATCCTCCGACGCTTTCACTATGATCAAAGAAACAGCCGCCGATATTAACCGCGCTGAAACTGAATTCAACATACTTTCTACTAAATATATTGGTTATTTGGAACTCATCCGCGGGCGCATAACCTCCGGTGAACACGTTCCCGATTCAGTTCAAAAACTACTAAACGGATAACCACAATGCAAAATACTATCCAAATCCTATGGCAGATGCTGTTGATCACCATCTTATCAACGACGGTTATCGTCGCTAACCACCGCCTCCGTCGCTCGTGGCATTCTGAAAGTCGCTTTTATGTG
>JBAXXL010000006.1:0-114675 GCA_037127915.1 bacterium
GCAATAGACATAGTTAGACCCGAAAGTGTATTATTTGATTCTGCAAACCAGCGCTGGCTCTGTTCATTAGTAGGTGAACACGGCACACCTGACGGCAGTATCGTTGTTATTGATGAATCCGGCAGTGCAATTTCGAAACTGACTACCGGCTTGGATGACCCAAAAGGAATAGTAATAGCAAATGACAAACTTTACGTAACCGACGTTACAAAAGTCAGGGTTATTGACCCCGCGAGCGGAGAACTTCTGGAAACTATTCCAATTGCTGGTGCTCAATTTCTAAACGATATTTGTTTCGATGGAAAAACCTCTCTGTATCTAAGCGATAATGCAATCAGTGCTATATTTACCTTAGATATGGAGACCAAAACTAACAGTAAATTTTGCAACGTTGATACGCCAAACGGTTTATTGTATGATGAGGTTAAAAATACGATTTTAGCGGTATCATTTTCCACGAGCGGCAAAATCTATGAAATTGATTTAACAAACGCGAATACTATCGTAAAAGCTACTGTTTCGCAACAGCTTTTGGACGGTATTACTCGCGATAATCTTGGTAATTATTACATTTCGAGCTGGCAACAAACAAATGTGGTTAAATACGATAAAAACTTCACCAATCCAGTTGAATTTCAAAAAGACTATAATGGACCGGCGGATATTTATTACGAAACCCAGAAAAACATTTTAGTTGTTCCTGAAATGGAAGGAGGGAAAATACATTTCTACCCTTTTAGCAGTGCGCCGACGAAACCTTCAAATTTGCAACCGGCTGAAGGAACAGCAAATGTATCAACAACACCAAATTTTTCATGGTCCAAATCAGAAAACGCAGTTGGTTATATAGTTAGCATTAGTAAAAACTGGGAATTTCCACCTAAAGAAACAATTACGGTTGTAATTGACGATGGAGACAGCACAAATTTCAAGCAAGAAACCCCTGCTTTGAATAATGAAACAATTTATTTTTGGTATGTAGAAGCTGTTGGAGAAGCCGATATAGTATCTTCCGACACATTAAGCTTTGCAACTTTGCCAAGTACTAAAGTTGAAGAAAATACTTCGGAAGTTGTTGTATATCCAAACCCTTGCGATAACTTTTTAACTATCTCATCAGAGGGTCTAACCTTAACTGATGCGGTTGTCGAAATTTATAATATTGAGTCAAAGTTAGTATATAAATCGAATTATATTTCTAATAATATAGATATAACAAATATTGAAAAAGGTTCTTATTTCCTGATATTAAAAAATGGTAAAAATACAGTGAAGAGAATAGCTTTTATAAAGAATTAGGGATAATAGCATAATAATAAGAGATTTAATATCCACTCATCCGATGACTCGCAGTCATCGGATGTTTTTTTTCTATTCACCCTGTAACAAAAAGATTCCCCGATTCGTATTAGTTTTATATTTGTTTATTTACAATTTGGAAAAAATATGAAAAAAGTATTAATACTAACTGTTTTTGCTTTGCTGGCTTTAGGATTTTCTGCCTGTTGGGAATTCGATTTTGAAAGCGGTAATGGCAAAATCGAGACTTATAATGTAGCCATAACTGAAAGCTACACAAAAGTAGAGGTTCGCGGCTCAGGTAATATAAATATCGAAAAGGGTGAGCCGAAGGATGTTGTTGTACAAATTGATGAAAACCTCCGCGAACATTTAGAAATGTACGTTCATAATGGAACATTAATCATTGATTTGAACAATTCTTCGCCTACTAAATGCGAAATTAATCTTTCTATGCCGAGCTTGGCAGGGATTAATTTATCAGGAAGCGCTGATGTTAGAGCTGAGGGATATTTTGAGTTACCCGCGGTATTTGAAGTAAATTTAAGCGGATCGGGAGATATTTATATCAAGGAAATGAATGCCGATAGAGTTAATGTTGATTTGACCGGTTCGGGTGATGCAAAAATCTATGGTACCACGAAAGATTTATACATCGACCTAACGGGTTCCGGTGATGCTCAATTTATAGGTAAGTCCGATTTTACGAATGTTTTAGTTACCGGTTCGGGCGATGCTAATTTAGATAACTCCGAATCTACTAATGCTAATGTTCAAATAAGCGGCTCGGGAAATGTGAAAATCTACGTTATGAAAAAGCTTGATGCCTCCATAAGCGGTTCGGGAAATATTTATCTTTATCACGAACCAGAAACACTTAATTCTCATGTCAGCGGTTCAGGTGAAATTGTACATGTGAAATAAATTCAAGCATTTGACCCACCTAAATCCTTCCCAAGGGGAGGACTTTCAAGAATATTTATTTTTAATACTCATCCGATGACAGCCTGTTATCGGATGAGTTTATTTTTTTACCAAAATAATTATAAGTTTAAAAAAAGTTATTTATAATAATCAATATTAATAATATTTTTTATATATTTGTAATAGTTTATTGAGAGTTTGTAGATAAACAAGTTGGGTGCAATTTTTTGAAGTAAATTTATTGGTTTATGGAGAATAAAAATGGAACTTACAAATATTCTGAAAGGAACTAAAGTTGTAATTATCGCGCCACACGCCGATGATGAAATTTTAGGGTGCGGTGGATTAATTAGTAAGGCAAATTCACTGGATTTAGAGATTTACATTTTGTTAGGAACTCTTGCCGGATTCAAATCGTTAAATGGCGGGTTTGATTCCGATCAACAACAAAGGCGATGTGAATTCGAATCCGTTATAAAATCCGGTTATATTAAGGATTATGATATTTTCGATGGCGATGGTACCTACCACATGAAATTAGACACCGTACCTATTTCAAAATTAATAAACTGGATGGAGAAAGATTCGAAGCTTGGTTTGCATAAACTAAAGCCCGACATCATTTTAATCCCATCGGGTCAACATTCACATCAAGACCACCAAGCAATTCACAAATCATGTATTGCTGTATTAAGGACCAACCCCGCATTTCCTATTCTTTTATCAGCTGAATATGAAATTCCTTGTACCGGTCAAACAGGTATTCCCGCTTTCGATCCCGATTTATACATAGAATTGACCCCGAAACAGTTACAAAATAAAATATCATTGTTTTCGCTTTATGAATCGCAAGTCGCCAAAAAACCTTGTGGAAGAAGCCTCGAAGCAATACACATCGTTGCCGCCATGCGCGGATTAGAATCGGGACATGAATTTGCAGAAGCATTTAAAATACTAAGAGTAAATTTAGAAGCGGCTAAGGAATAATCTAAATGGAAAAAGTATTAGTCACTGGCGGTGCTGGATTTATTGGTAGCCATTTAGTTGATGGATTGCTCTCCAAAGGTTACGAGATCACTGTATTAGACAGCCTTTTGAGAGGAAATAAGTTATCGGAGGAAGCTTTAAAAAATGTGACTTTTGTAAAAGGCGATGTTCGCGATCAAGACCTTTTAATTAAGCTTTCAACAAAATGCTCAACAATATTTCATTTAGCGGCATTGCTCGGGGTAGATATAGTGGCGGATAATTCAGTTGAAACTATGGATGTAGAAGTAGTGGGTATAAGAAACGTTGTCCAAGCCGCAGTTGCACAAAATGTTGAAAAAATTATTTATGCTTCCACAAGCGGCGTTTATGGAAAAACTTCGATGGACAGATCGGTTACAGAGGAAGTTATTCTCGATCCAAGGACTAGTTATTCTATTGCTAAGCGATATAATGAAATTTATTTGGCGGCAGTTTATGAAGAAAAAGGAATTCAGTCATTAGCACTAAGATTTTTTAATGTTTATGGTCCGAGACAAGATTTACGAATGGTTATTCCTCGATTCTTTAAACAAGCGATAAATAAAGAAAATATCACAGTTTTTGGAACCGGACAACAAACAAGGGATTTCACATTCATCGATGATGTTGTTAAAGCTACAATCATTTTGAGTGAAATCGTAAAAGGGTTCGAAATTTTCAATATAGCAAAAGAGCAAGAAGAACAAATTGGGGTGTTGGCTGAAAAAATAAAAGATTTAACAAAGACCTCATCAGTAATTCAATATGTTGACGCACCGGCAAAAAGATATGATTTTGAAGTAGGTAGAAGATTCGGATGTAGCGCAAAATTAAATAAGCAGATTGGATTTAAACCGGAAACATCATTAGATGAAGGATTGCAAAAAGTGTATCAATATCATTTGTAAAATATGTTAAACTTCAGATGGTTAAGGCTTTTCGCCAAAACGGCCAGCCGCGTTTCTACATTTTCAACTAACCTTTTTCCTTCTTCCCTATTGCCTATTGCCTTCTTCCCCATTGCCCATTGCCTATTGCCTATTGCCTATTGCCTATTCCCTATTGCCTTCTTCCCTATTGCCTTCTTCCCCATTGCCTATTCCCTATTGCCTTCTTCCCTATTGCCTATTCCCTATTGCCTTCTTCCCTATTGCCTATTTCACTTCTTTGTATTAATAATTGTAAAATAATTTTTTTAAAATATGAATATTAATTAATTTTGATAATTATAATTGTCAATTTAATTTTTTTTGGAAGACTTAGATGCCTCAGACTAAAATAATCCCGGCAAAACGTACAGAAAACGTGCGCTATGCTATTCGCGATATTGTAGCTTTAGCCAATCAAGTTGCCGCTACCGGCAAGGAAATGTATTACTTAAATATTGGTGACCCAAACGTTTACGATTGGTCAACCCCTCCACATATTATCGATGCGATTGATAAAGCAATGCGCGAGAACTATAATGGTTATGCCCCATCGAGCGGAACAAAACCGGCAATAGAATCAATAATAAGAGATGCCGCTCGCAAAGGTATTGATAAAAATATATTAGACGTTTTCGTTACCCATGGCGCCAGCGAAGCTATCGAATTATGCTTAACAGCACTTTTGGACGAAGGCGACAACTTCTTAATGCCGACTCCTGGTTATCCGCTATATACTGCAGTAGAGAGCAAATTAATGCTTCAATCCAATCCTTATTATTTGAACGAAGAAGATGGTTGGCAACCTGATATAGAAGATATCAAATCGAAAGTAAATTCCCGTACAAAAGCAATCGTTGTGATTAATCCAAACAATCCTACCGGATGCCTTTGCAGAAAAGAAATTTTAGAGCAAATAATTGAAATAGCTTTAGAACACAATCTATTGATTATTTCTGACGAAATATATGACAAACTTCTTTTTGATGATAATAAATTAGTTTCAATGGCGGCTTTGAATTCCGAAGTCAGCTGTATTACTTTCAGCGGTTTATCGAAAAGCTATATAGCTCCCGGTTTTAGAATTGGCTGGGGTATTGCTACCGGACGTTGCGATATTATGGGTGATTATTTAGAAGCCGTTAACAAATTATTAAGAGCAAGACTATCCGCTAATCATCCGATTATGCGCGCTATTCCTGAAGCATTGGACGGTGATCAAAGCCATATCACAAGAATGAACAGCATTCTTATGAAACGTCGTGATATAGTTATCAATGCTATAAAAGACTTCGATGGAATTACAATGGTTAATCCTCAAGGCGCGTTTTACGCGTTCTTATCAATCGATGTTAAAGACGATGCTCAATTCTGCCGCGAATTGGTAAAAGAAACCGGTGTATTGGTAGTTCCAGGTTCGGGCTTCGGTCAAAAACCGGGTACCCACCATTTCCGTATTGTAATTCTTCCACCAGAGGAAGTAATTGAGAAAGCTTTTGCACACATCAAGAGCTTTTACAAAGAATATAAAAATAAATTTGAATAATTTTAAAAAAGCAGTAGTCAAACGGGGCTACTGCTTTATTTTTGTAAAACAAATAGACTTCAAATTCGTTAAGTAAAAATATTATTTTCACAAGAATAACAGAATATCATGGGAACACAGAGACTTTTTATCGGGACATCAATTCCTGAAAAACTCATAGCTAAACACTATGATGAAATTCAAAGTAAATTCAACGAAGTTTGCACAGGTAAATGGGTTGAGCCAAACAACATGCACTTTACATACAAATTTTTAGGCAATGTTGAAGAAGATTTAATTCCTGATATAAAGGATGCTCTCGGCTTCGCTTTAACTAAGTATGATGCTCCTATCTATCTTAACAGCTTAAGATGTATGCCGAATGCTGAAAATCCGAAAATACTTTACACAAGTATTTTTTCACCGGGTTTATTAGTCCATAAAATTTACGAAAGAATTGAGGATGTTGTAACTACGAAATTCGACATTAAGCCTGAGTTTAAGAAATATATGCCGCACATGACATTGTGCCGTATAAAGGAAACAACTCCCCAATTTCAGAAACACTTAGAAGAATGGACTGATTTTAGAATGGGTCATTTAAAGTTTTTCCGTGTGAATTTGTATTCAAGTCAATTGACCCAAGAGGGTCCTATTTATAAAATTATAGAATAATCCTATTATGAGTAAAGAATTTAGCGACATCGAAAGAATTGCACAGTTAAAAGCATCTTTCGGTGAGATTAAAAATGAATTAAGAAAAGTAATTGTCGGTCAAGATGAAACTATAGAAAATCTTATGGTTTCCTTATTTGCCAAGGGACATTGTTTGCTTATCGGCGTACCGGGATTAGCTAAAACACTGTTGATAAAAACATTAGCCGACATCATAGATTTGAAGTTTAATCGTATTCAGTTTACACCCGATTTGATGCCAGGCGATATAAGCGGTTCCGAAGTATTGGAAGACAACGTTTCTACCGGTCAAAAGAATTTCCGCTTTATCAAAGGACCTATTTTTGCAAATATCGTATTAGCCGATGAGATCAACCGTACACCTCCAAAAACGCAAGCCGCGTTGCTGGAAGCTATGGAAGAACATCACGTAACCAATGCCGGTGAAACCTATTTCTTGGATGAACCATTTTATGTTTTGGCCACGCAAAACCCGATTGAGCAAGAAGGTACGTATCCCCTGCCCGAAGCGCAATTAGATAGGTTTATGTTCAATGTTTGGTTAGATTATCCAAGCGAAAAAGAAGAATTTGATATTGTGCAATCAACAACATCGGATTCAACTCCTGAGTTGAAGAAGATTCTTAATGGAAATGACATCATCGCTTTCCAAAAATTAGTGCGCCGTGTACCTGTTTCTGACCATATCATCAATTATGCTGTGAAGTTGGTCCGCTCGACAAGACCGGAAACCACCACACACGAATTGGTGAAAAATTATATTTCTTATGGTGCCGGTCCCCGCGCTTCGCAATATTTGATATTGGGTGCCAAATCGCGCGCCGCACTTCACGGACGCTTTACTCCAAACGAAGACGACGTAAATTCAGTAGCTATACCTGTTTTGAGACATCGTATCGTAATGAATTTTAATGCTGAAGCCGAAAACGTATCTGTCAGCCAATTGATTACTACTTTAATCGAAAAATTAAGGGTTAAATAATGAAAGTTGTAGCGTTTAACTCAAGCCCAAGACCCGACGGCAACACTGCTTATATGATTGAACAGGTTTTCGAGGAACTCCACAAAGAAGGAATCGAAACCGAGATGATAAATATTGGTCAAGAACTGCTTTGGGGTTGCCAAGCCTGCGGAAAGTGCAGTCAAAACAAAAATATGCGCTGTTCTATCGGTAGCGATATGATGAATACTTATGTCGAAAAAATGGTTTCCGCTGACGGTATCATTATTGGTTCCCCAGTTTACTTTGCCGGATTGAACGCACAAGCGAAGGCTCTGATTGACCGCGCGGGTTATGTGATACGCGCTAACGGAAATCCATTAAAACGCCGCGTAGGCGTTTCTTTGGCGGCTGTACGACGTGCAGGTGCCTTGCCGACATTGGATATGATTAACCATTTCTTTTTAGCATCCGATATGTATTTAGTCGGTTCATCTTATTGGAATTTTGCTTTCGGAAGATTGGAAGGCGAAGCGGCAGACGACGAAGAAGGTATGCGAACGATGCAGAATCTGGGTATGAATATGGCACACCTGATGAAGAAATTGAAAATTGATAATTGATAGTTGAAAATTGTAGGGGGCGTATTGCATACGCCCACCTTTTTCCTCGAGTCAAGAGTTCCTCTTGACTCGTTTTTTTAATGGTAGGGTGCCATTGTCAGAATCTTGATACCCAGGATTTGAGGATGAACAGGATAAAGAAATAATGGTCAATGGTAAATGTGATGACGAACCTCGTAATTCGTAATTTAAAATTCGTAATTATTTTACTTATTTATCAATTTCCCAATCAAATCCGATTTTATTCAGATTTTGTATTTGATTCACCGACAAATTAGATTTATTTTTACGATTGGATTCGCACCATTTGTATAAAATTTCTGTATCATTATTTAATTCAACATTACAATTTCCATTTTGACTTTTAAATTCAATCAATAAGCGGTACATTCGATACCAGTATTGAATACTTGGTTCCCACTCAAAACCGATTTCTTCTAACTGCTTAATTTGATTTTCTGATAAACTCTGACCTCTATAACCACGCTTTATATTTCGCATATAATTAACTAAATTATGCAATTTTTTATCTTGAGTTGGATGAACTCTAAGGTGTCCGTATTTTTCATAATATTGCTTTAAGGCGTTATAGTTTCTTTCCCAAATAGCATCATAGGCAGACCAATTAAATCCTATCTCATCAAGTCTTGCTATTTTCCATTCAGACAAGTTATTTTTTTCGCTTCTTTGTCGTTCTACCCAATTACCAAAAACGGGATCGTCCTCCCAATCAATTGGTACATTGTAATCACCATATATATTTTTATAAGGTAACAATTTAACAAATTGTCTCTCCCATTGGTTTTTATGATAGGTTTTTTTAGGTTCAAAGTCAAAATCCAATTTTTCAAGCATCCGGATTTTATCCAAAGTAAGTGAGCCGGATTTATAATGTAGTATTTGTTTATTAGCCCATCTTCGTAACCAACGGTCTTTGTCTTCCATATATTTTTTAGTCAAATCAATCTTGACAAGAGAGGTACCATGCTCTTTGTAATAGTTTCTCAATCTTTCGTACATTTCATCCCACTTATTTCGCTTTACTCCCCAATCAAATCCAATTTCATCGAGTTTTTTGGTTCTTATTGGACTTTTTGATTCTCTTGTATGACGTTGCGTAAAAACCCAATTTCCTAGTTGCTCATATTCCTCATCATAACGAGAAACATTACAATGACCGTTTATTCTTTTGAATTCAAGCAATTCATCGTACATTTTATTCCAAAGGGTTTCCCTTGGATTAAAATCTAAACCGGCTTTAACGAGCATTGAATATTGCCAATCTTCAAGCTCGCCACTATTTGAATAAGTTCTTTGATGGTTAGCCCACGTTCTTAATGATTTGTATTTTATGCCGTAATCAGCTAATTTTGGTTTTGTTGGAAATTTCTGGTGACCAAATTTGTTCATAAACTCTACTAGCAATCCATACATTTCAAGCCAAAGCCTATCTCGTCTTTCCTGCTTGGTTTCACGTTCTATAACGTGAACTCTGCCTTTGGTGCGTACTACGATTTTTGCCATTTTTATTCCCCTTCTACTATCCTCATTTCTTCTTCTGTCAGTCCATAAAGTTCATATACAAGTTTGTCTATTTTTTTGTCTGTGTAATCTATTCGCGCTTTTAATTGCTCTTTTTGCATGTTGTTTTGTCATGATTGCCATAAATTTCTCAAATGAGAATTAAGTATAAGACCAGCCGCAAATTTAATCAATTTTTTTCCATTTTTTGCTAAATACCTTGGGATTTTACGTAACGTTTTGCTCAGGTAGAAGAATCTTAATAATTCTCTCTCTTAATTTATTTTTTGTCCCATCGAATAATTCCTTAAGATGAATCTCTTCTGAATTTTCTTGTACAAATAACCCTCTATTTATAATTGGTAATTGAAATGCTTTAATGTTAATATCTACACCATCCGCCAATTCATCTTTTATAATTATTTCGCTTCCATTTTCGTTATACGCTTTAATTGTATCAGGATAAAATAGTTTTATCTCGTTTATTTTATATCTAACAGCATAAGCCATCATTTGATATAAATCGTTTTGTGATATACCATTTTTGGAATCTGTCTGATCGGAATAAATCATCTTGTACTTTGTATCTGCAATGATTTTTTTGGAGTCAGTCTCAATATATAAATCTGGCCTGATTGGAAAGATTTTACTTTGATCCAGATATTTGGACGATTCTTGTGGTTTTGCTTTGACTTCTGGTATCTCTTTGTCAATAAATCCAAAAATAAAATCTTCAAATAAATATTCCATTGGAATTAAGAAAGCAAAGAGTTTCAAATCGTTTTTGTACTCCAGCGAAATGCTATTTTTCAAGAATAAATAGCAATAGTCTCTTACCGTTTCGAAATCACCGAACATTGGATTGAACTGTATATTTGAACATTCTTCGGCTGTGGCTTTTTCATCGCTCACTTCGTCAAGTATGAATAATATTTCCCTGAGATATTTTTTATTATCTGGATTGACAGTAACATTAAACAAGAGCGTTGCAACATATTTTATTATTCTATTGAATTTATTGTCAACTACAAACTCATCATAAACACAGTTTAATTTATGCCATCTTCCTTTTTCGATATTTTCATTAATATATTCATTCGTATTTAGACGACCTTTAATGAACGAAAGCTCCCGTTCTACTTCTTCATACTTCTGATAAACGGAATTTGAAAGCAATTCTCTTGTATATTTTGAGTATAAATAGATTAATATCTCGAAAAAATCGCTTTTTTTACCACTTAATGCTGTTTGATAATTAGGAAATTTAATCTTCCTGCAGTAACTCAACCACCATAAAATGTGATTTTGAATTGAATTTATTTGGGTATCGGAGTAATCTTTTTCATCCTCGAAAAAAATCTTAGGAAAGAGATTAATTTTCTCCCCTTCAAAATGGATAACACCGACATATTTATTCGATTTTAATTCCTTGGTCCTATGAAGAAACTGAAGGAATTGTTGCGCTTCCACCCTATCTGGTTCATCATCTGTATAATAGGCAGATTTTTCTCTCTTTTTCCAAATGTCATCTAAGAAAATTTCTAAGCCCTCGAAAGAACCTTCAAATTCCTTTTTGTTTTGATATTCAAAGAGATTTATCATAAAAGCCCAATTACTTTTAATGGCCAGGAATCTGTTTCTATTGACAATCCTGCATTCACTAAAATGCCGCGCACTTCCTTTTCATCATTCATAAAATATTCCAAAAGAAGCGGAATCACTTTTTTGTTCATTCTTTCAATGAGTTTATAATCATCACCCATAAAATATGAATGCCCGATTTGGAAATCATAGCCTTTCAACACTTTTATCCGCTCGTTGATTTTCTGTAGTATTTCAATATCGTGTATTTCGCAACCTTCTATTTCATATCTCGGATACATAGATTCAAATTCAAATCTGCGTCTAAGAGCAATATCCAATAAAGCTATCGATTTATCCGCTGTGTTCATGGTACCAATCAGGTGCAAATTTGACGGAACAATAAATTCTTCGCCAGAAGGTAAAGTACATTTCAAAGGAATCGCACCGTGTGAGCGTTTGTCCGGTTCGATTAATGTTATCAATTCACCAAAAACTCTCGATATATTAGCTCGGTTAATTTCATCTATGATTATTACATAGTTTTGCTTATTGACTTGGGTTACATTAGTTTTTCCCTTATCTAATAGTATAGCCAATATTGGGTTGTAATATGGTTGAAGCCCACCAATAATAAATTCATTACTTCCTTTATCATACATTTTTCGTAAGGTTTCAATACTTAAAGAATGTTTTGACTCTCCATCATTTTTTCTAAATTCGATTGATTTGTGACCAATACTAGTTATATAGTAAGAAACTTTTTTCATTTTAACTTCAAGTTCCTCAACCTCACCCAAATTCAATGGTAAAATGTATTCATTGAAAACATCATCAAATTTTCTCTTAATATCATTTGGTTTTAAAGAGTCTAATATATTCTTCAAAGCTCTATCAGCTATCCTTTTAAAAACACCGTCCTTTCTTTCAAAGCATAAATCTCCATCGCTTTCCACATCTGGTCTTAAGCCCTGAATGAAATCTTCATAGCTATAGTTCTGATGGAATGTTATAAACTCGATTCTATCACCCAAATTACTATTGAAAATATTCAAAGCTTCTGAATAATCTTTAATTTCTCTGCTTTCAATTATTTCTGCCGCTCTGAGAATTGTGTGATACGTCTTCCCAGTTCCCGGAGGTCCGTAAAGAATTGTATTGAGAGGATAG
This sequence comes from bacterium, assembly GCA_037127915.1. Classification (GTDB taxonomy): domain Bacteria; phylum Bacteroidota; class Ignavibacteria; order Kapaibacteriales; family UBA2268; genus JBAXXL01. The sequence continues at coordinate 12,214 of JBAXXL010000006.1, forward strand.
GTCTTTGGATGCATCATTATTCTTAGTAATCTTTCATAATACTTATCAGTTTCAGAATTACCATCTGGATATTTTGTTATGTCTGTTAATGTTTTTACATGCAAATTATCATCTACCTTCCAATTTCCTTTTAACTTCCAATCGACTTTTCTACAACTTTTGTAATGATCATACTCATTATTAAAATAATAATCTGATTTTACTTCACCATAACCAACAAGTTCTTTCTGCCCTTTCTTTACAATAATTATATCTCCGATTGATATTGAATTCTTAAATTCCCAATTCGCAAGCGAATCATTCACTTTATTACTCGAAGTATTTTCCAATTCTTGTAATTTTGTTGCTATTTCTTTTTGTGTTTTATAGTTATTCAAGTCACCTAATTTATCCCAACCTAAACCCATAATACCATTTTTGTAGAACTCATCCCACATTTTTGCACCTTCACCGGGTGCATAAAGCCAATATTTTTTCTCTTTAGGTTCTGCCATATCTTTTATCCTTAAATATTCTTTTTCTGTTGCTTGAAAGTTCGTTCCTTGGTTACCGACTTTTAAATTTGATAATTCTTCAATATCCTTAATCATTTCTTTTGTTATAGGATTTGAAACCAAATTATGTGTTATTTTAATTTTGACTTGAGGAGATTTTTCATTAGTATGATTATCCCTATAGTATTTAATTTCTTTTTCATTGTCAAAATCTTCAAAAACTTCAGAAGTTACTTCTGCTAAAGCATAACAGCCTGGGTTGTCACCTGTAACCCAGAGAATTATCTTATCACCGGTTTTTATTTTATCTTTATGATTTTTCACACTCCAAGTTTCAAGTGCATTATCTGTAATTGCACTAACAATATCGTATATTTTGGGACTACCTTGGAAAATCCAATAATTTACATCTGTTTTTGTTGTCTTCTCCAACATCTGATATAATATATCTTGTGCCAATAATTTATGATTCACATCTTGAAATTCAAGATTTTTAATTTTTTCTTGTACCAAATCGAGTAGTTCTTGATCATCATTAATGTATTCGTTAACCAAGTCATTAATTAATTCAAGATAATGTACATATTTTTCACCTGTCTTATAAACTTTTATACCAAGAAGTTGACAGTATTTTTGATAAAATGAATCCTTGTAAAAAGTATATTTATCTGGATTGTGATAAGTCAAGTATGTAGCCATAGTTCTCTCATCTTGATGGTGAGACTTTTTGCTCTCTGGATCTATTTCTCTATAGATTTCAAGAGTTTTTACATTAAAGTTCTTCAGTCTTGTTAATAATGGTATATTTTCATCAAACAAAGATTTGAAGCATTCTCTCAAAGCACCAGTTTTTTTTTTGGTTATGTGTGTTAACACTGCTGAACTCATTGGGTAAATCAGATTTTCAAATTTAATATTTTTGATTTCGCTTTCGAAATCTGAGGCATTACTATCAGGCCTGCCTCTAAATTTGCTTAACAGGTCCCATTTGTACATTTCATCATCCAATCCTCCATTACGAATATGAACTTTGTATTTTTCAATTAAATCTAAGATAGGATCGATTTCTAATTTCTTTATTATTATAAAGTTTGGACTTAAGTTTTTAAGATACTTCTGTGCTTCATAAGTATCAAAATCTTGATGAGATAAATACACTTTATTAGCATACTCATTTGCCAATGATATAATATATTTAGGTGGATATGTTTGATTATTAAATACTAAATCAAATTTTTTTGATTTAGCCAATGGGTATCTAATTCCATTTTTGTTAAAATCATTGATTGCTTCTAAAACGTTTTGCTCTGTAATATTATTCGGTATCATGTTCATTCCTAAATTTTCAATTCTGCATCTTTACTAAAAACAAACTTAGCACAATCTGTGCCGTAGTCCGTCATATACAAATCAATTTTGAAATAATTGGAAAATAATTTACGAATTACCCTATCTTTTCATTTTCAACTAGCAACTGTCAATTGTCAACTGGTTTCGCCCTTTCAGGGCTTCGGTGGGTGCGGGGGGTTCATTTACCACGGGTTTCACCCGCGGTTATTGAGATTCAATCGCTTCGCGGTTGGAAGAGACAATTTATTGGGCAACGGGGCGTTGCACTAATACCTACTTTCTTCTCATTTTCAACTATCAACTGTCAATTGTCTACTGGTTTCGCCCTTTCAGGGCTTGGGGGTAATGCGCGGGGTTTTCGTACACAGGGCTTAGACCCTGTGTTGATTTATTGCGCACTTGCAGTGCTGAAGATGGATTCCCGATCGGAGTCGGGAATGACAACATCCTGAAAATCCTCTAATCCTGTAAATCCTGATTCAGACAATTGAAGATGGAATCCCGCTTCCGCGGGATTGACACCATCACGTAATCACAGTTTATTCTTTTACTTCACCAAAAAGTGTTGCGTTGTTAGCTTTTGTTATTCGCACGTGAATTATATCGCCTTGTTTATATTTGCCGTCTTCGTTATTGAATATGACGCACTTATTTGTTTTTGTTCTGCCCGACCATTCGGATTTCTTTTTCTTGCTTACGCCGTCAATCAGCACTTCGTGCACTCTGCCGACTTCCAATTTGTTCTTTTTTCTGGCTATTTCATTTTGCAGATGAATTATCTCGCTCAATCTTCTGCTTTTGGTTTCGGAATCCACGTCGTCTTCCATTTCGAATGACTTAGTTCCTGAGCGCGGCGAATAGTTGAACATATATGCACCGTCGTACTGAACTATTTTTAGCAATTCCAATGTTGCTTGGTGATCTTCTTCCGTTTCCGAAGGGAAGCCTGAAATCAAATCCGTTGAAAGTGCTATATCCGGCATTGCTTCGCGAATTTTTGCGATTCGCTCTAAATAATGCGCGACAGTATATTTGCGATTCATGAGCTGTAAAATTTTGTCCGAACCTGATTGAATAGGCAAATTCAAGTATTCGCATATATTATCGTATTTAGCCATAACGGCGATCAATTCGTCGCTCATATCGTAAGGGTGCGAAGTAAGAAAGCGAATCCTCATATTCGGCACTGCTTCGGCGGCTTGAGCGAGCAATTCAGGAAACTTCACAAAAGCTTGCTTGTCAAAGTAACTGTTCACATTTTGACCGAGCAAATTAACTTCCAGAATGCCGTTTTTATCAAGGCGCAGTAAGTCATCCAATATTGCTTTAATAGGCTTAGAGCGCTCTCTGCCGCGCGTATAGGGCACTATGCAGTACGAACAGAAGTTGTTACACCCGCGCATGATTGAAAGCCATGCGGCGTGCCCTTCCGTCCTTAGCGGAATAATGTCGCTGTATGTTTCTGTCGTGCTTAATTCAATAGCTATGCCTGATGATTTATTCGTTGCTTGGTCCAATAAAGCAGGCAATGAACGGTATTCGTCAGGTCCGATTACTAAACGGACTAAATTTTCCAATCCAATCAGATTTTCACCGAGACGTTCGGCCATACAGCCCATAATCCCGACAATAAGTTTTTTGTTGTTTCGGCGTTTATGCCCTTTTAAATACTCTAATCTATGTAAAATCGTCTGCTCCGCATTGTCACGTACAGAGCAGGTATTTAGTAAAATCACATCTGCCGTATTTATATCTTCTGTTATTTCATATCCCGCATCTTTTAATATACCGCCGGCAATTTCGGTATCATTCAAATTCATTTGACAGCCATAGGTCTCAAAATATACTTTTTTTTTGCTCATCTAGTTCATCATTTCCATATAATGGTCAACCACACCCGATTCCATAAAAGAATAATAATCGTGATGAATAATTCGACCAATCATAACAAGTTTTTGTTCTTCTTCATCGCTGATTCTTGTCTGCAAAAATTTACCCGATGAAATACCCACGTAAACTCCGGCAAATAAAAGAAACTTTTTGAAATCTGACGCTTCTTTAGTATCTAATACTTTCAAATACGTAGAAACGTTTGCTAACCCATTTTTGATATCGTTATCGGTCGCTAAAGTTATTTGGTCAAAATCCTCAGGATCGATTGAACCCAACAACTCTTTAACGAAAGGCATATCGAAATTATTAGCTGATTTATGGATTTTTTTGACCGCATCCAATTCTTTTTGGTCAATTTTTCCATCTGCTCCTGCTACAGCACCTAAAACCCACTCAATTGCGCTTTTTAAGGTTTTCCACTGTTCTTCTGTGTATAGACTTTTATATAACATAATGCACCCTATTTATAAATTATTAATTTTGTTGTATTAATTTTAATTCCATTTTTAAAGACTATGTAATAAACACCACTTTGCAAATCGCTTACGTTTATTTGATATTTATATATATCAGGTTTTAAACTTTCGTTTATGATATTACGAATATCTTTTCCAAGATTATCGTAAATACCGCAATTTGTCAAATCGTCGCTTATCACTTCTATTGTTATTGTCACGTTTTCACTAACCGGATTCGGTTCTACTGCAATTATACCGCCCTGTTGACCGCTCAACTCTACTAAGCGATTGTTTAATGGGCATTGACCGGTTACAATTACGCTTCCATTTTGTATTTCAATATTGATTGTTCTGCTATCACTCGTCAATTCCGGCGATATTAATGATATAGCGGATTCAGTAGTATCGCCCAATAAACCCAAAATCTCAAGTTCTGCTAAGTTACCCGGTACAATATCATAGTTTGGATTGATGTTGAAACTGATTTCGTCATTACCTAACGATTTACGCACCATATTAAAACCACTGACTTGGGATTTTATTGCATTTCCGATTTTTGCACTGACCAAATCGATGACTTTAGGATTATATTGAATTCCCAATTTTATTGCCTTAATACCGCATTTTGACAATGTTGTTGTATCGCTTACTTGTATTGTAATAGGAACAATCACTGTTTTGCCCAAACCTACTGAAACACCGCTTGGAATTGATAATTTGATATTTGCCGGTAGAACACCGGTTTTTGCTTTACCTTTCAGCTGAATGGTTTTATCAAAATCGCAATATGAATCATAAATTATTTTTACATCCAAGACATCCAAATCACTTTCAATCGTTCTTTCATATCGAAATGTATAATCCTTCTTCTCCCCGGCTTTCAATAAGTATGGCAAATCATTGTTCACTAGAACATAAGGTGTTGCAATACCCTGAATACTGTTAATCATTATATCGTGAGTATCTGAATTTGTGATGCGTAGAATTTTCTCAGGGTATGGATCACCTAAAATATAATCATCAAAATCGAGAATAGCATCAGATACTATTGGTTCAATCGGAGTAAATCGCGTGCCCTTAACACTAATAATCTTTTTGACATCGCAAGGACTTAATGTGATTTCTATATTATCGGTCATTGTTCCAAGGTAATCCGATTTAAAAATCACATCAAATTGTCCTCCAGCGGTTACAACATTATCTCCGACATTCAATCCGGTTAACGATATCCCTTGTGGAAGGTTTATTGCACCAATTGTTGAAGGCACACCATTTCCGCTAAAGGCAACTTTTATTATACTATCACCTGGAAATTGACAATTATCGATCGTTCCGAAATCCATTTCATTATTGGGAATACTAAAGACCATATCAGGAGCTAATGCCGCAATTTCAACCGTAATACTATCCGATGTTACGGAGCAGGGTTCATAAGTAAATGTTGTAGGTGTGTAAATACCAGCCGATAAAGTAACATCCAAATCAACAGTATCCATCGAATGGATTAACTGAGGCAAGGATTTAAATTTTATTTGGCTTGCAGTAAAATTATTATCAATTTTTATATCGAAAGGCGATTGATTGGTTACTCGGATAATTGTATCCATTGTATTATTGCAACCTAACAATTGGAAATTAAATTTTTTGTAGTCGTCCAAAATTACAAGTTTCGGTTTTTGTTTTTCACCAGTTAAAGATATTTTGAGCGGTTCAGTTGCATCAACACCTGCGACAGTATAATTCAAAAGAATATCTTCGGAATATACTCCCGGAGTTGTACTTGAAAAAGCTATATACACCTGAATTTCACCATCATTTAATCTGGTTGGTAAAACAGGATTGAATTCCACCTCATAACCTTTCAGAGTGCCCTTATATGTTTCTATTACGATTGGATCGGTACCTTCCATTCGGATTATAAAGCTCGTATCTCTCGATTGACAATTGGGTACGATACCGAAGTCAATATTAGTCAATTCAGCAACAGGATATGTAGAATTTGGCTCCTTTCGCACTCCGGTTAAATCAACGGAATATTTAACACCACAAGGGGAATTTATATCCATCTTACCGGTTACTGTTTTATAATCAGGTATATCAAATCGTATTTCCAGACTCAAAAAATCACGTGCAGGAATTACATAAGGTGCGACTGCGGGGGTAACAATCGTAAAACCCGACGTTAGTTGAATATCAGTTGATTGCAAAACCAATTCATAATCAGTTAAATTAGTTAACGTTACAGTACCGATTGGGTTAATGTCATAATCCAAAGTCAATGCTTTTGGGTTGATTCTCAAATTGACTTCAAGGATCTTTACTGTTACTATTACGGTTTTCCCAGCGCAAATGCCATTATAAGCAAAAACTTGATATTTCCCACCGGTAGTGATGTCCAAAGAAAACTTTGCCGAACCTTCTAAAACGCTGGTTCCGTCTTTCAACCATTGAATTTTATCAAATGGTGGTTTAATATTTGCTACTAATTTCAAAGTAGAACCATTACACAAATATATAGTTGTATCATTTAGAAAAGACTTCAACTGTCCGCTACCTTTGTCTTCTTGAATAATTACAGTCGGTGGATCGTTGACCGTTATTTTAATAACCTTGGAGATACTTTCGCAACCGACAGAATTAATAATCCTAATCGAATAACTACCGCTTTGTTTTACCGCTATTTTATTAGCTGTTTCACCATGTGCATCGGTTCCGTCAATAAGCCATTGATAAGTGAAATTTATCAGATTGGTTTCGTCCAAATAAATTATCAACTCATCACCGCGGCAAATTTCGGTTATATTTCCCTTAGTATAAATTTTAGGGATAATGGGTTCTTCGATGGTTATTGGTGTAGAAGTATCATAATTGGTTTCATTATATGCTCTTCCGCGTGCGGATAATTCTTTTTTATTTAGGTCTTCTCCTAAATCGTCTGCTCCATATCGATATGCAAAAATTGCATAAATATAGTCTTTTCCGCATTCTAATGTTGATTGATCAGTATATGAATCAGATGAAAATTTTTGAATATGGTCAACCACAACTGCGCTTCCAATCACATCGCCTTTTTGATATATTTTGCTATCTATAGGTAATGAATTGTTTGGCCAAGTTTTCCCCTCGGCTCTTAATAAAATATATCCTTCAGCAATATCTTCGATTGTAGAAGGAATAGATTTCCAAGTCAAAATTATTTTGTTGTAGTAATCGGGAGTTGAAGTAGAAAATGTTGGATTGTTCCATTCCGGTTCTCTCAATACGCGCCAAAAATTTATGTTACTTCTTGTGTGAACTGTGTTTTGATTTGGTAAGCCTGGTGAAGGTACATTAGGCGGCGGATCACTTGCCGCCAATTTCGTAGTCCATACTTTTGTGCCATCGTACCCCATATCATAATCAGCTAACTTAGCACCCGGCAAAACTGCCACTGAAACATTGTTCGTGATTTCATCACTATAACAGATTTTATTCAAGCCTGATATTGCCGTAAATACTCCTTCATCACCCAATTTTGCGTGACCCAAAGTATGTATATTTATATCCGATTGATCAAGGATCTGAATCATATCCATCGTTTGGTTCAGGTTTAATGACCCACTTTTATTTCCGGAGAAGGTGAAGTAATTTGGGTCTTCGGCGCCAACTTGTATAAACCCATCACTTTTATCAACGTCTGTATTAGGAGCTGTTTTAAAATAAATCATTATAATTGTGCCTTCATGGAGATTTTTCCATAAAGGTATATCATTAAATTGAAACGCCGGCATCCAAGTACCATTACTAATGCTATAATCACGTATTTTACAACCCGCTAAGCTGATTCCATTCTTCGTTACTATCAATTCCGCCCACTCACCGTCGGGTTTGATAGGATTTCCTAAATTTTCATTATAATACTCACTTACTACTATACCTTGCGAATGTAGCGATAAGCTATATATAATTAGAATAATTGTAAAAAAGAGAAAACGCTTCATATTTATCTGATAAATCCATATTTATTTTTTGCAAAATAATAAATAATTCCCAAATAATTATGTTATTTGCACTCTCTATTAATTTTTTAGAAAAAAAATATAATAATAAAACTAAAAAAGTTTATTTTTGGGTTAGAAAAAAATATCAAAATTAAATTGTAAGGTAAATATTATGTCAAATTTCGAAGAATATGATATTAAAGAAACAAAGAAATCAGGCTCAATACTGAAGTTTTCTGCTCTTGCTATAGCTGTATTACTTTTAGCGCAATTACCCGCATCGATTGTCATTCTGATGATGCCCAAAGGTATAACAAGCGGGATGATTTTCTGCGTTTCGCAATTAGTATTAACATTAGTTATATTACTTCCTATATCTAAAAAAACTTCATTATTACCGGCAAAAAGCATTTTTCGACTAACTGCAAAACCACCGGTACGAGTTTATTTATTTTCGATTTTAGGTTTAGTAGCAGTAAGCGCAATCGGATCTTCAATTATGTCGCTTCAATACCACTTTCTACCGGATAATGTAAATCTGTGGCTTGATCAGATGTATGCCAGCACGGCGGGTTTGTATAGCAATCTGTTTTACACCGGTTTTAATTATCAGCTTTTACTTGCTGTTTTAGGAGCCGCCATTATTGTACCTGTTTATGAAGAAATGGTTTTCCGTGGATATCTGCAGAAGAATTTAGAAGTCCTTAAAAGACCTACTTTAGCGATTATTTTAACATCGTTGATTTTTACACTCTTGCATTTTAATTTAGCCGAGATTTTACCATTATTTATTTTGGCATTTTATGTTGGTGTAATCACATATAAAACAGATAGTTTGAAAATTGCAATAACTTGCCATGTTTTAAATAACACATTTGCAATAGTCAAAATGAATCTTTCGTCACCGGCTGACAATCTAACATTGGCAACGGATATTTTACCTATTTGGATAGCAGGTTTAATTTTAGTGTTGGGTATCGGTACCTTATTTGTAATTTTTAAATACTTTCTCAAAGAAACTCATTAATGACTACAGAGATTATTAAATTAGACAACGATTCAATCGATAGCGAAATTCTGAATTCGATTTTAGAAGGCTACCCCATTGCTTTTCCTACCGAAACCGTTTATGGTTTGGGTACTCCGATTAGCAATATCCGCGGAGTAAAAGAAATTTTTCGAATTAAAGGACGCGAGCAAACCAAACCTTTAGCGGCTCATATTTCTAATATAGAACAAGTTACCGGTTTATCTAATGATATACCACACGATTTTTTCATATTAGCTCAACATTTTTTACCAGGTCCTTTAGCTTTGATTATTAAAAAATCGAACAAAGTAGATAATGCTATTACTTGCGGATTTGATACTATTTCCATCCGCTGGCCTGATTCTGTAGTTGCTTGCGATTTGATAGATTTAATCGGCCAACCGGTTGCGGCGACATCGGCTAATTTATCCGGCAATGCGCCTTGCACAAGTGCCGAGGCTGTTTATAAAGAGCTAAATGGAAAAATAAAATATATAATTGATGATGGTATAACTTATTATCAAAAGGAATCCACAATCGTCTCATTAATGGACGGTTCAGTAAAACTTTTACGGCAGGGTGTGATCCCAAAAATCGTAATTGAAGCAGTTTTAAATAAAATAATCAGCTCGTTAAATAATTATTGATTATATTTGAATTTTTTTAATAGAATTAGAACCAAACAAACAATATGACCATTAGTGATGTAAAAGTAGTGAATAGAGCTGGCATACATACTCGCCCGGCCGCCAGTTTAGTAAAACTAGCCTCAGAGTTTAAATCTGAAATTCAAATATTAAGAGATAATTTTGTTATAAATGCAAAAAGTATAATAGGTGTTATGACATTAGCCGCCGAACAAGGCAGTATATTACAAATTAAAGCAGATGGTGTGGACGAATCGGAAGCAGTGTCAGCTATAGTAAAACTAATTCAAGAAGGATTTGGAGAGATATAATGGAACCTCCATACATCAATTTCGAGTTAAAAGGAATACCGGCTTCATCCGGTATAGCTATTGGTAAAGCAGTTGTATTGTTACCCGAAAATATAGTAATTGATACAAGTAAAATTTCAATAGATGAAGTTGTATCGGAGCAAAACCGTTTCGACACAGCTTGCGAATCTTTATCTAAAGAGATGGAAAATCTGATTGCGGCTGTTCATACAGACTCGAAAAATGTTATTGACATACTTGAATCAAATATGTTAATTCTATCCGACCCTGTTTTAAAAGAAGGGATTTACAAACGTATTGCCGATCTATCAACAGCAGAAAATGCAATTGTACAAGAATTTGATGAACAAAAATTACTTTTCTTATCGGTGAAAGACGAATATCTTCGATTAAGAGCCGATGAATTAGAACATATCAAAAAAAGACTTATCTATATTCTTCGCCATAAACTAATTGACTATAGAATTAACGAAAACACAATCGTTGTTGCTCAAAACCTAACACCAGCCGACATAGTAAATTTTCATAATGCAGGTATAACCGGTATGATTACTGAATCAGGCGGTATAGTATCGCACGTTTCTATTATGGCACGTGCTTATAAAATTCCTTCGGTTATTGGTTTTAAAAATATCACTTCGGTAATTCACACCGGAGACGAAATTATTATTGACGGCTTTTCCGGTAGCTTAATAATAAATCCTAACAAAGCGTTTATTGATGATTACCATAAGAAACAAGCTAAAATCGCAGAATACCATAAAAAACTTGGCAAACTCAAGGACGTTGAATGCAAAACATTAGACGGTGTTTCAATAAAGATTTATGTTAACATAGACTTACGCGAAGATGCAATAGCCGGTGAAATAGCCGGTGCCGATGGTGTCGGTTTGGTACGCTCCGAAAGTTTGATTATGAAATCCGGTGGTATGCCAAATTTGGAAATGCAGGAACAATGGTATAAAGATTTGGTCAATATCACATTCCCGAAACCGCTAACAATAAGAGGATTTGATATTGGCAGTGATAAATTTTCAGAAGGATTACCCCACCAAGAGGATAATCCGGCTTTGGGTTGCCGCGGAATTCGGTTTTTACTTTTGAGAAAAGATATATTTAGAACACAGATTATCGCTGTTTTAAAAGCCTCTGTTAATAAAAATGTGAAGTTTATGTTGCCTATGATTTCCAATCTTCAAGAAGTATTAGAAGCAAAATCAATTATCGCAGAATGTAAAGCCGAATTGGATGCCCAAGGTATAAATTACGATAAGAATATGCCTGTCGGTATAATGGTAGAAACTCCGGCGGCGGCGCTAATTGCAGATTGCCTAGCAAAGGAAGTAGATTTTATGAGCATTGGCACAAACGATTTAACATCCTATACTATCGGAGTGGACAGAGCTAACGATTTGGTTTCCGATATATTCAATCCCCTTCATCCGGCAGTATTTCGGTTGATTAAAATGACTGTGAAAGCCGCGCATAAATTCCACATCCCGCTTAGTATATGTGGTGAATTAGCAGCATATCCTGAAGCTATTCCACTATTAATAGGATTTGGAATCGAAGAGCTTAGTATGTCACCGGCAATGGTACTCGAAGCCAAAAACATTGTCATTAACACAAATAAACGCGAAAGCATGATTTTTGCTAACGAAATGCTTTGCATAACCGATAATATTGAGTTTTTGCGAAGATTGAAAGGTTAATTAATATTATTTGCAACTTTTCTTCATGTTAATCGTTTTTAATGTGATGAAAAAATTAGATAGATTATCTACCGAAATAGTAGATAAAAACCCGTATTGGGAATATAGAAAAGACATTTACATATTACCTAATCAAAAAGAAGGGACATATTTTTATGTTCACTCTGCCGGTTCGGTAATAATAATAGCAAAAATAAACGATAAATTTATTTTTGTTAAGCAATTTAGGTATTTGAATCAAAGATATAGTATAGAGTTGCCGGGTGGAGGGATAAATCCAGATTACTCGATAATTGAAAATGCTTTAAAAGAGTTTTCCGAAGAAACAGGTTATACTTCAAAGCAAAATCATATTATCGGTGAATTTAATCCTTTCATAGGTGTTACAAACGAGATGTGTTATGTAATTGAAGCTGACGAACTCGAGTTGGTATCAGCGATAGGCGACGAATCCGAGGAAATTGAAGTGATTTATTTAACAGCCGAAGAAGTTGATTCTTATATTAAAAATAATTCCATCTGGAATGGGCAAACAATAGCCGCTTGGACAATTTATAAAAATAAATATATGGAGTAACATAATGATAAAGTTAAAATTGGTGAGTTTACTCGCAATCTTATTCTTTTTCGCATATAGTGGTGCATCAGCACAAGTCGCCGCAGGAAAACCAAATCAACAAGCAGAGAAACTTGAGTTTCAATTTGTTAACAAATTTCCTGTAAACATAGTTCATCAATATGTATTCAAAGATTCAACTAACGTTAACAGGATGTACAGCGATAGTTCAATGTTTAATTATCTTCAGAATATTGATTATAATTTCAGTGAAAAGGCACCTAACCGCCCCGATGACCAAGGAAATTTCAGTTTAGATGTTTCCATAGATTCCATTTACTTCCGCTTCAACAGCCCAAACAAAAAAGCGGAATATAATTCTGCGTGGGACGAAGGAACACCGCCTTTCAATATAAGAAACTTTGAAAGATGTTCAGCTCCTATGGGAATGGAATATGCTATGCAATATTCACCTTATGATGAAGTTACAAAGATATCAGGTGATAGATTGGCATCAAAGCTTAAAGATTTAAACGATCCAAAAGATGGACTTAAAGATTCTATAAGAAGATATGTTTGGCTCGGCGGATTGAACGACCGTAATCTTGAATTTATAGCCGATGTAAACAAAAACTTTCTTCCGGAAAACAAAGTTACACCCGATACTTTTTGGATTACAACTGTAAAATGCAGGGTTGACGATGTGTATTTTATTGACACTGTTAAAATGAAAGTCAAAAGTTATACCACAAAAATGTATAAACTAACAGGTGAATCAATTGGTAGATATTTAGAAAAATCTCCAATGCTTGTTTATAATATGGATAAATTCGTCACTCCGGCTTTTATTTCAGGCACAAGTACTTACTCTATGAATTTAACCCCAAAAGGCACAATAGAACTCTTAGAAGCCAAATATGATTTAAACCTATTGTTACATTATAAAAATGAACCGATTGTACATATTATAAAATCAAATCAGAAATGGATTTTGATTGACAGGTACAATTATTAGACGCTAAGGTATTATTATATAAGCGTATAAACTCGTTCACATATTACACATCCGATGACTGCCAGTCATCGGATGTGTTGTATATACATTAGTATGTAGTATGTTACGTCATTCTGAACGAAGTGAAGAATCCATCTTCAAAAGTTATAAATTATAAGTTATGAGTTATGAGTTATAATTGGAAATATATTCCAAGCATCTTCTTCTTCTCTTATGAACTTTACGAACTTTCAACTTTATGAACTGTGTTACATCTTCACAAACTTCACCGTTTCGCCGCCAATTTTCACAAAATACATTCCTTTTGGCAAAATCTCTATATTCATCCGATGAGTGGATTTAATCTATACCGGTTCCAAAAAAATAATTGCACTTAATGACATATTTTTTTAAAATATATTTGTTTTTGTCTATTATTTTGTTTAGTTTTGCAATTAATAATAATGTTGATATTTGATTAATATATTAGCAAAAATTGCTGATAGGTTTTTTATCTAATATTTGGAGAATTTTATTATGATTTCAAAACTAAAAATAATACTATTTCTAGTATTTGTTCCGTTAGTTAATCTTAACTCACAGATTGTTGAGTGTCCACAGGATTATGACCCACTTCAATGGGGATATCCACCATTACGCGCTCGTTATTGCGATCACGTGCAACCACCATCCTCATTATGTTACGTTGACTATTTTAAGAAAATAATCAATGATAACAGAACAGAAATCATCATTGATTGGTCAAGTTATTATGGTACAGAGCCGTATAATAATTTAACTACTGATGAAATAAAAGATTTCTTGTATATTTCGATCGTTCAAAACTCAGCTAATCAATCAGCTCCTTGGGTAGGAATAAAACAATTTGTTATTATTGAAAAATCACAATGTGCGGGTGGGCGATTTTGCTATTTCCAAACTAACCAATCTGCCGATATAGTCTGTGGTAATACTGAGTGTTGGAGCCAAGCGGAAATCGATGCATTAAAATATACTTACAACAATATTAATTATTGGAGGATTGGAAAAGTGGTTAATTGTGGAATTAAATGCTGTGAAAGGATTGTCTCTGTAGAAATAATAAACGATAGACGTGTTATCACAGGAATGACACTTGATGAATACCCGGGAACATCATGTGACCCAGGAGTTAATGGTTCACATTGCAAGGATATTAATAATACATTAGAATGTTCAGGCGGATGTGGTTTCGGTTGGACAATTAGAGAATAAGGAGATAAAATCAATGAAAAAAAAATCGATATTTATTTTGTTATTTCTATTAATAACAAATATTGTCAACGCGCAGTATATAAAAGATGTTAAAGAACATTTGAATATATCAAATATTATACGCGCTATTGAATATCAAGGTGATGTTTATGTATTAGGTTCTTACACTTCTGATAAAGAAGGTGTACAATGCGGAGTTACAGTAATAAAAAATGATAGTTATGTTTTACTTCCAACGACTTATACTGTCAATGGAATTGAAAAGAAATTGTACTTCACTAGTAACAATATCACATTCGATAAAAATGGAAGTATTTGGATAGCCGGAAAAAGTTTATATTGCTACAAAGATGAAAAGTGGAACGAATACTATATAAATGATGAATACAAAGAATTTAGGAAAATACAACAACATTGTGTTGATATTTTCGGTAATGTGTGGTTCCAAACATGGGTGCGAGTTAATTCAAGTACTGGATTTACTGAAATATACAAGTATAATGGAATAAACTACACAAAACTTATGGGGACCAAATACCCAGCAAGTTTTTCATCTGAAGCGGGACCTTATTTTCAAACCCAAACTTTAACGCCGCTTTCCGATGGAAGAGTCATGATTTTTAGATTGCGCGGACCGGCAGATGATGATTGGATAGAAGGAGAAGAAAATGGTGAGATTGTAATTTTCAATCAAGATGGGCAATATAATTATCTAAAAATCAAAACTAACGATTCTGATGAATACAAGGATTGGTCAAAATATGTTGTTTCTATTTTTGAAGAAAGTGCCAACAAATATTGGTTTAATTTAAATTTCATTTCATGGTATGACAATCCGGCAACAATGACCGGAGGTCATTTTTGTTGCGGAGGATTAACCATGTTTGATAATGGCAATTGGACTTTTTTTGATGAATCTAAGGGACTTACAAAAAAATATGACGGAACCTTTAACCCGACATTTAATACCATTAAGTATAAAGAAAATATTTTAATTCAAACGTTAGGTCAAATTTATAATATTAAAAATAATAATTTAGAAAGTATGAATCAAAATTTAATTTCTGATAATTCATATTTGATACCCGCAAATTCTTATTTTGCTTTAGATTCAAATATTAACAATTACTGGAAGGGATTTTTTACAAATAAATCCGATTATCCAACATATTCACCAATGTTTGTAAAAGATAATGAACTTTGGCTTGTTACAGAAAAGGGCATATTAGTTATTAATGCCGATATAACAGGTATAAAAGACAATAAAAACGATTTCGAAATATATCCCAATCCGGCAGATAATTATATTAATTTACCGGATGGAATTAAGAATTATAAAATATTGAATTCAACGGGTAAAATTATTACAGAAGGCGATAAATGCGAAAAGGTCAATATTAATGGTTTTATAAAAGGAATATATTTTATTCGTATCACGGACAGAAATGATAATATTATTTTGAAAAAATTTATTAAAATTTATTAGTGGAGTTAAAATGAGAAAATTATTGTTTTCTATTGGTGTAGTTTTCATATTGAATATGGCATTAATTTTTGCACAAAATTTGTGCCCTGATCCAACGCTTTGGACAAGTGAAACGGAAACATATTATCTTACGGATTTTGACTATAGTAGTCAGGTTGATTATAAGACAGGAATAGTAAATACCCCGAGTGGTAACAACAGAGGAGTGATTATAGATTGGAGCACATTTAACAACCAAATCCCAATCTTAAGAACAACGACAATTAAAAAACTTTTAGAGCTTGATATTGTCTCCAAATTGATTCCGCAAACACCACCAGATTTGTCACACACAGTGTACGTTTATTATGAATCGGAATGTAAAACGACGGTATCTTTGTGGCTTAATCTCGTCGAGACGCCTCTTGAAGATTGTTGTGATGATGGTTTTCCTGATCCTGAAAGTGCAGTTAATAAAGAACTTAATGCTCATACTTATAGATCAAAGGAAATAACTAAACAAGTTAGTTGTGGTGCAAAATGCTGTGCGCGTGTTTATACTGCTTATTGGCATTTTGATGATATGGATCATAGGTATCATTTCGTATTAGATGATTTAACAACTGTTTCTATTACAGATTGCAATTCAACCACAACATTTCTTGATTGTGATGGAAATCCATTACCATGTAACAGTAATTGTTATGACCCAAATTATGAAGAGTAATTAGATTTTTTGATAAATTATTTTTTTATCAAATCTATGTCCTTCAATTCATCGAACAGCACCCCAAAAGTTAGACAAAAAACTTTTGGGGTATTTTATGTTCTTAGTAACCAATTTATTTGTAATATTTGTTTGATTTACATATCATTTATTTTATGTATTTTAATAGTAGTTTCATAATATAAAAAAAAACTCATCCGATGACTGCCAGTCATCGGATGAGTTTACATTCAATTTTTTCCACTAATATGAAACATTTGGCATACAAATTGGTATTATAATCATAAGAATTTTAATTATTAATTATTTTTTCGGGGGAAAAAGTAATGGAAGCAGAATTTGTAAAAACGGCGTTTATTTTGGTCGCGGGTATATTAATTTGGGTTATGACGCGCGTAGATTTGAAAACGAGCAATAGAGTAAATAAAAAATAGGTTTGTATGCGTAAAAAAATTGGTTATATAGTATTTATCGTGGCTTTTATTGGGGTCTTGAGCGGATGTTCATCTTCTGTTCGGTTTTCCAGCAATAAGTTCGTTACTAAAACCGGTTATACTAAAACTAAATCGCAAACCCAATCTATTACCAAAACTCAAAAATCTACTTTTCCGCTTTTGACTGAAAGCAAAAAATCGGGCAAAATCCGCGAAATCACCGAAAAATGGATTGGTACTCCCTATTGCATATCGGGTTATTCGAAAGATTGCACAGATTGTTCTGGTTTTGTTCAAAGTGTTTACAAAGAACTCGGCATCTGTTTACCGCGTACAGCAAAAGAACAATCTATTTACACAGAGCCGATTAGTGAATCGGAAGCCGTAACGGGAGATTTGGTCTTTTTCAGCAAGAATGGCACTGTAAACCACGTAGGAATATACTTATCGAATGGTACATTCGTTCACGCCTCCTCTTCTAAAGGTGTAGTAATCGAAGAACTCACCACCACATATTATAGCAAGAATTTCGCCGGCTTCGGGAGAATCCGCGAATTCTATTCTATGAATTAGAAAAATGTTCTAATAATTTATTTAAGATGTGCCGGTTTTATCCAATCCGGCGTGGCTGTTTGTATTTCGCTCATCCATAGTTCTTTATTCGCAAGGAAATACACTTTGGCAGGTTCATATTCATTTGGTATAAACCCATCTAAGATGGCTTCTTCAATATTATGCTTTATCACACCCACCGCGCGGCACGGAGCGATATTGCAAATCTCCATAATCTCCTCACCACGGACAGGAGATTGAAATTCAGCTAATTTATCCCTTAACTGAACATCGAGAATTTTCTGGAATACCCTTTCGTAATTCCCTTTGTACTTTTCTTCCAAATTCGGCTTCTTTGTTGTTATATCAGCGCGAACTAATGTAAACAAGTCCTCCAAATCGGCTCCTGCGTTTGCGGCTAAGCGGCGGATAGCTGAATCGGTTATATCTTCGTCAACCAATGCCATTGGTCTTTGGTGCATTCTGATTAACTTTTCAACATACGCCAAATCGTCCATCGGAAGGCGCATCCTTCTGAAAATCCGTTTCATCATTCTGGCGCCTGTTTCTTCGTGCCCGTGGAACGACCAGCCGGTCCCTTCAATAAAGCGTTTCGATTTCGGCTTGCCGATGTCGTGAACCAATGCCGTAAATCTCAGCCAAAAATTGTCGGTCTGAGCCGCTACATTTTTCAAAACTTTAATAGAGTGGAGCAAAACATCTTTATGAGCATAAACGGAATTTTCTTCGGCTACTATCTCGACACCTTTCAAATCAGCCAATTCCGGGAAAATTTCGCGCAACAATCCCGTATCTAAGAGTATCATCATACCCGTTTCGGGATTGTCCGATGCAATAATCTTGAAGAGTTCCTCGGTTATTCTTTCCTGCGAAATTATCCCAATTCTATCTTTCATTTTAGAAATAGCGTCTAAACTTTCTTTTTCGATTTCGAAATTAAGCTGAGCGGCAAATCGTGCGGCGCGCATCATACGCAAAGGGTCATCACTGTAGGTCGTTTCTGGCTCCAGCGGCGTTTTCAGAATCTTTGCGTCCAAATCCTTGAGTCCGTCGAAATAATCGACTATGGTACCCAAATCGTCCTTATTCAGCGATACAGCTATTGAATTAACCGTGAAATCCCGACGCTTGATATCATCATAGAATGTTCCGTCCGTAACTATCGGATTTCTTGAGTTTTCGACATATTCTTCTTTGCGTGTGCCAACGAATTCCAATTTATATTTACCCACAGGAACTAATGCCGTTTTGAACCTTTCATATATTACAGCTTTAGATTTGAAATGCGCGGCAACATATTTTGCAAATTCAATCGAATCACCCAAAACAGTGATATCAATATCTTCGCGCTTGCGCTTTAAAAAATAATCGCGCACAAATCCGCCCACAGCATAGATTTTGACATTTTTTTCTGCGGCTAATTGACTTAACTGAAGAATTATATCTTCAGTAATTTCAATTTTTAGCTCTATTTTATTTTCATTTTCCATAAAAAAAAGGCGATGCTTAACACGTCGCCTAAACACTCAATATTAGTCTTTAAATTCTACATCATAATCGATAGGACTAAGGTAACTGACATTTTTGGATTTCTTTCGTTCAATAGCTTTTAATGCTAAATTATAAATTGATTCCCAATTTAAATGGTACCTTTCGAGCAGTTCTTCCGGTTCGCCGCTTTGGCCGAATGTATCTTTCATCCCCAAAAATTCCATTGGAACGGGACAATTTTTAACAACTACTTCGGCAACAGCAGAACCCATTCCACCGAATATCTGATGTTCTTCAGCTGTTACGATAGCTCCACATTCATTTGCGGCATTAGTAATAGTAACAACGTCAATCGGTTTTACTGTATGGTTATTAATTACACGTGCTTTTATCCCATGCCTTTTTTCCAATTCTTCGGCGGCTAAGATTGCAGGCCAAACTAAATGACCGCAAGCAATTAGAGCAACGTCATTACCCTCGCGGTAAACATCTGCTTTTCCAATTTCAAAAGGTGTATCCTCTGTTGTAAACATTGGTACTGAAGGTCTGCCAAATCTTAAATAAGAAGGTCCCCCTGCTTTGAGCAGAGCGGCAGTTGCTTTTTTTGTCTGCCAATAATCGCAAGGAATAACCAATTTCATATTCGGCAAAGTTCTTAAAAAAGATACTTCTTCCAATGATTGATGTGTAGCACCATCGGGACCAACAGTTACTCCCGCGTGGCCACCACCTATCAAAACATCAACATTATTATAACAAACCGAAATCCTTAGCTGGTCGGCATTTCTCAATGCTACAAACGCGCTATAACCAGAAAAAACAGCCTTTTTCCCTGATAAAGCCAGCCCTGCGGCTATTGTTGTTGCATTTTGCTCAGCTATTCCGATTGAGAAAAAGCGTTCAGGATAAGCATCTCTAAAATAAGATGTTAAAACTGAACCGCTGACGTCGGCACCAAGTACCACTAAATTATCATATATTTTACCCATTTCAAGCAATGCTTCACCGAAGCCTTGACGTGTGGGTTTTGAACCATAATTTTCATATTTCTGCATTATTGCGCCTTAAATATCTGTGTATCAATTTTTGATAAGAATTCCACCATCAAATCTGTTGATGCTGAAGGTCCGTGAACGCGAATTTTAATATTATAACGTCCGCTGTATAGCAAACTCATCCACCCCATATTCTTTACCGGATTCCAAGTAATATAACCCTTACCGCCTCTATCAAAATAAGGTTTCGTATCAAAATTCTCGATTTCGGGAAGTTTGGTATCGTAAATTTCGGGTGTAAGTACTTTTTTTCGAGGTGAGTAATCTGTAATATCTATAGTAATTATCGAATTATCGGATTTTACATACTGCCCTTTTACCACAACTATTATACTGCCGTCATCGTCCATTTTAGAACTCGATGCCGGACGGGTTTGGTAATCGCCATACGCAGCCGGAAGCAATTTGCTAAGTTCATCTGTCGTTAATGAACCTTTTGTGTCTGTTATAGGCGGCTCATTAATCAATTTCTCGGTATAAGCAATAGTTATACTGTCTTGCTTATAATCGGGTGAGCTTGTGGCTTTATTTTGAGCGTTTGTAGAAACATTATCCTTCTCAATAATTTTATGTGGACAACATGAAATTAACGAGATAAGAAAAGTTACACCGATAAAATAAATTAAATTCTTTAACATATTTTGTCCAAATCCTCGAGGGCTTTAATTGCTTGTTCAGGCTTAGGCGGATTACCGTGCCAATGGTAGTCGTCTTCCATAAATGAAACACATTTACCCATTATTGTTTTAGCAACTATTGCCATAGGTTTATTTATACCGTTAGTTTGGTTTTGTTCAAATTTATCGAAAGCTGATATTATTTGTGAATAATCATTGCCATCGATTTCAATAACCTCAAACCCAAATGCGGAAAACTTCTCATTTAAAGGATATACGCTCATCACGTCCTTCACTCTGCCATCGATTTGACAATCATTATTGTCAATGATAACACAAAGGTTATGCAATTTATGATGAGATGCCGCCATAGCCGCTTCCCAACATGAGCCTTCCTCTAATTCGCCATCGCCTACAACGCAAAATACCTTCCGCCTATTTTTGTCAACCAGCAAATCGCTTATCGCCATACCAACAGCTATCGAAATACCGTGTCCTAATGAACCTGTAGATGATTCAATTCCTGGTAAGCGATCCACATAACCGGGATGCCCTTGCAACCGTGAACCAAATTTTCTTAAGGTTGCCAATTCTTCGACAGGGAAAAATCCCGCTCGTGCTAATGCAGAGTATTGCACCGGAACCATGTGCCCCCCGCTGAAAAGGAATCTATCGCGACCGGCCCATTGCCAATCATCAGAATGATATTTCATATAACCACCGAAGTACAGCACTGCGATTATATCACTGATTCCTAAGGGACCGCCGCTGTGGCCCGATGCGGCTAAAGTTAAACTTTTAATAATGTCTTGGCGTAGTACTTTCGATATTTCTAAAAATTCCGATGTATTCCGTTTTCGGTTGTCGAATAGTTTATGTTCAAATGTAATATTCATTTTTTAATTTCAGTTTTTGAAAAAACACTAATTGAATTAATACAAAATTAAAAAAAATTCAGAAACATTCAGCTTATCAATCATTTTTATACATTATTTGTTAATAAGAAAAAGTTTTCTTAATTTTGAATTTTTAATATGAATTTAATTATTTATTAATATTTTATAGGAATGTATTTATGAAAAAACTAACTAGTTTATTCTTGATGGCCGCATTAGCAATTATATTTATGTCTTGTGGTGAAAAAAAGGCTCCAACTCTTAGTGAAACAATTACTAAAGACAATATGGATCAAGTAATCGAAAAAATCACAAAAGACGAAGTTCAGAAACCTGAAGACATAAGATTATTTATCGATGGATTGACCCGTATCGCCGCTGAAAACAAAAAAGGTTTCGAAGGCAAAACCGTAAAAGAAATTATTGACGCTCAACGTGCTTTAATTTTAGAAAGCGAAGTTATCAGTATGAATCAAAGATTCATCCGTATGAAATTAGCTATGAACCATACTTTTAATTTCTTAGGAATAGTTCCTCAAGATAATGAAAAAGGTTCTGTGAATTTTATTTTCTTTGAAATCACAAACAAATCTGACAAAGATATCAAAAATATCCAAGGCGCTTTGCAATTTTACGCTGGTCAAACATTGGTTAAGAACTTCCCTCTTATAGCAAAAAATGTTCTTAATGGTCAAGTAATTAAAGTTGGCGAAACAAAAAGATTGGCTATTCCTTTCCAAAACGATCCAACTAGCCCACGCGATAAAGCTATCCGCGAAAGCCTGAAACAATTGACTAAAGTATGGCAACCTACTTTGATCGAATTTTCTGATGGAAAAGTTATCAGCATCGAACAAGCTCCAAAACCAAAATTGGCTAAAACAGCAAATCAAGCAAAAAAGAACTAATATTATAAATTAATATTTCGTTTTTTAAATTAAACTCGTTACCTGCTTGGTAACGAGTTTTTTTTTTAAATGGACTCTATATGAAAGAGGAGTAGATCTTCATTTTAGGAAAAATAGTCTTATCTGTAGGGACAGGTCTCAACCTGTCCGCAAGAATTGACATATCTACTTTGCAAAAAGTGATTTATTTTATGAAAGCGAGAGGCGAAACAGCGAAATTCGTGATGATGTAAGTGATTGATATTCTTGATTTTCCTCCCCATTGGGAGGATTTAGGTGGGCTCGAGGTCTTGAAACAACTACAAAACTACAACTTAGAGCAAGAACCCCATCCCGACCTTCCCCAAAGGGGAAGGAGAAAGAAAGAATAAAAAAAAACGAAGCCTTTTACAACTTCGTCTTTTTTTTGTGTCGGGGCGGCAGGATTCGAACCTGCGGCCCCCTGGTCCCAAACCAGGTGCGCTAACCGGGCTGCGCTACGCCCCGAACAATTTATTCTACTTTCGATTTCAAATGGAATTCAAAATTAAGAATATTTTCTGATATAACCAAAAATATAATGAAGTTTTTTTTAAAAAGAATAAATATTTATTTTTGAATGAACGATAAGCACAAATAATAAAAAGGATAAAAAGTGGGCTATATAGGCAAAGATGTTGTTCACGACGGTTGTGGGTTACCGCTGAAACCCAAAGAAGTATGGGAAAATATCCCTTACTCTGTTCAAAAAGGCATACATAAAGCCGAAAGAAACGGCGTAGTTGTTAAACAAGTTTCAGGAACACCTGAAGATATAGCAATTTTACGGTCTATTTGGTACGATCCCGAAGACCCGAATATGCCGACTGCCATTCGCGATACCGAATTTATGTTCATAGCGTACGAAAACGATGTACCTATTGGTGCAACAATACTTTTGCCTGTAGGAAATCACTTATTTTTGAATAATCTCGCGGGTTCGCGCCACGGTAAAGAACTGCATATCCAAGATTATCTGCTTTGGTATTGTGTTAATCATTTCGAAACGAGCCAATTCAAATATATTGATGTCGGAGTATCATACCGGCCTTCACTTTATAATTTCTTTATCAAATGGCGTGTGGTCTCCTACCCTATTCTGTTTTATCCACCGGAAATTCCGCTAACGATAAATGATTATCCATTTGTACCTGAGCTGTATCACAGGAATTTCACGCATTCTTCAGCCGATGGAATTGACCTACTGGCGAAAATCACCAGTAGCGAGGAATTTACATTCTTCCCTTCCGAAGAATGGGCGAATAAATTAGTTCCCGATAAAGCCGATGATTATACTTCGCAATTTCCGTTTATAAAAGAGGACGGACTGTGCTATGTGAATTTATACCAGATTTTCAATATCCAGTTTGGAACAATTGTATTCGGTAAAAAATTGACCGATTCTGAAATGTGGAACGGGTACGGATGCTTGGATGTGTTCAAACGTGAATTTTCATACAAAGCAATTTACGATGAACTGCTCGATTTGGATAAAATAATCAATAAGCGCAAAGAAAATTACGAATATCTGACTTCGCTTTTCGCTTTCGAAGATATTTATCCCCAAAAAGAGTACAGCACGAAAGAAAATATTCCTTTTTATTATTATTTTTTCCACGAAAGAAATGCGAAATTTTCGGAGATGTTAGGAAAATTTAATATCAAGCATAAATTCGATAAAACTAATAATATCATTGCTCTGCCGGTGCACCAAAACCTTACGGAAGGTCAGTTAGACTATATATACGGGGTGTTCCGCGGGGTATTGAACCTTTGTTCCGAATGGGAACATACTGATATTTATGACAAATATAAAATATAATTTTTTGCTATTTTAAATTTTATTCGTAATTTTGAAGTTCTATAAAGTAAATAAGTAAATAGGAATATAAAAATGGCTAAGAAAGAGCAAAGAATCAAGGTAATCCTTGAGTGTACAGAAGCAAAGAAAGAAGGCAAACCGGCATCAAGGTATTCTACTTTCAAAAATAAACAAAATACTCCGGAACGTATGGAATTGAAAAAATACAATCCGTTTTTGAGAAGACACACACTACATAAAGAAATTAAGTAAAACAAACCCGCCCAGGCGGGTTTTTTTTTGGATTATTTTAAAACTGGGGCTATCCCAAAACTCGATATTTGGGCGACTAGCAAGGATGCTTGTCCCACCATGCCATTGATTTATCGGTGGGTCAATCATCCCTGATTGACTTGCCCACCGCGTCAAGAATATTTCTTGACGCTATTTTTTTAAATCCTGTTAAGGATGCCATATTAATAGGATAATTGGAATATAGAATATACGAATTCCATACGAATGGAATATTAATCAATCGCAAGTTTACATAATATACCAGAATTGTAAAATAAATCAGATTTAGAATATAATTTGCTCTATTTTAAGGACTATCATTTAATAAAACAAAAAACATCAATAATCCTAAGCATCTATAATATTTAATGCATATAAATTTATTGAAAATTATTTTGAAAATAATTCAACTATTTTTCGAGCAAAGCGAAAGAAATGGACTTCTCAGTTGTCTATATAATATTGAATGTGCAAATTTGAAAAAAGTATAATGGTATTTTTTACAACATATAGAAATTTACATTGCGACAGAAAAAACCAACTGCCGCTTGGTGAGAAATGGAGAAAATTATTTATTAACTTTTTTGGAAATTATTAAAATGAAACTACCACATCCTATTTTTATTTTGGTATTTGCATTATTAGTAAATATCAACACAAACGCTTATTCACAAGAGCCGCCGTGTTTTCCGGGATTTATGGGTCCTACCTACCAGATAAATGATATTCAAAACTGTCCTCCTTATGATTCCAATATGCCGCTTGATCCATTTATTGGTTATTTAGCTTTGGACAGTTTAAGTAAGCATGTTGGTTTTAATGAATATCATGATTTTCTTGCGCGTCAAAGCTATAACGACACAATAAGAACGATGATGCGTTATATTTATCAGACTGTTGACTATAATCCAACAAATTTTTTATGTTTTATGTATCATAACCGATATGATTGTTCACCAATAGATGAATATTATTACGGTTTGATTAGTAAAGTTTTACAAGAATCGCCAAGTCCTATATTGGATGCTTCATTGCTTGGTTCATTTTTGATTGCTCAGATTGATGTTGATTCGATATATTGCTATACTGATACAAATGCACGTTGGGCAAGAACTAACCGTGCGGTTATGGCTACAATAAATCAAATATATAAAGGTACAACACCCATTTACAACAATAATCTACCAATTATTAAGCCAACCATACAGTTCGAATATGCCAGAGAGTGGTTTATGGGAAAATTTTATGACCCTGATGAAATTTTATTTGAATTAGAAAAAGGTAAATCTTATATAGTTTTTTTAGAATACAGATATATTTGCAGGGATAATTCTCAAATCTACTACGAAATCTTTCCAATTCGATGTTCAAAATCAAAAACAGCTTGTATGTACCCAATAGTTAACGGAAATGTTATTGATACATTTAATGAACTTGGGTTTGGTACGAGTGTTAATCTTAATGCTTTTAATGATTTACTTACAAATCATATAAATGCAATAAAAAACTATACACCACTGCAAGGAATAATTGATGATAATAAAAGTGAAATTGTTAGGTTATACAACATTTTAGTTGAAAGTAAAAAAAATGACGGCTTATTTAGCCATGTACAAATCAAAACATATCCTACTCCAACTCAAAGCATTTTAAACATAGAATTTATAATTGATAGAAAAGCAGTTGATTTAATTTTTCAGGTATATAATGAATCAGGGAAATTAGTTTATGATAATGGTTTTTCCTATGCTAATCAGGGTTTAAATAGAATAACCGAAGATTTCTCATTTTTAACAAATGGAACATATTACTTTAAAATTAATAGTGAAAAAAATACATTTTCAGGGAAATTTGTTATTGCTAAGTAAAAAATTAGAAATATTAATGAAAGTTACTCAATTAGACAATTTCTTCGTTTTCTAAGAAGTTGTCTTTTTCAATGTTACTCGCGTCAAGTATTTTTCTTGACGCGATTTATTTAAATCCTGTTAAGGATTCCATATTAATAGGATAATTGGAATTTCGAATATGCGAATTCCGGAGGAATGGAATATTAAATTTGCACTTATTTCAGAGCCACTACGTCTAATTTTGTTAAAAACTATAAATTTTATCGTTGTGTTTTATGACAATCAAATCCGAAATAATCGAAAAACTATCTCATGCCAAAACCGTTGCTGTTTTAACAGGTGCGGGAATTTCAGCCGAAAGCGGAATAAAAACTTATCGCGACCCCGACGGATTGTGGGCAAAATTAAACCCACAGGAATTAGCCTCGATGAAGGGCTTTATGGCGAATCCAAAAGTAGTGTTGGAATGGTACAATTTACGTCGTGAAACTGTCGAGAAGGCTCTCCCCAATCCCGGACATTACGCTTTAGCTGAAATGGAAAACATGTTCTGTGAATTTAAATTAATCACCCAGAACATTGATCGTCTTCATCAGCGCTCCGGTTCCAAAAATGTAGTAGAATTGCACGGGAACATTGTCGAAAACAAATGCCTTGACTGCGAATCGCCCTATTACGAGGAATTCCCAGCGGTACTGACAGAATTGCCACGCTGTAAAAAATGCGGTGGATTAATTCGCCCTGCAGTAGTTTGGTTTGGCGAAAATTTACCTGAAGAAGCTCTAAGCCAAGCCGAAAAAGCCGCCCGTAAATGTGATGTATTTCTTTGCATAGGTACCACAGCCGAAGTATATCCAGCGGCAAATATACCTTTATACGCAAAGGATAACGGCGCATATTTAGTTGAAATAAATCCCAACGAAACAGTACTTACTCCTTATGTGGATGCCAGAATTCAAGCACCGGCGGGTGTGGCTTTGCCGGAAATACTAAATCAATTGAAAATTGAAAATTGAAAATTGAAAATGAGAAGAAAGAATTCACCGCAAAGACGCGAAGACGCAAAGAAGGGTTTAGGGTATTGGGTGTTGGGTATGGGTTGTCATTCCCGCGAAAGCGGGAATCTATCTTCAATTTATGATACTTATAAAGAAATATTTACGTCGTAGCCACGAAGTGGCTTAATATCAATAACTGTGGGTGTTAGCCCACGGCCAATAAAAACCTAAAATATTTGAGCCCTAAAAGGGCGAAATATTATACAAAATAATAAGCAGCCTGCATCTGAAATAATTAAATTAATAAATCGTTTATTTGATATATTTGTGTTGTCTAGTTATAGTAATATGATAAATAAGCAAATAAATAACATAATAAATAAGTTTAGAGCAAGAAACGATGCGAACAGTTACAATAAATCAAATAGTACAATCAGAAATTTTGAAAATCCCTGAGTTAAAAGCTTTGATTGGTAAAAAAGTTCAAATTAAAATTAAACCGATTTCAGATGAAAAGGCAAATAATTCAAAATCAAAATTAGGTTCTTATGATTTAGGTGGAAAATTTGACAATATAAATGTTAGAGATTTCGCAATAAAATAATTTCAATTATGCAAGCACACCATATTAACAAAATTGCAACAATAAACATCAAGGATTTTCAAAATATCGATGGTATAGAAATAATACATCCTTTATAAAAATCAAACAAACTTTATGAAAAAGAAAACAAACTGGAAACAAGTCATATTCATCATTGGCGTTATTGCTATGATAATAGGTATAGTAGATCCTTTAGAAGGATCGGTTGTAATATTGGCTGGTTCAGTGCTAGTAGCACTATCAACTTTCTTAACCGAAGACAGGTATTGGAAAATATTCCTATCATTATTTATTATGATTGTGATTGGTGTGTTTTTCTTATTTTATTTATCGTCGCTCGGTGGTTTTGGTGGAACATCTAAACTCTCAGTATGGTGGGGAATACTGATAATTCCATATCCAATCGGGTGGCTAATAACCATAGTGATGTTAATTGTAAGAATAGTAAAAAAAACAGATGCAGAAAGTTCCGATCGATAAATAAATATTTCCGTTTAAAGATTTTAAAATTGGCATTTTATTAAAAAAAAGAATTGCCGTTTTTTTTTATTTTATGAAACAGTTATGAATTCAGTTCGTAAATAAGTTTACTGATTTTTTAATATTATGGAAAAAAGCCAATGGAAATATCCATTAGAAACGAAAGCGAAAGTGATTTTAGAAAAGTAGAAGAATTAACGCGCGAAGCATTTTGGAATTTGTATGTTCCGGGATGCGACGAACATTATCTTGTTAATATAATGCGAAATCATACGGATTTTATCAAGGAATTAGATTTTGTCGCCGAATATAAAGGTGAAATCATTGGCAATATAATGTACACAAAATCAACATTAACCAATGATACCAACGAGATAATCGATACTATTACATTTGGACCGGTGAGCGTTTTGCCTAAATATCAGCGTCAAGGTGTAGGGTCTAAATTAATTCAACACTCTATAAAAATCGCATCTCAAAATGGGTACAAGGCAATACTAATTTATGGCCATCCTCATAATTACTGCAAACACGGATTCAAAAGCTCGAAAGACTTAACGGTAAGTGATGTCGAGGGTAAATATCCTTTTGGGCTGTTAGCTCTTGAATTGGAAAAAGGAATCCTTGAAGGACACAACTGGAAATGCCTTATGAGCAATGTTTATGAAGCGGACAAAAGCAATTTTGAGGAATATGATGCTACATTCGATTTCAAGGAAAAAGAATACAATTATACACAAGAAGAATTTTCAATTGCTGTAAGATCTTATTTGGTATAATTAGTTTTTTATTTATTTATAAAAGATATGTAAAAAAATTATGAATGCTTCTAATAAATCATTCTCTCGAAAGTTGGTACGTGCTATGTTATATTTAACTTCAATCTTTTTCGCTGTTATTCTTATATTACTTGGTGTTTTATTGGCTAAAAGTTCCGGAAAACCAAAACCTTTCGTAGATAAAACCGGAAAACCCATCTCAGGCAGTATTTCGGAAAAAATATTTATAAATATCAACAGCGCAAAGCAAGGAATGTTTATTAAAGGCAAGGATAAAACAAAGCCTGTTTTGCTATTTTTACATGGCGGCCCGGGAATGCCTGAATATGCTATAAGCCGGAAATATCATTTAGTCCTTGAGGATTGCTTCACGGTCTGTTGGTGGGAACAAAGAGGTGCAGGTTTATCCTATAGCCCCAGCTTAAAACCAGAATCATTAACCTTTGAGCAATTGATATCCGACGTAATTGAAGTAACGAATTATCTTCGTAAACGCTTTGGGAAGGAAAAGATTTATCTCATGGCGCACTCGGGTGGAAGTTTTTTTGGCATCCAAGCCGCGGCAAAAGCACCTGAACTCTACTACGCTTACATTGGTATGTCCCAAATTTCAAATCAGCTTGAATCCGAGAATTTGGCATACAATTATATGATAAAGCAGTTTACGAAACTTGGTGATAAAGCTATGTTGGCAAAATTCCAAAAATACACTATTAGCGAAATAAACACTCCTTCATATTATGTTATGCGCGATGCTCCTATGCACAAGCTGGGCATCGGTACAACGCATAAAATGAAATCTGTAATAAGCGGCGTCTTTTTGCCCGTAATGTTAAACAACGAATATACGCTCAGCGAAAAAATAAATATATGGCGCGGGAAAGCTTTTACTACCAAAACCGCAAACCTCTGGAATAAACTGGTTGTAACAGATTTAACAAAAAAAGTAATCAAATTGGAAATACCTGTTTATTTTTTTGGTGGTATTTATGACTATACAACGTCTTATGTTTTAGCTAAGGATTATTTTGAGAAAATTCAAGCGCCAGTAAAGGGATTTTATTCTTTCGAAAATTCAGCACATGGTCCCCTATTTGAAGAATCGGAAAAGATGAAACAAATTTTGCGGAAAGATGTGTTAAAGCACTTAAACAATCTTGCTGACGTTAAATAGTATAAATAATTTCCGTATATTTGAATTATAATTAGTGCGTTTCGGAAAAACGAGTAGGAATTTATTAAGGAAAATTATATGAAAAAATTACCAATTTATGATATGATATTTGTTGTTGTTGCGGCATTAATCATTATCTTAATACACCAATTTGGTTGGTCTGAAATTCTATCAACATATTCTGTTGTCTTTGTACTAATAGCATACTTTTGTGGAAAGTACATCAGAGGCGTTGAATTAAAGAAAAAGAGCAAGGAATAAACTGCCCTTAGATTTTTTGAGAATTCTGCCGTACAACTTGGCTTCGTTCAGAGTGAACGGTAAAAAAAGAGGGCGTATTCAATACGCCCCTACTATAATTCATTTATTATCAATAGATTCCTGCCTTCGCAGGAATGACGATAATTCTTCTTCACATTAACAATTGACAATTATCAATTAACCATTATAGTATCGCTTCAAGCTCCATTTCACTTTGCATTAATACCGCGCGAGATTTGGAACCCTCGAACCGTCCAACAACGCCCGCCTTTTCTAATTGGTCTATCATTCGTCCTGCACGCGCATAACCAACCTTTAAACGTCTCTGAATCAACGAAACCGAACCTTGCTGGTGATATATGATTAATCTTGCCGCCTCTTCAAATAAGGCATCCCTGTCGTCTTTTGAGTATTCCTCCGATTCACCGCTTTGTTCTTCATTTAAACTTGGAAGCATATACGGTTTAGAGTAGCCTTTCTGATTGCCTATATATTGGGTAATGTTCTCAACTTCTTCAGTTGAAATATAAGCATTTTGAATACGTATAGGAGCTTCGACACCTTGCGGCAAGCAAAGCATATCCCCCTTACCCAAAAGTTTTTCAGCACCCTGGGTATCTAAAATCGTACGTGAATCGATTTTGGAACTGACGGAAAATGCTATACGGGCAGGGAAATTGGATTTTATCAAACCTGTAATAACGTCCACAGATGGTCGTTGAGTTGCAATCACCAGATGGATACCCACAGCACGTGACATTTGAGCCAATCTGGTAATCGGTCCTTCTATTTCTTTAGAAGCGGTCATCATTAAATCGGCCAACTCATCAATAATAACAACTATATACGGCATAGGTCTATGAATCATATAAGTATTATCGAGCAAACCGCTCCGAGCGCGTGAATTATAATCCTGAATATTTCTTATTCTAACATCGCCCATAATATCGTAGCGTCTCTCCATCTCCAACACAGTTGATTTCAGTATAGCTATCGCATCTTCCGGTTTCGTAATTATCGCTGAATCTATATCGGGAGAAGATGCAATATAATGCCTTGCCAATTCCGCATAATGGGGCATTTCCACTTTCTTCGGGTCAATAATAACGAATTTCAATTCACTCGGATGCATTTTGTAAAGCAATGAGCAAATAATTGTGTTCATACCTATTGATTTACCTGAACCCGTTGCACCTGCGATTAATAAATGCGGTAAATCGGCTAAATCCGCGATAAATATTTCACCCGAAATTGTTCTTCCCAAAGCTAATGGTAAAATAGCTTTGGTAGTTGCAAATTTTGCGGAATTAATAACATCGTGAAATCGTACCATCGCCCGCTTCAAGTTAGGAATTTCTATGCCAATAGTACCTTTACCCGGGATTGGGGCTATTATACGGACACCTTTAGCTTTAAGAGCCATCGCTAAGTCGTCACCATATTTTGCAATACTGCTGACTTTAATACCTGGTGCTATTTCAAACTCATATTGTGTTACAACCGGACCGGTCGTCGCTGAAATATTATCTATGTATATCTTAAATGTTTCAAATTTTTCTTGAAGAATCTTAGTATTTGCCTTTATTTCTGAGTCTTCAACTTTAACAATATCCTTTTGTCTATCTAAGAGTTCAAATGTTGGGGGGTAAAAATCAATTTCTTCATCGTGAATAGCCGTTCCTAACGGTTCATTATATTCTTGTTCCTCTTCAGCATCTTCCACCGTAACAATTAATGGTTTTCGCTCACGAGGTATTTCGTCCAGTACTATTTCACTTGATAATGCTTCGGTTGCTTCAATAACTGGAACAGCTTTCGCTACGGCAATAGCTTCAATAGCTTTTCCTGGAGTTGGAATTGGAGTACCTACAACAAATCCGGCATTGGCACCGGGTTTAGCGGATTTTAATATAGGATTGTCAAAAGAAGAAACAACATCTTCATCCGAATCGGGGTTTAATTCGAAATCATAAGAGTCATCATATTTTTTAATTACTACTTCTTTGATTGGCTCTTTGAATGGTTCTCTCGGTTTTTCGGCTTTAACAATTTCGTCAAAAGCGGTTTTAGAAACCATATCATCTATCTTATTAATAATTATTTCTTTTTCAGGTTCTACCGCTTTTTTAGCTATAACCGGTTCGGGAATTTCAGTTACCGCATCGGCTTTTTTATCTGTTTTTATCAACTCATTGAGATTGCTTCCTGCATCCTCCATTGATTTGCCGACGGTTTTGAAGAAATTATCAAAACTGAAATCGGTTCCCAATATTACACTTCCGGCAAGTAATGCTAAAAATAACATTGCCGCGCCGAGTGGTTTTATCAGCATTGATGCTTGCTGTGATAGGAAAAATCCAATAGCTCCACTGAATTCATCAGGTATTTTTGCTCCCCAACCGAAATGCTGTAGTGTACCCATCAAAGAAGCAAACAAAATACCAGAAACTATATAAAATATTGAATAGCGAATTAAAGTTTTAGGATATTCATAACCCCAATAAAGTATTCTTCCCCAAAGAAAAATAAATAATGGTAGTAATAGAATTGCAAAACCAATTGTGTTTTTGTAGAGCAAATAAGCGATTGCCGAACCTACAGGACCAAGCCAGTTGCGTACATTATCCGCTTTGCCCATCAAATATTCGTCACCACGTAGTAATCCGAAGTAATCTGCCAACTTGAATTGTGCGAGTGATTCGTCCAACCTGCTGTAGGAAAGCAATGCTAAAAGTATTAAAAACGCTGAAATGCATAGCATTACTGCAATAACTTTGTATTGTTTATCATAACTGCGCTTTTGTACTTTCTTCGCAGTAGGTTTCTTTGTTTGTGAAGATGCAGTTTTTTTTCGCTTGATTATAATATCGTCATCAAACTCTGCCATTTTAATACCCCCGTAGAAAATGCCGCTTAAAAAAAGCAAATATAATATTATTTTTTTATTTATAATAATATGGTATTAATAAAAAATCAGCAAACGATTGGAAAATATTATTTTTTTTATGCGTCGAAATATATTTTTACGGAAAAAAGGCTGAAAATGAATAGAAAACTGCCTTTTTTTGTAATTTTGTATAATGTAAAAAATAAATCAAATTTAATTAATCTGAAAACGTGTTTATTGCTTTACAGGCGGAAGTTTTTTTAACCAATTAGTAAAATTATGTTTCTTGGTATTGATGTTGGCGGCACAAATTTAAAAATCGGACTTTTCGATAGCAATATTACATTGCTCGATAAACGGCAGGAATTTACACCTTCCGATTTTGAACCTTCTTATCTAATTCGAAGATTAGTGCTATTGATTAATGAACAAATCATCAAGCACGAAGATATTCAAGCAATTGGAATTGGTTTCCCGGGAGTGATAACAAAAAAAGGTGAAGTTTTGATTTCACCAAACTTACCACAATGGAAAGATGTTCCACTTCTCGAAGAATTAAGGCATTATGTTAAATATCCAATATATTTGGAAAATGATGCAAAAACAGCCGCTATTGCAGAGATGACAGTAGGAAATGGAAAAGATTTTAACAATTTCATATACATTACTTTAGGAACCGGTATCGGCGGTGCGGTCATAATAAATAGCGTAATTTATAGAGGCGCAACCTGAAACGCTGGTGAAATCGGTCACGTGATAATTAATGCTTTTGAAAAAAATCCCGATAGATTGGCTTTCCGCACAGGTGTTTTGTAATATTACGCCGGTCGTGAAGCAATAATTGAACGAGCCAAAAAGAAATTGCTAAATACTAATCAATTTGAATTTGACGTTGCTGAAATAAGTACTTTAGCAAATATGGGCGACGATGTGGCGAAAGAAATTATTCGCGAAACAGGATATCTGATAGGTATTGGTTTGGTTTCCGCAGTGAATCTCTTCGATATACCCAATATTATAATCGGTGGTGGTATATCGAAATCCGATATTCTTATCAATGAAATCACAGCTACTGTCAAGAAAAGAGCATTACCGCACATATCAGCAAAATTGATTGTAAAAAAAGCCTTCTTTTCGGGCAATACCGGATTATATGGAGCGGCTTTGCTCGCAAAGTATAACTTTGAAAAAAACAGAAATCCAAATACATTATCATAACAAACCGACGAATGTATTTAAGAATAATAAATGATATTATAGAAATCAAAGCATAGGAAATACTAGATTAATTATTATTATGAAAGAAATTAATATCGAAAATGTCCTTCGCGAGAAGATGCCCAAACTCTTCACAAATTATCCAAAATTCATTTCACAATGTGTAGTTGGTTTTCTAAAATGGGCTTTCCACCTGAATTCAATCAACAAACACCTTGCACAAAACGAAAACGTGTACGGAATAGATTTTGTTTACAATACGTTCAAATTCATTGGCTTCAATTATAAAGTAGATCAGGCAGATTTAGAAAGAATCCCTAAAACCGGCCGCTTATTAATCGCATCAAACCACCCGTTGGGCGGAATGGACGGCTTGGCACTAATTGCCGCTGTTTACGGAGTTCGCAAAGATGTCCGGATATTAGCTAACGATGTTCTAATGAATCTTACAAATATAGAGAATTTGTTCCTACCCGTTAATATATTCTTCACGTCCGCAATTCGTAGTAATTTGAATAGCATCAAGCAAGCCTTGGAAAACGAAGAAGCATTGATATTCTTCCCCGCCGCTAAGGTTTCGCGTCTAAGTTTTAAAGGAATTAAGGATGTTATCTGGAATAAAGGCATCGTTCGATTCGCTCAGAAATATAATTCTCCAATTTTACCTGTATATTTGAAAGCAAAAAATAGCACACTCTTTTATATTTTATCTTCGATTTTTGACAGTGTTGGAACTTTTCTGCTTCCACACGAGGCAATGAACAAGCGCGGAAAAGTATTAAACATTACAATAGGTAAAGTGATTGATGTAAAAGTATTTAATTCATTACAAATAGCCGCTCAAACATTAACTGATAGATTGCGGGACCATATTTATTCATTAAAGAAAAATCCCAATGCAATC
Source organism: bacterium (assembly GCA_037127915.1). Lineage (GTDB taxonomy): Bacteria > Bacteroidota > Ignavibacteria > Kapaibacteriales > UBA2268 > JBAXXL01. The sequence continues at coordinate 48,327 of JBAXXL010000006.1, forward strand.
TATAACCCTAAGGATTTAATAATCAATGAAGTTAATCCACTCCTGATAAAAAAGGAACTCTTTAGCAAGGCTACTTTATTGGGAAGTACAAAGAACAACGAATATGTATTTTCAGCAAAGTTTTCGGATTGCCCAAATGTAATAATGGAAATTTCTCGTTTACGGGAAATTACTTTTCGCTCGGTTGGTGAAGGCACAGGAAAATCGGCTGATACCGATGAATACGATAAATATTACGACCACATCGTATTATGGAATAATAGCAATAAAGATATCGTCGGTTCATATAGATTGGGCAACACTAAGAAAATCGTTGAAGAATTCGGCAGTAAAGGGTTATATAATGCACAGCAGTTTACCTTTCAAGATAGTTTCAAAACAATTACCGACAAATCAATTGAAGTCGGCAGAAGTTTCATTCAAAAAAAATATTGGAAATCCAACGCTTTAGATTATTTATGGAATGGTATAGGACTATATATAAAGCACCAAAACAACATTCGCTATTTATGGGGCGGTGTTAGTATTACCGATTCATTTAATACCTTTGCTAAAAGCCTTATAGTACGCTATTACCAAAAATGGTATAAAGGTACTGAAGAATATGCCAAACCGAAAAATAATTTTGCATTAGCTCCCGAAGTTCAAAATGAAATAGATGGTATATTGACCGGACAAGATCATCTGCAAGATTACAAATTATTGAAGAAAGCACTTCATAATATTGGTTTATCGGTACCGGTGTTATACCGTAAATATTCTGAAATGACAAACTACGGTGGTACAAAAATATACGAATTTTCGGTTAACAAAACATTCAACTCAGCTATAGACAGCTTAATAGTGATTGACTTAGATCAAATAAGGAATGATTACAAAGAGAGATATTTTGGTTCTAAAGGTTATGTAAAAGAAAACCCATCCAAAATGTGGTCAACTTTAAGAGATAAATTGAAAAAATAAAAGTTTTTTTGTAATTTTGAAAATTGAATTAGTAATAGATTAAAATTGTTCGGGGTGTAGCGCAGCCCGGCTAGCGCACCTGGTTCGGGATCAGGGGGTCGTAGGTTCAAATCCTATCACCCCGACAGAACATACTCAAAACGCATCAACCCTATGCTTAAGCATGGGGTTGATGCGTTTTATATACACAAAACTTTTTCTACTCAACAATTAAAGAATTAGTTTCTTTATTAATCTCAATTACATATTTTCCAGCGGAAAGCATTGTAATATCAAGCTGTATTTGAGTTTCTCCATATTGTATTGGGTGAATCAAGCATATCCTGCCTGTAATATCTATCACTCTTAAATCAGCCTCTTCTGGTGATATTCTTTCGATTAACACGGTATTATTTGCCGGATTCGGAAAAACCTTAAATGAGTTTGATTGGTTCTCATTTATGCTGTTAGAGCAATCTTCCGAAAATTTAGTCCATTCGTCAATATCTTTCCAATTTTCTTTTGAATATGTCGGATCGTCAACAGTGATACACTTCAGATTTGAATTTCCATAAATTTTAAATTTAGTAATGGATTTGTTATTTCCGTTTCGTACATTAACTGCTTCCAATTGATTGTCGTTTGCTACAAGTCTTACAAAACTGGGTGAATTTGAAAGGTCTATTTTTTTTAGTTGATTATTATCGCAGGTTAATCCTGTAAAATATTTTAAATTTGATAAATCCAACTCTGTTAATTTATTGAAAGAACATATAATACCATCCAATTTTGTACAATCAGTTATATTTAATTCTTTAAGATTTCCTTTTGTACTAATAATTGTTTGTAAATTGCTACAGCCTTTTAAATTTATTTCTTCCATTGGATTATTTAAGCAATTTATTCTATTAATTTTAGAACAATTTTCCGCATTCAATAATTTGATTTTAGAATCATTGCATTTAATTGTTAATAAATTTTTACAACCTGAAGCATTTAATACTTCTAAATTCCAATCATCAAAAAAATCAATTTGTTCCAGATTTACCATTCCCGATACGTCAATTTCATTTATTAATACGTTTCGCTCCATCAGGAGTTTTTTTATATTGATAAATTCTTTGATACCCGTTAAATCTGTTATACTATCCGTACTCTCACCAGATATTCTTAACCATTCTGTATAAGCCGCGGCTTCGGAATACTGAATTTCTCCATCTTTATTCAAATCTACAGGTTGATAGCCTTCATAGTACATGTTCACCAAAAAATTTTTAAAGTAAGGGTCGGGGATATAGACAATATCATCCGCTTCTGCGGCTAATTTAGTCGCAAGAACTAAAAATGTTGCTACTAAAGCAACTAACAATCTTCTCATAATAAACTCTCTCGAAACAATTTAATCATTTATAAATCATTGTAAATGCAAATTAAGATGAATTTACATTGTAAACAAATTTGAAGAGAATAATCAGTTAAAATATTTACAAACTCAACGTTATCCCAGCTCTATATATCAAAAAGCTAATTGGTCTGTCGGATTCGAATGGCCAATAGCCGGCATTCTTCCGCATATTATAGACCACATACGAAATGAAGTTTTTATAAGCGAATTTCACAACTGGCCAGGTTTTACCAAACATTCGGAGCGCTTGTGGTTCGAAATAATCAATCCAGCGCTGAGTAGCGTTATCGAAAATAAACATTCCTGTCCATTGCAATGGTTTGAAATTAGGATAAATTATACTCGTTTCATAATCAGCGGAAAGTAGTATGTTTTTCGTAATATGAACGTCCACACCACCCGACCAAGTTCCACCGAATCGAAACTTATTATCGAAGCGTTGCATATAATTTTGATTATTACCCGAGGATCCAAAATCGTAAAAATCAATATGAGTCCAGGTAATTGAGCCATTATGTTTTAATAGTATAAAAGGATTACCGAATGGTCCGTAATATCCGTACCCGTTTTCGATGCCTAAGCCAAAACGCCAATTATCGGTTACTAAGCCGGTTGGTTGTATATCCAACACTTTGAATGTTGAAGAAATCGTCGAAATGAAGGCGTAATCTTTAGCGTGGGAAAATATTCCTCTTACCGGAAGTTCCTCGTTATAGCGAATAAATCCATAGCGAAATTCAGCAAGATATGTGGGTTGAAAATTGTCTCCGATATCAACTTTGTTTGCATTAATTGTGCTTAATCCACCGGAAAATTCGAGATAAGTATTATTATTCACAAAATCAGGTTTACTATAATAGTTCTTAATAAACAAATGAAGAGGAGCCCAAGGACCCTGCTCTTCAGCTTCCTGTGCTTGAATTGCAGGTGCAAAGTAAAACAATAATATAATAAAAGCTATATTTTTTTTCATAACAAATTTAGAGAAACCGAAATTAACGGAAACTCAAAAATAACATTTTTAATGGTATATTAATCTAAAATTTGATTCTTCTGAAGATTGGTCCTGTTGTTCTATTTCGTATTTCATTAATTATGGATAAATGTTCTTTATTAATATCCGTTGGAACTGTGTTCAGATAACATAAATTATTATCTAATACAATTGATCGGTCATTAATTATAAATCCAAGAACTGCTTGGGCATTATTTTTATAACGTAAACTTTTAAATACAGTGTCCATAAATGCCTCCTCGAAATATTAGACACACAAAAAATATACGATTTGATAATTTATTTATTTTAAAAATTGAAACAATCGGTAAAAAAAAAAGTATTATATTTGTTTCGGTAATACTATGATGAATCCAATTTTATGATTTCAATACAAAATATCAGCAAGTCGTTCGACGCTAGAAGTGTTTTAGTAAACTTATCCTTAGAAATACCTAAGGGTAAGCGATGTTGTATAATAGGTCGTTCCGGATGTGGGAAAAGCGTACTGCTAAAAATAATCACCGGTTTAATGAAGCCGGATTCCGGCAAAATTATTATTGACGATGTAGAAGTCGATGCTGATAATAAAAAGGAACTTTTTAAATTGCGCCGACGCATTGGATACGTCTTCCAAGGTGCCGCATTATTTGATTCTTACGATGTTTATACAAATGTTGTATTATCGCTTATGGAACAAGGTGAAACCGATGATGAAGTATTGGAAAACGAAGCTAAGCGAGTTTTATCAAGCGTTGGGCTGTTGCCCGATATCAAAAAAGTAGATTCACCCGAATTTGAAAAGGAATGGAAAATCTTGCGCAAAACCATGCCCAGCGAACTATCCGGCGGTATGCGCAAAAGAGTCGGAGTCGCCCGAGCTTTGGTCGGTAGTCCCGATTATATATTTTATGATGAACCTACTACGGGTTTGGATCCGATTACTTCCGAGCAAATTGATAAGTTGATTTTGGAATTAGATAAAACTTTAGAAGCTACTTCTGTCATCATTACTCACGATTTATATTCAGTATATAGTTTGGCTGAGCAAGTGGTTTTAATCGAAGATGAAACTATTCGATTCGAAGGAACCGCCGAGGAATTGAAAAATTCTGATGATGAAATCGTCAAACAATTTTTAAGAAGATATGAATAGTAAGAAAAAAAATATACGAGTATTTATAGATTTTGATGGTACTATAACCGAAAAAGATGTCTGCAACGAAATTTTCAAAAAATTCGGAAAATTCGATAAGTATATAAACCGGCTATTCGATGGTGAAATTGATATGGTGGAATTTTGGAATCTGGAGATTGCGGATTTAAATGAGAATTTAACCGAAAATGAATTACTCGAATTTATTGCAGGTTTTCAACCAGCCCCCTATTTCGCTGAATTAGTTGAATTTTTACAATCTGAAAATATACCAATTACTATTATCAGCGACGGATTTGATTTATATATTAAAAATATTCTCGCGGCGGCGGGATTTGAAAATATTGGACCGGTATTCAGCAATAAATTGATATATGAAAACGGGAAATTTAGAGCCGAATATCCGTATTCATCCGAAAATTGTCCTTGTCCGGCGGCAATGTGCAAAAGAAACGCAATCATTCGCTCGTCATCGGAATTCGATATAATAGTATTCATTGGAGATGGTTTTTCGGATAGGTGTGCCGTTCAACATTCGGATATAAATTTTGCAAAGGGTGCTTTGGCGGCTTACTGCAATGAAAAACGGATACCTCATTATCCATATAAATCGTTTTTCGACGTTACTTTAAAATTGAAAGAATGTATTAATAATAATAAAATAAAACAAAGAAATGAAGCTTACATCAATAGGAAGAATGCAGTTGAAGCGGAGTAGCATTGCATTAATATTAATTTTTATCAGCACTAATTTGCTGTCAGCCCGCGAAATGACATTGGACGGAATTATAGAATATGCCCGTTTGCACAGCCCAACAGTAAAAATGGCGAAATTCGAATATTATTCCTCCGTTTGCCAATATAAGCAATTCAAAGCGGAATATTTACCGCAATTATATATAACGGGTTCGGCACCGGGTTATGAAAACTCTATTATTAAAGTACAAGATACAAACGGTATAACTTTTCACCGACAAATGACTTCATATTCAAATGCCGATCTTACTATTTCTCAGAGATTTTCTCCCACAGGTGCTACTATATCTTTATCATCGGGACTTAGCAGATTAGATGTTTATGGAATGAACCAATACAGCGACCCGTGGGCGGCTTCACCGGTTCTATTGTCCATTTCTCAACCCTTATTTAGATTCAATTCAATGCGCTGGGATAACAAACTCTACGATATGCGCTACGAAAACGCTAGGAAACGCTATAATGAGGTTATGGAAGAAATAGCGATTCAAGTTGCCGATAAGTTCTATTCGCTCTATATGGTCGAAATGAACGTCAATAACAGCCGCTTCAATCTCGAGGTCAACGATACAATGTACAAGATTTCGAAAGGTAGATATTCAGTCGGTAAAATAGCGGAAAATGAACTTTTACAAAATGAGCTGGGCGTTCTGAACAGTGAGATGGCTTTGGATAATGCCCAAATAAACTTTAAATTGCAGGCTGATGATTTAAAATTATTAATAGGGATGGATATATCGGAAGATCTGACAATCATTCCTGATACAACAATTAAAATTGTTGAGATAGATTATAAAAAAGCACTCAACGCGGCTTTGGAAAATTGCTCCAATATTATGGATTACAAAATCCAGAAAACAAATGCGGAATTAAACGTCGATAAAGCAAAAAGTAATAATGATTTCGATGCGAATATTTCAGCGAATTTCGGTTTAAACCAAAAAGCCAACCAAATCCCCGACGCTTATAAATCTTTATTAGACCAAGAAAGAGTGGATATTACTTTTACCATCCCTATATTCCAATGGAATAAATCAACTTATGAAGTAGAAGCCGCATTAGCCGACAAATATAGAGTAGAAGCTGATATCGATTACAAAATGAAGCAATTTGAACAAGCTATAAAGTACCAAACCGCGACTTTCCAACTCTTAATCCGGCAAGCAATAACCGCCGATAAATCGTATAATATAGCTAAACGCAGATTCGATGTTGCAAAAAATCGCTACGTTATCGGCAATATCACTATGGACGTTTTCTTCACCGCCCAGAACGAAAAAGACCAGTCATTCAATTCCTACATATCCGCATTAAAAAACTACTGGATGGGATATTATTCGTTGCGCAGAGCTACGCTTTATGATTTCAACAATAATAAAAACATAGAATATAATCCGAATGAATAACAGAATCAATTACGAATTACGAATTACGATGGGTTGTCATTACCGTAAAAGCGGTAATCTCCTTTATTTATATATAGTTAGTCATTTCTGCGAAAGCAGGAATCCATCTTCGACCAATTTTGAATTTTGAATTTTGAGTTTTGAATGCGAAGATAAGCACCCGAGTATACCCCATGCTAAAGCATGGGGTTGATTTTGTTTTTCTTACCAAGCGGGCAAACCGAAACACAAATCCCGCAAATCCTAATATCTTTATCAAAAAGTGTTTTTGCTAATTCAGCGCATTTATCATAGCATTTGTGCGGGTCGAAGAACTCATTTCTATCCGTGTTAATATCCCAAAGCTGTCCATTAGCCGCCTGCGCCGGACAACGCTCGACACATATTTCGCACGAGCCGCATCTACTTTTATCTATTGCTTTGCCGGATGTTACTATTGGCGCGTCAATCAATATGCTGGCTAATCGAACGCGTGGACCAAATTTTTTGGACACGAACAAATCTGTTTTCCCGATCCAACCCAATCCGACGCGTGTTGCAATCATTTTATGTGAGATTTTATAGCGGAGCGTTTCCAAATAAGGGCTGAATTCATCACTTTCCAATGCTAGTGTTGGTTCAATATTAATGCAACGGATATTATTTTTCCTCAGCTCATTGCAGATTTTTATTGATAAATCAATCAAATCATCGTTCATTTTTTTATAATGATTGTAATACTCCAAAGTTGGTCCGTTTTCAATTGAATCAATAATTCTATCATCGAGGTGTTTGCCTATAGCGATACCATAGGAATATTCTCGGTATTCCTCGTCTAAGAGTCCCTCGAGATTTGCAAATCCATATATGTAATCTTCCGCAGGAACTAATATGTTTTCAATGATTTGTTTGAGCATAAGTTTTAAAGTTTATTTGATTACTTCCCAATGGCCGCCTTTGAAGGCGAACTTTTTTTTTATATACTACTGCTTTGATTTATTATGTTCATTTTATTCTTCAACAAAGGCTATTGCTTCAATTTCAAGTAAAAATTCCGGATTGCCTAATCCCGCAACAAATACAGCAGTAATCGCCGGTGGATTCTCGGCTTTGGCAAAATAGCTTTGCGATGCCTGAAATGCCGCTAAAACATCCTGTCCTTGGACAATATAGATGTTAAGTTTTACCAGATTATCAAATCCGGCTTGGCACGATTCCAGAGCAATCTCCAAATTCTTCATTATCTGTTCTGTTTGCTCTGCTATATTCCCTTTACCCACTATCTCGCGGTTGGCGTTTACCGAATTTTGGCCGCCGATGTAAATCGTTTTCCCCGCGCCATTTGTTACAACAACTTGCGAGAATGCAGGATTTTTCATTAATCCCTCGGGATTGATATATTTTATTTTGTCTGTCATGATTTTTATGTCAGTTTTATAATTACGCTCATTTAGTTTCTTTATCAACTTATTCGATAATAAATTTCTTTGAAATTTGCTCCGCATCACTATTAATATTTAATATATACACTCCTTTAGCCAACGATTGATTTACTATAATGTTATTTTTGCCGTTAACAAACGCAGTACTACCAAGATTTGAAACCAACTTCCCATTTAAATCATAGATAAATACTTCGGCGATATACGTTTTATCGGAAGTAATTTCTAATTGGTTATTAATAAAGGTTATATAATTTTTATACACCTTAATTTTATCTACAGATAACGAACTTATATCTTCAATAACTATGTTACCTACGTCATCACACATAAGTATTTTATCGCTTTTAATGTCATTATAAAAAGCGCGAAAACTAATTGCTCCATTTATTCTATGTTCATTTATATTCCATATAACACTATTATCACCAAAGACAAAAGATATAGTATTACTATCAAAAAAAGTTAGAAAGCCTCTCATCCAGTCCCATTGATTAAATAGCAGCTTAAGATCACTATCATAAATACATTCTTTTTCATTTGTTATAAGATTATAAATACGAACTGTGGAGTACATATAGGGTACTCGTTGGGTAAAGGCGAGATACTTCCCATTTGGTGAGAAATTAAGATTTCCAATAGGTGGTCTAAAGTTATCTACGATTTTATATTCTAAGTTCTTATTCATATTTATAAGGATAACAGAAGCACTTGTATCGTTATTAGGATCACCTATCGGGTAATGAGAAACGCTTACCGCTAATGTATTGCCATCCGGTGAACAGGCTATTTCTTGAGCACCCCAAAAATCATGGTCGCTAAATATTTCTGTTTCTTCAAATGTCACAATATCATAAACTCTTATAATTCCAGAATGATTATCATCACCATTCTTCGTTGAATAAATCTTTGAACCATCAGCTGATAAACAAAACCGGACACATTGCTTCAACTTTTTTACAATATGACCTGTTGCAATATCCCAAACAATTATTCCTAAATCAGAATCAGCTATCAAATATTTTCCATCTTTTGTTATGACGGGATCATAAATTTTTGATTTATTTAAGGTTTCAAATTCTCGTATAACTTCACAATTATCAGGATCAAATACTATTGGAGTAGAATTATAATCCGGATTTTCCTCAACATTTTGCAAAACAAGTATATAATTGCTTCCTGGAAGAAATAACGCACCAGTAAATAAACCATAGGCTTTATTGTAGAGAACTCCGGAACATTTAATATTAACGTTGGTTACAGGATAATCAGATTGCGCATTTATACTTAATAAATTAAAAATAATGACAAAAAATAAAATTTTATATCTTAATTTCATTGCATTACTCCTTTATGAATTTATAACTTTTGGAATCTGTACTTGAATTTATTTGTATGATATAGATTCCTCTGTTCAATTTTCCAGCATTGTACTGCAATCCATTTTCACCATTAATAACGAAATTATCAATAATATTACCCAATTCATCAATGATTTGTGCATCACAATTTAGAGTATTCTTTAGTTTTAAATTCACGTTATCTTTAGTTGGATTTGGATATAAAATTCTTTCCGGATTACTATCTTCAATATTGGTCATCTGCGATAAATCATAGATAGTAATATAGGGTGTTTCATCAGTATAATCCTTGGCAACTAGTATATTATTGTATAACTGAATTTTGGCAATATTATAGGGACTTGTTAAAGTTTTAGTAATATTTGTTTTTACATTAGTTATGTACAAATTTTTGGAGAAATTAGTATATTTGGCACTAATAATAAAATTATCAAATAATATAAAGTCGATAGGAGGATTATAAAAGTCAGGAACTTTATCTATCTCATACTTATTTGATATATTACCATCCTTACACGAAATCAAATTTAATTGATAATATGTAATCCCTGATCCGCCACTATAATCAGATTTAGCAACCAAACTGTCTTTTGATGGGAAAAACTGAGAATTATAAACATTATTAATTCGGTTAATTATAGTTTCAGTTTGCAAATCAATTAAATCCATGCCATGATAATCGGATTGAAAAGGTTTCCCCCAATTATTTATTTTGGTCCACTCGATTGTGCAATAATTCAAATTTTCACTGATTTTAATTTGACTAGGAAAGCATCTTTGATCGCTAGTTAGTGGCTCCGTTAAATTCATACTGTAAGGCATTCTCTTTAATAATAAACCATTTTCAGAATTCCATATTAAAATTTCACACGCTTTATGCCACTCGCTTCGATCTATACCTTTCTTTAATGCCAAACCGACTAAATAATTGCTATTATTTGAAATATCCCAATGATAAACCGTCAAATCCATTGGCACTTCGCAAGTGTCTATTATTGTGTTATTTGTAGGATCATATATGTTGATTTTATGATTAAAAAAAGTTATATAAATGTTTTTTCCAACTCTAAAATCAGTTTGTTTCTTGATTCTAAACATAGTTTTATTCGATTCCAATGATTTAATATTCAAATTATAATCATTAGAATAAACAAGCATGTTGTATTTGTCTATATATCCATAATTTACAATACCATTTTCGTCATCATAAGTATATTGTTCAATATCGTAATGATTAATAATATGTAATTCTTGCCCTTTAATTTGTCCCCATAAAGTTAAAATCAGAGCAACCATAATAAAGCTAAGTTTAATTCTCATATCAATTCGCACCTAAATCTATGGAAAAATCATTTTAATTTCGGTTATTTATAAACAATATTAAAAATCCAATCATATAACATTCTAAACTATGAAAAAGTTACAAATAAATCAAAGAAATTGAAAAAATAATTCTATTATTTTCTAATTCAAATTTTTCGTGCAAAATCTTTGTGCCCTTTGTGTTTACAAATTCTTCTTGGCTTTGCTGTGACCACCTATTCCCTAAACCCAATACCCCAAACCCTTCTTTGCGGCTCTGCGGTAAATTCCTCTTCTCATTTTCAATTTTCAATTTTCAACTTTCCATTGATAGTAAAACATTAACAGCAAATAACCGTCGTTTGTTTACTATATTAACTTTAAATTTAAATAAAATATGAAACGAATTCTTTTATTATTTGTTCTTCTTGTGCTTACTCAATTAACAATGCGCGCAGAAGAAGAGCTTACGAGCGATATACTCTCGGGTATGAAATTACGAAATATCGGTCCCGCTATGACATCCGGCAGAATATGCGATATTGCGGTTAACCCGAAAAATAAATCCGAATGGTACATAGCTGTTGCCGCAGGACACGTTTGGAAAACGACCAATAACGGCACCAGCTTCACCCCCGTTTTCGATAACGAAGGCTCATATTCCATAGGTTGCGTAACAATCGACCCGAGCAATCCTTTTATAGTTTGGGTAGGCACTGGCGAAAATAACAGCCAGCGTTCGGTGGGCTATGGTGACGGTATTTATAAATCTACCGATGGCGGAAGCTCTTGGGTTAAAATGGGATTGCCAAAATCCGAGCATATAGCGAAGATTTACGTTGACCCACGCAATTCAAACGTTGTATATGCCGCCGCACAAGGTCCACTGTGGATTGACGGCGGTGACCGCGGTTTGTATAAAACAATTGACGGCGGAAAAAATTGGATAAAAATCTTAAATATATCAGAAAAAACAGGTGTTACCGACTTAGTCGCCGACCCTCGCAATCCCGATGTGCTTTATGCCGCTTCATACCAAAGAAGACGCCACGTCTTTACATTGGTTGATGGTGGTCCGGAATCGGCGGTTTACAAAAGCGAGGATGCAGGTGCGACCTGGAATAAAATTATGAGCGGAATGCCCGGCGGCGATGTTGGACGTATCGGCTTAGCAATTTCTCCGGTTAATCCCGATGTACTCTATGCAATAGTAGAAGCTACAGAAAGTAACGGCGGATTTTTCCGCTCTACAAACCGTGGTGCTAGCTGGGAAAAACGCAATGGACACGTTTCCTCAAGTCCGCAATATTATCAAGAACTTTTCTGTGACCCGAAAAACGTGGATAAAGTTTTTTCGATGGGCACATTAACAATGGTAACAATAGATGGTGGTGCAAATTTCACAGCACTTTCCAACCGTGACCGTCACGTGGACGACCACGCTTTATATATAGAACCTGAAAATACGAAACATATATTAATCGGCGGTGACGGCGGTCTTTACGAAACATTCGATAACGGCGATACTTGGCGTTTCTTCGAAAACCTGCCGGTTACGCAATTTTACCGCATACAAGCCGATAATACTCTACCTTTTTACTGGGTTTACGGCGGTACTCAGGATAATAATTCCGTTGGCGGTCCTTCGAGAACAGCCAACTCAGCAGGCATTTTAAGCCAAGATTGGGTTTATGTTGTCGGCGGTGACGGTTATGAACCACAAATTGATCCCGAAAATCCAAATATCGTTTATGGTCAATGGCAGTACGGTAATTTCGTCCGCTTTGATAAAAAAAGCGGCGAATTAACCGGTATTCAGCCTCAAGCTGAAGAAGGCGAAGAACTGCGCTGGAACTGGGATTCTCCTATGATTCTAAGCCCGTTTAATGCTTCAAGATTGTACGTAGCCGCAAATAAAGTTTTCCGTTCTGACGACAAGGGAAATACTTGGCAAAAAATCAGTGAAGACCTGACACGCGCTATTGACAGAGACCAGCTCGAAGTAATGGGTAAACTTTGGGAACCCGAAGCAGTTGCTAAAAACACTTCCACATCACTTTACGGGAATATCATTTCCTTATGCGAATCTCCTAAGCAAGAAGGTTTAATTTACGTCGGCACAGACGATGGTTTAATCCAGGTTACTGAAGATAATGGTAAAACTTGGCGCAAAATCGATAAATTCGCCGGAGTTCCTGAAACCACTTACGTCAGCGATATATTCCCATCAAGACACTATGCGGAAACTGTTTATGCTACATTCAACAACCACAAACGCGGCGATTTCAAACCTTATATTCTAAAATCTATGGATAAAGGTAAATCTTGGCAATCTATCGCCGGAAATTTACCTGAAAATGAAAATATCTGGACGATGGAAGAAGACCCTATGGATCCGAATATTTTATTTATAGGAACTGAAACCGGCTTATATTTGACAATAGATGGCGGAAAAAAATGGCTTAAAGACAATAACGGTATGCCGAAAACTATGGCAGTGAAAGATTTGGATATTCAAGAACGTGAAAGTGATTTGGTGGTTGGTACTTTTGGACGAGGTATTTATATTTTAGATAACTTTACACCATTGCGCCAAATTGCACAAGATAAATCGATTATAAATAAAAATGCTCACATATTCAAAATAAAAGATGCTTTGATGTATAATCCAAGTTACGCAAATTGCCGAAACAACGAAGGCGAAACATTTTTCCACGCCTCGAACCCTGCGTTTGGTGCTGAAATAGTTTATTATATCAAAGATGATTTCAAATCTTTGAAGTCACTACGTCAGGAACAATGGAAAAAAGATGTTGCGGCAAATAAAAAACCTACATATCCTACAAAAGAACAACTCAGATTGGAAGATTTAGAAAAAGCACCCGAATTATTATTCACTATTAAAAATTACAAAGGCGATGTTATTCGCCGATTGAAAGCACCTTATAAAAAGGGTATCCAAAAAATAAATTGGGATTTCCGCTATGCAGGCTACTCCCCTCTGGCTCCAAGCACCGATATAAATGGAGTTAATGGAATGCCTGTACCTCCGGGAGCTTATAAAGTTTCGTTAGCTGAAATGATAGGCGATTCTATTAAAGAATTGGTTCCGGATATGGATTTTTTGTGCAAACCTCTGAATAATCTGACACTTCCTGCTATTAATAGCAAAGAATTAGACGATTATCGTAAAGAAGTTGTTGATTTACAAGGCAATATTAATGCGGCTAACAATTTGCTTGCGGAAATGGATAACACAATGGAGATTGTTTCACGTACACTCATTGCATACCCATCAGCAGATCAGCAATATTTAATCAAAGCAAATAAAATTAAAAACAAGCTTAAAACATTGCAATTGAAATTGAATGGTGATAATTCTATAGCCAGCCGTAGTGGTAACCAACCTCCATCGCTAACGGATAGAATGAACGTTGTGGTTGGAATGATGTGGGAATCCGGTTCACAAATTACCGAAACACATAAACAATCCTTCAAAATAGCGCAAAAACAATTGAATGATCTTTTTAATGATTTATACTCATTGAAATCAAAAGATTTAACTGAATTAAATAATTATCTTGATACTATTAACGCACCGCTTACACCGGGTCGTTTCCCTAATAAAAAGTAAAAAATGGAACAAAAAGATTATAAATACTTATTTGATATAAATTCTCCGGCAGACCTGAGAAAATTACCGCGTGAGGCTTTGCCTCAAGTATGCGCGGAATTACGTAATTATCTTATTGATACGGTAACTCAAACCGGAGGTCATTTTGGCGCCGGATTGGGTGTGGTAGAACTTACTGTAGCATTGCATTATGTCTTGAATACACCTGATGATAAGCTTGTTTTTGATGTTGGTCACCAAGCGTATCCGCATAAAATACTTACCGGCAGACGTGATTTAATGAAAACAATCCGCAAAAAAGGTGGTTTATCAGGATTCCCTAACCGCAAGGAAAGCGAATATGATGCTTTTGGAACTGGGCATGCTTCGACAAGTATTTCTGCCGCTTTGGGCATAGCTACAGCTCGCGATATAAATAAAGATAATTACCGGGTTGCGGCAGTAATAGGTGATGGCTCAATGACCGGCGGTATGGCTTATGAGGCTATGAATAACTGCGGCTACCAGAAACGAAAAGTTCTAATCATTCTAAATGATAACAACTTCTCGATTGATAAAAACATATCTGCTATTTCAAACTACTTTACTAAAGTTTTTTCAAGTAATACAGCTATGACTGTCAGAGAAAACCTGTGGAATGCTATGGGTAAATTGGCAAGCGGTGATAGATTGCGAAAGTATGCTTCACGATTGGAAGACAGTTTAAAAGCGATAGTTACCCCGGGGGTGCTCTTCGAAACCCTAGGTTTTAATTATTTCGGACCGATTAACGGCAATAATATACATAAACTCGTTGATATGCTTGGTAAAATCAAAGATCTTAACGGACCTGTGTTCTTGCATATTATGACCGAGAAAGGCAAAGGTTATTTACCAGCCGAAAAAGATAAACAAAAACTTCACGCTATTGGAATGCCGCAAAGTATATCAGAAAAAGCATTACCTGACATGGTGGACTTAAAATCGTTCAGTTCTATTTTTGGTGAAGCACTCACTGAAATTTGTGAGCAAAATGACAAAGTCGCCGCTGTTACTGCCGCTATGGCTGATGGAACCGGTTTGAACATTTTGCAGAAGAAATATCCGGAAAAAGTAATTGATGTGGGTATCGCAGAAGGTCACGCAGTTACTTATGCCGCTGGAATGGCAACCCAAGATGTTATTCCGGTTGTAGCAATATATTCTACTTTCCTTCAACGCGCTTACGATAGTTTGATTCACGATATAGCTCTACAGGATTTACACGTCGTTTTTGCACTCGACCGCGCAGGTTTGGTTGGAGAAGATGGTCCAACCCACCACGGTACATTTGATATGGCTTATTTGCGTTCAATTCCGAATATGATTGTTATGGCTCCTCGAAATGGAGTTCAATTGCGAAACATGCTTTATTCAGCAATCAATGAATATTGCACCGGTCCTTCGGCTATCCGCTTTCCACGTGGAAAAACACACTCCGTTGTATCACAAGGATTCAAGGCAATTCCTTTGGGGAAATCAGAGCTTATAATAAAAGGCCGCGATACCGTATTAATTGCTGTCGGCTCGATGGTTTATACAGCAAAGAAAGCTGCTAAGCTTTTGAAAGACGATGATATTGAATTAGAAGTAATAGATGCGCGCTTTGTTAAACCGTTAGACAAGCAAATGCTCGATAATGTATTTGCTCGATTTGGAGATGTGTTTACTTTAGAAGAAGGACAAGCGCAAGGCGGATTTGGTTCCGCTGTGGCAGAATATGCCGGAGAGAAGAAATTTAAAGGTAACATCAATATTTTGGGTTTACCGGATAAATTCGTAGAACACGGCACCCAGAAAGAATTATTAGCCGATTGCGGATTGGATTCAGCAAGTGTTGCCGCAAGAATAAAAAACGTTGTACAAATAGCAATCGGTCATAACACAAATGGATAAACTGAATATATTGGTAGTTAATTGGCAGTGTATTAAAAATCCAAATGGCGGCGGTGCGGAGGTTCATTTCCATGAAATTTTCAAACGCATAGCGGCATTGGGACATAGTGTAACGTTATTTTGCTGTATGTTTCCAGGAGCTTTGCCTGAGGAAACGATTGATGGAATCCGAATTATTCGAAAAGGTTCGCGAAGTTCATTCAATTTCTTTGTGAAGCGGGAATATCGAACGCGATTTTCAAAAGAACATTATGACATTGTAATCGACGATATCAATAAAATACCGTTCTATATGTCTCGATACGTCAAAGAACCTCTCTTAGCGATAAGCCATCATTTCTTTGGTAAAAGTATATTCCGCGAAGCAGGATTTATTAGCGCACTATATGTATATTTATCAGAAAAGCTAGTGGATTATTTTTATAAAAAAACTCCATTTTCGGTAGTTAGTCAAAGCACTTTAGATGAATTCATCAGCCGAGGATTTGACAAAAATAATTTTTCAATCGTTTTTAACGCCATTCACCCGGAAGATTTTCCAATGGAGGTTGGCGTGAAAAGTCCGCATCCGGTAATTACTTATTTCGGAAGGTTAAAGAAATACAAAAGCCCTGACCATTTAATTCGCGCCTTTACTAAGATTAGTCCGCTTTTTCCAACTGCAGAATTGCATATTTTAGGCAGAGGTGATTACCGCGGGGAAATGGAAAAATTAGCTTCCGATTTGGGCATTGCGGAAAAAACTAAATTCTTTGGTTTTGTTACTGAAGAAGAAAAAAGAAGACTCTTAGCTCTTTCGCATTGCGTTGTTAATACATCCATCAAAGAAGGCTGGGGAATAACGAATATAGAAGCCAATGCCTGCGGTACATTGACCATTTCGTCTAACGTTCCGGGTTTGCGCGATTCTGTTTCGGAAGGGCTATCGGGTTTACTTTACGAATATGGCGATATAGATATGCTTGCCGAGAAAATGAAGGAAGTCCTTGGTTCGCTCGAAAGATTAAATTATTTATCGGAAGGTGCAATAAAATGGGCTTCAAACTTTTCGTGGGATGAATCAGCCCGCAAAATGCTCGAAGTTATATATAAGACGATAAATTCGAAAAACATAGGATGCAATTCTTAGGATTATTATTACGAATATCTAAAACCCAAATCGAAATCCAAGCGATAATTGGAATCTGTCTAATCCCGATACTTTATAACCTAGTTTTTCAAGTTTCTCCGCATCGGCAAATACTTCGTTGCTTGTAACGTAAATAAGATCGGCATCAAAGCCGGTTTTGCCTAATGCACCAAACATAAATCTACATCCTGCACCAATATTCCAGCCATAATATTTTTTTACCAAATCTTCAACAAGTAATAAGTTGTTAACTCCATAATTAACAGTGATTCTTGGCCTCCAAACGTGCTCGGCATCGAGAAAACAATACCTAAGACCAGCACTATAACCAATTCCATCAATTAATGTATGACCAATACCTGCAGTAACATTTAAATTGCCGACTACCTGAAAGTCAGCATTTAGTCCATAAAACCCATAAGGTATCCCAAAACCAATACCAAACGAACCGATTTTTTTGATGGGAACTACTTTGATGGATGAAATTTCTGCTTTTGAATAAGATTGAACAGAACCGTTTCTTAATTTTAGAGTAACTACATTTGTGTCAGGGCTGGGAACAAGCATACCGTACACTCTATAACCATTATTAAACACAATGACATTCGTTTCTGCTTTTGTGCCTATATTAGTTATTATTAATAAAACAATAAACAAAACAATTTTTTTCATAAAATGCTCGTCAATATATTAAAAATCATTCTTTAACAATTCCAACAATATTTATAGCACAAAACTATAGAATTTCTCGAAATAAATAAGCAGAATTAATTGAAAATTATAAAAATTATTTCAAAATAATGTTCTATTTATTCGTATTTTTGTACTAATAACATAAGTAATTACTTAAATTTACAAAGAAAGCAAAAACAGCGGGATAGCTATGGCACAGATCGGAAAGATGAACAGTTTAAGGGTAATAAAAAATCTGGATTTCGGAGCATATCTAGATGGCGGCGCACACGGTGAGATTCTTCTTCCCCGCCGTTATGTACCCGAAGATATAGAAATAGGTAACGATATTGACGTTTTCATATATTTTGATTCAGAAGATAGAATAATAGCAACAACCGATGTCCCTTATGCGCAATTAAATGAATTTGCGTATCTTAGAGTGGCTGAAGTTGGCGAATACGGTGCTTTCTTGGATTGGGGTTTAGTAAAAGATTTGTTCGTGCCTTTCCGTGAAATGAAACGAAAAATGGAGCTTGGCAAAGCTTATGTAGTGTATGTCTATCTTGACGAGCAAAGCAACCGCTTATGCGCAACAGCGCGGGTTGACAGATTCTTAGATACAACTCCGTACAACTTTTTGGAAGGACAATCAGTCGATCTTCTGATATTCACTCAAACCGATTTGGGATTTAAAGCAATTATTAATATAACTCATACGGGTGTAATCTACCATAATGAAGTCTTCCAAAATATCAGAATCGGCGATAAGCTCAAAGGTTTCATTAAGAAAATCCGAGAAGACGGCAAAATTGACCTATCTATTTACGAAGAAGGATATGGTAAAATAGACGATATAGCTGAAAAAGTATTAGCGAAACTGCGTTTGCGCGATGGCTGGCTACCCATTAACGACAAAAGCTCTCCTGAACAAATTTATAATCTGTTCGGTGTAAGCAAGAAAAACTACAAAAAAGCACTTGGCTCACTCTATAAAAATCAATTGATTACAATAGACGATGACGGTATTCGATTGGTTGAAGAAGAAGAGGAAGAAAGTTATGAGTTATAAATTATAAATGTTAAGACTAAGCCGTCATACCTTCGGAAGCAGGTATCTACTAGATATATATTGTTTGTCATTCTGAACAAAGTGAAGAATCCATCTTCGCGGATTGAAAACCCATATTATAATGAATTATAAAAATAGTATTCTTATAGCCTCTTCCTTCGTAATTTCAAAATGAACTGCTATATCATTTAAAATAGCAGAGAGGGTACCTATTTTTAGCGGATTATGATTTGGTATAGTTATATGGTGTTCACCTTTTAGGCTTGTTGTCAATCTTATATGGCTACCCGTTTGGCGAGTAATTTCATATCCAAATATATTGAGCAATTTTAAAAGCTCATAACCGGTTATATCTCGAGGAATTCTCATACTAATTCGTAAACTTCATCTCTTACAAAATGTAATCTGACCATTTTGGGTAATTCTTCATTATCAAAATGACACTTTACAGCATCTTGAATATTATCTTTTACTTCCTGCATAGTTTGGCCGTCTGTAAATATACTATAATTTAATGCTCTTGCAGAAAAGCCGCCTTCTAGGGCATCCTCAACCAAAAATATTATCTCACTCATCGCAAACCTGTTATTATTAATATTAATAATACAAAAACGATATATTTCAAAATTTGTTTTAAATCTTTCATCAACTTACATCGAAATAAATGCAAAAATTTTTGTTATATAAATCCATCAGCTAATTAATAAAAAAATATTTACAATAATCAAATATGTTATTCTTCTTATTAATAGATAATTTATATGATTGCTATAGGTTTACCGATGAAAACTCTGCATTTATCTATAATACTATTAATCGTTGCTACTGCAATAGCGGCTTATGTATTCACCTCCGCTGAAAACGAAGCCGATGGTGTTATTGGCTTGTATTGGACACCTGCCAAGGACGGCAAAGTGGAAATCTTCAAAAAAGACAACAAATACTTCGGAAAACTGATTTTATCCGGTAAATCATCAGATGATAAAGATGAGCACAATCCCGACCCTAAACTCAGAGACCGACCTCTCAATGGAATAGTCTTTCTGACCAATTTCGAATATTCCGAAAAAGAGTCCAAATGGATAAACGGCAAGGTTTACGGTGCTGATAACGGCAAATCCTACCGCGCCTTTATGAAATTGAAAAATGGTAACCTGCTTTTAAGAGGGTATATAGGTATCTCATTAATCGGTAGAACCGAAACGTTTGAACGAATAAAATAAAATCAATTACGAATGATTAATCAAAACATGAATACAACTAAAATCATTAAAACACAATGGTTCCCGGACGAAGGGCTAATCGAAACTCATTTAAGCGGTGATGTGGGCCTAACAGTTTTAGAACAATGGGAACAATCGCTAAATGAATCTTTAGAACAAATACCAAATGATTCGAGTTTTAAAATTTTCATCAATTTTTATGGCTTTAGAGCGGCTGATTTTAATGCTCATAAAAGATTTAGGAACATTATTCCAATGACAATGTCGAAATATGGCTGGAAGGTAGGCTATCTGAATATATTTGAGGGGCAGACAAATCACATTGTATGTTCAAATACTAGAGGAATTCAGTGCATCGCCGCGGCACATTGTCATCAGGATATTGCTAAAATGGAACTATTTGAAACTAAATACAGTTCAGAAAACGAGCACTATTTCATTGACCCTCAGCAAGCAATCGAGTGGCTTAAAGGAATTAATATTCCTAAATGCTGAAAAAATATCACGAACACTTTGAAACGGTTACAAATTGTAACCGTTTCAAATATTATCCCTCTTTTTGCGTATATATTTATTTACATGCGATACTAATATGTCTTCAACTATACAAATTTTCGGCACTAAGAAATGCCAGGAAACCAACAAAGCAATCCGTTTTTTCAAAGAGCGCGGTATAAAAACTCAATTTGTGGATTTATCGGAAAAAGCGCTAAGCAAAGGCGAATTCGAGAGCATTACGCGTAAAGTACCAATGGAAGACCTGCTCGATAGAAACGGGAAGCAATATAAAAAGAGAAACTTAGACCGTATGGTTTATGATTTGGCAACAGAACTTCTTGCCGACCCCCTATTGCTCGCTACACCAATCACACGGTTCGGTCGTGAAGCCGCTTTGGGATACCAGCCCGAAATCTGGAAAATTTGGATAAACACATAACAGCAGTAAACTATGAAAAAGAGCTTGTTTTCCATCACCAATAAACTGATTTTCTACGTTGTTATAATAAGCTTTGCGGGATTGGCCTCCGTGGGATTAATTTCTAATTTGCAAAGCAAGGACGCGCTTTTTAACCGCACTTACCAGCAGTTAAACTCAATCAAATCAGTAAAATCCCGCCAAATAGAATCATTCTATAATGACAGAATCGCAGACGCGGAATTGATTTCCCAAATCGAGGATGTTGAGGAAATATCAACAGAATTAGCAAAAAATGACAAACAAAATAATATAAAAACACATTCCGATTTATTGAATAATTTCTTATCAACACACAATTATTACAAAGATATAGCGATAATTAACATTGAATATGGGGATTATTTTTCACTAAAAAATATATTTAACCAAAATCTAATGGATTCTTTAAGTCAGAATTCTTCAAATCAGAACTTCAAAAAAGAAGCCTTGCCAATAGAGTATGTCAATCATATTGATAAGTTGTTCTATATATTAATCACCGCGCCAATCCAAACCGATAATGCAAATCAATCCTTTGTTGTTCTTCTTCTTAATAATGAACCTTTTACAAAAATAATGCTCGAAACAGACCCAAGCTCCGGTATTGGCCGCTCTGGTGAGACTTATATTGTTGGTAAAGACACTTTACTTCGCACACCATCACGCTTTTTGAAAAATTCAGTGCTTAAAACTTCTGTTAAATCCGTCGGTGTTTTGAATGCGCTTGCAGGCTTGGAAGGCAAAACATTATACAAAGATTACCGCGATATCGATGTTATTGGTGCCTATAGCAAGTTGAATATAAAGAATATAGATTGGTATATAATTTCTGAATTGGATGCTAATGAAGCCAACAAGGATATATTGGAATTAAGAAAAAGCACATTTATTCTTATTTTATCTTTAACATTCATACTGATTTTACTTACATACTTTATTTCAAAGCGTTTTACTCAACCGTTAGTAAATCTCACTACAGCCGCCACTTCCATAAGCACCGGTAAATATCTGCCGAATATTGAAGTTTCAACAAATGATGAAATCGGTGAATTGACAATAGCATTCAATCAGATGAGTGCTGATTTGAAACTCAAAGATGAAGAACTCATTAGCGAACGTCATAAATCATCGTCGTCTATCATAGATGCGTTGGATAACGAGCGAAAACGCTTATCGCGAGAAATTCACGATGGTTTGGGGCAAAATCTTATAGCAATTAAGTTAAAATTTGAAAGTATTGATACAAAAAAATCTAAGATTCCGACCGATATGCTCGACAATGTCAAAACCTCCTTAGACGATACAATTAAAGAGATTCGCACAATTTCCAACGATTTGATGCCCGCTGTCCTGAGCGAATTTGGCTTATATTATGCTGTTAAAAACCTTTGCTCTGAGATGAGTGATAATTCGGCAATTGATTTTGAATTTGTAAGCAATTTGGAAAATTCCGAAATTGAACCAAAAATCAGCATATACTTATTTAGAATTATTCAGGAAGCGGCAAAAAATATTATTCAGCACTCCGGGGCCGACAAAGCTACTGTATATCTTTCATTAATTGATAATTATATCAAATTGGAAATTACTGACAATGGAAAAGGTTTCGATTTTAAGAGCATAAAAAAAGGTAACGGTTTGTATAATATCAAAGAAAGGGTTAATTTAATAGATGGAAATGTTGAAATTATTTCAAAATTGAATTTAGGTACCATAATTATAATCGAGGTTCCGAATGAATAAAGAAAAAATAAAAATAGTTTTGGTTGACGACCACGAAGTTGTTCGCGACGGAATAAAAGCTATATTGGAAAGTGATAATGAAATATCAGTTATCGCTACGGCTGATAGTTACGAAAGCTTAAAGCCAATATTACTAACTCAAAAACCCGATATACTTATTCTCGATATTTCTCTTCCCGAAATCTCAGGTATAGAAATTGCGAAAATAATCACTCGTGCCTATCCTGAAATAAAAGTAATTATGCTATCGATGTACCTGAGCGAAGACTTTATATTTAATAGTATAAAAGCCGGCGCTAAAAGCTACCTTCCGAAAAATTCTTCAAAAAACGAATTACTTAAGACTATTCACGAAGTTAACCGCTCGAACGATTATTTCCCGGACGAGGTTTCTGCTATTATTTTGAAGGGATATCTAAAGAAGATCAAAACCGAAGAGAAAACGGTTGATTTAACGAAACGTGAAAATGAACTATTAAGCTTATTTGCCAAAGGATTAACGAACAAAGAAATTTCCGATCAGCTATTCATCTCCATTCGAACCGTTGAAACACATAAAAATCATATAATGAATAAATTAGATATTAAATCTTCTTATGATCTGCTGAAATATGCCTTAAAGCATAACATAATTGAAATCTGATAAATAAAAAACATCAAGCAGGGATGCTTGACCCACCATATTATAAATAACTTGGTAGAACAAGCATCTTTGCTTGTTTCTGGATTTTTAAAGTAGGTTAACATTGCTCCGTATAACACGTAGTATTCTCTACGTAATCCCTATACGAAAAATCATATTTTAACCAATTGCCTATATTAATTAAGATTAGCAATTTTGTACATTGATTTGTACAAAATTTATTTATTTTAATATAGGAGGCTTTATGCCGCAATTTGATACAGGAAATACCGGCTTTATGCTACTTGCAACAAGTTTGGTAATGTTAATGACACCAGGCTTAGCATTTTTTTATGGTGGCTTGGTAGGTCGTAAAAACGTTTTATCCATTATGATGCAAAGTTTTGTATCAATGGGATGGACAACTGTTATTTGGTGGGCTTTTGGTTATTCTTTATGCTTTAGCGGTGGCCAAGGCGGAGTAATCGGTAATTTAGATCAAGCATTTTTATGGGGAATAAATATAAATACCCCGTCAGTTGCAAATCCATCCATTCCGATGTTTGTATTTATAGCGTATCAGATGATGTTTGCAATTATTACACCTGCTTTGATTACAGGCGCATTTGCAAATAGAGTAAAATTTTCAGCATATATGATATTTTTAACACTTTGGTTAATATTCGTTTACTTCCCATTCGTTCACATGATATGGGGTGGTGGTTTATTAGCGCAGTGGGGTGTATTCGATTTCGCCGGTGGTATAGTTGTACATTGTACAGCAGGTTTTGCCGCATTAGCCGCGGTATTTTATGTAGGTAAAAGAAAACTTATTAGTAACATTCCACACAGTATTCCATTAGTAGCTTTGGGTACTGGTTTATTATGGTTCGGTTGGTATGGTTTCAACGCCGGTAGTGAATTCGCCGTTGATGGTGTTACAGCTAATGCATTTTTAAATACTGACGTAGCCGCTTCGGTTGCAGGTGTTACGTGGTTAATTATTGCATGGATCACAGAAAAGAAGCCAAAATTTGTCGGATTAATGACCGGTTCTGTTGCCGGATTGGCGACTATTACTCCTGCCGCAGGCTATGTAACTGTCACTAGTGCCGTAATTATTGGATTTACATCCGGTATAGTTTGTTATTTGGCTGTTGCTTGGAAAAACCGTCAGGGTTGGGACGACGCTTTAGATGTTTGGGGTGTCCATGGTGTTGGCGGATTTTTAGGTACTATAATGTTAGGTATTTTTGGAACTGCGGCTGTAAATATAAAAGGTCTCGCTGTTTGGCCGGTTGGATTATTAGAAGGCGGAACAAGTTTCTTTTTGAAACAATCTGTCACAGCTATCGGTACAGCGGCTTATGCAGTAGGTTTCACTTTACTTATGCTCTGGTTGATCAATAAAATTGTTCCGGTTAGAGTAACAGATGAAGAACAAATGTTAGGATTAGATGAAGCTTTGCATGGTGAAAATGCTTATGAATCTGAATTTTTATAAATAATTTATTATATTATATCCGGTATTTGAACATAATACCGGATTTTTTTTAATTAATGCGACAAAGAAAATGAAACAATTAATTTCAATTATCTTAATATCAATTATTTGCTTGATATTTTTACCGGTAAAACATTTTGCCCAATCTACTGATTCACCAAAAATTAAAATCAGTGCTTATTTGGACTCATACTTTGCAACGGATAATGATAAGATTATTCAAAATGATGATAACAGTCTCAAATCTGCCCGTCAGTTAACCTACGTTAATTACAAAAAGAATGAGTTTGCTTTGAACATAGCCCAAATTTCAGCTGAATTATCTGCCGATAGATTCAGAGCTAATGTTACTTTACAAGCGGGTGATTTGGTCAAAACAGGATATCAAGACCTCGGTGCTCAGTTCCCTATGCTTCAACAAGCGAATGTAGGTTACAATTTTTACAGTGGCTTTTGGATTGACGCTGGATTGTTTTTAACTCATATCGGTGGTGAAGCAATGTTGCCGAAAGACAATTGGTTAAGTTCACATTCATTGGTCACATACTTTGAACCATTTTACCAAAGCGGTGTCAAAGTATCTTACGAAAATGAGAAAATGACAGCTTGCATTCATATCCTTAACGGAAACGGAATAATCGCGGATAATAATTTTAACAAAAGCGTTGGCTTATTTTTCAGCCACAAATGTACGGATAACTTCAACTTTTCTTATTCCAATATTTACGGAAACGAAGAGGTCGGTTCACCTATTAATGCCAAAATTCATTTTCTTCAAAATTTAGTTCTGAATTATAATTTGGCCGAAAAACTTGCGCTTAGAGGACAATTTGACTTAGCTAACAAGAATTTTACTGATAATACCAATCCTTTTGGCGAAAATAGTAAAATGTATTTCGGTGGTTCGTTAACAGCGCATTATTTAATTAACGATAAATTCTCTGCTACTTGTAGAGCCGCTTACGTTGATAATACAGACAGCCTATATGTTCCAACTATTAAAGGATTAGCATACACTTTGGGTGCTGAATACAAACCTTCAGATTTCACCTACATCCGTTTAGAGGGTAGTTTAACAGATTTGGATGAAAATTACAAAATGTTTATTGACGCCGATAATAAACCAGCCGCATCTCGCATGGAAGTAGCTTTAAACTTCGGCGTAATAATTAAGTAATTTTATTTATTTCTGTTTTACTTATGACAAAGGCGGTTTTTCAACCGCCTTTTTTTTAAAACAATATTCCACAATTATAATGAAGTTTGTTAACTTTCTTAACATATTTTATTTTTACTGAATTATTAATTTGTTCTAATAAAAATCTGAATTCGAATAACCCACCCCACTTAGTAAATACTAGCAATTTCACTTTTGGTGTGTTTGCCTTCATTATCACAGTTGGTTCAAAGTTTATTTTATTGAGAGTATCTTTTTGCTTAGAGGTCAAAATTATCTTATTTTCTGATAAAATTGATTTAAATTTTTCCCTTGTAGCAACAATTTCGTAATCATCATAATTAGAATGCCAAATGAGAGAGAATTGATCGGATAAAAAACAAAATATCACATATTCCAAATAGCCCCTTTTAGTCCTGTTTACATCTATATATTCTAAAAGGGGTGTATATAATTTACTATATTCTAGTATACTTAGATTATTTTTAAAATCGAAATTATGAAAATCACATTCATAATTCGATAAAAAATCGTTGACTTTTTTTTCGTTAGAATCTAAAATTTTATTATTTCTTTTTTTGTTATAAGATAAGGATAAAGATACCTTTTCAATGGTTTTAAAATAATTTTGATTTTCTGCGTTGACTACTGTTAATCTTGGACCACCGAACCAATAATTATCCCGATAAATATAATCAATTCTATAACCATCTTTCATCTTGATAGAGGTTAGTATTTTAAAATAATCATTAACATCAAACTCCATCTTCATCTTTTTATATTCATCCGGACTATCCGGATAAATGGCTTTTGCCTGAAAGGCTCGAATTTTTGTAACCTCTTCTTGAATACTTTTTGCAAATTCGCTTGTATGCCAATTTGTACAACTAAACAATAATACTAATACCACCAACACCATTTTGGTTTTCATAATAATCTCGACTTAAGTAAATTGCAATTGTTCACATAATCAAAAATACAAATAATATAAAATTTTATCATCATATAAATTTGAAAATCGTTGTAATTTAACTAATTTTGGTATAAATTATTATTCAAAGTACATTTTTTTTTAAAATAATATGAAAAAAATATTGACCATTTTTGTTCTATTTATCGCGGTGATTATTATGTCTAATTGTAATGCAAATTCACAATCTCTCACACAAACAGAAAATTATCTCAACTTTTCGGGAGGCAAAATTTGGTATAAAGTAGTCGGTGAAGGAAATGGAATTCCAATAATCACAATCCATGGCGGGCCTGGAGGTACGAGCTATTACCTACATCCGCTTATTGAATTAGGGAAAAACCGCCCGGTGATATTTTATGATCAATTGGGTTGCGGACGCTCGGATCGTATTACTGATACTTCATTAATGACGGTTAAGCATTACGTGGAAGAATTATATCAATTAATCAACCATCTCGGATTAAAAGAGTTTTACCTTTATGGACAATCCTGGGGAACAACACTTGCTTTGGAGTATTACTCAATTTACCCGGAAGGAGTCAAAGCTATTATTTTCAGTTCACCATATCTTAATACTGAATTATGGATGAAGGACGCACAGATTTTGCTTAAAACACTACCTGATACAGTCCAAGAAGACATTCGCCAAAATGAAGAAAAAGGCACTTACGATTCACCGGAATATCAATCAGCAGTACAGCTATATTATGATAAATATATTTGCCGTAAAAAACCTTGGTCAAAAGATATCGAAGATTCTTTTGCTAATATGGGAGCCAATGTTTACCAATATATGGTTGGACCAAGCGAGTTTACTTGGACGGGTACGTTGAAAAATTATGACGGAATTGATAAATTGCCGAAAATTAAAGTCCCGACTCTGTTTATTGCAGGAGAGTTCGATGAAGCTCGCCCCGAAACTGCCAAATACTTCCAGAGTCTTGTACCAAATTCTCAGTTTGAAATGACTAAAGGAGCGGCTCACATGACAATTCAGGATTGTCCCGAACAAGACATCAAGGTTATAAGCAAATTTATTGAAGATATCGAAAAATAAAATAATCCGAGAATATGTAGAAAAAACGCATTCTCGGATTAATAATAATACTAATTTGATAATTAGCTTTTATACCGCTTCAGCAGTATACCCGGCTTTATTAATAACTTCTTTTACCTGCGCTTCAGTTAGATTGAAGGATTCTACTATAAGTATTCTATCAGGGTCGTTTAAATCCACTTCCCAATGTTCAATTCCACCGGCATTGTTTAAAAACGGTGTTATAGTTTGAATGCATCCGTTACATTTAAGACTCGTTTTAAATTTATATGTTGCCATATTTAATCCTATTGTGTTTTAAAATATTATATTTTTTTGCTTCTCATTCTAATACTGTTGCTTACAACAGAAAAAGAACTTAAAGCCATTGCCGCGCCTGCTATCATAGGATTTAATAAAAATCCTGTGAATGGATAAAGAATTCCGGCGGCAATTGGAATTCCAATTAAATTATAAATAAACGCCCAAAATAAATTTTGCTTAATTGTTTTCAATGTTAGGCTGGAAAGCTTAATTGCTTTAGGAATGAGCATTAAATCGGAAGAAATTATCGTGATTTTTGCCACATCCATTGCTATATCGGAACCCCTCCCCATCGCTATACCAACATCGGCCAAAGCTAACGCTTGCGAATCATTAATACCATCGCCAACCATTGCTACGATTTTATTTTGCTTCTGAAGCTCTTTTATAAAATCAGCTTTCTCACCGGGTAAAACTTCAGCTTTGTAATTAGTAATACCGACTTGATGCGCAACGGCTTTAGCTGTTAACTCATTATCTCCTGTTAGAAGATAAACCTCAATTCCTTCATCTTTTAAGATGCTGATAGCTTTCGCTGAAGAGTGTTTAATTTTATCTGCAATTGCTATTGTTGCAATAAGTTTATTTTTATCAGCGAAATATACTATAGTTTTAGCTTCTTTTTGCAAAAATCCAATAACATCTGCATCCAATTCAGAAATATTTATTCCATTTTCCATCAATAACTTATGGTTGCCGATAAAATATTCATCATTATTATATTTAGCTTCGATTCCTCTACCGGTAATACTTGCAAATTCTTCAGTTTGAATATGTATCAGCTCATCGGTTCTTAGGGAATTTAACACGGCTTCAGCTAATGGGTGCTCCGAAAGTAATTCCATAGACTGGAGAATTTCTTTATATTTAATCAAATCTTTATCTTCGCAATGCCATAAAAAATCTGTTACATGAGGTTTCCCTTCAGTAATTGTACCGGTTTTATCCAAAACTATAGCATCGATTTTATGAGCTAATTCCAGCGAATCAGAATCCTTAATCAAAATTCCCAAATCCGCCCCTTTACCAACGCCAACCATTATGGCCGTTGGGGTTGCTAAACCTAAAGCACACGGACAGGCAATCACTAACACCGTAACCATAGATAATAATGCAAGATTAACTGAATTATTCCCATCAAATATCAGCCAGATAAAAAATGTTAATATAGATATAGTGATTACAATAGGTACAAATATTCCTGCAATCTTATCAACTAATTTTTGAACAGGTGGTTTTGTCATTAACGCGTTACGTACGGTTTCAATGATTTGGGATAAAATGGTGTCACCCCCTACCTTCCGTGCAATTATCTGGAAACTACCCTTTTGATTAATTGTACCCGCAAAAACCTTATCGCCAATAATTTTTTCTACCGCAATAGGTTCGCCGGTAATAGTACTCTCATCAACAAACGAATTTCCATAAGTAACCTCACCATCTACAGGTATTTTATCACCTGGCTTTATTAACAGTATATCGTCGATTTTTACACTTGAGATTGGCAATTCAATTTGCTCACCGTTAACGATTTTTGTGACCGTTTTTGGTTGCAAACCAAACAATTTTTTAATCGCACTTGAAGCATTGGACTTTGCTCTTTCTTCTAATAACTTACCTATTAGAATAAAAGATATAACAACTGCAGATGCTTCAAAATATACGTGGGCATGCAATCCGCGGTTATGCCAAAATTCAGGATATATTGTATTAAATGCACTGAAAAAGTAAGCGATACTCGTACTCAGCGCAACTAGCGTATCCATATTGGCTTTTCCGTGCTTTGCCTGTTTTGCGGCATGTATGAAAAATGTTCTACCAAACCAAAATACTACCGGTGTGGTCAGAACCAGCATAATCCAGTTTCCGTAAGGTAGGTTCATAAAGAACATTGCGATTAGAAAAACCGGTAATGACAAAGACACTGCCCATATGGCATTTCTTCTAATTTGCTGGTATAAGTTTTTTTGTTTTTCGCTCTCGTTTTCAATTTCACTTTCGTCAATCAATAAATCGTAGCCTATTGATTGAATGATAGATTTGAATTCTTTCGGAGTTATTACTTCCGGTTGATAATCGACGGTTACTGAACTTGTAGCATAATTTACATTGGCTGATACGACGCCGGTTTGGGCTTTGAGCATACTTTCTACACTAATAGCGCATGAAGCACACGACATACCTTCAACAGAATAAGTATCTTTTACCGATTCTGTTATATTTTTATTTATATTTAAATTTTTTGCCATTGATATATTGATTTTATGTAAATTAAATAATATAATAAGTTCATTAATCTATCACCTTAGACACAAATCAACTATAATTTATAAAACATTTCTGATTTTCTAATTATATTGACGTATGAGAATCTAATTTAATTCTTTTAATTTTAACCGCTCTTTAAATCGTTATAAATTTTACAATTGTACTTCTTGAACCTGCATCCGGGTTAGATAAAAAAAAGCCCTTAAATCAATAAGAGCTTTTTTATGGTAGATACGATTTATTTACTTGGATTTGGAGTCTTTACAACAAGAAAACGTACAATCGAATCGCTTTCATTTTTCAACGAGTGCGGAATGTTGGCCGGGCTCGCAATTATGCTGTCTTTTTCGACTTCTTCCCTTTCATCCCCAATTTCAACTATTCCTGTGCCTTCTAGTACATAAAAGAATACATCGACCGGAGTTTTATGCGTTAATAGGCCTTCCCCGGGTTTTAAAGTTAAATGCATTACTTGTGCATCAACTTTACTGTAAATTTTTCTTGCATCAATTCCGTGAGGATTTGGATTTACAGCTATATTTTTATAATTTGTTATGTTCATTTTGTTTATTCCTTTTTAATTTTTCTAAAATAATATATATTAATGCTTAATTGTTTATTAATATTTCTGTCAATGTCTTATAAAATTTTTCGCCCTGTTCTATTAGCGAGAACTTATAACCGGATTGTTTCCATTTACTAATCGTTAATTTTATATATCCTTGAATCATTGTAGATATAATTTCACTATCTAAGTCTTTAAACTTTCCTTCTTCGATACCGGTAGTTAGAAGATTTCGCAATAAAATTTGCCTTTTCTTAATTATCTCTAAAACATTCTCAGAAAGACTTGATTTAAGCTCGAATAATTCATCTGAAAACATGACAGAAACCAATTCCGGTTTATTTTCAAACAATTCAAGATGAAAAAAAATAAATCGACGAAGTTTATCTTCCGTCGAAACTGCCAGCTCCAATTCTTCAAACAATGAATTTGTATATGCGAATATTCTTTTTGTAATACCGCTAATAATTTCCTCTTTACCCGAGAAATGTTTGTAAATTGCTCCTTCCGATATCTGCACTTGTTTTGCTAATTCTCTTATTGATAACTCAGAATAACCATTCTTGTGAATTATTTTTATCGCTTCATCAATAATCTGTTCTTGTCTGATATCTGTCTTCATTCGTTTTTCGTTTGGTAATTCATTATAGGTAAGTAAACGTTTACTTGCCATTAATATTTTATTAATTTCCTATTTTTTTAAATAATAATTTGTTAATAATTAGATTTTTGTTATTTTTGAAATGAGAATTAGGTCGAAAATTATTTGTTGAATATATATGTGGATTTATTATGCTCAATCAAGCAAGCTCTCGAATGATGGTAATTATAACATTCCTTCTCGCTACACTGTGTTTAAATTCCAAACCTTATGAAAAGTATGAAGATATGCTTAATGACTTTAAGAATTTATCTATTGATGAAAGTAAAGTTTACACAGTTTCCGACTTTAAACTAACCCGTGAAGACGCTGTTTTTAATTTCAAATCCGGCACTTTCTATTTCTGTAAACCTATTAACGGTAGATCTATGGGTGTTGTATTTATAGGTGATGCTACATTCGATTTCTCACCACCTACAAAAGCGGAAGTAAGGCAGTTAGAACGTATTTTAAACAAAGATGAAGTTAAAGCAAAAAGCAAAGCGATTTTATTATTTTTTGCCGATAATACAGCGGACTCCATTGAGAAATCATGTATCAAAACGACCTACAAATGGGATACCAAAATGAAAGAGCTCGTGAAAAGGTTTGTAGAGTATGAACTGGATGATCGAGAAAACAATATAACTTATGAGCTAGCGCAAACACTTCTCGACGACCGAACAAGTGAATACTTCCTTGCCCTTGTTACACAAGCTAATAAAGAAGATTTAATATATCAAATAGACCCATATCAACAGGAAAAAGTTTTATTATACCGTGGTGTGATAGGTGCTTATGATAATTATTATGAAGTAATTAATCAATTTTCAAAAAAAGAAGATTCATTAAACAAGGGTGTATTTTATGATAAGTTATTTAATATTAGTAAATATACTATTAACATAGATATCAACAAAGACATAGTCTATAGTGCCTTAGCAATGTTGGATATAACAGTGAAAGACTGTAATTTTACTTGGATTCAATTTTATTTAAATGAATGGTTGAATATTGCTAGTGTGAAATTATCCGACGGAACTCCGCTTAATTTTTATAAGCCTGAACGCAATCATATTTTATGGGTAAAAATACCAAAAGCGGCAGAACCATTTACTCCATTAAAAATAATTTTGGACTACAGCGGTAGTTTTTTGAATAGAGTAGTTGATCAAACATATATGAAATCTTCGACTACATGGTATCCTATTATGAGTGATCAACCAAAAATATTTTTTGATATGCAGGTAACCTATCCGCTCAATTATGAATTTCTAGGTGTAGGTGATTTAGTTAGCACTGAGAAAACTGAATTTACAAACGTAAGTCGTTGGGTAACCAAAGAACCGGTTAATACAAATTCATTCAGTTTCGGTGCTTATAGAAAAAAAGAATTTAAATCGCCAAACGGTATGGATATGGGTTTTTACTTTTTTAACTATAACTTTATTGATTATATTTGTCAAGAAAGTGGTTCATTAATTGATTTTTATTCGAAACTCTTTGGTCCAATACCATATAAAAAAATATATATTTCAGAATTCCCGGATAATTATGGTGAAGCATTCCCTGGTTTAATTCATTTATCCGAGTTAAATTTTGAAATTATAAATACAGAAAGTAATAATGTCAGCTTTTTTGCTCAGGTTTTTGCTCACCAGTGGTGGGGAAACGATGTATTACCAGAAACTTATCATGATAATTGGATAGTAGATGGTTTATCGGCATATTCTGCTATGATTTATATAATAGCTATAAAAAAGGATCCTGCAAAATTTTTCGAGTTATTAAGAAAATCTCAAGAAGAACTAATTAATGCAAGAATCTCGTTATTAAATACTGGTATACGTCCGGGAGCACTATCAATTGGATACAGAAATGTTTCATCGAAAGCTAAGGGTGATTATAGTTTAGTTATGTTTGCTAAAGGTATGTGGATTTTCCACATGTTAAGAAACTTAATGATGGATTTTGAAACTCGGGATGAAACTGATTTTACCACACTTCTTAGAGAAATATATACAGAAACAGATGGTAGTTATATTTCGACAGCTTATTTAAAACAGAAAGTTGAAGATAAAATGAAAGAAGATATGGGTTGGTTTTTCGACCAATGGGTAGATGATTATAAGATTCCTAAATACAAATTTGCTTATAAATTTGAAAAAAGTCTTACTGGGAAATATACCGTTAAATGCAGAGTTGAGCAATCGGAAGTTCCGGACAGTTTTAAAATGTATGTTCCTATAAGCATCGAAATAAGTGAGAACAATATAATACGTGAAAAGAAACTAATTACAGGTAAAACAACAGAGTTTGAAATTCAGTTAGCGGATATTAAACCTAAAAATATTTATTTTAACGATCCATCATCCGTGCTTTGCCAGGTTGAATATGTAGGATGGTAAAAATCATCATTAGATTTATAAATATATTAAAATGAAGCCTTTTTTAAAGGGCTTCATTTTTAGCAAATAGACTAAAACGATTATATGCTATTAATTTATATTAACTTTATCCAAAACAAATAAAATTTTAGTATATTTGTAGATAAGTACAAGTTAATTATTAATTAAAACAAACACTATAAAATTGATTTTCAATTTTTGGGTTTCTCAAACGTAGGATATTGTGCATCGAATAATATAAGGAAAACTTTTTGACCACCGAAATTTTCAGAATGTGCTTTTTCATTAAATACTGAATTTAAAAATCTTAAAATTGATATTCATTATTTCATAAAAAAGTAATTTGAAATTATATAAGAATGTTTTAATCCGGTCTGAAAATCAGACTAATTAAGTATTTTATATTTTTGGAGGCGTTATGAAGATAAACATGGGACCATTAGACAGAATAATAAGAACAATAGTAGCAATTGTTATATTTATTCTATTTCTTACACATGTAGTTACAGGTATTTGGGCTATAATATTACTAATTATTGCAGGTATTTTCATTATAACAAGTGCAATAGGCTTTTGCCCAATGTACAAAATTTTAATGATAGATACATGTAAAAAGGAAAAAAAGAAGGAAACAAATGCTAATATTTAATTTTATATTTTGCAGTTAATTGCAAATATATTCATTTACAAATGTCCTGTATCATTATGATTTACAGGACATTTGTTTTTATTGTTTACTCGATAATCAGCCTTTTTTCAAAGAATTCCTTGAAAACAACCAAGGCTTGGGGATAAATATCTTCGCAGGTGTCCAGCATTATTGCATAAAAAATCGTTCCGTCAAACCTATCGTACGATGGTGTCGGCTTATAATATACAACCTTACCTTCTTCTTGCTCTTCGGGGTATTTCATTGGTTCTTCGATTATCAAACCCGGGTAATCGGGTTTTCCACGGTATAATCCCAAAAGGTGTAGATGACCACCGCCGTATTCGGGATATAGCTTACTATCCCTAAGTTCCATCGATATCATTTCAGGATATTTTGAAAATTCGGGGTAAATATCAGCTTTGCAATCCTTCGGAAACATATTTTTCATAAACGCTTCAAAATCGTCGCCTTTTTTGGCAACTCGGAAAATCAATGCTATAGTATAAGTTATATCAATTCCGCTTTTATTTTTTATTGCCGGTGGAGTAATTACAAAAGCGGCGGCGTTGTTTTTGTAATCCATCACATCAACATACCAAGAAGAATCAATTAATATCTTTACGCCCAATTGGCGGCAAATAAATGGTAATGGTTCTTTTTGTATAACCTGCCATAAGTCTTCTTTTTTGTATAATGAGTCCGGTTTCGAAGGAATAATCCTATCGTGGATTGATTTACCTAATTCCCTTTCAAAATTGCTTGGTTCCCCCAATATAAGTTTTGCCTGATCCATACCGAAAATTGAATTTGTCGGCATATTGGTTATTGATGTTGCACCTGCATAATCGGTCCAAAATTCGGCCGGAACATTTGCCGGTAATAATTTTATTGCTTTTCTGAATTCGTGAATAGAGCGTTCTCCAAAACTCGAAAGTGAGTAGTGGTTGGCTAAAAACCAATAGCCGCGGTAATCGGCTGGAGCTAAATTAATAGCCTTTTCGTAGTATCGGACGGCATTGTCATATCCGTTGGCATATTCCAAATTGTATAAATAATGCGAGATGTCGCCTAACAGAAGATTAACTTCCACATTTGTCGAATCAACATGAGTGAAATTATCGTAGATATTCGATAACTCTTCGACCAATGCGGATTTTTCCACGGGGTAATCCCACTCCTGCGACCAATGGTCAAAGTATTGAACATAAGTTTTCAGATATTCAATTTGCTCCGCATAGTTAGCAGAATTGGGAATACTATCCAAATTAATGAAGTTTATATTACCGTACGCGTGGCAACTAAATATGACAAATAGCAGTATTATGATTCTTCTCATGACTCTTTCCGGCTGAATAAATTCGGTAATTTCAAGAATTAAAATTATTTATTTGCAAAATTAAGAAGAAATAAGGAGTTTAATAATAATTGAATAAGAAATTTAACTTTTTATGAAAAAAATTGCATAAATCTACTAATAAAAAAAAGGCCGCCATTTCACAAAGACGACCTAATTTATAATTTCTATTAATATGGCATCACTACCTGATTGAACAGCGTAGCTGTGCTATATCAATAGAAATCAAGATTAGATTATATTTGAGCAACGTAGTTGCGGAATATTTATTCAATCCTGAAAGGATGATATGTTTTTAGAAAACTTATTAATTGTGAAACACAATAGCATTGAAAAATTAGCGAAGAAAATATTGCAATGGTCTGATAAATATAAACATATAAATGTCATGACTATCATAAAATGCTTAATAAATGGCAGAATTAACCTCGTAGAAGCCTCATGAAACGGCGAACGACCTCTGTGAAATGGCGAACAACCTCTGTGAAACGGCGAACGACCTCTGTGAAACGACGAACGACCTCTGTGAAACGGCGAACGACCTCTGTGAAACGGCGAACGACCTCTGTGAAATGGCGGAAAGACTAAAAAAGACGTCTCTTTTGGTTCGCTCGCTTTATTTTTTCGCTTATACGCTCTTTCTTTTGTTTAATAACCCCAATTTTTATTTCAATAAAGTAGTTTATTGAGGTAAAAACTCTGTTGGTTGAGGTAAGAACTCATCTTTCGGAGACAAAAACTCATTTTATTGAGTCTTTGACTCACTTTATTGAGGTTTTTCCTCGTCTTTCTGAGTGATATTATGATTTCTTGTTAGAATTGACAAAAATAAAAAGGTCTAATTCCTTGAATAAGACCTTTCTCAACAATTTGTAAACCCTTTTCCTTACTCTTTAACAAACTTCTTTATATATTGCATTCCGTCGGATTCGATGGTAATAATATACATTCCTGATGGTTGTGATGACAAATCGATTTGATAATCGGAAGTACCGGCTGGGAGTTTACCGTTGAATATTTCTTTTATAAGTTCACCAGTGCTGGTGTAAAGTACTAAACGCCCAACTAAATCATTTTCAAGATTTAATTTAACATTTGCTTTGCCTGTAGTTGGATTCGGATCAACAATAATAGATTGCTCGAAATGCAATTCTTCGGTAGGTATATTTTGTTTAGCAGGTTGAATAGAATAACATTGACTTGATAATAAACCACTTGGGTCTATATCAATTGGGAATTGTGAGTTATCGATGGTAATACGATAATCTTTACTTGTTACAATATCATTATCTCTATTAGTAAATTCAAATTTCATATTGTAATTGCAAGTAGGATAGCAATATATGTTCATGAATGGATTATCCATCCATTTATTATATAAATTGAAATTTATTGGTTGAGGATTCAAAGGATCTGGAAATATCGATAAATCATTAATCACTTGAGTATTAGTACCAAAACCAGCGGATACTATGACTCCATAATATTTACAGGAATCACCCGTTTCAAGCCTATAAGTTTGACTAATTGAAGGAATTATTCTACACATTGTAAGCGGATTTATTGGATTTAAAGAAACTCTGAGGGAATCTGAGCATTGGCATATATGGCAGGGTAGATTAACGGAGTCTTTTGAATAACAATCACTTGCGCCGATCTTATAAATAATTTTAGTATTACCACAATGGGCTTTATAAAGACCTAATAGTTGAACATTGGTAAATACTGAGTCTGGTAACCATATACTTTCAAATTTGTGGTACTTATGTATATTTATTAATTGAAAGCCCAAAGGAAGACCAAAAACTGTATCTCTTGTATCATCTGTTATAAACTCTGCTGAAACAGGCACATAAAAATCACAACTATCGGATTGATTTACATAATACAACTCATAAACACAATTGTTGGCGTCCAAGGTGTCAACCTTTATAAAACCCATACTAGATCCATGGTTTAAAATATCGCAAGTATCAATCGGACTTTGCGTATTGCAAATTACGTTAGGATTATCTGGAATAATTTTATAGTATCTTTTAATATCTAAAAACTTAGCTTCACCTGGCCTGAGTTTGATATTTACTGAATCATATTCAGGAATATTTGACCATGTATTAGCAACAAATTTATTAATTTGATGATTGTAGGCATCCTGCATCCAGTATTTCATACTCCAATAATCAGCTGGATATTTATAAGTAAGATCTTTTACCAAATAACCCCACGAATTTGGATAATATGTTGAAATATTATTAGAAGGCCGGCGTATTGGCAAACTTATCTCCCTGCAACCCAGTCGTTTACGATATAAATCCCGCCAGTATTCCGTATCTCGCCAAATTTCAAGAGGATTTTTATCAAAGGGATCATATCCTCCTACATCCGCAAGTATATCAAGTTCGCTCCCAGCATAGAAACACAGTTCTCTTGTATCCGGATATTCTTTTGTTCTCACTAAGATAAGCGGGTCTGTGCGCCTGTTCTGAATTGCTATAACCATGTGATTTATAAGACTATCTTGCCCATATTTGAAAAGTGTTAAGTCATAGAATTGTTCTTCTTCAGGCTCTACTGTATTATAAGGCACTGTTGTATAAATAGAATCCAATAGGTTAGTATGAGGTTGAAAAATCTTTCTTGTGGTTATGTGGGCTGTGTCAACATATCTACCTATAATACGTTCACTTGGAGAGTAACTAGGGTGCTGATTATAAGTTTTAAATATGCCCTTGCCATAAGCCGCTTGCAAACGTAAGTTCATTATAGTATTGGTGTTCTCCATCAGGAGTCTATGAATCTTATAAAGCTCGACACGCACTGATTTTCTTCCGGCGTAAATTCTATCATAGCGACAACCCAAATTTGCCATAGCATAATCTTCTTTACTTTCGTTTAGGTTTAAGAAATTGAAAATTACTGTATCGAACTTACTAAAATATAGTGGGTCTAATGGATTTTTCTCATTATCAAGATTAAAGAAATCACCGCCGAAATCATCACGCATAAGATATTCATAACGATCATCAGTACTTCCAATAGGCAAACTGTCAAGCGGGGTGAAGTGAGCCGAACGAGTAAAAGGTTCATTTTTGCGATAGCTGACTCCATCGTAATATAAACCTCGGGCACCGTTGCCGACGGCACTATAAGCATATAAGCGAGTTTCCTCCGCGGTATAAGGTCTGCCATGGCTGTTAAAACTCGCTACAGTAAAACTCACATCGGTTCCTAAATCTTTATAATTCAATCCAGACGCGTTGATGTTTATCTTACTGGATTCAAAATCTGTTTTTTTAATTGTTAGTGTATCAATTTTCCACCATGTCAAATTTTGTGCTTGGAAATACCAAGGTTTATCACAGTATTGAAAACCTGTACGGGGTTCATTATTAAATATGTTCCATAATTGGAATTGGTAAAAAGCTTGGAATGCTCTGGTTGGGCTATCATCACCATCAGGCCAGCTAAGTTCATAAATTCTTTTAGGATGTAAAGCTAAAGATTCGGGTGCAAAATCACTATATGAATAATGGGAGCCAAGTGCTCTAT
Source organism: bacterium (assembly GCA_037127915.1). Lineage (GTDB taxonomy): Bacteria > Bacteroidota > Ignavibacteria > Kapaibacteriales > UBA2268 > JBAXXL01. The sequence continues at coordinate 88,487 of JBAXXL010000006.1, forward strand.
CATCATATGAAGTATATGGATAGTATGTTTCATAACCCGAGTTTAACTGTTGATCCAAAGATAAAATATCTTCATAGGTACCCTGGGTGCTTCCTGCAATCCATCCTAACGTCCTATAACGAAAAGGATTATCTTTTTCTCCTTTTTCTATATATGGCGCATTTATACTCGTTCCAACAAAGCCACAATTTAAAACACGGTTCGGTGGTTGGACGTAGTAATCAAACAAGACAGGATAAATTGGCGTTGTTGTTGTGGCAAAGACATTACCTACAAGTTTGGTTACGTATCGTTCAATATCAAAATTCTGTACAGATCCTTCTGTGCTGGCGTTGAAACGGTAAACTTTTAAATGCGTACCATGTTGAGTATTATAAACTGCGATACTATCTATATCTTTCTGAATAACATCTTTTATTTCAGCGTCGTGCCGACCTTCAAATGTCTCAACACTATAGGGAGTGCTAACGCGCACATAGTCCACAGCAATCGGGCAACCGCCTCTAAATATTGAATATATGCCTAATTTCTTTATGTCCGGTCCATAAGCTGTATAAGGTCCGGAAAGCATAGGATTACTGAAATCGGGTATTGTGCCTTCTTGACCCCAGCACCTGAATCTTGCTGTAACAGTAACGGGGGAACCATCGGCAGGCAGCATATTCTTTGTTATATAAAAGTGCTGGGTTGGTGTATCCGTTAATTCTATCATTCTTGTTTTCAAGCCGCGGTACTCGTTACAAGTCGTATAAATCGAGTCTATTGTATCCGATGGCAAGCCGTCGAACGTTATGTAATTCTTTGTACTGTCGTGCTGAGTATAAGGAAGTATAATTTCCAAAACTATATCACCTGGTGGGAATACTTCGCTCTCACCCAAATAACGCCTCAAGTTAACTGATATGCAGAAGTTATAACCCAGATAATTCTTTTGTTTTGTGTTACCAAAGATTACACGGAATTTATCGTCACCTGTTCTATAGAGATATTCAGACGCAAAAGGTTTTCTGAATAGTGGATAATTAATTAATGATGGTGAATTAATAATAAGACAACTATAATAAGTGTCATTTGAATCGCTGGGTATTACTGCACTTGGATTAATTAATTTGAATCCGAATATTGGTCTTGTCGAATCTCCTTCTCTATTCTTTATCATATCCCATTGTGTATCATCCGACTCTATTAACATATTCGGTTCAAATGTCATAGAATGTGATGAGCAGAGGGATGTGTCTCCAAGAGAAGCCGTGAAAAATGCGTAATCGCTAATCATCAGATAGGCGCCTTCTTGAGCCGCATTCGCTTCGGATTGATGAGTATTGTCAAAAAGAAAATCTTTTATTACGCAATTCTGATTGGCGTAAATCCCTTTACAGGCGGAAGGCTCATTGCCCCATTGGAACCCAATTACTAACGAATCAGGTCCTGTAAAGTCTGCTTTTGTATTATCTATTACCGTTGAATCAACTCCATTCAAAACAAATTTCAATTTACCAATGTTATGGTTTTGCGAGTAAGCATTTGTAATATTTGTAATGATAAATACTATTACCACTAATATTAATTTTGTTTTCATTTTAACTATTCCACCATAAACTTTTTGGAAATATATTCAGTATCGCTTATTATAGTAAGTAGATAAACACCATTTAGTATTGGATGATTAACCGGTATGGTGTTATTACCGGATTTGAACAGTTGTGTACCAAGATAAGCAATTAGTTTTCCATTTATATCATATAAATATGATTCACCGATGAAAGGTTTATTTGAAAAATATTCTAATTGATTATTTTTATAAGTGATATTATTTTCCTTTGGAACTATTATATCTTTTACCGGAACAGCTTTTTTGTTGGTTATTCCTATCACTCCAGCACCATTGCAAAATAACAATATGCTATCATTAACCCCGACGGAAACAGGTCCTAAAAAGTCAAAATAATTTTTTATTCTATTTTCAGGAATATTCCAAGAAAATGAATACCATAATTTTCCAGTCCCATCTTTAAAACCAGAATATATATGATTACTATCAATAAACTTAGGTTTTCCAATTGCTGCAATATTTGCCCCTCCAAATAACACTGACAATTCTGCTTTTCTTATATATTTTTTCTCTTTAGTCTCTAAGTTATATATATATATATATAAATCATCAGAACCATTGTAAAGAAACGAGACTTGATTTCCGTCGGGTGAAAATTCCATAGAATTGATTTGTAATTTGAGTGATTCGATTGAAGTGTAATTCTGCTTGTCATTCAGATTGATTAAAATAAATTTATTATTGAAAGTATCATTTATTTTATAACCTACTGACACAGCAAGAGTCTGCCCATCAGGTGAAATATCAATTGGTCCACCCCAAGTCACACTTGTAAAAGATAATCTTTCGATTTCTTCGAAAGTTGCCATATCATAAACTACAATTGTTCCAGGATTATCTTTTTCATTTGATAAAGCCCCATATAATTTTGTTCCGTCGGGTGAGAAACAAAAATCATATATCGAATTTTTGGGTTGAAACAATAATTTTCCTGTTGGTACATCCCAAATCTTCAATTTGATACCTTCACTTATTGCACCAAATCTCAAACCGTTTTTAGTAATTCTTGGATAATTCAACGGAGATGCTTTAATAGTATCCATCCGTCGAATTACCTCTCCGGTTTTTGAATCAATCACGTGTGGAATACTTTTCCAAATCGCAATAATATTTCCATCGGGTAGGAACAATGCTCCCCCGGCTTCGCCACCGCCTGTTTTGCTTAGGTCAACCAAAGTATCGACCTGTAAAGTCGGCACATCGGGAATAGCTCGTAGCTGTGAAAATGCGGCTAACAGTATAGCCACAGCGAGAACGATAAATTTTGTTCTCATAATTAAAAATCCTTCTATTATTTATAAAATGTAGCTTTTTTCGCTACTTATCTTTATTAAATTCAGAATCTAAAATTAATTTTAAATAGGTCTATTTTGCCTCCTTGCACTTTTTAAAATATTTATTTATATTTGGTTTAAAACCTGCCACTAAATTAATAAAATATTTCTATTATACATTGCAATGTAGAATTTTTTTTTATTATTATAAAATTTTTTCTTTGCAAATCTTCGCGAAATAGCTTAATTTTGGATAAAATTATAAATGATAAAAAATAAATAATAATTAAAGGTATATTATGAAATTTCTCTATTTATTAATACTGTTTCTGGTACTTAGTTTCTATAGTGCTTCGGCACAGACTGATGAAACATTAAAGCACCATACCGGTACTCAGCAAGTATATTTTCAAGGCGCAAACATTGATCTTCAATGCGCCCGTATGGAGCCTTTAGCTCCTTGCTATGTCAAAAAAATTACAATGGTTATGACAGGAGAAATAGGTTCATTCCGCATTCGCTTTTTTGGTTATGAAGCGGGTGACCAAATTCCTAACTTAATGAACGATAAAATTCCACCCATCAAAGTTCAAAAAACAATCAAGGGCAATCAAGTTGTTTCCATCACTCTTGCCGAACCGCTGTATTTTGATAACAGCTGGTTTTGGGTAGGAGTTGATAGTTTATCCGCCGGCGTACTACTCCTCTCCGACAATGTTGAAAAGAAAGTACCGTATGATACATATTGGTATCAAGCTATACATTTAACAACTAATGATCCCGCTCAGGAATGGAGTATCGCACAGTATGCTTATTTCATTTCTTGTACAGTAAACTATCCAACCAAAGTTTCGCCTATGTACCTGAAGGATATTACCGCAACAGCCGGTTTTAGAAAAGAAGTAGATTCAGCCGGAACACAAGTAGCAGTAAGTTCCTGTATTTCGGCGAGCGATTTTAATGGCGATGGGTATGTTGATATTTTTGTTAATAATAGATTATACGAAAATAATAAAAACAACACATTCACCGACGTAACCGATCAACTCGGTTTAATAAATGATTATAACAAAGGTTTCAAAATTTCCAAAGGTCAGGATCAATCGTTTGTCGATACCGACAACGACGGTGATTTGGATATTATTTCTTTCGGACCCGATACCAGTGTAATTTTTATTAATGAAAATGGCACCTACACTAAGAAAATCCTTTCATTTCCAAAGTTTCCGACATTCGGTTATTCCCAACTATTGTTTAATTGGGCTGATTTGAATAACGATGGCTATCCGGATTTATATGCCGGTCAGCAAGCCTCTGTTTACGGTCCGAACGGTCCCGATAGTTTACCAAGCTATATTCTGATAAACAATAAAAATAACGATTTTGTAGATGAATCAATACGTATGTTCCCTAAAAACCATATTTGGCGAAGAGCGCGCGCCTCTCAATTCGGTGATTTCAACAACGACGGATACCCTGATTTATACATCGGCAATTACTTTTTGGAACGTGACGAACTCTATCTGAACGATGGAACCGGACATTTTACCGATATTTCGCCGCAAAAAAAATTGGATTTGACCAAAACCGGTTCAATGCACGGAAGCGGAGTTAGTTGGTGCGATTATAATAACGACGGCAATTTGGACTTAATGGTAGCGCGAATAGGACATTCAAGAAATGTTAAACTCTACGACCACCGCGGTTCAGTGCTTTATAGGAACGAGGGACCCCCAAATTACAACTTTACCGACTTAACAGGCCAATATAATGATTATCCCGGACAAATAGCACCTTGCGGCTTAGAATACGAGGATTACCATTCCAGTGCCGCTTTCGCTGACGTTAATAACGACGGTTTGCCGGATTTGCTTTTGAAGACATATAATCCATACCGTTTTATCAGTTTCTATGAACAGCAGACAGACCATACATTCAAAATGAAACGCTTTGAATATGGTTTGGATAGATTAGATTGTTATGGTGCAGGCCAAGTATGGTTGGATTTCAATAACGATGGTAAAATTGATTTGGCTATGTATAACCAAAATAAAGTTTCGCTTTATCAAAATACTTTATTTAATGGCAACCATTCAGTAGAACTGGATTTGAAATGTACTTCGGGAAATAAATTCGCAATTGGGGCGAGAGCTTACGTGCATTCGAAAGACAAACAATTTATGCGTGAACTCACTTGCGGACAAGACGAAACGGTTCAATATCCGTATCGTTTGCATTTCGGTTTGGGAGATATTACCGATATTGACTCAATTGTTGTTTGGTGGCCCACAAAACCAAAGAAAACAGATGTATATAAGAATTTAAAATCCAATAATATATATACATTAAAAGAAGGCGGCGAAGTAGCAAAAACAACTCCGGTTGGCGTTCGCAATGAGAATCTGCGTAAATTGACACTCACAGCCGCACCGAATCCATTCAATGATATTGCTGTAATCGCTTATGATGTTGATGTTTATGCCAAAGTAAATCTTGCGGTATATGATGCAACCGGTGCTTTAGTTCAAACTTTGGTTAATGCAGAGCATACTCCCGGAGCTTATACTCAAGACTTTAATGCTGAGGCATTACCTGCTGGCAGTTATTTCTATAGATTAACAATCGGCGGGAAATCGCAAACAGAGAAATTGATATTGGTTAAATAGTTTATAATTAAGTAGATGTCCGACACCTCGAAGGTGTCGGACATCTTTCTTCTCTTTATAAACTTTGTGTCACATCTTAACAAACTTCACCGTTTCGCCGCCCGCTTTCACAAAATAAACACCTTCTGGCAAATCGGAAATGTTGATTCGAACGGACAGGTCACGACCTGTCCCTACAGACATTACTTTTTCGCCGAGCGTGTTGTAAATTTGAATAAAGGTTTCATCAACCCCATGCTTAAGCGTGGGGTTGATGGTTCCCAACTTAACCGTTATAAAATCTCCTGCTGGATTAGGGGATATTGAAATATTGCAAATTGCACCTGTTGGAGTTTCAACTGAACTTGAAGTACCGGTACCGGTTAAACTAACTGATACCTCAGGCTTATAAACATCGTTCGATAAGATTTTTAAAACGGCGGAATAATCTTTAACTGTTTTAGGAAGGAATTTTATTAAAACCTCAAAATCTTCGCCCGGTTTTACTGTTTTTGGAAAAGTTATTTCATCGAATTTGAAAGCACTTTCGTCATCTCCTGTAATATTGATTCCTTCAATTGATAAATCTTCCACGCCTGTGTTGCTGATAGTAATTGATTTTTCATTAGTTATACCGACGGTTGTGCTACCGAAAGCAATGTCTTTATTATAAATGGCTATAGCCGGTTTTGTTTCCTTTGCTTCAACACAGTTTAGTACTTGGTAAATAAAAGATACTTTGCTTTGGCCAACAACACCTACCAAAAAGACGTCTTCGGGTTTAATGGGTGCACCTGAAGGAACGCTTGGCATATCATATTCAAAATCCCATTTATAAGAAATTCCGGTTTTAACTGTGTCTGGTAAATTTTCGATATTTCCTGCCAACCCACCTATGAAACCACGTGCAACCCTATTGTGAACAAATCCTTTGACAGGATTTCCCAAATGATAAAAAGGGTGCCCATCATATTCATTATAATCATTAACCTGGTCAAATCCGGGACCTGTACCGCTTACATTATTCTCGCAAACAATTACCTGAAATGCTAATTGATAATTATAATCTTTTATCGTTGTGCAAGAAATTGTTCCGGATATTTTTTTAGTTGAGAGATTGTATTTCCAATTCAATAAAACTTCAATTTTAGATTGATTTGCTAAAAGTTGATCAATTAAAAATTCCCAATTCTTTCTTTCTACTAAATAATATTTTTGGAAATCTGGATCACTTACTTCTAACCTCTGAATAGTTGCAGATGGCCAAAACCGTTTGGTTTGATCAGGAACAAAAAAATTGTGTGTTAATACTCCATCGTCTAATTGTATATCGTCGTCTTCGTGAAAATTAATACCGATTACTCTCCCTTGGCTTTCACTCATTATTTTATCCATATAAACTAAACCATCGGGACAAACACCTTTATTAGCACTTGTGTATTGTTCCAATAATACTCTTTTCTCAATTGAATATGAAATTGAACTGATTATAATAAAAGATATTAACAAAGATAAAAAATATTTCATACTAACACCTATAAAAAATTAAAAAATTTATATAAACAAATTTACAAAAATAAATTCAAATAATAATAAAATATTTAAAAAATAAATTGTAAATTAAAATATTTTTTGTAATTTTGAGGTGCTTTTGGGTATGTATTTGTTGGGTAAAAAAAAAATAAAATACCGGCTAATAAAAATAATATTTGTGAAACCCGACAATTGAATTAAAATTGAAAGATATATGCGTGTGCATATAAAATATATTCAATTCATTAACGGTAACAGGAGTGCTTATTTATATATTCTAAAAAAAGTTCACATCGACAGTCTGCAATAAAAGTCAGGCTTAGGGACATATTAATTAATTTATTGTTATTTCTTTCCGTTGTTGCTATTACGAAAGGACAATGCCCTACTCAAATTCCACCACCGGCACCAAAAGGAAACCCTTGCAATTGTCAAATGGAATTGCCATTAACTTTCGATTGCTATAATACCTATATTGTAAATGGGTGCTTTGAATGCTATGATTATTTATGGTGCGTTGAAGGGCGTGAGGCAGGTACTGGCTCAGGTGAAAATTATGGCGGGTTTATGAGAAAGGAAGCACAGTTTGAAAATGCTTTAGGTGGGGTTGACAGAACCCAACTTAAATATGAATCACCCAAAGTACCAATAGGAGATGATAAAATTCAGCTAAATGGCTGGTATTCACCTACTAATTACAGCCCTAACTATTTTAATTACGATAATAGCGCATTAGGAGGGAATTATAAAAGATACTTTAGGCTTGGTACTAATTGGTTAAATCTAAGAGATGAAAATTCAGTAGATACAACTAAACAACGTTATCCGCAAGGCTGGGTACTGGATGATGACGAGCCAACGCCATCAAACTCACAAAACTATGGTTATGTCGGTTTTTGGACACATACACTCAAAAGTAGTGGCACTGGGAAATTGGAATATATTCAACAAAGGCTGAAACAACCGCTTTTATATAATTCTGAAGACGACCCGATTATCTATAATATTAGTTTTGATATGAGTAAAAACTTCAGTTTAGCAAATTTTCCTGAAGTAGTTAGTGGCAGTCAGCGGATAGGTGCCTTTTTTTCTAAAACAGCTCCTACACATTATGGATTTCCTCAAAATGATATGGTGTTTTCCTCAAATTCCGTTGCTAATGGAACGCTTGTTTTGGTTGATGATGATGAATTAGATATCGGTAAGGACGGTGGTGAGAAAGGTGTTGATAATTGGGTTCATTTTGAAAAAGATTTCCATGTAAAAGAATTAGCCAATTATATTACAATTGGGCTTTTTAGCGTGATTGAAAATGGAGTTGAAACTAATTTTAAGGAGCATAGTTCGCAATTTGAAACAGCATATTATATTGATAATGTTGTAATTCAAAAAGTCAGTTATGAAAATACCCTTTGCGATTGCAATAAACCCGGTACTGATATACGGGCAGCTGAAATTGAAATTGTTCCAGTTTCAAAAGATTTGAGTGGTTGTTGTTTTAATTATTTCTTTAATTATTTAGCAAATATTAATTGTATTGTTACTTCGATTTCAGCATTAATTTCAATTAATGGTGTCGAAAAAAGTACTCAAACGTATAATTACCAAACATCTTGGGCGAATAAACAATTTTATTTTGGTGGTGATATTTGCTTTACTGCAGCAGAATTAGCACCAACTGAAGATCATCCAATACCTGAAGTTACATTTTCATTTAGTTACATTTTAAATGGCACTACACCTTGCACAATAGTTAAAACACTTAACCTTAACTGCGAAACTTCATGCATTTGTGATAATACCGCACCAGTACCCGTACAATTAATAAAGAATGATAAGGAAGCTTGCTGCTATGATATTATACTAAAGCTTAATGAGGATAACTCTATTGAGAAATACTGTAAATATAACGAGATGGAAGTAATAGACATAACAAATATCAATGAAGAAAAATTCTTATTTGGTGAAACAGCCAATAAAGAAAATGGTATTTCGAAAGATGATATGTGGTATTATAATCCAACGAAAACAATAACATTTAGTAATGATGAATTGTGTTTCGACCCTATGAACATACCCAATTCACCATCGAGAGTTATCAAAATAAGATTACGAAATATGGTAACGGGTGAATGGTGTGAATTTGAACAAACGATTTTTTTGAATTGTCCAATTAATTGTAGTGATTTAGCAAGATTGCCGGACACACAACCTCCACCTTTGGAATTGATATTTACACCAACCGGCACTAATCCCGATGGTGATTGCTGCTACCAAGTTTCACTTATTAACAATACTGGTTTCAATATCAACATTCCGGAAATAGAGCTTAATTTTACTTCAAGTGGTTCTCGAGTTTCGAATTTTCAATATTATCACATCACGGATAATAATCCACTACTTTGGGAGCATTGGTATAGCAATGGAAGTCAAGCTATCGGAATTCAAGCATTACCAAATGGAACCATTGGTATAATAAATCCCCTATCAACAATACATTTAATAAATATATGTATTCCAAAATCTAATAGTACTGTTGATGTCGAATGTATGATTCTTGATAAATATGGTAAAGATATCAATTTTTGTTCCATTTCAAAGCAGAAACTTTCATGTCCGGTGGATGTTTGTGAGTGTGATTATTCTCTATTGGATTTCAAATTATCAGCTATAGTTAATGAAGATGCTGATGAAGAGTGTTGTTATAACGTAACAATCACACCACCAAATACTTATTTAGACTGTAATTTTAATTCAGCCAAAGTATTTGTTAAACAGCCAGGAGAAGAAGAATTCGAACTTACTACATTGGTTCATGAATTCTCAGGGGCCTTCAATAGTAATTATACTTTTACTAATACATTTTGTATTGATCCAGATGGTGATAATTCAGCTTTTTCCGTAAAAGTAGAGTTTGAAAATACAACAACTCACAAAACATGTGAAGTTGTAAAAGACTTTGAATTTGCTGATTGCCCTTGCTCGTGCGATGAAAACGGAAGCGGACTAAACTTTGAATTTGAAGTTAACCCTCCGGGAAGTTGTTGTTATGATATTTATCTATCATCTGATTGTACAAGGTTTTTCACAGAATTCAATATTGAATTTCCAAATGTTTTCTCTGGTGCTCTGGATAAAATACTTTTTTCTCCTAAAACTAATGATATTACTTACGAGCAAGTGCCAAATAGTAATATATTTACATATAAGCCAATAATACCTGTAAGCATCTTCAGGGACACCAGAATATATATTGGAAGTTTTTGTTTACCACCAGCTTTAGCAAGTTCATTACCTCAAAGTATATCAGTAACTGCAAAAGATTTAAACGGAGGAGCTTGCAAAGTACAATCATTGAACATGACTTGCTCATGTTGCGATGGTGCAACCGTAACCGTAGTGAGTTTAGGTAATTGTGTATGGGACATTATTATCAACAATACATCTGATTGTTGGTTAACTAATTATGGTGCTGATCATTATTCATATATTAATGATATTACAAAAGGTACCATGTTTGGGCAACCTTCGCCAATGCCAGTCCCTTCACCTTGGACTAAAACAGTTAGCTTATCTAAAGGTGACTACCGTACATTAGAGATTGTTTGGGCAATCAACAATTTACCCATATGTTCAAAAATAATCACTTTAGAATGTTCTTACATAGGTGATCCAGCTGATGATGAGGGAGGTTATCATCATGAAGCCCAAAATGGGAAAATCGTAATTCCATTTACAAATGTCAATATGGGTGTAATAGAGAATTTCGGATTCACACCAAATCCTGCATCTACAGAAGCAACAATTAGCTATGATTTGCTGAATGATGTAAAAACACTTTCTTTAGCTATTTACAATATAAAGGGTGATATAGTTTCAAATATCCCTGTAAGTAATTATAGTAAAGGTCAAAATAACATCAACTTAAATACAACAAATATTAATTCTGGAAGTTACTATCTAGTACTAATTGCAGATAAAGCCAAGATGTGCTTACCTATTAGAATTGTGAGATAACTTTTTTCTTTATTACTATAAATTAACTACCGGTTGGATTTAATCAGCCGGTAGTTTTTTTTGCAACATAATTTTTCAAAGATGGATTTTTCACATCGTCAGGAATGACTGTCGGCAAACGTCTTATATTTAGCTAAGCACACTCATCCGATGACTCCGCAGTCATCGGATGAGTTATTTAATTCTACTTTCCTTTAAAAAACTTGTTTATATAATCATCGGCTTCTTTATAACCCTTTTTGCGGGCTTCTTTCAAATCGCCCAATGCGGATTCCATTTGACCTATCTGCATTTTCGAAAGTGCTCTGCGGAAATATGTCAATGAATCTTTAGGATTAAGGTTGATAGATTGATTAAAATCTTCGATAGCCCCTTTGTAATCCTCAGTATTGTATTTTGCTGTACCACGCATAGCATAAGATTTTACGTTTTTCTCATCGAAGCGGATGTTCGTGGTGAGATCGGCAATAGCGCCTTTGAAATCGTTCATCCCGAACTTTGCTTCAGCTCTCGAGAAATATTCACGCGAGCTTTTCGGATTCAATTTCAACGCTTTATTCACATCTTCAATCGCACCTGCGAAATCCTTCATTTGGATTTTTACATTAGCTCTATTGTGGTATGCTGTGAATGATTCCGGTTTCAGTTGGATGACCTTAGTGAAATCTTCAATTGCTTCTTTGTGCCTGCCCAATTCAGTATTGATTATACCGCGTTGGTTATACGAAATATCATCCTTAGGGTTCAATTTTATTGCTTTATCAAGTTCTTTCAAAGCTCCTGCTTTGTCACCCAAACGCATTTTTTCCTGTCCGCGGGCAACGGCATAATTATCGTTAGCAATAAATTTTTCGACTAAATTATCAATATTATCAAATTTTGTGTTCACAAATTCAGGTATATTAGCGGCTCGGTTGCGAACGTTCATATTTTCAAGTAAAATTGCCGGAGAATCATTCCCATTTTCATCTATATGTGTTAAATATAATCTTGTGTATGCGCCTTTGGTTTTGGAGCTGAATACCAACCATTTTCCGTTTGGCGACCATGAATGCCAAGAGTTCATAGTGCCGATGTTGTTACACTTCATCAACCTTGGTGTACCGCCGCCGGATGGCATAATATACAATTTCGAATCCGGTTGAAGAAGCATAAAATTCTTTGCTTGAGTAAATACAATCCATTTGCCGTCAGGTGAATATTTTGGGAAGAAATTACTCATACCGTTTGCGGATGCTCCAAGTAAAGGTACTGCTACTCCGCCGCGCCCTTCATTAAATGGTAATTGATAAATATCGAATTTAAAATCTCTGCGCCCTTCAATAAATTCAGCGGCAAAATTTGTCGGTAAAATAGCATCTTTCGATTTTTCGGCTTCGACATTATGATACACAGGAGCACGAGCAAATAAAACCGTTTTCCCGTCTGGACTCCACATAGGGTTGCTTTGGCACAATTCTTTATTGTCAGCACCGGGCAAAGCCCAAAACTTCTTGTTTTTTATATCATAAACAGCTATGATTCCTTTGATTGGAAAAAACAGTTGAGAATAGTTCAAATTTTCAATTTTTACAAAAATAGATCTATCTTTCACAGTACTTAACGCATATCTACCATCAGGAGATACTTGCGAAAGTAAACCAAACGTAAATTCGCCGTCTTCCCGTTTGTAATCGTGCCATGTCATAATTTTGTTGACCGTGATATCGGTTTTTTTTGTCAACGGCGATATAAAATAGGAACCTTTATCATTTGCATAATCCACATCCATGCCGATTACTTTACCATCAGCGGAAAATGAGTGGCAATTTCCACAAACCGGCAAATTTGTTAACAATATTTTTGAAGGTGTATAGCTCGAAACATTACCTAAACGCCAACTGATTGTACCTAGGTTTTTTACAGCAAAACTGAAAGGTAGTGTTACCGCTCTATAAAAAATCGGTGCCGCAACCGAATCTTTCGATATTGTTAAATTTACTTTCCCACCGGAATATATCTTCCCTTGTTTATCTTTGCGAACACCTATCACGTTTACTGTAATATTTTTGCCTCTAGAAAAAGCTTTAATATCTTCCCAACTACTCGAATCCGCTTTCCATATTGGCTCTTGTAGAAATTCTGAAACATATTCGATTTTACCGCCGCTTTTTATTAATACAACCCATTGGGCATCATTATCGCTTTTATCCCGCCATTGGAATGTCGGCGAAGCGATATCGAGTGGGAAAATAGTATTATTTATCGGATATACTATTTCTATATCCCCTTTCATATTATAGGATGCAAGGCTTTTTTTGTATATTTCGGTATCTTTTTTATCAAAAAATAAAAAAGTAATCGCTAAAATTAATGACAACACGATTATGGAAATTATACCGTATTTTTTTTGTTTACTATTCATTTTATAACCTTTATATAAAAGTTTTATTAATAATCATTATATGAATTTTTGGCTTCTTTCCACCACGCATAGAGTGTTTCGCCAATTAATTTGTACCCTTTAGCTTTCATGTGTTCATCGTAGTTCCAGTACAAATGGTTGCCTGAATCCTCGGCTTTTTTGACAATTGGAGTGAAATCAAAAAATGGAATTCCAAGTGATTTGCAACTTTCGCTCATTATTTTTGCATGAATCTGATATTCGGGCAATGTTAGCGAGGTCAACGAATCCGCCGAAGAGAACTCTTTTTGAAATTTCAAGTAATAGTCGCTTACTTGGTTACGCGATGGAATATAAACTATATAAACCTTTTTGCCGAACTGCGCGGCATAGTTTTGGATTCCGTTCAGATGTTCAGTAACTTGAAAACTTTCTTGAAGATGCTCTTTGAAATTCGTGTATTCATCCACTGAAAATGGATTAAACCTGCCGGCTTTCATAGCATTTGCAACTTTTGAAGAAATAAACTTATTATATTTTTTTGCCGTTTCAGTATTCGACCAAGGATTGCTCGGAGCCGGAACAGGTGCAAAAAATGTAAATGGCTTACTTCTCCATCGGCGCGGAATTGGTTTACCCGCGATGGCGTTTTTAATGACATATACAGCGCGAGGAACCCACCAATGATTAAATACCGGTTCAAGCGGTTTTGCGAAAATATCTTGATTAAATTTATGTGCGGGTAAATCATTCGCATGCAATATAATTACTATATGGTCGGGAGATAAGGTACTTATTGCATCTCTAAGCAAATTACAGTAGGTTGAAAAATCACTTCCGCCAATACCGAGGTTCAATACTTCGTATTCTCCACCTTTGCCGATTGCGGTTTTTTGGAAAACCATTGGTATTGATTCATCCTCTTCGGCTAAATAACCTTCTGTAAAACTATCTCCTAAAAAAGCTATTCTAGGTACACCTTCTTCGGGTTTTGCTTTGAAATTTTTTCCACGGAAACCATACATGTTTAGTTTAATCACCGATTCTGTATGGTCGGGGTCGGATGCCCAAATAAAAGAGGCATTTTCCAAATATTGCAATTCTTGGTTTGCCGAACCAAAAAACACGGGCGAATAATTGATACGATTGAAATTAGAGATTTCAGGTACCGGAAAAATCAGTCTGAAGATTATCTCTTGAAATGCGAATAAAATTAGTACAAGAATAAATATAAGCATTCCTTTGGGTGTTTTATATTCGACTTTTCCCTTGCCGGATTTAGTAGTAGTTTCTTTGTTCATAAATTTTAGTAATAATAAATTTAAGCAGAATTATTTTAAAAAAACTAAATTAAGAATTTTTGTCTAATATATTATCGATTTCTATTATTTTTTTTGTTATTTTTGAAAATTAAATTCGGAATTGAATATGGAACACAACAGCAATAAAATAATTGTTAGCAAAGTAAATATAAGTCAAATGAAAGATAGCGGAATGGCATTTGCGCTAATTTGCTTTTTTTTGGGGATAGTTTTGAAGAGCAATATCTGGCTAATTACCGGTATAGCACTTCAATTAATCAACATGGTTAATTCCAAATTCTTTCATTATGCGGCGATATTTTGGTTTTCTTTAGCAAACCTTTTGGGATTTATTACGTCTAAGATATTATTATCCTTAATTTTCTGTGTCGTGATTTTACCAATTGGTTCACTACGAAGATTATTTGCTAAGTCTAAAAAGAATCGTTCAGAAAATAAATTAGATTCGCTGAGATTATTACAATGGAAATATTCAGACAGTAGCGTTTTCAAAACACGCGACCACATATATACAAAAAATGATATAGCTAATCCTTATTAATAATATGAAAAAAGAAATACTATGGGCTTAATAAAAGATTTATTTGGTTTTTTGAAAGAAAGAAAGAAATTTTGGCTTATTCCTGCCATTATCATTCTTCTTTTAATCAGTTTAATTATTGTGCTTACTACCGGTAGCGCAATAGCACCGTTTATTTACACTATATTTTAAACAATATGCAAGAGATTATACTCGGAATATCAGCTTACTATCACGATAGTGCGGCGGCGTTGATTTGCAACGGCGAAATTCTTGGCGCAGTTCAAGAAGAGCGCTTCACCCGTGTGAAAAATGACAGCGTTTTTCCTGAGAATTCAATAAAATCCATATTGAAGTCAACAGGAATTGATGCTTCAGAAATCACTGCTGTAGCATTCTATGAGAAACCATATATCAAGTTCGAACGCCTTTTAGAAACATACCACTCATTTGCGCCGCGCGGATTAGCAAGCTACCTTTCGGCTATGCCTGTATGGATTAAAGAAAAGCTTTTTATGAAAAAAACTCTTTACAAAGAGTTGGAATCATTGGGTATTTCGAAAAGTACACCACTATTATTTCCAGAGCACCATCTTTCACACGCCGCATCGGCTTTTTTCCCATCGCCATACAAAGAATCCGCAATATTAACGCTTGATGGTGTGGGTGAATGGGCAACTTCCACTATTGCTCACGGTATAGCCAATAGTATTGAAGTGATAAAAGAACTTGAATTTCCACATTCGATTGGCTTGTTGTATTCTGCTTTTACGTATTACTGCGGATTTAAAGTAAACGACGGCGAATATAAGTTGATGGGTTTGGCTCCTTACGGTAATCCCAACGACCCGCTTACTAAAAGCTTTATCGATAAAATCACGTCTAATCTCGTTGATATTCGCCCCGATGGTTCAATTTTGTTAAATATGCACTATTTTGATTACGCTACCAAGCTCACTATGACTAATGATAAGCGGTGGCATGCATTATTTGGAATACCACGCCGTGAACCTGAAAGTGCATTAACTATCGAATATGCAAATATGGCTTATGCTATCCAAAAGGTAACCGAAACAATTATTTTGCGTTTAGCCGAAACAGCCAAAAATATTACTAAAAGTAACAATTTGGTTTTAGCAGGCGGAGTTTCGCTTAATAGTGTTGCTAATGGATTAATTAAAAAATCAGGTATTTTCGAAAACTTATGGATTCAACCTGCCGCTGGTGATGCAGGTGGAGCATTAGGCGCCGCCTTAGCTGTTCATCACATATATTATGAGAATGAAAGAACAGCTGATAATAAAAATGATAAAATGCAAGCCTCGCTTTTGGGTCCTAGTTTCCAAAATTATGAAATAAAAGAAATGCTCGACAAATTTGGCGTTGTGTATCATTTCATCGAAAGTCAAGACGATTTATTCGACAAAGCTACCGATGTAATTGCTGATGGTGATGTATTAGGTTGGTTTAACGGGAAAATGGAATATGGTCCACGAGCTTTGGGGAGCCGAAGTATAATCGCCGATCCTCGTAACCCCGAAATGCAGTACAAATTGAATATGAAAATCAAATATCGCGAAGGATTCCGTCCATTTGCTCCTGCTGTGCTGGAGGAAGAGTCACACAATTATTTCGATTTGGATGTTCCTTCGCCGTATATGCTTTTGGTAGTTCCATTGAATGAAAATCTTCGCTATCCCCAACCTGATTATACCGATTTCGCTGACTTGAATGCGAGGTTGAATTTTTTACGTTCTGAAATTCCATCGGTTACTCACTTGGATTATTCAGCCAGAATACAAACAGTTAATAAAAATGATAATCCAAATTTTTATGGACTAATAAAGAAATTCTATGAAAAGACAGGTTGCCCTATAGTAATTAATACCAGCTTTAACGTTCGTAGCGAACCTATCGTTTGCTCTCCTTTAGACGCTTACAAGTGTTTTATGAAAACTGAAATGGATTGTTTGGTTCTGGAAAATTATATAATATACAAATCCGAACAAAAGATGATGACAGATGAGCTTTTTGCAAAAATAATTCGCTATGAGAATAATTGAAAATAGTAATCGAGTTTGAATGAAAAATACACTTCTAAATAATTTTGATATTCTCCTCTGCCCTATTTGCGGAGAAAATGTACGCACCGTTAACGGAACAATTGAATGCAAAAACAAGCATACTTTTCCCATTAAAAATAATATTCCGCTTATGTTTATAGATGATAATGGTGTTGCAAAAGGTTCTGTTACTCAAAAAATTAAAATTTTTTATGAAAAGCACCCTTTTCCAAATTATGATGATTTTGATAGTTTAACAACACTACTTAAACGGGCTGAAAATTCGATGTTTGCTCAAAGGCTTAACGAAGAATTGCCGTTTAATATAAAGGTTTTGGAAATCGGATGCGGCACAGGTCAATTATCAAATTTCCTTAGTATTTCTAATCGTTTAACTTATGGCACAGACATTTCATTTAATTCACTAAAGTTAGCCGATGAGTTTAAAGAAAAATCATCGCTTAAACGAAGTTCTTTTTACCAAATGAACCTATTTAAACCAATATTCAAAGAAGACTCTTTTAATATTATTATATCGAACGGAGTATTGCATCATACAGCAAATCCCGAAAAGGCATTTGAAACTATAGCCAAACTATTAAAAAGAGAAGGGTTTATTATCATTGGTTTATATAATAGATACGGTAGGTTTTTTACAAATTTCCGTCGATTACTTTTCAGATTTACCGGCAAAACTTTCTATCGTCTTGATCCATATTTAAAGCGCGATGATATTCAAGCAGAGAAGAAAGCTATCTGGTTTTTAGATCAATACAAGAATCCTCACGAAAGCACTCATACATATCGCGAGGTTTTGCGATGGTTCCGAAAATACGGCTTTGAATATATTTCTTCATTACCGGAAATAGGAACAGTATATCATCCTGAAAAAGATTTTAAATTATTCACAAAACAAAATGTTGGAAACTTCTTCTCGCGCGCATTTACTCAATTGGTATTACCACTTAAGAAAAATAACGAGGGCGGATTTTTTATAATGATTGGGAAAAAGATTAAAAACGATACACTTTTATTATTAGCCCCAATTTTTTCTTACATCAATCATATATTAGAAGATTATCCAATTTATAATGTATTACATCACATTTAATATGACCAAAATAAAACCCTTAAATACAGCAATAAAATCTATTCGGTTAATTAAACCCGAATTAAAATCAAATCTTATAAATGAACTAAACGATTGTTTAGGGCAATTGGATAGCATTTTGTTATTAAAAAACAAAACTGTTTTACTAAAACTCTCGATTTTTATCAAAAGTCAAAATTACACGCAATTTAATGAAATTGAAACTACATTAACAGAATCACTTTCAGCACATTTCGGTTCAGCATTGCCTATCGTTAGTTTTATTCCCGAACCTCCGGCGGAAAATTTTCATTTGGTTTTGGAAGCAACTTTATTTGATAATTCTCTATCCGATTTTCATATTGACTTCTATCATGCTCCACAAATTTCATATTATATCATTGCCGATCATGATTTTGAAGAAATATATGGTGTTACTGCCGATACAAATTTTAATAAAAATGGTGTATATACCCAAACTTCAAATTGTTTCAATGAAATTGACAAAATTCTTCAGGAAAATGGCTTGACTTTAGCAGACTTTCATCGTCAATGGTCGTATATCGGAAATATAAATGATTTTACTGATATGAACGGTAAACAATTCGAAAACTATCAGCAGTTTAATATTTCGCGCGCAAGATACTACTCAAAATGCGAATGGGAAAATGGTTTTCCTGCGGCTACGGGGATTGGAGCAAATATTCCCGGATGTACTATAGAATTTTTAGCAGGACCTGCCGGCACAGATACAATAATAATTCCGTTGCATAATCCTAAACAGCAGGATGCTCACCACTATAGTGAGAAATACCAAGTAAAGGAAATGACTTTATTTCAAAATGATGACCACGAAAACACTCCTAAATTTGAAAGAGGGAAAATCGTAATTAACGATAATATGATGGATGTTTATATTTCGGGTACAGCCGCAATTTTGGGTGAGGATTCAATCAATCAAACCATAAGCGAGCAAACGGAAATTACTTTGGGTAATATTTCGGAACTTTACTCTAAAGCTAATTTGCTCGCACACGGTTTGGAAGTCGATGGTGTTTTACCAAAATTTGAGCTTCTGCGGGTTTATATTAAGAATCGCGATGATTATACTATCGTGCAGGAAATTTGCCGAAATTTTTACCCTGAAGTTCCTGTATTGATTGTTGTAGCTGATGTGTGTAGGAAAGAATTGTTGGTCGAAATAGAAGCCTTTGCTAATAGTACAATCGAAAGAGTATAACTTATAAGTAACATCAACCACATGCATAAACATGGGGTTGATACAAAATTATATTATAATGAAATTTATTGGCACGAATTTCGTTAATTAACTTTATACTTGCTATTTTTGTAAAAATGTATAAAGGAAATTCTGAAAGAATCTCAAATTAAAAATGAATAAAATAAATTATAACGATATATATAAAGAGTTTTTAGATTCCCGCGTGATTATCGCAGGACCTTGTTCCGTAGAATCCGAAGAACAGATCAACAAAATTGCCGAAAGCATTAGCGCTTTGGGACTGAAATACTTCCGCGCCGGTGCTTTTAAACCGCGTACTTCAAGCTCGTCTTTTCAAGGTCTTGGTTTAACGGGTCTTGAAATGATTCGCAAAGCGGCAGATAAATTTAACTTACTTGTTGTTTCGGAAATTTTGGATACAAGTCACATAGTAGAATGTTACGATTTGATTGATATTATTCAAATCGGCAGTCGGAATATGGCGGCTTATTCATTGCTTAAAAATATTGGTAAAGCAACAGCTAAAGACCAAAAACCTGTTTTGTTAAAGCGCGGTTTCAATGCTACTTTGAACGAGATGCTTTCAGCCGCGGAATATATAACCAACGAGGGCAATCCGAACGTTATGCTTTGTTTAAGGGGAATACGCACATTCGAGCAAATTGATTCCGATATGCGCTTCACACCCGATTTGGGTTCTATATTAGAACTTAAAGAAAAAACAACCCTACCGATTATTTTTGACCCGTCACACGCAGGCGGTGACGCCAAATACGTCGAAATGCTTGCAAAAACAGCTCTATTCCTTGGCGCTAACGGTCTTTTAGTTGAAACACACAATGAGCCGGAAAAAGCCTTCACAGACGGCAAACAAAGCATAAAACCCGAAATCCTGAAAAATATAATTGCATTTAGAAACATTTTTTAGAATCGTTTATGAAAACAAACGAAAAACCGACCAAAGAAACTAAGGACGCCTGGCACGATGACCCTAAAAATTGGATATTGGGTGTGTTCTACTATAATCCGCTGGACAAACGCATTCTACCTCCAAAAAGAATTAAATATTTTGGATGGACTGTAAATTTCGCAAATCCATACTCATACCTGACATTTTTAGCTATTGTTTTAGTTACTATTATTATTAGTGAGTATTTTTAGTGTCGTTATTTCGACTTGTAAGAAATTTGTAAAAATACAATATATTGATTTCTTGAGAGAATCAGTATGAAGCTGATAAACATTTGGTGCCTAAAGGCACATCGTTTACCCATATCGTATCATTTTTTTATAAACATTAGGTGCCTAATGGCACCTAATTCGATTTTTCCAAATTCTTCCATCCCATTAGGGATGAAATGTTTATAGCTATATTTAATTCTTCCAAATTTCTCATCTCTTTAGGGATGAAATGTTTATAGCTATCTTGTCAATTTTTCACATTGTTTGTCCCTTTAGGGACAAAATGTTATTTTCCAACTGGTACAGTAAAATAAAATGTACTACCCATCCCCTCTTGACTTTCTATACCCAATTTCCCACCGTGCTTTTCTATAAAATCTTTACAAAGCAATAGACCTAATCCTGTACTAAGTTCACCCTCAGTACCTTTACGGCAAGTATTTACGTCCAATTTAAAAAGATTATCCAGCGTATATTTGTCCATTCCAATACCTGTATCTTTAACCGATATTTCAACGTTTTTATCATCAGTCATCTTCGCTGAAACCATAATTTTCCCGCCTTTTGGAGTAAATTTCACAGCATTGGACACAAGATTGCGGATGACTGTTTGTAAAGTGTTATTATCAGCGAAAACCGCCAAATCTTCTGGCACACTGACTAATATTTCAATATTTTTGCCTTTCGCTGTTTCCACAGCTAATGCAATACTTTCATTAACCATTGGGAGTAGTTGAACGAGCGTAGGGTCGAATGGGAATAATCCCTGCTGAATTAGCGACCAATCAAGTAGGTTGCCTAGAAGACGGTAAAGATTGATTGCCGAACTTTGCATATTTGTAGCATTTTCTTGAATTTCATTAATCGATAGTGTTGGTAATTCTTCTGCCATTATTTGGGTTAAACCCAAAAAGCTATTGAATGGACTACGAAGGTCGTGTCCTATAATAGAAAAGAATTTGTCTTTCTCGGAGTGAACTTTATGTATTTCATCGTTTTTAATTTTTATCAACTCCTCGGCTTGCCTGCGCTCGGTAATATCCTCAATAGCAAGAAGGATAATCTTATCTTTTCCCATTTCCCTTTCAATTTGACGAGCGTTAAGGAGCATATTACGCTTACCGATTGTAGAAAAGTTATGCTCCACTTCATAATTATCGAATGTGGTCATTTCGGGTAGAATTGTCTCGAGAAGTTCTCTAAGTTTAGGTATATCCCATTGGTTATTTCCCAATTCATATACGAGCTTGCCAATTGTTACATCGGGAGTTACTTTGAAGAAGTCATAGAAGGAACGGCTGGCTTTAACTACTCTCAAGTCCTTATCGAGTGCTAATAGGGGTTCGCGCACTGTATTGATTAAGTTCTCAGCAAATTCACTTATTTCGTCGGCGGCAATCTTAATCACTTCGAGTTCTTTGCGGGTTTTTTCTAATCCTGCGGCTATCTTTTTATTTTCGGTTATATCACTCACGTTAACAAGGCAACGGTCTTTTTCATTGGTAGATATTCCATTAAGGCGGGCAAAAACAGGTAATTCATTGTGTATTGAAAGTGTTACTTCACAAGTTATTTTTGTTCGTCCGGCAAATACATCAACTAAAAACTTATTGAATATTGCTCGAGTATCATCGGAAACAAAAAAGCCAAATCGGCAGTCTATTAATTCTGAGCGAACTTTACTGAGTAAATTGGCACCGCTTAGATTTAACTTGATAATAGTACTTTCTTCCGTAAGAACGAAATAACCCACAGGCGCAAAATCATATAAATCGAGAGCATCCTGTGCGGAAGCTATTGTTCTTGTAAGTTCATCGTTCTGCATCTCAAGTTCGATTTGGTGAACTTCCAGCTCGTGAATGAGTACAGCTTCAACTTGAGTAAGTTGAGAACTTATTTTGGAGGGTTGTATTTTCATTAATTCTTCGGCTTGTTGGCGAAGAATTATGGTTTCCGGTTTACTGTTTTTTTTCATAATAATAGCATTTATTTATTTTTATTTATTTCTAATTAGGTAAAATGTTTATACACAAATTAATCTCGTGAATTTTTAATTGCGTCTATAAATATTTAATCCCTATCTTGGCTATATATTATGAATATTATTAATTTTCAAAAATCTTATGTCCATTTAGGGAATACATGTTAACTACTTTTATTCCTATTTACACTTGTGATATCTACTACATTTACAAAACATTGTTCACCTTTATCTGACTCGATGCCTGTCAGAAAAACATTTACGGGTAAAGAACCATTAACTGCGAGCATAACTTCACAGGTGGCTTTGGTTCCGCTGTTAAATACACTTTCAAGGAATTGATTAAAAGTTGATCTTGTATCGTCAGAAACAAAAAATCCAAATTTGCTATTTTTTAGATTTGAGCGTGCTTTTCCAAGCATATTTGCTCCTGTCAAATTTAGTTCAAGTATTTCTCCTGTTGCTGAAAGAGTAAAATATCCGGATGGTGCGAAATCATATAATTCTTCATATTTTTCGGTAGCTGTCACTGCTCGTTCTTTCGCACGCACTAGTTCTTCGTTCTGCATTTCAAGCTCAATCTGGTGAACCTCTAACTCATGAATTAATATAGCTTCGACTTTTGAAAGTTGAGAACTAATCTTAGAAGGCTCGTGAGTCATAAATTCTTCTGCCTTTTGGCGGAGAATTATGGTTTCCGGTTTATAGTTTTTTTTCATGATAATAAAATTTTATTATTTTTAAAATTTTTTATCTTATTAAGGATAAAATGTTTATACACACAGTGTTTTTTTGTAATCTATTAATTGTGTCTATAAATATTTCTTTCCGCATATACGTTTTATTATCACTATTATTATATGCTATTAATATTTCGTACCTAAAGGCACGCTGTATTGCCAAATCGTATTGTTCTTCTATAAACATTTGGTGCCTAAAGGCACAATCTCGTAATTCGTAATTGGCTTTTCTTCAAGTCCTCCCAGCCGGTGAGGATTTAGTAGGAGTTATCCTCTTCTTCTTCTCATTTATCATTAATAATTAAAAAAGTTCCCGTTAGGGATGAAATGTTTATACCTTTGTTGTTCATTTTTCGTTTTGTTTGTCCCTTTAGGGACAATATGTTAATCTCCAATTGGTAACGTAAAATAAAATGTGCTTCCCTTGCCTTCTTTGCTCACTACCCACAATTTTCCATTGTGCTTTTCAATAAATTCTTTGCAAAGCAGTAAACCTAATCCAGTACTAAGCTCACCCTCGGTACCTTTGCGAGCCGTTTTAACATCAATACGATACAGGTTATCAAGAATGTCTTTATCCATCCCTATACCCGTATCATTAATAGATATTTCAACGCTCTTGTCATCGTTGTTTTGTGCTGAAATATTTATTTTCCCGCCTTTGTGTGTAAATTTCACTGAATTGGTAACAAGATTACGGATAACTGTTTGGAGCATATTTTTATCTGCGAAAACTTGCAAATTATTTGATATATCAACTGAAATTTCGATACCTTTAATCTTTGCAGTTTCTAATACTACTTCTATACTTTCATTTACCAATGGAAGTAACTGAATAACCAAAGGATTGAAAGTTAATAATCCTTGATGAATAAGTGACCAATTGAGCAGGTTTTCCAAGAGATGGTAAATATTAGTTGCAGAGTCGCTCAATGCTTTAGAAATTTTATAAATTTCATTTATTTTTAAAGTTGGCAATTCATCAGCCATAATTTGTGCTAAACCCATATAATTACCAAGTGGTCCGCGCAGGTCGTGGGCTATTATGGAGAAGAATTTATCTTTCTCGGCATTTGCTTTTTGCAGTTCTTCGTTTTTAAGTTTAATTTCTTCTTCAGCTTTCATCCTTTCGGTGATATCAACAATATTCAAATAACAATTCTCTCTGTTTTCAGAAACTACTCCAACAATTTCTACATAAATTTGTACATCATCATTTTGGATTAGTTTTATTTCACAACACTCTTTGGTTTCAGTGTGAAAAATTTCTTCTAAGAAGTGATTGAATATTGGTTTTGTCTCTTCGGATACGAACAATCCAAATTTCCGATTTTTCAAATTTGAGCGGTCTTTACCAATAATATTTGCGCAGCTCAAATTTAGCTCAATTATTTCACCCGCTTTGGAAAGGGTAAAGTATCCGGTTGGTGCAAAATCGTACAAATAAGTATATTTATCAAGAGCAGCCTCAGCTATCGCTTTTGCTCGCATAAGTTCTTCGTTCTGCATTTCAAGTTCGATTTGATGAATCTGTAATTCGTGAATGAGTAGTGCTTCGGCTTTTGAAATATATTCACTTGTTTTTGAAGGCTCGTGCTTTACAAATTCTTCCGCCTTTTGACGAAGCTCAGCTTTTTCGGATTTTCTATCTTTTTCCATAATAATCACATTTTTTTTATTGCCTAATTAATTCTTAAATTTTGTGCCTAAAGGCACATCGTTTTGCCATATCGTAATCGTTTGTTTTAAACTATCATTTAGTAAAATTCAAAAAGATTAATCATTTAAAATCCCACAATCAAACGATTGATGCCTCTTTTAGCTCTGAAAGAGCTTAATCTCAATAACCGTGGGCGAAGCCCACGGTGAAGCTAATCGCATCCAATACAGCCCCGAAGGGGTTGAATCACTTCTTTATGGGAAATATTTTTCATTTACTTCTATACCTTGTTCTTTAAGTATTCTTCTCAACTCATCACTAAAAGATTCTTTTTTATGATGCTCTTGTTGGTTCTTTATGTAATTTATAATTATATCTTTATCATTCCAAGCATAAGTAAAAGCCGCATAACCATCTGCCCAACCTTGAAATTTTGGAAATAGCTCTGATTGTTTTAACCAATTGATGATGCCGTTTTCATATCTCGTAATAAATCTGCTAAAGCAATTGATGGGTGTAAATCACACAATATATGTATATAATCATCCATACCATTAATTCTGTATAGGATACCATTTTTTTTCTTGATAATTCCCATTAAGTAAGCATAAAGTTCTCTAGAATGCTCTGGCTCTAGCGTTTCCCGACTGTCTTTAGTCCGGAAAACTATATGATATAAAATCTGACGATAACTTGACATAATTCTTCCAAATTGTTCAACCCCTTCGGGGCTGATATTTTCGTTGTCATATTCCGTGGGTTTCACCCACGGTTATTGAAATTTTGCCACTTCGTGGCAATAATCTAAATTTTTTCTATAAATCTCTTATTTCCGGAGCTTCTTCGGGGCTGATGTTTTCGTTGTCATCTTCCGTGGGTTTCACCCACGGTTATTGAAATTTTGCCACTTCGTGGCAATAATCT
>JBAXXL010000007.1:0-113886 GCA_037127915.1 bacterium
ATATAAAGAACGGCGAAGGAGTTTTCGGACTTCGTAGAGCATTCCAGCAGGCAGGCGCAAAAACAGTTATAATGTCGCTTTGGGCTGTTAATGATGATGCCACACAAAAACTAATGAGCAGTTTCTACAGTAACTGGGTAACAGGTATGACAAAGCGTGTAGCATTCAGCAACGCTCAACAGGAAGTTCGCAAACAGTTTCCTGAACCATACTTCTGGGGTGCTTTTGTTATGGTCGGCGAATAAATGTAAAAAAATATGAAATAATTATTTATAAAAATATATTGAGATAACAATATGAAAAAGTGGTATATTTCTTCAGTTCTGGGATTATTTATTTTACTTTGTCAAGTTTCAAATGTAAAAGCTCAATCTTGGAAAGAATTAATGGATTCATGCAAATTCTATATAGAAAAACAGGACTTTCAAAACGCTTTGTATTGCTCAAAATTGGCTCTACCGCAAGCAGAAATAGAATTTGGTAAGAATGATAGTAATTATGTATCAACTCTTGGTTCAGTTTCAAGGGTGTTTTATTATCTTGGTATTCTTGACTCTGCTGTTTATTATGGAGAAATGCGGCTAACCGTTTCAAGAAAATTATACAAGTGGACCAATTCAGAATTAGCTAAAGGTATTAATAATTTGGCTGTTATGTACATAGCTAAGGGAGATAACAAACATGCAGAGCCACTATTGAAAGAAGCGCTTGAAATGAAAAGACAATTATACAAAGAAGACCATCCTGATTTAGCCAAAAGCATTAACAATATGGCGGCTTATTATGATGCCATTGCCGATTATAAACAAGCTGAACCCTTGTTCAAAGAGGCACTAGATATGAGAAGGCGACTATTTAAAATTGACCATAGTGATTTAGCAATAAGTATCAATAACATGGCAAATTTTTACAACGATAGAGGTGATTATAAAAAAGCAGAACCTTTATATATAGAAGCATTGGATATGAGAAGGCGCATGTTAAAAAGCGACAACCCTGATTTAGCTTTTAGTATTAATAACATGGCATATTTTTATTATAACAAGGGAGATTTTAAACAAGCGGAGCCTCTTTTTAAAGAAGCACTTGCAATGATAAGACGCTTACACAAAGAAGACCACTCTGAATTAGCCGGAAGTATTAATAATATGGCAAATTATTACGATATAACCGGTGATAATAAGCAAGCTGAACCTTTGTTCGTTGAAGCGCTTGAAATGTATAGGCGCCTATATAAAGATGATCATCCTGACTTAGCTACCGGCATCAATAATATGGCAGGCTTTTACCAAGATAGAGAAAATTACATGCAAGCAGAAAACTTATATAAAGAAGCACTGGAAATGAGAAGACGCTTATACAATGGAAACCACCCTGATTTGGCTATGAGTCTTTACAACATGGCTGATTTTTATAATGAAATAGGTGATTTTAAGCAATCGGAAAACTTTTACAAAGAAGCTCTGAATGTTTATAAAAGCATGCTGGATAATTACCTTCCTTCACTTTCCGAGAGCGAAAGAAACCTTTTCTGGAATACTGTAAAAAACGAATACGAAGCCTTCAATAGTTTTGGAGTTAAAAGATTTTTGGAAAACCCTTTAATAGCTTGTAATATGTATGATATGCAATTATATACAAAGGCGTTACTGTTTAATTCTACAAACAAAATCAAGAAAAGAGTAATGAATTCCAATGATTTAGCTTTAATAGATAAATATAATGAATTCATAGAGAAAAAAGAATTGCTGGTTAAGCTATATACATTGACAGAAGATTCTAGAATTAAAAATGGTTTTAATACAGATTCTATTGAAAAAATCACAAATGATCTTGAAAAGGAAATTAGCTTAAAATCAGAATTATATCCACAAGGCTATGACAAGCAAAAGGTAACTTGGAAATCTATTCAAACACTTTTAAAACCAGATGAAGCTTCAGTAGAAGTTGTACGATTCAGATATAAAGAAAAAAATAGATTCACAGATACAATCTATTACGCTTTTTTAATTGTTACAGACCAAATGGAAGATCATCCAGATATCGTAGTTCTAGAAAATGGCAAAGATCTTGAAAACGATTACTATACCAATTACAGAATAAAAATAAAAGGCAAGACGGAAGATAATCTTTCTTATGGCAGATACTGGGAAAAACTGCACGATAAGTTGAAAGGAATCAAAAAAGTATATTTCTCGGCTGATGGCATTTACAACAAATTGAACCCTGCTACGCTTCTAATGCCTAACGGAAAATATCTACTCGAGGAGCAAGATATCCAGCAAGTAAATAGCACAAAGGATATTATAATTGGATATCAAAAATCAAAAGAGGAAAGCAATATATACAACTCTGCAGTATTAATCGGAAACCCGAATTTTTCATTATCCGAATCAAAAGTGAGAGAAGCAACCAAGAAAATGAAAGTACAGAATTATGATGATAATAATTTTGAAAAGCTCGCAAGTATAGGTGGAATTGAACTTACAAAACTTCCGGGCACCGAAAAAGAAATCAAAGATATTGAGAAATTTCTGAAAGGAAAAAATTGGAAGGTAAATTGTTATCTTGCTAATAGGGCACTTAAAACAGCAATTAAGTCAGTATCGAGTCCAAGAATTCTTCATATTGCAACTCACGGAATGTTTCTGGAAGATGTCAATATCGAGAATAAGGAAACATTTGGTTTTGAAACAAAAAAAGTTGTTGATAACCCCCTACTCCGTTCAGGACTATTCTTTACAGGAGCGGACAACTACTTAAAATCAGATTCCGACAAACCTACCGGTGAGGATAATGGCTTGCTTACCGCGTACGAAGCTATGAATTTGGATTTGGACAAAACTGAACTTGTAGTTCTTTCTGCCTGTGAAACGGGTTTAGGTGAAGTCAAAAACGGAGAAGGAGTTTTTGGTTTGCGCCGTGCATTTCAACAAGCTGGAGCAAAAGCTGTTATAATGTCTTTATGGTCAGTCGATGACGAAGCTACACAGAAATTAATGAGCTCGTTCTATAGCAATTGGATAACCGGAATAACAAAACGTGACGCATTTAACAAAGCTCAGCAGGAAGTTCGTAGCGAATTCAAAGAACCCTATTTTTGGGGCGCTTTTGTTATGGTAGGAGAATAAAACAATTATTTATTGTGAATTACGTATAATAAATTATAAAGAACAAATATATAGAAAAAGATAAGAAAATATTAATGCTATGATATATAAAATTATAGAATTTGTAGATTATATGATTATAATGTATTAATTTTGTAAAAAATATTTTACGGAGCTTACTATGAAGAATATTGTACTTTATTTACTACTCTTAATAACAGCCGCGCAATTAGCATATTCAAAGGATGAATTCCCAATAAGCGGTGAATTTAATCTATTTACATCAAAAAATGCACAAGGCTATTTCAAACCTTTGGCAACCACACTGTCTGAAAGTTTTAATTCAGCTTATTATACTACTGCAAACTATCACAATTCTTGGTCCATGGGCATAGATGTTACATTTATGGAACTATTCATTCCACAAGGACAACTGACTTATAATGCAGAATTACCTTTAGGATTTTCCAACCGAAACCTAACCAATACAGCAGACCTACGCGATGGAAATATTAGAGTCAATGTTCCCGGGACAAGTGTTCAGCCTACTTTGTATGGTGGACATTCATTGCCGGTATTCTCAACTCCATTGAGTGGTTCGAGTCCTGATTCACTTTTACGTACGGTCACATTTATGGAAGGTGAGAATATCAGCCAAATGGTTGGTGTACCAGTACTTCAACTATTTGTTGGTTTGCCGACAAGAACCCAATTACGAATAAGATACTTTGGGTTGAATGTCGGTTCTTATTCTGTTCTAGATTATGGTATTGGTGTAAATCAAAATATTGATAAATTTTTCGATATTTTTCCAAAAGAAATGGGATTGGCGGTAAATTTAGCTTATAATAGTTTTGCATTTAATCCGGGATTTAATATTTACGCTATTGCCGCGGGATTGCATTACAGTTATTCCTTCGACTTTGGGTTAACACTTTATTTTGGCGCACAATATGAGTCAACAGGCGGGCATTTTAAAGGCGTTCGAAGTATTAAAGATAATCAAACAGAATATGTAAATAGCCCCTTCGAAGAAATCCGCGATCGCAAAGATCTTGATTTCGATATCCAATCGTCATGTTTCGGCAGATTAACAGGAGGAGTGTCTTATCGATTGAAATTTATGGAATTTCACGCAGATGCCGCTTTAGCCGCTCAGCCAATTGTTACTGCAGGTCTTTCATTCTGGTTCTTCGACACTTATAAGGCTCCACCAGTAATTGTAGAACCAATTCCTTTGCCTCAATTAGAATCACCAACTATTAAAAAGGTCGTTCCTAAACCGGATACCAAAGTACCTATCGAAACTCCAAAACTTGATGTTGCTAAAGATGTAAAAGTCGACATCGGAAAGGAAGTAGTCCCTATAGCCGCTCCAATAATTAATGATGAAATTGATGTCTCAGTTATTGGAATCGATAATGGTGTAGAAAAAGAAATTGATTCTATACATATTGAGGAGTACCGCTCACGACAGGTTAGACCAGTATTACCTTATGTGTTTTTTGATCACAACTCTTCGGATATCCCCAAAAGGTACTTATTACTGGACAATATGACTGCTGATCTATTTACGCTTCCTCAATCGCTTAGCGGTAAAGGTATTTTGGGAACATATTACAATATGCTGAATATAATCGGCAAACGCTTAACAATGTATCCTGAAGCTAAAATCACTTTAACCGGATGCAATTCCAATACTGCGGAAGAAAAAGGTAATCTGACTTTATCAGAAGATCGTGCTAACGTTGTTTCAAATTATCTAGTGAATGTATGGAAAATTGATCCGACTCGTATATCAATTATTAAACGAGCTCTACCTTTAAACGAATCTAATCCAACAAATGAAGATGGAATAGCTGAGAATAGACGTGTGGAAATTACAGCAAGTGATTTCCGAGTTGTTGAACCGATTTTTATCGAAGATACATTACGTAAAGTCTATCCTCCTATTATAAAATTCACTACAACAAATAAACTTACATTCAAAGAAAAGAAATGGAGCATTGACGCAATTTCTAATGATAGATTCTTAGAATCATTTACGGGAACTGAACCACTCGATGTGTCAAGATTATGGAATATTAATCAAGATCAAGAAGCTTTAGCTTTAATATTGAATGACGTTCAATATATTGCAAAAGCAGATAATAAAGAGAAAGATAAATTCGCTAGTTCCAAACTTCACAGTCTACCTGTTCAATTGACTTCATTAGCCGATAAAGAAAGAAGAAAAACTTTGGATACTTTGGTCAATGTTTATAATTTGATTCTGTTTGACTTTGACCAACCACAATTGAACAGTAATAACAAGAAAATCGCCGATTTTATAAACTCAGAAACACCTGCTGATGCTAATGTTTTGGTTACAGGATATACCGATAGAATTGGTGAGGATGATTACAACTTGAACCTATCTACACAAAGAGCAAAATTCGCCGCCGCCGCTATAAAAGCAAAGGAAAAGAAATATCGCGGTGCGGGAGAAACTGAACTATTGTACGATAACGATTTACCTGAAGGCAGGTTTTATTGCCGTACAGTACAAGTAATTGTTAAATATATTGATAAATAAGGAAGATTAAAATGAAAATAATAAAATATATAATGATTTGCTGTTTAGCATTATTCTTGACATCCTGTTTTCAGGATACTATTAACAGTTTTGATTCTCTTTATGTTCAATTACCGATTTACGCTAAGAAAAAACATATTGACAGAAAGGTACCTTCAGTCGATATTGAATTCAAAAATCTACATGAATTTTCAGAATACAAAACTTATGAAAAAAGAATAAAAAAAGCGGAATTTGTTCAATTTACCTATTGGATTGACTCGATGGTTATGGTAAATAACCATGTTTTCAACCCGCTTATAGACAAAGACTTAACGTTTGAGTATATAAGGTTTTATATTCAGATTGCAAAGTGTATAGGACCTAATGACGAATCATTGGATTCAAATGATTTTATTCCTGATCCTGCAAATGGTAGAATTCTATTAGCGGAATACATTCGACCAAAGGTTGTTGATTTCTATAAAACACCAAAAAATATTATTGAGCTACCCGACTCTACAGCTCGTTTGCTCGACATATTGTTAAGAGAAAAGCCTTACTATTATTTAACCGATGAATATGGTCCGGTTGTAGGACAAACCGGAGTAAAGGTAAATTTCCCATACATGGAAAGCAGATATGATTTAGTTATCAGGTATGATATTACGTTGTAGATGATTTTTTAAATTGATTATATTAATAACCTTCCTTAGAATTGAAAACTGCGGAAGGTTTTTTATAAAATAATAATTGTAGTTCTTTCTTTACTCCTTCACAAACTTCTTTATATACTGCATTCCATCTGATTCGATGGTAATAATATACATTCCTGAAGGTTGTGATGATAAATCGATTTGATAATCGGAAGTGCCTGATGGAAGTTTTCCGTTGTAAATTTCTTTTATAAGCTCACCTGTGCTTGTGTATAATACTAACCGCCCAACTAAATCATTTTCAAGATTTAATTTGACATTTGCCTTGCCCGTTGTTGGGTTCGGGTCAACGATTATTTTTTGGTCGTAGTGCAATTCTTCTGTTGGTATGTTTTGTTTAGCAGGTTGTATAGAAAAACATTGATTAGACATAATTCCACTTGGTAAAATATTTATTGGAACCTGTGAATTATTTATTGTTATGCAATAATCCTTACTGCAAACTGAATCCCCGTATATATTTGTGAAGGTGAATTTTAAGCAGTAGTGACAAATACCGTTACAATAAATATTCATAAAAGGGTCTTCTATTGAACGATTATAGGTAGAAAAATCTATTGGTTGCGGATTGAGTGAATCAGGTGTAATACACAAATCATCTAATAGTGGGTTGTTGCTTTCCGAAAAACCACCTCTAACAATAAGACCATAATACTTACAGTTTTCGCCTGTTTCTAACGATATTCGATGGTATGCCCATGGAAATACCCTGCAAAAAGTTTGAGGATAAATTGGACGTACACCAACTTCAACTGAGTCGCAACACGTGCAAATACCGCATCTTAAGTCAACTATTTCGGTTGAGTAACAATCTCTGGTGCCTAACTTATAAATTACTTGGCTATTTATACAATTGGCCTTAAACGTGCCTAAGTATGTGGTATCACTTAAGATAGAATCGGGCAACCATATGCTTTGGAATTTTCCATGTTTTTTAATATTTATATACTGAAAACCCGATGGAATATTGTAAGTAGTATCTAATTTATTTTCGGTTATGAATTCGGCAGAAATAGGAACATAAAAATTCATACTATCGGATTTATTAATATAATATATTTCGTAAAGGCAATTATTCGCGTCAGATGAATCGCATTTTTTGAAATATAATTCCATTCCGTGCGTTAATAAATCACAAGTATCCAAAACAGGAGGAACTGGCGGCGGAGGGAATGGAGTAAATTTAAACGAGACAGGACTAATTGATTTTGGCTGATAATAAGACTTTATATCTAAGAACTTAGCTTCGCCTGGTCTGAGCTTGACGTTAACTGTATCATAAATAGGTATTTTGGAATATGTGCATGCCACAAATTGATTAATTTGATGGTCATAGGCATCTTTCATCCAATATTTCATACTTCCTAAGTCTTCAGGATATTTATAAGTTAGATCTTTTACCAAATAGCCCCAAGTATCGCATATAATATTATAAGGCGGTGGTGTTGATTTCAGACGGCGAATAGGCAAGCTAATCTCGCGGTATCCCAAGGATTTACGATAAATTTTCCTCCAATCAGCACTCGTCTGATAACTATCTGTCAACGGATCAATTCCTCCATGATCAGAAAAATCATCCATCTCTGCGGAGGTGTAGAAATATAAATATCTTGGATTTAATGAGACACCAGTGTATCTAAGACGTAGCGGATCGGTGCGTCTGTTCTGAATAGCTAAAACCATATGATTTATAAGACTATCCTGCCCATACTTAAAAAGTGACAAATCGAAGTATTGATCTTGTTTGGACTCTACAGTACTATAAGGCACGGTTGTATAAATTGAATCTAATAGGTTAGTATGAGGTTGAAATATCTTTCTTGTGGTTATATTACGCAGTCTAACATATTTATCAAGTAAGGTATCATCTGGATTTTCTAATGGAAATCTCGGGTGCTGGTTATAACTTTGTATAATCCCTTTACCGTAAGCCGCTTGAAGAGATAATGATTTTATTGCAGTATTATTATCAAGCAGTAGTCGATGTATCTTATATAGCTCAGTTCTAACGCTTTTCCTTCCGGCGTAAATTCTATTAGAATGGCATCCCATATTATTCATTGTTAAAGTTTCTTTATCATCCGCAAGTGTTATAAAGTTTAGAAAAATATTTGAAAATTTGCCAAACTGTAAATCACTAATTGTTTCTTTTTCAGTGGCATAATCAAAAAAATCACCACCAAAATTATCACGCATCAGATATTCATAGGGATCATCCGAAGCTTCTAATGGGTCAGCCAGGAGTGCTTTTCTATGTGCATATCTTGTATAAGTTTCATCTTCGTAATAGCTTAAACCGTCAATTACTAAGCCCTTGCAACCGTGTCCGACAGCACTGTAAGCTATTACTCTTGCTTCCTCCGCTGTAAACGGACGCATAAAACTATTCATTTGCGTCGCAGTTAATTCTACTTCATCTGCACCAACCCAACTTAAATCTAAAAGAGGATCGTTGGTACTTACTTTAGTCCAATCTATTGATTCTTTTTTTACAGTACGTTTGAATGTTTCCCACTCTATTAAATTTTGAGTTTGGAAATACCAAGGTTTATCGCAATATTGAAACCCTGTAACTTTTTCATTATAGAACAAATTCCAAACTTGGAATTGATGAAAAGCTTGAAATGCTCTGGTTTGACTATCCTCACCATCAGGCCAGCTAAGTTCAAAAATTCTTTTGGGGTGCATAGCCAAAGAATCTGGTGAAAAATGAATATATGAATAATGAGAACCAAGTGCTCTATCCTCATCTGAAGTAAATGGATAATATGTTTCATATCCTGAATTCAATTGCTGTTCTAAGGTTAAAATATCAGTATAAGTCCCTTGTGTGCTTCCTGCAATTAATCCCATAGTCCTATATCGATAATTAAGTCGTCTTTCACCCTTTTCAATATATGGAGCATTTATAGATGTTCCAACAAAACCGCAGTTTAGTACACGATTGGGAGGTTGGACATAATAATCATACAATACAGTCAAAACAGGATGAGTAGTTGTGGCAAAGACATCACCGATTAATCTTGTTACATAGCGGTCTATGTCAAAATTTTGCACACTCCCTTCGGTTACGCTGTTAAATCTGTGGATTTTTACGTCTTTTCCGGTGGCTGTGTTATATGTGGCAACTTTATTTATATCTTCCTGAATAATCCTTGCAAACGCTGTATCCCATTGACCTTCAAGGACTTGCAATGTATGAGGAGAGCAAATCCTGATATAATCAATCGCTAGTGGACATCCCCCTTTATAAATTGCAGATATTCCTAATTTCTTTATATCTGGATCATACTTTGCTGAAGGTGTTGAAAGTCTCGGATTCCTGAATTTATCAGTGCCTTCCGAACCCCAACATCTGAATCTTGCTGTAACAGTAATAGCTGATAAATCAGCAGGCAACATATTGAGTTTTATTAAAAATCTGCTTGTTGAATCATTTGGATAATATATTCTTGTTTTCAATCCGCGATACTCTTCATAGGCAGTTTTGATTGAATCTATAGTATCAGTCGGCAAACCGTCGAACGTAATATATCCAGTTGTAACTGTGTCGTTTAAGAGATAAGGTAATTTAATTTCTAAAACATCAGCATCGTCGGGTATAGTATCGCTATATTTATCACCTAAACGCTTTAGATTGACAGAAACACAGAAATTATAACCTTGAAAGTTTTTCTGAGATTTTTTTGATGTATCAATCACCATACCATAATAATCCGATCTATATAAATATTCTGAACCCCAAGGATTGGCAAAGATTATACTGTCAATAAGCAACGTATCATTGATTTTTAAGAAACTATAATTAGAATCCAAAGTATCCATAGGAATTATGGCAAGTGGATTAATTTCTTGAAAACCGAAAATCGGCCGCGTAGGATCACCTTTACGATTTGCAATAATTTCACGCTGTTTATTCGTTGTTAAAACTTTTAGGTTTGGTTCCCACGTCATTGAATGTGAATGACATAGAGTTGTGTCGTTTAGTATTCCCGACCAAAATCTGCAATCGCTAACCAAAAGATATGCACCATTCTGAGCGGCATTAAGGTCAGGGATTTGATTCGTCTGCCAGTCAAATAAGAATTCTGTCTTTATACTATTGTGGTTACTTTGTATTGCCGAGGCGGCCGAAGGCTCGTTACACCATTGATAACCAATAAAATACGTATCAGGTCCCCTAAATGTGCCCTCAGTACTTTTCAATTCTGTTGAATCGGTACCGGATAATATAAATTTCCTTTGCTTTATATTATGATTTTGAGGAAAGGTTTCTGTCACCCACAAGCATAAAGCTAAGAGAACGATTAGAATTAATTTTGCTTTCATTTTCTACTCAACTATAAATTTCTTTGAAATCTGTTCTTTTTCATTTTTTATAGTTAGTATGTAAATGCCAGTTAGCAAATTTTGGTTTATTTTTATAATATTTTTACCATTTACAAAAGGTTGTGTACCGAGATTTGCAATTAATTTACCTGTTGTGTCAAAAATCTGAGTTTCACCAATGAAAGTAATATTAGAATAAAACATTAATTGGTTGTTGTAAAAGTTTAGTTCATTTTCAATTTTCGACAAGTTATCCTTCACTTGTACTACATTATTATTTAAATATGCCAATAAGCCGCCCTGACTACACAATAACAAAGTACTATCTTTAATGTCAACACTGTAGTTATTTGTGAATTTAATCAAGCATTTAATTCTATTTTCAATAATATTCCATGATAAGTGATAATTTTTTGTTATAGGCCAATCAGTAGCCTCAAAAATTATAGTGTTGTAATCAACAAAATATGGTTGTCCCAGTGACTTGATTTTAATTCCAAACAAAGCTGATAAATCATTAAGCAGGATAAGTTTTTTCTTTTTCATTCCTAAGTTATAGATATATATGTATATATCCTCCCAATTCCCTCCCCCATGCAGAAAGGCAATTTGTTTCCCGTCGGGTGAAAATTCCATGGAATAAACTTGAGGTTCGAATGTTTCCACTATTGTGTAATTCTTCTTGTCATTTAGATTAATAAGAATTACCCGATTAGATTTTGTGTCGTATTGGTTATCTTGAGTCTTTCCAACTGATACAGCAAGGGTTTGACCATCTGGTGAAATATCAATTTGACTGCCCCAAGTAATATTTGGATATGCTAATCTATCGATTTCTTGGAAAGTTGCCATATCATATACCGCTATAGTTCCGGGATTATCATTATTATTCGGTAAAGTTAGGTACATTTTTGTCCCATCAGGTGATATGCAACACCACCCTACCTGAAATTTAAATTGTTTAATAATCTTACCCGATGGAATATCCCATATTGCTAATTCAGGTCCCGAAACCCTTGTTATTAATCTAGTACCGTCTTTGGTAATTTTTGGATCTGATGCATATCCGCTTGAAAGTGCATCTAAGTTCCTAATTGTTTCACCTGACTTTGAGTCAATAATCATTGGTCGCCCTTTCCAAATGGCAAGAATATTTCCATCGGGTAGAAATAGTGCACTCTGTGCTTCACCACCGCCTGTTTTGCTTAGGTTAACCAACGTATCTACTTGCAAAATGGGCACGTCGGGAATTGCCCATAGTGGCGTAAATGCGGCTATCGCAATAGCTACTGCGAGTATTAGTTTTTTGTAGATCATAAGTTTAATTCCTTATATATTTGTTTTTTCTAATAATATCCGGTACTTCCGGTATTATTCGAAATATATGTCAAACTACTTATTTTCTTTAGTCAATTTTAAATAAAAACTGAATAAAAAAAACTTAGTTATTTCAAAATTGTCAACTTTTCATATTATAAAGACACATTAAACGCAAAAAGGTTTCACTTTTTTCGCATTAATTAAATTAATTCTTTTTCATAATTCCAAGCAATATATAAATAGTAATTTATAAGAGCGCAAACATATTTTTTTTTCGTTTTTTATGAAAATAATTTGGGGTTTTGACAAAAGGGGAATAATTTCACATGGGCAAGCCCATGTGCTTCCATCTGAAAACCCCATGCTGAAGCATGGGGTTGATTTTGCACGCTTTTGGAAGCATTGGGGCTTGCCTCAATGGAAATAATTCTTTACGCGAGAAAATCTGCTGTAAGAGCGTTCCAAAGCAGGAGCTTTTGAACGAGAGCTAAAATGCAAGATGGACTACACTTTCGGTAAGTGGAGCCCATCAAAAAAACGGACACAAGATAAACTTTTCGCATCGTTCGGACTGACATCATCCTTTAATCCCTAAAATCCCATAAATCCCAGTTCAGACAAGCAAGATGGAATCCCGCTTCCGCGGGATTGACAACATCCTCTTTTCTTCGCATTCAAAATTTACAATTCAAAATTCAAAATATTTGAAGATGGATCCTTCACTTCGTTCAGGATGACACTATCCCCCATCCTGTAAATCCTCTAATCCTGGCCATCCTGATTCCGACTTCGTTCAGGATGAATAACTACTTGTCTATCAGGGAGATTCCTGCTTTCGCAGGAATAACGGCTAAATGTCTTCTGATTTTCAACTATCAATATCTAATTTCCATTAATCATTGATACTTAACAATTAAGCATTGTTTACTTTTTTTGCTCAACTTTAATTAACTTGCTTAGGTCATATCCCCTATCTTTAGCTTTTTGAAGAAGCATTTCATAGATTTCGGGTTGCATTTGTGGTGTTCTGGATAGAATCCATAAATAATTCGGTGAACTGCCGCCAATTAAAACATATTGATAATTCACTGTATCCAGCTCAAGAATATTATAATCTGCGTAGAAAAACCAGAAGAACGATACTTTTAATTTGCCGGGTTCATTAGGATTGGGACATTTAGCTTTGCCCTCAGCTTTTGAATGTTTCCCATCTAAAGTCAATTTATACCCTTCGTTCAAGACACTTATTTTCCCGTCATCCCTGAAGGAATATGTGGCTGTTACACCTACCAATCCTCTTTCGAAGGAATGATCAAGACGAGCGATCTCGTACCATTTGCCGATGTAGCGTTGTAAATCGACGTTTTTAACAGTTTCCAAATTAAGCTCCTTTTTTTCGCTTTTAGCATTACAACTAGTTACCAATGGGGTAAGTAAAATCAAAGAAATGAACAAGGCGTTTAAAAATTTCATATAGACCTCGCAGATTTGAATTGTAAAAAGAAATCAACTAATTTCGATATATCAACTCGACGTGATATATTCAATTATATTATAAGTTTATATTAAAAAAGGACAGACCGAGACCTGTCCGTAAAATTTAAAATGCTGGGAGAAGACGGGTCATTGACCCATTTCCAAAGATATTTATTATTATGCTACTGTAATTCCATCGCTTAGATAAACATCTTGAATAGCGTTAAGCAATTGGATACCCTCGTTCATCGGACGTTGAAATGATTTACGGCCCGAAATCAAACCCATACCACCGGCACGTTTATTAACAACAGCTGTAAATACAGCATCCTGCAAATCATTTTCTCCAGATGCTCCACCGGAGTTAATCAACCCTGCACGTCCCATATAGCAGTTTGCTACTTGGTAGCGACAAAGGTCAATCGGATGGTCGCTCGAAAGTTCCGAATACATTCTTTTATCGTATTTTCCGTAAGCACCATTTTTATTCATTGCCAGATAACCGCCATTATTTTCCGGCAGTTTTTGTTTTATAATATCAGCTTGAATAGTTACACCAAGGTGGTTTGCTTGACCTGTCAAATCAGCCGATACGTGATAATCTTTATCGGTTTTGAATGCGGGATTTCTCAAATAGCACCATAGAACGGTTCCCATGCCTAATTCGTGAGCGGTTTGGAATGCTTCTGCAACTTCTTGAATTTGACGTGTCGCTTCATCGGAACCAAAATAAATAGTTGCTCCTACAGCGGCGGCACCCATATCATAAGCCTGCTCAACTCGTCCAAACATGACTTGATCAAATTTATTCGGGTATGTAATTAGTTCGTTATGATTGATTTTTACTATAAACGGTATTTTGTGCGCGTATTTTCTCGAAACGATGCCCAATACACCAAATGTTGACGCAACAGCATTACAACCGCCTTCAATTGCCAATTCTACTATTTTTTCGGGATCGAAATATATTGGATTTTTTGCAAAGCTAGCACCTGCTGAATGTTCGATTCCTTGATCAACAGGTAAAATTGACATATATCCTGTACCGGATAAACGTCCATGGTTTAAAAGCCAAGAAAGATTGCCAATTACGCGATTATTACGGTCACTTTGCATAAATATGCGGTCAATAAAATCGCCACCCGGTAGGTGTAGCAAATCTTTATGAATTTTAGGATTATCGAAATTAAGAAGATATTCGGCTTTTGAACCTAATAATTCTTGAATTTTGTTAATCATAATACACTCCATTAATAAAATTTTTAGTAATAATTAAGCAAAATTAAGCAAAATTCGCTTGTATTCACAAATTATTTGTTCAAATTGAACAGAAAAATGATAAAAATATTTATTTCACGTTTATATCAATGAATAAACTAACTTGACAAAATCATTGTAATCATAAGGCTTAACCAAAACACCGTCAAATCCGGAAATAATTAATTTATCCTTGGTGGTTTTATTCGTAACAGATGTTAAAGCAATTATCTTAATATCTTTATGCGATTCGGTTACGTTTTTAACTAACTCTACGCAATCAGTTTTCGAAAATACTAAGTCAACAATAAGAAAATCGATTTTTTGATGATTGATTATTTCTAAAGCCCCTTTTTTATCGTTACTATTGTATAAAGTAAAGCCATTAATATCTGCAATTTTTTGGAAATAGTAAATTTCATCGCTTGAATTTGAAACTAAAAGAAAATTTGAATCCTCAAACTTTTTTTGTAATAAATCATTCTTGGTTGATTTATTGAGAGTATTCACTTGATGCTCATTCGGTAACGAAAAAAAGAATTTTGAGCCTTTACCCAATTCGGATTCAACTAATAAATTTCCACCGAGCATTATTGTCAATAGATTGCAAATTGACAAACCTAAACCAACACCTTCATAATTACGTGTGTAAGAATTGTCAGCTTGTTCGAAAGCCATAAATATCTTATCAGTTTTTTCTGCTTCAATACCAATACCGGTATCCTTGACATAAAATACCGGATAGCCGTCTGTAAGTTCGTATCCAAATTCAACAAATCCTTCATTAGTAAATTTTATAGCATTATCTATCAGATTTGTCATGATTTGTTTAAATCTCATTCCATCAGTATAATATATAATTTTTTCATCCGCTAGTGAAGTATTGCAGATTAGTTTTATATTTTTTTCTGATTCTGCGAGATTTTGCTCAAAAGTATAATATAAATCGAGCATTATTGCATTTATTGAAATATCTGTCTTGGATAAGTTTATCTGATTGGCTTCAATTTTAGAAATATCTACAATATCATTGACCAATTTCATCATTTGATGTGATTTCTTTACGATAATATCTGCGAATTGCGCTCGTTCTTCCGGCTCGAAACTAGAATCTTTCAAAAGCTCAGCAAAACCAATAATTTGACTCATTGGAGTACGGATTTCGTGGCTCATATTTGCAATGAAAGCGTTTTTCATACGAACATTTTCATCTGCTTCTGTTTTTGCCTTCTGTATATGTAGTTCCCAATTATATCTCTCAGTCATATCGTTAAAAATAAAAGCAATTTTATCTTTGGAATTAGGAAAAGGAAATCCATATAAGCCAATATATTTATCATTAATTAAAAACGAGCTTTGAATATAGTGCGCTTCTTGAGTCTTATATATAAGATTCAAGAAATCGTAAAATTTCGGAGTTATGTGTTCATTTAATAAATCACGCATCATACAGCCTATCGACGAATTTTTTTCCTTTTCGAAAAATTTCTCAGCATAAGAATTTATATCAATACATTCCAAATCAATTATTTTTCCTGATTCCTCATCAAGAATCAAGCGCGAAATAATAGCCCCAGATGACATCTTGTCAAAAAACGTTCTGAACAAAAACTCATTTTCTTCGATTTTTAATTGAATACGTTCAGACATATCTATATCCTGTGTAACCGCAGATACAATTCTTTTTCCTGTATCGGTTTTTACAAGGACGCCGCGGGTTTCAACCCAAATATAATTTTCTTCTTTACCCTTAATACGACATTTTATATAAGTTTGATCTGATTCTCCTATTATCATTCTGTTGAGATCGAGCATAACTTTAGGCTTATCATAAGGATGTATGATAGAAAGCAAAGAACTGCGATTAGTAATATTGCTTTTATCATAACCAAGCAATTCGATAAAGTTACCATCATAGATGATTTTATCATCATCAATATCCCATTCCCAAAGATAAAATTTGCAACTTTCAAAAGCTAATTGCAATTTGTGCCTTTTACTTTCCAAAAGTTCGCTGAGTTCAAATAATAACTCATCCTTTACATGAATAAGATCCCTATTTTTCAAATCTTCACGATTATGATATGTATTTAAAGCACTGTTTACCAACGTTACTAAATCTATTTTGTTCCATGGTTTTTTTACAAATTTATACATTGATTCATAATCAATAAAACCAGCTATTTCATCTAAATTAACTTGAGCAGATAGTAATACTTTCAGCGTAGCCGGTAAAATTTCATGAGCTTTTTTTATAAATGCCGCACCATCCATATTCGGCATGATGAAATCACAAATAATAAGAGGAATTTCATCACCTCTGTCTTTTGCTTTATAAATAATTTCAAATGCTTTTTCAACATCAACACAAGATTCAACCTTATAATTTTCAGTATCAATTATTTGTTCTACTTGCCTTTTTAATGCTTTGGCCATTATTGGCTGGTCGTCAATTACTAGTATTACTGCTTTCATTTATTTGACTAAATATAATTATAAAAATTTACAAAAAAATACAAATCATGATTGATTATTAATGATTCATAATTATTCATCTGAAATACATGGATTTATAAAATTCTTACAAATTTACCAAAACATCATTCCAATTCATCTTGTACTACATTTTTTATGCCAAAAAATATTATTAATCGGTACTAATTTTCTAAATGGATAGATTTCGTTAATTTTGTTCTTTTTAATTGACACAAAATGAAACTTTCTGATATTATAGATATAAATACAAATTCCGAAATTATCGGTAATCCTGAAATCGAAATTTCTTCTATCGCTTTTGATTCTCGGAGCGTACAAGCCGGATCATTGTTTTTTGCGATACAAGGCAATTTAGGCGACGGACATTCATATATTAACAATGCTATTGCTTCGGGTGCATCAGCCATAATATGCGAAAAATTACCGGAAACGCTGGACCTAAAAGTTACTTGGATTAAAACAGCTAATTCAAGGAAAGAACTTGCTTTAGCCGCTCACAAATTTCAGGGTGAGCCATCCAAGAATATGAAAATCATCGGTGTTACCGGAACAAATGGCAAAACCACAATAACTTATATACTAAAGTCAATTTTTAAATTTGCGGGATATAAATGCGGTATTATCGGCACCACGGGTAATTATATTGCTGATGAATTTTTAGATGCTACACACACTACACCCGATCCTATTCAATCAGCCGAAATTTTTTGCAAAATGAATAAAGCCAATGTGGAATATGTCTTTATGGAAGTTTCGTCACACGCTTTAATGCAAAACAGAGCCGATGGAATTCATTTTGATGGGGCTGTGTTTACAAATCTAACACACGAACATCTGGATTATCATAAAACGATTGAAGATTATGGATTAGCCAAACAAACTCTTTTTAATAAATTAGATAATAAAAGTTTTGCAGTTGTAAACAGTGATTCGGAGTATTCCAATTTGATGACATGCAATACGAATGCTAAAATTATCACTGTGGGACGCAATAATGCTGATTATCAAATTAGCAAAGAAAGATTATTCTACGACTACTCGCATTACAAAATTAATGAAACTCGAATCCAAACACCTTTGATTGGTCGATTTAATATTGATAACACTGCTCAATGCTTTGCAGTTGCTTCCGAAATGGGAATTAAAACTGAAGTCATAATACAAGCTATAGAAATAGCTAACGGGGCACCCGGCCGTATGCAGAGGATGAAGCTAAACACCGGTAGTTCCGCAATAGTGGATTATGCTCATAGTCCTGATGCACTTGAAAATGCACTCTCTACCTGCCGTGAAATATTGCATCACTCGTGTGGTCGTTTGATTTGCGTTTTTGGATGTGGTGGAGACAGAGATAAAACAAAACGTCCTCTCATGGGAAAAATAGCGACAGATATAGCCGACTATGCAATTATAACCAATGATAACCCACGTACCGAGGATCCTAATCGGATTATTGACGAAATTTTGGCGGGTATCGCCGATAACCAAAAAGATATATTTGAAATAATTCCTGATAGAGCGAAAGCTA
Organism: bacterium; assembly: GCA_037127915.1. Lineage (GTDB taxonomy): Bacteria > Bacteroidota > Ignavibacteria > Kapaibacteriales > UBA2268 > JBAXXL01. The sequence continues at coordinate 18,787 of JBAXXL010000007.1, forward strand.
TTGAACGCGCCTGCAAGATGACTAATGCCGGTGATATTTTATTAATCGCAGGCAAAGGACACGAAGATTATCAAATTATTGGGACTGAAAAAAAACATTTTTCGGATGTTGAAGAATTACAGAAATATGTTTTAACCGATTTAGATACTGTATTGTAACCCGAGTTTTAATTTTATTGCCCCATTGTGCCAATAGTCGCTTTGATAAAATTTTGTAAATGAGTAACCAAATTCCATTTCAGGAACAATAAATAATAAGTCTTCGGAATCCATTGTGGTGAATACCGGTATTTGATAACGTGCTGAAAGTAAAAAGCTGTAGCTTTGAAACGCATAATCCATTTTCCCTTCGGCTTGATTCCTGATTCGAGTTTGAGTTTCTTGAAAAACACCTTGGTTTACAGGTTCTACCAATTGTTCATATTTATCATAAACCGTTTTTCCGGAACCTGTATAGCTAAAAGAAGTTGTGATTAATAGATTCTTGTAAACTTCAAATATTCCAAAATCAAATGCGAAATTATATAAATCTGAATTAGTACCTATTCGCGACAGCACCACACCTTGATATAATGTTCCGTCAATACCTACCATTAAATTATTATAAGAACTGAAATTAATATAATTATCAGTATAGCCGATGGAGGCACCAATCGAATACCAATTATTGATTTTTTGAATATAACCCAAGGACACTCCCCTATTAATTGAGCTAATTTCGCTGAAATTACTGAAGCAAACAAAATCGGGTGTAAGATTACTAACATTTTGTGATGTATTGCTTTTAGAGAAATTATAATTTGCCGATAGAAATCCTTCTGCATTCAGTAGATTGCAATTTACTAAAATTAAAACAGATATGATAATTGCACGTATTTTGAACATTTTTCTACTTCTTTTAGTATTTTATTATTAATTTTACATTACAAAAATAATTAATTATTGATGAATATAAAACAAAAAATAATACATGTTGATATGGATGCATTTTTTGCATCGGTTGAGCAACGCGACAATCCCGCTTTTCGAGGCAAGCCGCTTGTTGTTGGATCGCCCCACAGACGCGGTGTTATATCAGCGGCAAGCTACGAAGCAAGAAAATTTGGTATTCGTTCCGCTATGCCTTCCCTCGTGGCAATGAAGAAATGTCCTGATTTGATTTTTGCCCGCGGTCGATATGACGTTTATAAACAGGTTTCCGACCAAATCAGAGCCGTTTTTGCAGAATATACCGATATTATAGAGCCATTGTCGCTGGATGAAGCTTTTTTGGATGTTACACAAAACAAAATGAACAATCCTTCAGCAACAAGAATAGCCCAGGAAATCAGAGCAAAAATATACCAACGAACTCAATTAACGGCATCGGCTGGTGTGTCATTCAATAAATTTTTAGCTAAGGTGGCTTCGGCGTGGAAAAAACCGGATGGTTTAACTGTAATAGCTCCAAAAGACGCCCCAGCTTTTATAGAACAGCTACCGGTCGGAAAAATCCCCGGTTGTGGCAAAGTTACTCAAAGCAAAATGTTTGCAAACGGTATAATTACTTGCGGCGATTTGTTATTGCTCAGCCGCGACAGATTGGAAATGCTTTTCGGCAAAGCGGGTTTGTATTTTTACAACGTCATACGCAATGAATATTACGATCCCGTTCGAACGGAATATGAACGAAAATCCCTAAGCGCGGAAAGAACGTATATAGAAGATTTGACTGACAATGCTAAAGCTTTCGAACAATTAGAACTAATTAGCAAAACCATTGGCGGACGTATGAACAAAGCCGATATAGCAGGTAAAACAATCACGCTAAAAGTCCGCTATAATGATTTTTCTACATTTACTCGTAGCCGAACTATGAACCACGCATTCAATTACGAAAAAGATATTTTCGATTTCGCCTGCGAACTTTTCGAAGGACAGCCGATAATAAAACCCATACGTTTGTTAGGCATCCAAATCTCAAACCTGATTGAAGATATTAATCTTACAAATGGCGTACAACTTGTGATTGATTATAGGAATTGCGATAAAGACCTAATAATGGACAATGGTTAATTGTAAATTGTTAATGAGAAGAAAGAAGAAAGGGTTTAGGATATTGGGTTTGGGGCATGCAATGTCATTCCCGAAGCATCGGGAATCCATCTTGCTGGCTGAGCGCCTAGTATAAAATAGCTTGGGACACCGTCCCAAGAAAAGAAATTGGTGCCATCATTCAGACTGTAAGGCTGACACATAAAATGATCTCTTTAGAGGTCAAATGTTTATAAAAAAAAATGTGCACGGTTGGTGTTTCAGATTCCCTTAGCTTTTGGGCTAAAGCCCATATAAAATGATTGCTTTACCTATCCACGACTTAAAAGTCGTGGCAATTGAAAATCCTTCTCTTAGTATTCAAAATTTTCGAATATAGATTCCCGATGTCTCATAAATGTAGTCCCCATCCTCTTCATCCTCAAATCCTGGCCATCCTGATTCTGACAATAAGTGGGCTGGTGTTTTTTGGCGTATTCAATACGCCCCTACCTACAATGACCAAAAAACGGTCGAGGCAACTTCGCCCCTACACATCATTGACAATTATCCATTGACAATTAACAATTATATTGCTCTTTTTCGCAGAAAATTTTTTCAAAAATAAAATGTTTTGTATTTTTGTAACCTGATAAATGTAAAACAATGAATTAGGAAAAAATATGTCAGGACATAGTAAATGGGCGAACATAAAGCACCGTAAAGGCCGCCAAGACGCGCTACGCGGTAGAATTTTCACACGTATCGCCAAAGAAATCACAATTGCGGCTCGCGAAGGCGGCGGCGATGCGGATAGCAACTCTCGATTAAGATTAGCGGTACAAAACGGCCGCTCCAATAATATGCCTGCTGATAATATAACCCGCGCTATCAAAAAAGGTACCGGCGAAATAGAAGGCGTTAACTACGAAGAATTCACTTATGAAGGCTATGCACCGAACGGTGTTGCGGCAATCGTTGAAACAGTATCGGATAACAAAAACCGTACAGTTGCTAATATCCGCGCCCTCTTTACAAAAATGGGCGGCAACTTGGGCGAAACAAACTCGGTGCTTTGGAATTTCGATAGAAAAGGCATTATATTAGTTAAAACAAAAGGTATGTCGGAAGACGAATTGATGAACCACGTTTTAGAATGCGGTGCTGACGATATGGAATACGATGAAGAAGATACAACAATCGTTTGCCCAATGGTAGAATTTGCAAACGTTTGTAAATACTTTGAATCCAATGGTTTTGAATTAGGCGAATCAAAGTTGGAATACGTTGCACAAAATACAGTAACGATTGAAACAGTTGAGAGAGCGCGAAAGGTTATGCGTTTTATAGAAGTTTTTGAAGATAACGAAGACGTGCAAAATATCTATACTAACGCCGATATTTCGGATGAAATCGCTGAACAGCTAGCTAACGACTAATATCAAAATTGATATTAAGAAATTGATGAAAACCCGGTTGATTAATCAATCGGGTTATTTTTTGTTATTGAATCGAATCATAATTGATATAATTCCTGAAATAAGGATTAATAAAAAGTCCAAAAAAATAGCATATATTGATAAAATAAGACTAAAAATTGGAAAATTATTAGTAATTTTCTTTTTTCAAAATGACAAATTTTTAATTTAATAAAACAAACATAACAGGTGCTGTAATGTACGGAAAAATGAAAGACTTTCTAACGAAAGAAATACAAAATTTAGAAGAACAAAAATTATACAAACACGAACGCATAATCGAATCTCCACAAGGTGCCGAGATTGTTATAGGCGGAAAAAAAGTGTTGAACTTTTGCGCAAACAATTATTTGGGACTTTCCTCCCACCCTGAATTAATCAAAGCCGCTCACGAAGCCATTGATTATCGCGGTTACGGTTTGTCATCAGTTCGCTTTATTTGCGGAACTCAAGACATTCACAAAACTTTGGAACACAAAATCGCTGAATTTTTAGGAATGGAAGACGCAATTTTATTCGTAGCGGCATTCGACGCTAACGGCGCGGTTTTCGAACCACTCTTCGGCCCTGAAGATGCTATTATCGCCGATGCATTGAACCACGCTTCAATTATTGACGGTGTTAGATTATCGAAAGCTCAACGCTGGGTTTACAAACACGCCGATATGCGCGATGTTGAAGAATTAGATACCGCTTCAGGCAAAGATTTAAAAGGTTTAGAGCGTTGTTTGAAAGAAGCTAATGCGGCAGGCTGTCGTTTTAAAGTAATTTCAACCGATGGTGTTTTCTCTATGGACGGCGATATTGCTAATTTGCAAGGGATTTGTGATTTGGCTGAAAAATACGATGCGTTGGTTATGGTTGACGATTCACACTCTACCGGATTTATGGGCAAAACCGGACGTGGTACTCACGAATTCCGCGGCGTTATGGACAGAGTGGATATTATTACAACTACATTCGGTAAAGCTTTGGGTGGTGCCAGCGGAGGATGTATTGCCGGTAAAAAAGAAATCGTTGAATGGATGAGAAACAAAGGACGCCCTTATTTGTTCTCAAACACATTAGCACCTGCCATCGTTGGCGCTACAATCAAATGCTTGGAGATTTTAACCGCTTCTACTGAATTGCGCGACCGTTTAGAGGAAAATACCAAGCGTTTCCGCAAAGAGATGACTGAGGCCGGTTTTGACATCGTTGCGGGCGAACACCCTATCGTTCCGATTATGTTTGGTAAATATCCTGACTGCTCAAAATTGGCCGTAGATTTCGCAAACCGTATGTTGGAAGAAGGCATCAACGTTATAGCATTCAGTTTCCCTGTCGTAGCTAAAGGAAAAGACAGAATCCGCGTTCAAATTTCTGCGGGCCACACTCCGGAGCATTTGGACAAAGCTATTGCCGCATTCAAGAAAGTCGGTAAAGAATTGGGTATGATATAAGATAGCTTATTTTACTCATCCGATGACTGGTAGTCATCGGATGAGTTGTTTTGTACAGATGGGGTTGTCTCAAAATCCTGTTTTTAAGGAACAGACAAGAATGTCTGTTCTACTATCACATTGATATATATAGTAGCTTAGACATTCCTGTCTGAGCTATTTTGTTAATATTCGAGTTTTGAGACAGTCCCATCCTTTCTTATAGGTTTTAAATTATAATAAGCATGGGGTTGATGATGTCTCATATCAAATCCAGATTTATAATCTAATTGGCTAAATAGTTATAACAGCTGAGACAGGTCACAATTAATCTGAAAAATCGATATTTCAGATTGATAGGCAGGGATTTATTACGTAAAATCAGCATTTAATATAGACGAATTTATTAAAAAATAGAAAAAATAGTGTTAATTTTGATAAAGCAGTTTTGGGTTAATAAAAACTCATACTTTTTACAACAAAAATTAATTATTTTTATTTATATAACAAAAAAGGATTTTATGCTTAATACTACCATTTCACGAACTAATTTATTGTTACTTCTTGTTGTAGCAGTTGGCTTATCGTTAACAGCTTGCGGCGGCGGCGGAAGAATAAACAATGACGAATCGAAGCATGCCAAATTCATCAACGACTCTAAAATGAACAACTCTGCCGTTATTAGTTTGGATACACTTTATTTTAAAGGAGAACCGTATGCGATTTATAACCAAAAAGGGTTTTCAATTGCTTCATTTTATGAATTTTACGCGATAACCGGTGAAAAAGCAATTGAGGTTCTACCCTATTCAAGCGGTGAAGGCTCGGCAACATCTAACCATGAATATAGATTTTTTGGTACATGTACTGGTATGAGTGCCTACGTTGATTTTAACTTTTCGGCAATTAAAGTTTGCGAAAACGTTATCAATAATAATCTTATGAGTACAACAGGTTTGAGACCAATCGATGTTGGAAACTTCTGTAAAGCTCATCCGCGACCTGCTAAATTCAATCCCGGTTTGCTAAAAGTGAAACGCGAAATGACCAAAGAAATTAAAATTAGCCAAGGAAGCGGCGAAATTTTCCAAGGAAATGTTTTGATTGGAAAATTCACTCAAGGTTCTGCGAAATCTGCTGATTTGAAAAAATCTAATGCTGTTTATAAAGTTAATTTCACTAATAATCAATTATGCGCTACAATTAGATTCGGTGAATTCAAAGTCGATAGACAAGCGGATCCAAATATGGAAGTTCTTACTGAATTTGACGGCTTAATAAGCAGAATGAATATTGATGCCGCAAATCAAACTTTTGATATAGATGCTTTCAAACAAGCTATTCAATTTTTGGTTCAGAAAGGATATTTGTAAATTTTGATCAGGCAAACCAGTCTTTGGGGCAAACAAAAAATCCGAGATTATGCTATTTTGATTGGCTAATATCCCAATCGAGGCACTTTTTTCATTGCCCCATTGATACCCGCGGATTATGCCTCGGGGTCCTTTAAACCCATAGATAGTGTCGCATAATAAAGTGTCTATATTATCAACTTTTACTTTCAATTGCTCTATATTTTGATCTTGTGCTTTAGCTATTATCAATGATACTTGCTGAATAGATATACAAATGCGATTAAAAATAGTTTTTTCATTTAGTTAATCCTTCAGGAATTTGTAACTTACTGAACTTATTTTGCTATTTAGTTGTAGTATGTACATTCCTTTTGGTAATCGCGTTGTATTGTAATTCAATTGGTATGAATTGTAAATTGGGAAACTATCAAGAATTTTTCCTGTTTCATCAATTATTTGAACATTATATTCCAAACACTTATCGATTTCTAAATTCAGCAAATGACTCGTTGGGTTTGGATACAGCAATACTACTTTTCTAGGTTCATTGACTCCGGTAATATTAGAAATGTCATATATTGCTATTTTATATCCTCCTTCATTATCACAAGCAATCAATTTATAGTTATGAATAACAAAATCACTGATACGGTAATCGGTAGGAAGGTAATCACTTTTCATAGTAGTCAAATTGATGCAAAATAATTTTCTATCATTTGTTGTTATTAAAAAATTTCCGGAAATATGATTTGAATTACCAGTTTGGATCTTTTTCCCTCCAAGTAATGGGATTCCTGATTGAATATTTATTACATTGGAACTGTCATAAGAAAAACTATTACCAATTTCATACTCCTTCCATTGCCAATTTGAAACCACTAAAGTATCCGAAGTTGTAGATAGACAAATTGACCTTTGATTGTTCAACCTATGAATCCTTTGGTTAGTTTCTAAATTTACTATATCTATGCCCATAATTCCGTTTGAATATGGTTTTAAATAGTCTTTATAACACCCCCAATCGATGAGACCATATTTCAAGTCAGAACTCACCTTAATACTCATAAGAAAGTTGCGAATTTGATCAGGTATATCGTCTTCTAAGTTTAATTGGTAAGTCAATTGTTTATCAATGTCATTCGTAAGCGTATTGTAAACAAGCAATTCACATTCTTTGTACCATTTTGTACCTGTTTTCTCTGTCATTAATATTAGGTGGTTCCCATCTTCGGAAAGGTTCCACATTATTATTTTATTATCTGAATAAGAAAAAGTAAAGATTTTTTGATTAGAAAATGGGTCAATCTTATTTATTTCGTTACCGTTTCTTCTGAAATATGAGTATTTACTAACCTTGATTTCCACTTCATTTTCCTCATTGACTTCAAAAGTATCTGAAGCAACATTGTATATTTTGAATGATGTTGGTGATCCCAGATAAATTTTATTAGAAGATTCATTATAATTGAAATAAGTTACTCCGTATTGAAATTGCTTATAAAAATTGTATTGTTTGATTAGTTTTACTTCTTGCCCTTTCGCATTGCCGGCAACTGAAATTAATATCGCCAGCATAAAAAGTAAAATCATTTTTGATTTTTTCATTTTGTATCTCTATATTTGTTTTAAATATTTTTTTGGTCTTTTTGTCCCCAAGTTGAAGCATGGGGTTGATAGTTAATTGTAAGTAATGTATGTCATTCCCACCAATTTGTTTCTATAAATGCGAACCAGACATTTATTTTCGGCTATGGGATAACAAGGCTTATGCCACAGCCCATGCGGGAATGCAGAGAATTCGCTCGTTCGTCAGATAGAGCTTAGTGCGGAAAAAGGATGGATTATTCATAAGTAACTCACTAATTTATTTAAATTCATTATGAAACACAAACAAAAATACTAAATAATTTTTAATTAATTAATTCAATTTAATTTTATTTTTTGCATATATTTATTGTATGATAACAAATTAAAGAATGAAAAGTTACAAAAAAAAAGCTGGACTCCACTTTGAAATTGGAGTCCAGCTTATTTACTTGTTTACTAATGCTATCTAATTATCATCAATTTCTGGTTCGTAAGTACAGTTGGTGTTTGCAATTGTATAAAATACATGCCGTTGCCGAACTCTCTTATATCGATATTAACCGTCTTCAACCCTATCTCGCCGGTCAGATTGAACTCTTTTACTCTAAGTCCGTTTGAATTGATGACAGAAAGTGTTGTTGTACCTTTTTCAATCAGATTTACTTTAATTTCTACATTATCGCTTGCCGGATTTGGTATAATTGCCAAAATCTCAACTTTTCCTGTTGGTAAAAATAGCCTTGTACCACCTTCGCGGCAAATTCCGAGAAGTTTGAATGTGCCGTCTTCGGATTGAATATTTGCAGGTCCGCCATTTGCCAGCATATTATCGAGGATCAACGCACAAAATTCTTCGTTACCCAAACCAACTATAAATGGTATTTTGGTTAATGGTTCTCCGGCTTGGGATGTTATAGGAATATCTTTGATTTCGATTTTAGCTTGTTTATTGTTAATGCTTTGAACCGGATACGAAACGCGATCCACTGGAGTCAATAATGTAGGATTAAATACCAAATCGGTTTGGATTGATGTTACTCCTGACAAATCTAAATTATTGCCGTTCTTCAATTTAACAGGAATGTTAATTGTGTCGCCGGCATAAGCACTTAAAGTATCTGTCGTAATTAATGCGGATGCATAAGAAGGAACACCCGTTACTATAGTTTCGTAAGTAATACTACAAGGTTCAACCAAAAATTGCAATGTATTGGAATGAGTTATATTATCAGTTGGTGCATAGTGTAAAGTTATATTTTTAATTTCATTAGGCGGTATTGTTAAAGGAAAAGGATTGCCGACAATTGAAAACGGAGCAGTTATTATAGGAGGATTTTGAATTGTCACTGTCCTATTGCTCTTATTCTCGATTGCTAAAATTCCGTCTTTATTTTGTCCAACTAAGCTGGCTATTGTAATTTCAGGTGCATCAAGTATAGGTGTCTGAACAATACCTGATATCGCAAAGGACTTAGTATATCCACATATTGAATCGGTTACAGTTATATTGCCGGTGAACGGACCAAGCGCGACTAGAGAATTGATTGAAAATGATATATTAGCGGCTTCACTTGGATTAAGTACAAATTTATCTGTTGATAGAGTTACGCTTGACGAAGGAGATAATTTGCCATAGAATTTCAATTTACCTATATTTTCAATTTTAAGTATCGAATCTATGGTCGAATTTGGACAGACATAACCTACATCGATGTTTTCAACACTCAATTCCTGATCGACTATTTCGCCAATTATCTGCACTACCTGAATATAGCCGCAAACAGAATCAACTATACTAATATTTTCAGTGAAAGGTCCCGGTGCCGCTCCACCTTTGTACGATATATTTATATCTTCTTTATTTCCAATACCCAACGAAACATTGTCTTTATTATAAACCAAATTTGGGTTTACTGTTAATGAAGCACCCGATTTCAATGTACCTGAATTAATTATAGTTATAACTGTATCTTTAACCTCGTTAGCACAAAGGTAACCAAGGTTATAAGTATAGTGTTCAGGAGTAATCGAAACAGTATCTTTTTTAGCTGAAATAGGAATTTTCAAAACTGAATCAGGATCGGCATTGCTTATTACTTCCAAATCAATAGATTTAGTTCCAACAGAAGTTGGTTTGAATTGAAGCGATATTTCTTTAACGCTATCCTTCTCTATTGTAATTGGATAAGTTTCATTTACAACAAATTGGTTCGCATCAACGCCGATTTTATTTATTTCTGAGATCACCAAAGGCAATCCACCTCTATTTGTGATTTTCACTTTAGTTTCAACAATTGATACGCAGGCTATATCGGGAAATGGATCAGTATCAGATAAAATTTTTGGTTTCAATTCAATACCTTCGCCATATAGCTGTACAACCGCGGGACTTCCTAATCCATTATAATGGAACTCTAATAGCCCGCTGGTTCTGCCGGGTGACGATGGCGCAAAGCGCAAATCCATTTTACAAACTGCACCGGCATTAAGCGTAAAATTGCCCCCACCTGCAAGGGTAGTAAAATCAACATCATTCGGCTTGTTGTGGTTTGTGCCTGTTATAACAAGCGGAGATGTTCCGATATTTTTGATAGTTACCGCTTGAAGTGTATCGTGTTTACTTCCAACATTAATCACGCCAAAGTCTATTAAATCGTTAATCACTTGTAGTTGCGGTTGTACACCAACACCCGTAATTTTCTGAATCAATGTATCGGATTGGGTAATAATAACCACTTCGGCTGTATGGAGACCAATTCTTGACGGTACAAAGTGAAATTCTCCAGCGTGAAACTCACCCACCAGAACAGTATATACCGGCATTCCTGAAACAAGTCCGAAAGCCGATGCATCCGCACCACGAAAATAAATTGAATCCACGCGGCACTTCCAAGCACCGGTATTTCGAACGAATGTGGTTATTAACGAATCTCTTCCTTCACCCAAAAGACATTGCTTCATATCAATATCCTGGCTTGCCGCTGTAGGCATAACGATTGTCCAGACAGCATCGGATTTGTCGGATTGGGTTTGTGCATTAGTTGTGCTGATTATCGCAACTAAAAGCAGAGCAATTACTAATAAAGTTTTCATAACACCATCTCTATATTTAATTTTCTTTTTTTCTTCTTTACTCATCCGCTGACTGCCAGTCATCGGATGAGTTAATTTATATTTATTATTATTTAATTTCATTTTTAAAACCTCATTTAATCCCTAAGACAACGGACAGAGAACCCATTCTCCTTAATACCGTAGTACCTTACAAGAGCGGAAAGATTATAATTCAGACTCCTGCCCCAAGCAGTCGTAGTAACGCTCTCAGTAGAGCTCCACCAGTAACCGAAGCCTCCAACATCATTGAAAATACCATTGTGATAGCGATAGCCGCCCGGGAGAGCTGAAAAGCCACTTTCATTTGTAGCTCCTGTATTAGGATTAGACCATAGACCATCACCAAATTCAATTGTGCCTGTTGCTTTTAATTTTCCTCCGGCAATATTGTCCCCACCTAAACAGTCGGATAATACTGCCCATTCCGCATAGCTTGGCATATGCCAACCTGCAGGAGCTAAGCCACGCGGGTCATTTACTGCGTACCAATTGTAAAGTTTGCCGTAAGTAGCACCCATTTCTGGGTCATTATTATAAAAGCACCACGCTCCAGTGGTCAATTTTGACCATTTTAAAGAATCTCTAACCTCAGGAATTGGAGTTCCATCGCGGTATGTATCAACATCCAAATTACACCCCATCCATATTTGGTTTCCAATTTTAACATCTGGACAAGTCTCATAATAAACAGTTTTAGTTGTTACTCTTGCAAAGCATTGATTACTCGGAGTATTCGGAACACGCCATTGATAAGCTAATCCTGTTGCGTTTTGAGTAATTAGAATCCAATTCGCTCCATTGTCTGTGCTATATTCTATTTTAACTTTTTCTTCAGGTATTACGCCTTCCCAAGTGATTATTGTATCGTTACCTACAGCTAATATTTCACTACCATTCGGTTCGATTAGTTTTAAAGTCTGAATTTTTGCTTTTTTTCCCGAGAAACCACCACTCGCATAATAATATACAGGACATTTATCATTCTCTAAAGTGAATTTTGTAAAAGAATACCCGCTATCCGCCGGCAAGTAACTTACAGTTAAGTTTATGCTCTGACCTGAAGTAAGTATAAAATTTGTTGGTGAAATAGAATACGCAGCATTGGTAGATGTAATATTTGTAACATTGAAATCTGCATTTCTGGCTGTTACGATAACTGTTGTATCTTTATTTATTCCGGGATTGGCATTTAAAAATTTAACTGATTTGGGTGAAAATTCTAATTTTGCTATTGAATTATCAGGTTGTTGATAGCTTGTATTTGAGATTAAATTTAATGATGTTATCTTTACTTCGACATTTGTTATACCAGCTTTGCAGGTAATCCCGCTTTGCCATTCGATTTGGCAGGGAACGCCACCTTGGGCCATCTGCAATAAATTCAAATAGGTTAACCGCGCTTCATCAATTGATGTTACATTCTCGAAATATTGTCCGCCTGTTTGTAATGCTATGTCTTTTAAACTTTGCGGAGTCGGCATATTCAATGTTACTACATAAACAGTTACATTCTGAGCAAGTGCTTCAGAAATTATTTTTGATGTTAGAGGTTCTTGATTGGGTTGCCCATCCGAGAGAAACACAATAACTCTTTTATACTTTGCATTTTGAGTAATTAGTAATCCGCCTGCCATAGAATTCAGCATCGCCGCATCATAATCTGTGCCACCACCGGCAAAAAGAGAATTTGCTTTTTGTAACAAAAGGGTTCTATCAGTTGTAAAATCCTGAATTAGATAGTTTCGAGAATTAAATGCAGTAATGGCACATTCGCTCTTTCCCAGTGGTAAACATTCAATCCAAGCTTTTGCCGCCGATTTTGCTAAATTCAAATTACCGGCACCCATTGAACCAGAAGCATCCATAACAAGTACACTCGATAATGCTATTGGTGGTTTAGGGCTTGGGCAACTCACATTGGTAATAGTTCTCGGCTGTCCATTTTCAGTTATATTAAAATCAGAATTTGAGAGATTGGTGATTTGATTTCCAGCGGCATCGAAAGCATAAAGATTTGCTTTGATGGTTGGAAATGCCGAAGCGTCAACATTAAAAACAGATAAACTCTGGCTATATGCTGTATAGCAGAGGAAAAATATAATTATGTAGATGATTCTTTTCATAAAAACCTTTTCTTTTCTTTTAATGCTAGTGCTAAATTATCATAATTTTATATATTAAACAAATATTTCTTTATATCTATTTCGGCTAAAGCCGATTAAAACTTTTTTATCTTTTTCCACGACTTAAAAGTCGTGGCAACTAATTTCTTTCTATCTTTTTCTTCTTCTACTACTCTCTTATCTTCTTCTATTTAAAAACTTTACAAACTTTACGAACTCATTTAATCAGTTACACAACGAACAGAGAAACCATATTCCTTATAATATGCGCCATTGTGAAGAGCCGTAAAATTACAATCCAAGTAAAAGCCATTTGCACTATCGGTATCCTTCTCATCAGAAGTCCACCACATTCCGAGGTATCCAGCATAGTCGAAAGTTCCATTGATATAACGGAGGCTCCCCGGGATAGCGGAAAAGCCGCTTTCGTTTGTAGCGCCGGTATTAGGAAAATCCCATAAACCATCACCTTCGGATTTGGTTCCGGTGCTTTTTAATTTACCACCTCCTTCATCACCTACACATGCATATAATTTAGACCATTCTGCAACGGAGGATATATGCCAACCTACTGGTGCTAAACCACGCGAATCATTAACTGCATACCAATTATATAATTTGCCATAGATTTTACCCATAGCAGGATCATTCCTGTAATAGCACCACGCGCCGGTGGTTAATTTTGACCATTGTGTTGAATCTCTAACCTCAGGTATTGAATCACCGTTACGGTAATGATCAACATCCAAATTACATCCCATCCAAATTTGGTCACATATTTGAACATCTCCAATATCGCATCCCAAATACTCATATCCAAGTTTTGTAGTTACTCTTGCCAAGCACTGATTACTTGGTGTTTTTGGGATTTTCCAATTATAACTTAATCCTGTTGCAGAGTCTGCTATTGTTAGCCAATCCGTACCGTTATTCGTTGAATATTCCAACTTTACTTTTTCTTCGGGTATTACTCCTTCCCAAGTTATTACAGTGTCGTTTCCAACTGCTAAAACTTCCCCACCGTTCGGTTGAATGAGTTGTAATGTTTGTAATTTTGGTTTTTTTCCGGGAAATCCTCCGCTAGCAAAATAATTTGCTGTGCATACATCGTTCTCAAAAACAAATTTTGTATAAGTATAACCACTATCCACTGGAATAAATCTTATCGTTAAATTTGTGCTTTGACCTGAATTTAAAACAAAGTTATATGGAGTAATAGTAAAAGCCGGATTTGAACTTGTAACGTTATTTATATTATAATAAGAATTGACTGCTTTTATGCTGATATTTATATCTCTTGGAACTCCCGGTAAGGCATTAAGTATTTTTACCGATGAAGGAGAAAATTCTAATTTGGCAACTGAATTGTTTGGTGATGGGTAGTCGAATCGTGCAATCAGTTTATTTGGTATTAACTTTATATTTACATTCGTAATGCCTGATATACAAGAGGCTTTGCTTTTCCATTGGATTTGGCAGGGACCGCTACCTTGGGCTTGCGCTTGTATGCGATTCGCTAAATCCTCAGCGGCAATTTTACTTGTGATACCATCGTATAAAAAACCTCCGGTTGCATCGGCTAATAATTGTAATGATTTCTTTATTCCGTTTGGTTCAGCTTCAGGTCTTGAATAAATTACTGCGTAAAATTGAATATTATATTTGGAACAAGTATCTTTACACGCTTGAAGTTCGTTTTCACCTAGAGCAAACCACCAAGCATCGGTATATAGAATTGCCACTCGCTTGTATTGTCCTTTTTTCGCAATATTTAACAAACCTGCTAATGGATTTAATAAGTGTTCAACAAAATCATTATCACCATTAGCTATAATTGGTAATATTTTTGATAATAACAGCACCCTATTCGTTGTGAAATCTTGGACAATCAACGCTTGGTCGTTGCAAGTTTGTAAAGCGAATTCTGAAGGCGGCATAGGAATATTTTTACAAAGTTCTCTGGAAGTCGTTTTACCAAGTTCAACAGGAATTTCACCCGATAAACCTCCCCGCATAGATCCTGACACATCAATACTCATGGCTATTGAAACCTTTAACGAAGGATTAGGCTCAGGGCAACTCGTATTAGTTACAGTTCTTGACTGCCCATTTTCAGTTATGCTAAAATCAGAATTGGAGAAGTTTATGATTTGATTCCCAGACCCATCAAAAGCAAAGAAATTTGCTTTGATGGTAGGAAATTCCGAAGCATCAACATTAAATACAGATAAACTCTGGCTATATGCTGTATAGCAGAGAAAAAATATAATTATGTAAATGATTCTTTTCATAAAACCTTTTCTTTTCTTTTAATGCTAATGCTAAATTATCATAATTTTATATATTAAACAAATATTTCTTTATATCTATTTCGGCTAAAGCCTATTAAAAACTTTTTTCTATTTTTTCCACGACTTAAAAGTCGTGGCAATTAATTTTTTCTATCTTCTTCTTCTTCTCTTTATGAACTTTAAAAACTTTATAAACTTTATAAACTAATTTAATCCCTTATACAGCGAACGGCGAAGCCAATTTCTTTTCTATCAATATACTTGTTAATATATGAGTAATAATAATCCAGTCCTCTAATCCATGCATATCCGGTATTGTACTCAGTATTGCTCCACCAGTAACCGAGATAAGCCATATTATAGAATAACCCATTGTTTCCGCGGTAACCGCCAGGAAGAGCCGAAAATCCAAATGCATTTGTGGCGCCTTCATTAGGACTATGCCATAAACCATCTCCCGCTTCAATTGTACCGGTACTTTTCAATTTACCGCCGGCTGTAGTTGATCCTCCAAGACAATTTTCTAATTCAGTCCATTCTGCTTCGGTAGGAATATGCCAGCCATAAGGAGCCAAACCCCTTGGATCGTTCACTGCATACCAATTGTAAAGTTTTCCATAAATTGCACCCAAAGACGTGTCATTATTATAATAACACCATGCACCTGATCTTAGATTTGCCCATATTGTTGAATCAGTAACTTCTGGGATTGGTGTGCCATCACGATATTTATCTACATCTAAATTACAACCCATCCAAATTTGGTTACATGTTTGGACATCAGGACAGGTAAATTCATAACCTATATTGGCAGTCACTCGTGCCAAGCATTCATTGCTCGGTGTCTTGGGGACACGCCAATTATAAGCCAATCCGGTTGCATTTTTTGCTACAAGAATCCAATTCAAACCATTATCAATACTATATTCAATATTGACTTTCTCTTCGGGTAATACTCCTTCCCAAGTTATTACGGTATCGTTTCCGACAGCAAAAAATTCACCACCATTTGGTTGAATGAGTTTTAAAGTCTGTATTTTTGGTTTCTTTCCAGGGAAACCTCCGCTCGCATAAAAATTGGTTGGGCAAATATTATTTTCAAATGCAAATTTTGCATATGTATAGCCACTGTCCAAAGGGAAATAACTTACTGTCAAATCTTTGCTTTCACCTGATTTAAGGAAAAAGTTTGTTGGTGTAATAGAATACGCTGTGTTTGTGCTTATTATATTTTGTACATTGAAATCAGCATACTTTGCTGTAACTGTAATGGTTGTATCTTTTTTTATACCGGGTTTTGCATTATTAAATTTAATAGACGATGGTATTATTTCCAGCTTAGCAACCGTCGAGTTTGGTGATTGATAGCTTGTGTATGATTTTAAATTATTTGGAATTAGTTTTAATTCTATATTAATTAATTCCGACACACAAGAAACTCCGCTTGTCCATTCTATCTGACATGGTTCGCCTCCTTGGACTTGCACCTGTATGCGATAAGCAATATCTTTCGCGGCGCTTAAACTCATTATACCATCGTAAAAATATCCGCCAGTGGCTTCGGCAAGTGATTGTAACGATTTTTTTATACCGTTTGGCTCCGCTTCCTGGTTAGAATAAATAACTGCGTAGAATTGAATACTAAATTTTTTACACGTATCAATACATGCTTGGAGTTCACTTTGGTCCATTGCCTTCCACCAAGCATCAGTATATAAAACGGCAATTCGCTTGTTTTTTCCATTTTTTGCGATATTTAGCAAACCATTTAATGGATTTAGTAAGTGCTCAACAAAATCATTTTCGCCGGTAGCTACAATTTGCGATATTTTTGATAACAACAATTCCTTGTTTGTTGTGAAATCCTGAATTATCAATGCTTTGTCGTTACAAGTTTGCAAGGCGAATTCTGATGGCGGCATAGGAACAGTATTACAAAGATCGCCGGCTGTTATTTTTCCGAGCTCAACGGCAGTAGTCATAGAACCAGATACATCGATACTCATCGCTATTGAAACCTTTTGCGGCGTAATAGGATTAGGACAAATCACATTTGTAACCGTTCTCAATTGGCCATTTTCTGTTATACTAAAATCAGAATTTGTTAGGTTTGCAATAGGCTTTCCTTTGACATCCAAAGCATAAAAATTTGCTTTGATAGTCGGAAATGCAGAAGCGTCAACATTAAACAAAGATAAACTTTGGCTATATGCTGTATAACAGAGGAAAAATATTATTATGTAGATGATTCTTTTCATAAAAACTTTTCGTTTCTTTTAATGCTAGTACTAAATTATCATAATTTTATATATTAAACAAATATTTCTTTATATCTATTTCGGCTAAAGCCGATTAAAACTTTCTTTTCTTTATCCACGACTTAAAAGTCGTGGATATTGATTTCTTTCTATCTTCTTCTTCTCTTTAAAAACTTTATGAACTTTACAAACTGATTTAGTCCACAATACAACGAACTGAAAAACCATATTCTTTAAAACCATAAACTCTATAACCATAAGCACTACTGCAGGTTAAATATCTTTGCCATCCATAAGGTTCAGAACTAGATGTAGCTGTCCATAAATCAGCGTCATTTCTAACTCCACTAAATCGTCCGTCATTATACCGGAAGCCTCCGGGTAAAATAGATAAACCACTCGAATTTGTTGCTCCGGTATTTGGACTATTCCATAAGCTAGTACCGGTACTCTTCATTTTGGCACCTGCGACAACCAAGCCACCAAGAAAATTTTCAAGTTTACTCCATTCTTCATCGCTTGCCAGATGGTATCCATCTGGTGCCAAACCACGGGAATCGTTGAGGGCGTACCAATTATAAAGCTTACCATACACATCACCCATTGCCGGATCGTTGTTGTAATAACACCAAGCACCCGTTTTTAGATTTTTCCATTCAGTTGGGTCTTTTACTTCGGGAATTGGATCGCCATTTCTATAAGTATCGACATTTAAATTACAACCCATCCACGTTTGATTACCTATTGCAACATCGGGACAAGGTGGTATATAAGGCGAATTTGCGGTTATTCTGGCTAAGCATTGATTACTTGGAGTCTTTGGTACCCGCCATAAGTAATTTAGTCCCTTCGATGATTTTGAAAGAAGTATCCAGTCCGCACCATTATTTGTACTGTATTCAAGTCTTACATCTTCCTCCGGCAAAACACCTTCCCAAGATATTAGAGTATCTGATCCAACAGCTAATACTTCACCACCGTTAGGTTGTAGAAGTTTTAAAGTTTGTATTTTTGGCTTTATACCAGGGAATCCACCGCTCGCATAAAAATAAGTTGGACATTGATTATTTTCAAGTGTGAATTTGCAGTAAGTATAACCGCTATCTGCCGGAACATAACTTACTATAAGATTAGTACTTTGTCCATTTTCAAGGATAAAGCTTGATGGGGCGATTGTAAATGAAGGACTTGTAGATATAATATTAGTTATATTAAAATCTGAATTTATGGCTTTGACAGTAATTGTCGCGTCTTTTTTTATTCCGGGAATTGCGTTTAAAAATTTTACTGAAGCAGGATTAATTTCCAGATTAGCTATTGAATTTACTGGTGGTTGGTAATAGTTAAATGCTGTTAGATTTAATGGTATAAGCTTAAAATTCAGATTAGTCAAACCGGTTTTACAGGATACTCCGCTCTTCCATACAATTTGACATGGACTTTCAACTTGGGCGGTCTTTAAAATAACACGGTAACATTGTTCAGCTTCTTCCTTGGTTTTTATATTTTCGAAATACATACCACCCGTTTGCGATGCAAAATCCTTCATACATTGGGGTGCCGGCATATTTAAAGTAACACAATAAATAGCAATATTGTTAGCCTTAGCCTCGCTAATTATTTCAGCTGTTTTTGGCTCGGAAGTAGGATCTCCATCAGATAGAAAAACGACAACTCTTTTATGCTTGCCTGTTTTTGCAATTAGAAGCCCACCACCGACATGGTCTATCATTGCGGCATTGTAGTTTGTACCACCAAAAGTAGTCAAATTATTAATAACAGCAATTAAATTAGGTTTATCTTTAGTAAAATCTTGATTAATATAATTATTATCGCTGAAACTTGTTATAGCGCATTCTGAATTATTATCGGGTAGCATATTAATCCATTCAATAGCCGCAGATTTAGCCATATCAAGACCAAATCCTTGCATTGAACCGGATATATCGATGACCAATACGCTGGATAATACTTCGGGAATTCTCGGGCTTGAACAAATCACATCTGTAATTGTTCTTGCTTGTCCATTTTCCTTCACTTCAAAATCTGAAGGAGTGAGGTTTATAATTTGATTTCCAGTGGCATCCAAAGCATAAAAATTTGCCTTGATGGTCGGAAATGCTGACGCATCAACATTAAACATAGATAAACTCTGGCTATATGCTGTATAACCAAATAATAAAAAGAGTATATAAATTGTTTTCTTCATAAGATTTCTTTCAATTTCTTTTTAACTTATTGCTTATTTTCTTTTTTTACTCATCCGATGAGTTGATATTTCTTTGCTTATTTATTTCGGCTAAAGCCGATTAAAACTTTCAATAATTTTCCACGACTTAAAAGTCGTGGCTACTAATAATTTTAAATTTTCTTCTTATCTTCTTATCTTCTTCTCTTTATGAACTTTCCGAACTTTATGAACTTATTTCATCCTTATGCAACGTACTGAAAATCCATTCTCATAATAATGAGTACTTCTGCCAATAATAGATGCGTCAGTACCTATTCTCCTATAATATGCGGTTTTGGAACCAAAATCAGTAGATGTCCAAAAGTAGGCATCGACGCCGATGTTTAGAAAATCGCTGACGTGGTACCGGTAACCTCCGGGAACAGCAGCAAAACCGGTTTCATTTGTTGCACCGTTGTTTGGACTAAACCACAAACCATCACCCGTTTCTATAGTACCCATACTTTTCAATTTTCCTCCGGCAATATCTTTCCCGCCAATACAGTTTTCTAATTCGGTCCATTCTTCATCGCTCGGTACATACCAGCCTGCAGGAGCTAAACCCCGTGGATCGTTTACTGCATACCAATTGTATAGTTTTCCGTAAATTTCTCCATTTTTTGGATCATTATTATAATAGCACCAAGCTCCCGTTGTTAAGGCTCGCCATTCTAAAGGGTCAGAAACTTGAGGAATTGGATCGCCATTGCGGTAATGAGCAACATTAAGATTACAACCCATCCAAAATTGATTACATATTAGCACATCACTGTTATCACAACTGATTTCAGTTGTAGCATTAGCAGTAATTCTTGCTAAGCATTGTGTACTTGGTGTTTTCGGTATCCTCCACTTATAAAAAAAATCTGTTCCTGAATCGGTGATTGTAGTCCATTTCAAACCATTATTAGTGCTATATTCAATTTTCACAGGGTCATCGGGCATAACACCTTCCCAAGTTATTAGAGAATCTGCACCTACTGAAAACACTTCACCGCCGTTGGGTTCCATCAAATTTATAGTTTTTGTTTTGGGCTTTTTTCCCTTAAACCCTCCACTTACGTACAATTTCGATAAACATTTATCGCTTTCGAATGTTATAACATTAAACTCATAACTGCTGTCTGCTGGAAGATAATAAATCTTTAGATTTCTCCTTTGGCCTTTAGCTAGAAAAAAACTCTGAGGAATTACAGAAAAATCAGGATTTGAACAGGTTACGTTAGTTACTGTAAAATCGGTATTATTTGCGAATACCGAAACCGTTGAATCTACTTTGATTCCGGGGGTTGGATTTAAAAATACAACAACCGGTGGATTAATTACTAATGCGGCACCGGACCTAATAGGTGCTTCGTATCTAGTTTGAGCTGTTAATGCATGCTTACTATCAGTAATTTCGACATTTGTCCAATCTCCTTTACAAAATATTCCACTTTCCCACTCGATTTCACAGAATTTGCCATCTTGAATAATGGTTTGTAAACGTTTTGCTAAAGCCGTTGCGGCTCCTGCACTCGTAATACCGTCAA
This sequence comes from bacterium, assembly GCA_037127915.1. Taxonomy (GTDB): domain Bacteria; phylum Bacteroidota; class Ignavibacteria; order Kapaibacteriales; family UBA2268; genus JBAXXL01. The sequence goes on from JBAXXL010000007.1 coordinate 40,188, forward strand.
ATAATAACCCGCCTGTTGCATCGGCTAATGTTTGCAACGATCTTTTTATTCCATTTTTATCAGTTTCGGGACTAGAATAAACTACTGCATAAAACTTAATCTTATTAGCTACACAAATATCTTTACAGGTTTCAATCTCACTTTGAGTTAAGCCAATCCACCCGGCATCGGTGAATAGTACTACATTATGTGTGTAGATTCCTCTTTTTATGATATTTAACAATCCGGTTAAGGGGTTTAGCAGTTGTTCAACAAAATCATTTTCATTAGAAGTACTAATTGTTTCAATTGCTGAAAGATATTTTGCATTATCAGTAGTGAAATCTTGAACTATCAAAGCTTTTGAATTACAAATTTGTAATGCAAATTCGGAAGGCGGCATGATTATGCTGTTAGCTAGTTCTTTTGCTGTGATTTTTGCTAGATCAAAAGGTATATAACCATGCTCATCATAAGACATGGAACTTGAAACATCGATACTTATTGCGACCGATACAGCATTAAGAGTATTTTCATTCGAACAATCTACATTAGTAGGCGTCCTAGGGAATCCGTTTTCGGTTATTTTGAAATCACTAACTGAAAAATTTGTTATAGGATCGCCATTAGAATCAAAGGCAATAAAATTAGCTTTAATTGTCGGAAATGCCGAAGCATCAACATTAAATACTGATAAACTCTGGCTATATGCTGTATAACCAAATACAAAAAAAAGTATGTAAATCAATTTTCTCATAGAACTTTTCCAATTTCTTTTTTTTCCTATAACTAAATTATCATTTTTTTTTAGTTTAAACAAATATTATTTCTAATTTCTTTTTCTTCCTACTTTATGAACTTTACGAACCTGATAAACTTTATAAACTATGTTTAATCTTTTACGCATCGTACTGAAAAACCATTGTCCTTACCGCTAGACCCTTTGCCAATAACTGTGTTTGTTGACGATAGATTCCTAAACCAAGCTCGTGTAGCATTAAAATTGGAAGAACTCCACCAATAACCAGCAATCTCAAAACGGTCGAAAACTCCATAATTAAATCTATAACCTCCTGGCTGAGCAGAAAATCCGCTTTCATCAGTTCCTCCATCATTGGGGCTTCGCCATAAACCATCATAGTTCTCAATTGTACCTGAAATTTTTAATTTTCCGCCTGCTAAATCGGCACCTCCTAAGCATTTTTCTAATTCTGCCCATTCAGCATCCGAAGGGATATGCCAACCTTTGGGAGCTAATCCACGCGGATCATTCACAGCATACCAATTGTATAATTTTCCATAGACCTTCCCCATCGCCGGGAAATTATTATAATAACACCAAGCACCGGTTGTAAGGTTAGCCCACACAGTTGGGTCGGTAACCTCGGGTATAGGGTCGCCATTACGGTAGGTATCCACGTCAAGATTACAACCCATCCAAACTTGATTACAAATAAGTACATTCCCATTATCACAGCCGAATATCGAATTTGTATTTGCTGTTACTCTTGCCAAACACTTATTACTTATAGTATTGGGTACCCGCCATTTGTAGTTTAACCCGCTCGCGGTATCTGCTATGAGAATCCAATTCGCGCCATTATTAGTACTGTAATCAATACTGACTTTATCTGTTGGTAGAATACCATCCCAAGTTATCAAAGTATCGGAACCAACCGGAAATGCTTCTCCACCATTTGGTTTAATTAGCTCAATTGATTTTGATGCCGGTTTCTTTCCAGGGAAGCCACCGCTCACAAAATAATTAGTAGGGCACTTATTATTTTCAAAAGTATATTTAGCATACGAATAGCTACTGTCAGATGGTAAAAAGCTAACCGTCAAATCCAGGCTTTCTCCTGAATTAAGCTTAAATTTGGTTGGAGTTATAGTAAAATCAGGATTTGAACTTGTAATATTGGTAAGATTGAAATCTGCGTTTATGGCAGTTGCGGTTACCAATGTATCTTTCTTAATTCCCGGAATAGCTTTTGAAAATTTTACATTAGGCGGTGTGAACTCGATTCGGGCTAAACCACTATTTGGTAATATATAATTAGTTTTGGCACTTATGTTATTTTGGACAAGATTAATTTCAACATTTCTTATTTCCGCTTTACAAGAAACTTCGCTCAACCATTCAATTTGACAGGGTTCGCCGCCTTGTGCATTGTATAATATTTTTCGGTAATAATCTTCGGCTTCTTCCTTGTTTTTGACGTTTTCAAAATATAATCCTCCTGTTTGATTTGAAAAATCCTTCATACATTGAGGAGCGGGCATATTTATTGAAATACAGTATATAGTGATATCATTGGCATTGGCTTCACTGATTATTTTGAAAGTTTGCGGTTCAGTACTTGGATCACCGTCAGACAGAAATACAATAACTCGTTTGTATTTTCCAGTCTTTGCAATTAATATTCCTCCTGCTTCCGGGTCTATCAATGCCGCATTATATTTAGTTCCTTTCTTGATTGTTAAACTATTAATTCCATTAATTAACTTCGATTTTTTTGTTGTGAAATCCTGATTAAGATAATTAATCTCACTGAAACTAGTAATTGCACATTCGGATTTACCCAATGTTATCAAATCTATCCAAGCATAAGCCGCCGCTTTGGCGATATTAAGACCATATTCTGCCATTGAACCTGATACATCCATTACTAAAACGGATGATAATGGAATAGGCGGTGTAGGATTTGGACAATTTACACCTGTAACAATTCGCGATTGCCCATTTTCAGTTACGCTAAAATCAATTGGTAATAAGTTTGTAATTTCATTCCCTGCGGCATCAAATACAAAGAAATCAGCTTTAATTGTTGGAAATGACGAAGTATCAACATTATATACTAAAATACTCTGGCTATACGCTGTATAACCTAATAAAAATAATACTATGTAAATTGTTTTTCTCATAAAAATCTATTCTAATTTCTTATTTCTCATTTTTTTTCTTCTCTTCTTCTCTTCTTCTCTTCTTCTCTTCATCTTTACTAACTTTATGAACTTTATGAACTTTACAAACTCTATAAACTCATTTAGTCTTTAATGCACCTGACCGAAAATCCATTTTCTTTTTTACTATAGCTCCTCGTGACGCTCGTAGTGGTATATGACATACCTCTTAACCAAGCATTTGCTTTATCATACTCCGATGAGCTCCACCAATAACCACTACTGCCAAGGTTATCGAAAGCCCCGTAAGCAAAGCGGTACCCGCCGGGTAATGCTGAAAAACCGAACTCGTCAGTAGCTTCGGTATTTGGATTATACCATAATCCATCTCCATTTTCTATTGACCCTGTACTTTTTAGTTTCGCCCCCGCAATCGTTACACCGCCAAGACAGAATTCCAAATCTCGCCAATCCGTATCACTCGATATATGCCAACCTTGAGGAGCTAAGCCCCGTGGGTCGTGAACAGCATACCAATTGTACAACTTACCATATTTTGCTTCCATTCCAGGGTCGTTGTTATAATAACACCAAGCACCGGTTTTCAAATTTATCCAATCAGTAGGGTCTTGTACTTCAGGAATTGGATCGCCATTGCGATAGTGATCCACATTAAGATTGCACCCCATCCAAATCTGCGAACATATTCGTATTTCGCTATTTTGGCAATCGTAAATTGAAGAAGTCTTGGCTGTTACCCTAGCCAAACATTTATTACTCGGAGTTTTAGGTACCCGCCATTTATGAATTAACCCCTTTGCAGTATCCGATATTTGTAACCAATTTAAACCATTATTAGTGCTATATTCTAATTGCACTTCCTCATCCGACATTATTCCTTCCCAAGTTATCACAGTATCGCTTCCTACCGCGAATACTTCACCGCCATTGGGGCTTATTAGTTTTAACGTTTGTGTTTTTGGTTTCTTACCCGGAAAACCACCACTTGCATAATACTTTGTCGGGCATATATCATTCTCGAAAGTGAATTTTGTATAAGTATAACCACTATCTACGGGTAGATAACTTATAGTTAACACTTTGCTTTGACCTGCATTTAAAATAAAACTTGTTGGATTCATTGTAAAAGCCGGATTGGAACTGATAACATCAGTTATATTAAAATCAGCATTTACTGCTTTGATGGTTATGGATGAGTCTTTAGGAATTCCGGGTATAGTTTTTAATAACTTGATCGACATTGGGTCAAATTCTAATTGCGCAATCGCACTATTTGGTGATTGGTAGCTGGCGTTTGCAGTTGTATTATTTGCTATCAGTTTTAATGCTACATCCGTTATACCGGATTCACAGGAAATTCCGCTTTCCCAACCAATTTGGCAAGGATCTCCACCTTGTGCAGTAATTAATATTTCTCTATAACACCCTTCGGCTTCTTCATTTGTTCTAATATTCTCAAAAAACAATCCTCCCGTTTTATTAGAAAATTCCTTCATACATTGAGGAGCCGACATTCTGATTGCAATACAGTATATTGTTATATCATTGGCAATTGCAGTACTAATAATCTTTGCTGTATCAGGCTCAAAATTGGGTTCCCCGTCTGAAAGCAAAAGGATGACCCTTTTGTATTTACCCCTATTGGCAACCAAAATACCGCCTGACATAGCATCTAACATTGCGGCATTATAGTTTGTTCCCTGCATGCAGGTTAAACTATTAATCCCATTCTTCAACTTTGATTTATCAACTGTGAAATCCTGATTGAGATAATTCGCATCACTGAAACTTGTTATAGCACATTCAGAATTCCCGGCTGGAAGCATATCAACCCAAACATTAGCCGCCGCTTTGGCAATGTCAAGACCTTTGCCGCTCATAGAACCCGATACATCCATAACTAAAACAGAGGATATTATAATCGGTGGTTTTATCTCAGGACAGCTCACAAAAGTTATTTTTCTAGGCTGTCCGTTTTCAGTTAATTCAAAATCATTTGGTAATAAGTTTGTCAATTGACTACCCTTTAGATCGAAGGCAAAAAAGTTCGCCTTGACATTCGGGAATCCCCCAGCATCGACATTGGAAATAGATAAGCTCTGGCTATATGCGGTATAGCTTAATAAAAAGAATACTATGTAAATTATTTTTCTCATAAGATTTTTCTTAATGCACTTTTCTAATTTCTTTTAAATTTTATACTATGTTTTACTCATCGGATGACTCGAAGTCATCGGATGAGTTTAAAGATCTACATCTTCACAAACTTCGCTATTTTAAGCCCTACTTTTACAAAATAAATACCTTTTGGCAAATTGGAGATGTTGAATCGTAGTAGCACGGCGTGCCGTGCCGAAGCCGTTAACACTTTTTCACCAAGTGTGTTGTAGATTTGAATTTCTGAACCTTCCGAAGGTTCGAAACCTTCGGAAGGTTTCAAAGTTATTGTTATAAAATCACCTGCTGGGTTAGGAATAATATCAATAAATTCCGAATCATCATTCACACTCGATTCACCCGTTCTAAATGTCCAAATTTCGCTCCAGTAAGCTGAATCAATAGATTCTTCATTCCAAATTCGTACACGCCAATAGTAAAGCATCTGTGATTCTAAATTCGGTACAAAATGTTCAGTTGTAATGATTGAATCCCGTGAAAAAACTAAATTCGTAAAATTATAGTTTTTTGAAATTTGCAATTGATAGTACTCGGAACCTATTACATCAGACCATTTGAAATTGACTTCCTCCCCCAAACCGGTTTGAGTGTTTTCAGGGTAGATTAGAGACAATTTTGACATTCCCGTTTTAAATTGCCAAATATTTGACCAATAGCCCAATGTGTCGCCCGATTCATTTCTCATTCTCCAAAAGTATTTGGTGAAATACTTCAAATCCACAACATTCATATGACTCTGATGTGTAAATATATTATCAGCTATAGTTTTAAAGTCTTTATCTTCTGAAATTTGCAATCTATAATACTTCTGATATATTCCTTCTTCCCATTCGAATTTGATAACTTGATGTAAATTAGAGGATTGATTCACAGGTGCAATCAATTTTATACTATCCATTAATGTTGTAAATTTCCAAACCGGCGACCAATTGCTCTCCTCAGAACCAATAATAGCCTTTACACGCCAAAAATATGTTTGCAAAAAGTCTAAACGAGTGAACTTATAGTTGGTTAGTTTTGTTGTTGTATCAATTGCAATATCAGAGAAAATTTCATCCTTAGAAACTTGTAAATTATATGATTCGTATGCTGAATTATTCTTCCAAATCAATTTGCAATCGATTGGAACATTAATTGTATCGTTAGCAGGCGAGACCAAATCTTGTGAATTACCCACTACTCCTTCGCCATAAAGCTGAACCTCAGCAGGACTGCCAACTCCATCGTAATAAAATGCAAGTATTCCGCTGGTGCGGCCAATATCGCTTGGTTTGAAGCGTAAATCAATCTTTTTAGTTTCATTAGGTTTTAAAGTGAAATTATCAATAGTTGCGATAGTTTTGAAATCCGTTAAATTTGGTCCATTGATTTGGGTATTTGTAATTGCTATAGGTTTCGGGCTTATGTTTTTTATTGTTAACACCTGAATTGAGTCTCTTTGATCACCTACATTCACTTTCCCAAAATCCACTATCTCACTTTCGATTTTTAGTTGTTGTTCAATTCCTTCACCCCTAATATTTCGAACTAAAGTATCCGCCTGTGTTATTATGACCATTTCAGCATTATATAAGCCTGCATGTTTCGGACTGAATCTGATTTCTTCCGGATGCCATAAATTTGGAAAAACTGTGTATTTTGGTAATTCAGAGACCAGCGAAAATGCATTAGTGTCAGTACCACGGAAATAAATAGAATCTACAGTGAATGGAAGATTTCCCACATTTTTGATAAAATCAGTAACTATCGAGTCTTTTATACTTCTAACAAGACATGTTTTCATATTTATATCATTGACTTTAATTAAAGGCTCTACTATTGAAAAGACAGCATCTGATTGGTCGGATTGAAGAATTACCTTTTGAAAATTTAACTTGGCAACCCAAAAATCTTCGTTGGAATCATGATAATCAAAACCAGCGATAATAAGTCCTCCATCAACAGTCGTTTGAAAACTATAGCCTAAACTTACATCTCCCATTTGTAAAATTCTTTGAGAAATTATTTTACCTACCGAATTTAACTTAACTAACCAAGTACCTATACGATTATTGGGATTTTTTACATCTCCATCATTTGAATATGTAATAATTGCTATAACATACCCTTCGTCATTAGTCCGACAAATCGAACCATAATGTTCAAAGTTACTCCCTCCAATTGCTTTTTCCCATTCTAACTTACCATTAGTTTTTAATTTTAAAATCCAACAGTCAGAAAAGGGTGTTGAAGGTTGGTTATGTGATCCGGTAACATCACCATCATTAGACCATGTTTCCCCAGCTACAATGTACCCACCATCTTTTGTTTGTTTAATTGAATATGGATAATCATTTTTAGACCCTCCCCACGTATATTGCCATTCAATTAATCCCATTGAGTCAAGTTTACAAACCCAATAATCAGGTTTATGATTGTAAGCTAGGCTTTCACCCACCACGATGTAGCCATTATCATCAGTTATCTGAACATCGGCAGTGTAGTTTATAGTACCTTTGCTAGACGTTTTTTGCCATTCAATTTCTCCTATAGAATTTAATTTCAATAACCACACAAAACTATCAGTTGAACTCATATTAACAGCAACAATATAACCTCCATCACGGGTTTGTTTAATTGCACGGGCTTCAGCAGAATAACCCTCACTATAAGTTTTTTGCCACTCCACATCACCATTTGTTTTAAACTTTACTATCCAAATATTTGAACCTCCGGTATATCCAATAACATCACCATCCGGTGATTGGGTTGATCCTGCTACAATATAACCACCATCCATAGTTTGCTGAACGGAAAAAGCTTCGTCATCTTCACTCCCACCCAAGGACTTCTGCCACATTATCATGCCTAATGAATCCACTTTTACTAACCACCAATCAAATTTACCTTTATTTTCTGTTAGGTCTCCATCTTTGGACAAAGAAACACCGGCAACTATATAACCACCATCATTTGTTTGCTGAATGGAATTTGCAACGTCAGAATCGCTCCCTCCATAAGATTTTTGCCATTCAGTAATTATTTCATCACTAACGTATCCATGACTTATTCTGATTATACAGCGGTTGCTTAATGACTTTGGAATGTTTTTCCAAATATATTTCAAACCCGTAGCTTTGTCAGTAATTACTTTCCAAGATACTCCATTATCTATACTGTATTTCAGTGTGACTAAATCTGAAGGCATAACTCCTTCCCAAGTAATCAGTGTATCCAAACCAGTTACAAAAACTTCACCTCCATTTGGGTGAGTTAGTCTTAGTGTTTGTTGTATCATAGGCTTATCTGGAAAACCACCAATGGCACTGAAACTCGCTGAACAATTTTCTGTTAATATTTCAAATCCTCCATAGCTTAGATTTGAATCAGTTGGAGTAAATCGTATAGGTATTTTAAATGTTGCATTTTTTGGAATGGTTAAAGGAAAAGATACATTTTTTATTCGGTAAGCATTCGAACCATATTTTAAATTAATAGCTGTGATTTTAAAATCACTTCCGATTGCTTTTATGTTTATAGTTGTATCAATTGATTTTCCCGGAACCACCTGCCCGAATAAAATAGACAATGGAGTAACTTCAAGTTTTTGAATGGCTGTCGCCGGCGTAGGGTACATATTCGCTACTTTTAGTCCATTCCAAGTTAACTCAACATTAACATCTGCGGTATCACAATTTGCTTCACTTTTCCAGGTAATTGAACAAAGTTCGGCACCTTGGGCTAATTTTAAAATTAAGTGATATATTTCGGTGGCTTTGCTTTCAGTAGTAATATTTTCATACCACTGACCACCGGTTTGAGTTGATATATCCTGCAACTCTTTTGGACATTTCATATCCACTGAAACGACAAATATTTTGCATTTTTGCAATTTTGCTTCCGCAACTATTTTGCTTACATCTGTTTTTGAGCTAGATAGTCCATCAATCATCAATACAATTACTTTTTGATATTTTCCTGTTTTGGTTGCGCGCAAACCACCGCAGATCGAGTCAATTAATGCTTTGTTAAAATCGGTACCATCGCCGTAAGATAAATTGTTGACTGCGGTCAGCAATTTATTTTTATCGGGTGTGAAATCCTGATTAAAATAGTTAAAGTGGTTGAAAGTTGTCAGAGCGCATTGGCTATTGTTCGCTGGAATAGCATTAACCCAGGCTTGTGCGGCGGCTTTTGCTATGTCTAAATGTATTCCGTTCATTGAATTTGAAATATCCATAACCAGAACACTCGAAAGCACGAGTGGTTTTATTGGAGTTGAGCACGTAACATTGAGTACTGTCCTTGTTAATCCATTTTCTTTTATCGACAACTCACCTTTATCAGGACTTTGCTGGTTCCATGAGGCGTCGAAAGCAAAAAAGTTTGCCTTGACATTTGGGAATCCCGAAGCATCAACATTAGAAATAAATAAGTTCTGACTATTTGCAGAATAAGTAATCAAGAATATAATAAAACAAAGTAATCGTTTTTTCATAAAGCACCTACTCAATAAAATGAACATTTGCTAATTTTTTATAATTCAGTCGTAAAAATATGATTTTTTTTTTTATCGAACAAATTTTTTTTAGAAATATATGATATTTTTACTTATCCGATGCCTACGAGTCATAGAACGAGTTGTTTGTTTAGTATTTTTTTCTTAATTTTACATTTCATATTAGGTATTAATAACAAACAATAAGTGAAAAAATGAAAAAGTTCGCATTAGTATTAATTCTCACAGCAGTAAGTAGTTTTTCGCTGTTCTCTCAAACAGTTGACAATATTGTTGAAAACAACTTGCAATTGCTAGGTCAGGGCAAAGGTAATCAAGTAAAAACAGAACTGATTGATTTAATGGCAAAATATCCTAATGAACCAGGTATCCGCTATTTGCTTGCAACCGTATCGAAGGATCATAGCGCGGCTCTAAGTATTTACAACGATATTATTAAGCACAATAGCGAGAGCCAATGGGCTGATGATTGCTATTGGCGCCTTATACAGTATTACGCCATAACCGGTGAGGTCACAAAAGCTGAAGATTATTTACAAGCGATGAGAAAAGATTATCCAAACTCAAGTTTGCTTATGCCGGCTTGCGATGTAATAACAACCGTTTATTCAAAATTGCCAAAAGACGAACAAATAAAGACTTATACATTTACAGCAGTTCCCGAAACTGATAAGCCCGTTTCGACTCCTGAAAAAATAAATACAGAGTCCATCGCGGTTCAAGAGCAAGCTGTAGAAAAGAAACCCAAAATTGAAGATAAAGTTGTACAGAAAGAAATCATTAAACCTCAAGTAATTAAAGCTGATACTACAAAAACGACCATTCAACAAACCAAAGTTGTGGCAAAACAAGACATAGAAGCCGAAGACCCGCCGATTAACACAAGTAATGAAAAATTTGCTTTACAAGTAGGTGTTTATAGGGAATTAGTTCGTGCAGAAGCTGAGCAAAAATTCTATATTGATAAAAGAATACGCTCGGCAATAGCAAAAAAAGTAATCAATGGCGAAACAATGTATTCCGTTGTTGTAGGCGAATATTCTTCTGCGGAGCGCGCTGAAAAAGCTAAACGAATTGTTGAAAAAGAGTGCAACTGCAAACCAATTATAGTTAACAAATAATGTCTGAAACAGAAGATGAAATACCGCTGATTTCGCATATTAAAGAATTGCGATCTAGACTTCTATATTCTCTTATAGCTTTAATTATTAGTTCTGTAATAGCAGGTATATTCAATAAATTTATAATTGAACAACTTGTGCTTTTACCAGCTGAAAAAAGCGGTCTAATTTTACAAAATTTACGTGTTTTCGGACAGCCAATTTTATATTTTAAAATTATTTTCGTAGCCGGTTTGATACTTTCATCGCCGGTTATTTTATATCAAATTTGGCTTTTTGTAAAACCGGCACTTCATAAACACGAAATCCAGTGGTCTCGTTCAATCGCGATATTCACAACAATTTGTTTTTTATCAGGTGTGGTCTTTTCGTACTTAGTACTTATGCCTACGATGCTTGATTTTGCTTCAAGTTTCGGCACTAAGCTTATTAACAATCAGATAGATGTGAACTATTATTTGAGCTTTTTAATAATGCTTTTATTATCAATGGGCATATTATTTGAACTGCCAATTTTAACATTTATTTTATCCCGTGCCGGGATAATCACTCATAAAACGATGCTGAAATACTGGCGTCATTCATTAATTGTCATATTAATTGTAGCCGCGGTTTTAACACCTACCCCCGACCCTATTAGTCAATCGATATTTGCCGCTCCTTTGTGTGTCTTGTATATAATCAGCATTTTTGTGGCTAAATCAGCAGAAAAAAAGAAATCTTAAGATTAATTTTCTGAGGCTTTCTTACGAGCAATAGCGAATACTTCTACACCTGTGATCCAGCTGTAATAATATGCAAGTTTCCTTCTTAAAGATATAGTTTGATTAAAATACTTTCTATAAACACTATTGGATAGGCGCTTAGCTTGATTGGTTTTACAATTCTGAGGTCTTCTACTTTTAACTAAAATAATTTCAAACCCATTATGCTCTAATAAATACGATAGTGAATTTATAGTATAATGAAAATAATGGTTTTGAGGTTGAAACCAAATCCATCTGCTTTTTAAAATCCTACTCCAGAATGAACCAATATCGGGTACCCTAATTGAAATAATGGCTTCCTCATTCATGTATTCTTTAATACTTTGTAAAAACTCAACTGGTTCAACAAGATGTTCTAATGAATGATTCATTGTGACGATGTCCACTTTTGAATTAAGTAATCGCAAATTATCATATATGGTTAAACCGTTCATTCTACAGTATTCCGTAGAGCTTTCTGATAATTCTATTCCAACAACATTATAGCCAAACCGGCGTGCCTCTTCAATTAAAAATCCTTTATCACACCCAAAATCCAGAAAATTAGCGGGTGCAGGTTTATATTTGCTTATGGTTGATAGTAAAAACATCTGTTCAGGTAATGCAGATAATCTTCTTATATCAACATCAAGTTTATCACCTTCTTTGATAACATAGTTATTTCTGTAATATTCATCTAAGTTGTTAATATCTTTATTGTTTGCGCAATATATAATCCCGCATTGAGGGCATTTAATTAAGCTTTCATTTTTAATTTTTAAATCATTGGTTTCTTCACAACCACAAATTATACATTTCATATTTATTATTCTTTATCATTATTATTAATATTATTAGCTAGTCCTTTAAGGAAATACTCTATTAAAGGACGCTTAGAAAAACTTAGAATATAGATAGGAGCATTGTTTTGAATTAATATCCTATGTTCAACAGCTAAAATAAAACCAAATGGAATCCAAAACCAATCACTAATCAATGGATAACCGGTTATAAAGTTAATTTCAAACATTTCCAACATCCAGAAGAAAATAATTCCGGCAAATCTTTTCATATCAGGTGATAAATTCATATTATCAATATTTTTAATATATTGAAAACCTTTGTAAAACAAAAGCCCAAACATACCTGTAAAAACAAGTGCTGAAAAAATTCCGGTCTCGGAAAGTAATCCCACTAAAGCAGTGTCAGGGAAAAGTATTTTATATGCTAAGTTGCTTGTGTTATCGAATTGTTGCCCATAAAATGAAGTGCCGCCAAATCCGATACCAAATAAAGGAGAAATTGTCCAAATCTTAATTGATACAATTTGACTACCCATTCGGCCAAAGAAAGATTCACCCTGCATCCCTGTACTCATGCCTCCATAACCAAACAGAAATGATATTCTATTCCAAAACAAACCTGCTACACTAACTCCTAAATATGCATTGACGATAGTATCAACAATAAATAAAACAACTATGGAACCAATTAATATTGGCAAAATATATTTTTTGACACGATTAAAGTTAAATATAAGTAACGCAACCAAAATCATTCCAATACCTAAAGCTCCTGTCAAAGAAAATGTCAAAAAAGCGGCGATAATTGAAAACCCAAAAACAGCTATATTTAAAGCCTTTTTTTTGAAAAACATACCCGTTTTTTGAATAAATGGTACAATGTTTAATAATATTACTAATACATTCAATGCGGCTAATGAAGATGGCTCAGGGAAATATGAGGTGGCTCTATAGAAATTCTCATATTGCAAACTTAATTGGGAAAAATCTTCGATAGATTCGTGCATTCCTCTGGCAACATAACCTACATTAGTGAATTTTATCCAAGCTAATGGTAAATCGAATCCTCTTGCAAAAATTTGGTACACAGCAAAAATATTGGTAATAAGAGAAATTATGAGAAATATCTGGATACACCGCGTTAGAACCTTTTCATCAGGAGGGTCCAAGAAAAAATAAAGCCCAATAAACGACAAATAATAAAAATGCGATGAAGTTTTAAAGAACTGGATTATGTGCTCAGTATTTCCTTTGCTTAAAGGATAAATAAGCGACAAAGGAATAATTAATAATAGAATTGCTAATAGAATAAATACGCTAGATTTCGGAATAGGATATTTTTTCCCATCAAAAAAAGCTTGTTTAACAAATCTGATGATTAAAAAAGCAATCATTAAATCGACAGGTTTGAATCCAAACCCAGCAAAATCAAACAATTGCCATCCGCCGAGGAAATATGATATGAATAATAAATAGTATAGCAAATTTATAAAGTTTTAATATTTTAACAAGAATTATTTACGAATTTAAAAAAAATATCCTGAAATTAATTGAAGACTCGTTTTTTTTTTATAATTTTGATTTTTTTTAAACGATATTTTACGGAATAAACAATGAAAGTCTTAATCACCGATGGAATCGCTAAAGAAGGCGCACAAATATTAATTAACGCCGGATTGGAAGTAATTCAAGAAAAAGTACCTCAAGAACTTTTACCTGAAATAATAAAAGATTATGATGCAATTATGGTTCGCTCTGCAACAAAAGTTCCAAAAGAAGTAATTGATGCAGGTGTCAAATTGAAAGCTATTGCGCGCGGAGGTGTCGGATTAGATAATATAGATGTAGCATACGCCAAAGAAAAAGGGATCGCAGTCTTGAATACTCCTGGAGCTTCTTCGATTTCAGTTGCAGAATTAGCTATTGCTCACATGATAAGTGTTGGACGTTTTTTGCATCGTTCAAATGTTGAAATGCCTCAGGGTAAATGGCCCAAAAAAGAGTATAGTGCTGGCCGTGAAGTTACCGGAAAAACTTTAGGCTTGTTCGGTATAGGCAATATTGGAAGAGAAACTGCAAAACGAGCTATTGGATTAGGTATGAAAGTAATTGCTACCGATCCTTACATTACTTCAGTAGATTTGGATGTAGAACTCGTTTCTAAAGATGAATTATTAAAACGTGCTGATATTATCTCAATGCACATCCCTTTTATCAAAGCAGAAGGTCCGGCAATAACCAAAACCGAATTTGACAAAATGAAAGATGGCGTTATAGTAATCAATTGTGCCCGTGGCGGCGTTATTAAAGAATCAGACTTATTGGATGCTCTTAACAGTGGAAAAGTCGCTCTAGCAGGGATTGACGTATGGGAACAGGAACCTTGCGGTGAAGAACAACGTGCTTTAATCGAGCATCCGAATGTTTCTGCTACGCCTCATATTGGTGCTTCAACAAATGAAGCTCAAGACCGCGTTAGTATCGAAATCGCTGAACGCGTAGTTGCCGCTTTGTTATCATAAATACATTTAGAATAATCTTCATTTGAAGCTTTAATCAGAGACTGTTTACAAAAAAAAACAGTCTCTTTTTCTTTGGGAAATACTAATAAATCCTTAGTGAAATCGAATTATTATATATATTTTTTGTAATTTTAAATATTGTTACGTAATAACGGGAAAATTAATATGAACGAAAAAGCACACTATATCTTAAAAAAAGATATTTTCAAGAGCCCAATTTTCTGGGTGGGATTAGCTGTATTATTGTTAATTCCTACATTATTTTTTCCAATCAGCGCGGATCTTTCCATTTACCTTATGGGTGGAGAAGCGGTTTTGCATGGTAAGAAATTATATACTGATTTTATTGATATCAAACCGCCGATTTTCTATTATACTTTTGCTATGATTGTCAAGTTTTTCGGCAGAAGTGAAATGGGAATTAGAGTTTTTGACATAATACTTCAATCCATTACTGCGTTCTTGATTTTCAGAACTATTGATATTAATACAAAAAATAGATTTTTTGCAGGTTGTGCGGCCATTCTATACTCCGTAATTTACACTACAATGGGGTATTCACAAACATTACAAGGCGAAGCTCTTATAACCCCAATGATAATGGCGGTTTTATATTTCCAAATCTCAACAAAGCAGAGTATTCTTCGTTATATTGCTTCCGGTATTATGATTGGATTCGCAATCGGCATAAAATATCCATTAGGAATAATATTACTATTTGTTATATTTGACGATTTACTAAGCCGCAAAATGAGTTTTAAAAAGATTTTATTCAAGGACTTTGTTATATCGGCAACAGCGTTGGTGGTTTTTGTATTATCCTTAGCCACTCTGTTGGATAAAGATGTATTTAAGGGGTTTATGTTGATTACCGATTTAGTGGCGAAGTATTCTTCGAGGCCTGCTTTGGACAGTCAATATTTAGTATTTTCTTTGAATAAGATTGCTGAGTTCTTAGGCGATAATATTTCACTTTTAATTACGGGCAGTGTCTTAGTTACCATATTCCTGTTAATAACACGCAAAATCGAAGACGAGAAAACTTATCAGCTTTTATCAAAGACACTTTTATTTGCATTATTCTTCACGCTTTCAATTTTTGTAGAACGGAAATTTCACGAATATTATTTCGTTCGGATGTTGCCATTGTGGGTAATATTAGCTTCTTTTTCTATAACATATCTCTTTAAACAACTGCGGTTAAATTATTCTAAATACGATAACATATCTAAATTTACCGTTATTGTGATCTTGGCATTAAGTTTTTATTTTAGTCCGGCTTTGAGGTATGTATTCAGAGCAAAAAACGCAGTTTCTTATGTTGTTAATAGGGAAAAATATAATTTAGAAAATGAAAAGTTTTCGTTAGCATCGTACAGAGTTCAATGGTTGGATGTATCAAACTATTTAAACAAACAATTACATAATTACGATTACCAACCGTTTTTGCTTAATATACAAACAGGTTCGGGACCAATCAATTACTTTACCCCAAAATTCAAGCATTCAGCTTTTCAGCAATCGCAATTCTATTTTTCAGTTGAAGCTCCAAAGTATTGGCAGGATATGTTTTTTAAGGAATTGAAACAAGCTGACTTCTTGTGTATAGAGACGGATGACACTCATTCCACAATTACAGGCCATTCTTTTTCATCAAGCTCTTATGTATTTGAACAAAAAGGGAACAGTTTTGCTGATGAAATTAAAGACTATATAAACGAAAATTTTAGTGTTGTTCACCAAGCGGCGAATTTTAATGTATATGAAAGGGTAACAAAAGCAACTATCTTGAATTGAAGTACTATCAATTAATGATAAAACAAAGCCTTCTATTAATAGAAAAAACTCATCCGCGTTATCAGTGGATGAGTTTTTTTGCTATCAGACAACTAATATTGTTTGAATTATTTTACAATCACAAATTGTTTTGCTTCGTAGCAACCATCAAACTTCAAATAATATACGCCGGATCCTAGTTTGCTTATATCAATCTTAATATTGTTATTAGACAAATAAGTATCGAAATTTGTCTTTTGAACTAATATTCCTAATGAAGAATAAATTTCAATTGTTTTATTCGCTATAAAACCTGAATTTGAAGGATTCAGATTGACGTCAATAAAATCGGACGCAGGATTTGGTGAAACTGTTATATTATCTAATAATATAAAATCTTTGCACGATTGACCGCTCACATCTTCATCATCAATTTTGCCATCAATTCCCTTTATCTCACCTTCAACCAAACTAATTTCACCGTCTATATACTCATAGTTCGAGAAGGAGTTTTTATTCGATATAACAAAATACCACTCTTGACTATCTTCAGGAATAGCGAATAATATATCAGCTTTGTTTACTTTGGTATAAGGAAAGTAGGCACTAAAGGCAATGCTACCTTTAAACTTATTATAATTGATTTGATCAACCAAGAATATATCTACTGACCCCGACGCTGAATCAGCCCATTTTTTAAATCTACTTTTTTGGCTGTCGTATCTTGATTCATTACTGATTATTTCATCGGATTGAAATTTAACTTGAAGACCATAATTCGATGTTTCGGGTGCTTGCAATTTCTGATAATTTGCTGAAGGGATTTTGTAAGTTTCAATAGGAACTACACCTGTATATTCCGCATTCCCTTGTGATAAATCGGTGTTAATACGGAAAACATTAGTTTCGCCCGGGGCATAACCAAGCGTTTTATTATAAACTTGAACATAATAATACTTAGCATCGCCTGCCTTGAATTCAACAATTCCATTTTTGCCAGTATAGAACGTACCGCTATAAGCCACATTGTTATCACCCGGGTGTCCGGGAGAAGCGTATATCATGACTTGCAAATCTGGAATGGGAATATTAGTTGCTTTATCAACTATCGTAAGTTTTACATTACAAGTATATGTATAAGGTTCAGTATTATTGAATTGCCAGCCGTCTGCCCTCCAGCCCTGTATGATTGACATTAACCAATAATCCGGTGCTAAAGTTTCATATAATTTCGGGTCGAATGAAGTCCATCCCCAACCGGATTGTACTAATCCGCCGCGGAAAAATTCGTAATGCTGCCAACCTCCATCCCAAAATCCACCCCACACGTGATCTTCACGCATCGTTCCTTGATAGCAAGCAGGAATTAGCGCAGTTCTGGCGGCGGCTGTGATTAAATAAGAATCTTCTCCGCAATTACCGCGGTGTTGATACAAGATTTGACATGGATGTATAGCTCTTGCCTTACCGGCTTCCGCATCAATTGGAATAGCTCTCGATGCCCAATTACAAAGCATATCTAACGCTCCATCAGTATTAGCAATTTCTCTGCCGAACAATTTTGCGGATTTATCGCCATCCCACAGATATTCTGAGTTGACCATCATATCCTTGAATACAAGTATGGTTTTAATTTCACCTACTTGAGTTTTAATATTAACATTTGTATAATCGTGCGTTGGATCGGGATTATTCCAAATATAATCGCGCCAGAAATACCCATAGGTTCTTTGTTGGGTACTATTCACATCATCATCCGACCATAGTCCCTCTTGATATAATTTCGGCATTACCAAATACCAATAGTATATATCGCGGGGAATTTCTTTCCAAATATACCCTGTGCCTTTTTTTATTTTATATTCTGTGGTTGTGTAGTCGCTATACTCTTTAAGTCGGACGTACTTCAGTTGAGGAGCAATTTCATATATCATTTCGGCATTTTGCTTTAAAAGATTAATACTCTTTAAAAACCTTGAATTAGTCAACGATTGAATTGAAAGATTGGCTATTTGAAAAGCTATCTCATCTTTAAGTTTGGTTTCGGCTCCCAGAATTAAATCTGCAAAATCATCAGCTTTTGAACCTAGTAATTCTAAATTTATAGCTAAATCTTTTCTTAACCACTCCGGAGTTTCGGTTAAGGCTTGTTTACATTTTCCCGTTGCTTCATAGGAAGGTAAAACTTTTTCTATAGATTTTGTATCTGTATTTATTTTGTAAACGGTATATTTTCCATCATAGATGGTATGGCTTGTATTGACTTTTTGAACTTCAGTAGTTTGACCGGAATAAATTTGTTCTATTAAATTCTTTTGACTAAAAACAGGAACATTATTCATTGATTGTAATGAATTTGTTTCAACTTTATACAATTGAATATCTTGAATTGGCTTGTATTGGTTTTCCACAATTATTCCCTGAGCTGAATTTGGAAGAATACATATCGGCTCTTGAGCCCCAGTAATACTTCTTGATAATATGATAAATAAAATTATATAAATAATTTTTTTCATTATTGTTTCCTAAAATGATTATTAAAATTTCTTCTAAATTATAAAAATAAATATGATCGATATGGATTACAATTTTACTATTTTAGCAGTATAAGTATTAGTTTTACTGATAATTACAACAAAATATATTCCTTTATTTAAGGCACTTAAATCAATTTCGGTTTGTGTGCTAGTAATTTCGGCTTTGTAAATTTCTTCGCCGAGGAAATCGATAATAACAAGTTGAGATTTCCCTAATTCTACACTCCTAACATTTATTTTTTCTGAAAACGGGTTAGGATAAACACTTATCGAAAGCTCTTCCCTATCATTTAAAACTGATGTAACACCTACTTTGGGGCTAGGCATTGTGTCCAATTGTAATTTCCAACCCTTATTGACTCCGCTTCCTGAATATGCTCCACGATAAACCCAAGTACACGAATCACCATTAAAATCCTTATTCCACCAATTGAGAGTTTGAAAAATATCACTTGAAGACTGTGTTCCAATAAGTTGCCCAGCTTTGGGGTATAAATTAAGAGTATTTATGTCTTCTGTAGGAGAGTTCACATAAATTGATGCATTGCCATAAGTATCAGTTATATTATCATCCATATTATCGAAATTTGTTATTGGTGATGCGGCAAAAACTGCGTTCGCGTTGCAGTATTGTAGATATTTAGTATTAGCATTATAGAGCCTTATTCCACCTGATGAATTGTTTACCCATAGTGTATTATGAAAAATCTTTATGTTTTGAGGTTGAACACCATTTTGCGAAGAAATATACACAGCGCGAAAGCCTTCAGAATCGAAGCGGTTAACAAATATATTATTGTATAAACAGATATTACCGGTACCTTGGAACAGAGCTTCATTCGGATTTTGCCAAAAGAAATTACCATAAATCTCATAATAATCATTAGCACCCCAACCCTTTAGCGGGAAACCTCCAACTAACAAATTAGGTCTTGCCATACTTCCCGATGAACCATTTGATTCTTTCGAAAAAACATTATGACGGATTATCGTTTTGCCATTTACGGCGGTTCCTTCACAATCATCTCTAACGCTATCCAATTGATGTTTAATTTCAATATTATATCCGATAGTGTTTGCAATATAATTGTTTTCAATTATACCATTAACAAAAGGTTTACCCCCGTCTGAATTTCCGAGATACATTCCGGTTCCGGCACCAATAATCTTGTTTTTTCGGATAATCCAGTTCCAAGCAGGGCATTTAGTGCTGATGCCGACAATCTGCTGATTATTGCCGTAATTTATGATATTCATATACTCTAAAGTAATATGATGAGCCCAATTACCAGCGGTTCCTTCTGCTTTAACAGCATCAACTGAAATATCTTTCCCGTCGAGTTGAAGATTTTTGATTACTAAGAATGAGGATTTGGTTATGCTTATAGTGTTACTACCCGATTGAGCTTCGAAAACAGTGGTATATAAATCACTATTACCTATTATTACAATCGGTTGCGTTTCCGTTCCGTTCCTATCGACCACCTTTAAATTGCCTGTATATGTCCCGGCTGTGAGATATAGTGTATCACCGGCTACCAACGAACTCAAAAATGATTTGTAGTTTTCGGGATTTGCAGTTATTAAATTCGCTATAGTATTTTCAGGAAATGAAAAAACTAAACAAATCAGTAGAGAATAAAAGTAGAATTTTTTCATGGATAATTTCGCAATTGAATAATAAAATATCTGCTAATTTATAAAATTCTTTTGATATATTTTGTATTTAAAAAGAATTTATTTATTTTTGGTATAATATTTTTTATGGAGTTTAAAATGAAATTTACTATTGTTTCTATAATCTTGCTATTTTCCCTAATAAATCTATATTCCAATGACGATCCATATATCGAATCAACTGGTGGGATATTATATCCTATGAAACAAACTAGAATATCTATTAAAAAAGAATTATTATCATTTTATTGCAATGAAGACACTACTTATGGAGATATGGGCGGTTATGCAAATGTCAAAGTAAACTTCGATTTTTTTAATCCTGATGACACAACAATTAAAACATTAGTTGGGTTCGCAGCAAGAGGTGAAGATGTTAAGAATTTTATAATAAAATTTGAAGGCAAAAAGTTAACCTATAAAAAAATGTCAACGGATAATATTGATAGTGCACTTACTATCTTCGATCCATTATCATCAAAAAATTTGTATATTATTTACTTATTCGAAGTGCCATTCAAGCCGGGTTTAAATAAAATCGAACATTCCTATGATTTTTTGGCAGTTAATCAATTTGGAGATTATGAATATGTTCTCACAACTGGTGCGAAATGGGCAGGTGAAAAAATCGGCCAACTCACAATTGATCTAACAATGAATAATTCTAAATTCTTAGAAATATGCTCTGACTCTTTAATAACATCTGAATTTAAAACTGAAGTAATTGGTAAAGGAAAATTCTTTTTCGATAGAGGCTTTTTATGTTCATATATTTTAGACGGAAAATTACGACTAACCACCGTAAATTATAGACCTAAAAAAGATTTAATGTTTAATAATAAAATCATACCTATTATGCAATACTTCAATGATACAGAATTGAATGAATTTGATTTTGAAATCTTTAATGCGCTAAACAGAAGAAACTTAGAATGCTTTACTCAAACTATAACCTTAAATGACTTAAATTTAATTGAAAATGGTATTTACGCTGAATATGGTTATGACATAACGGATGCCAAAATTAAATCAATTTTTTCAAAAGTACCCTGGTATTCTCCAAATCTTAAATTAAAACTTAAGGACATTAAACTTAATAGCAAAGATAAGGTATTTTTAAAACAAGTTTTAGTAAAAAAGAAACAGTTGCTACTTAATGATAATAAAAAGTATTCGAAATAGGACTAATTCTTCCCTATTTCCCGCTTTTCAATTCTTTCCGCCACACAGATAGGCTTATTACAGTATCATTTACTACATCATAGAATTTGATTTCGTTGTTTTTTGGATATACATAAAAGTTGAAGTGTGTTACATAGTTCGTACCGTTATCTTCACCAGCTTTCACCCAATAATACTCTTCGTTAGATTCTTTTGGAGTATCATAAATCCAAACCATTAAATGACGTTTTCCTTTGGTCTGCTTTTCTATGTATTTTCCTCTTTCCTTAACTTCTGGAAGTGCCAAAATCATATCACAAATCTTCTGTTCATTTTTATCGCGAATTAAGGGCTTGTCAAGATTATCGAGATTTACCGGATCGGTCTCAATCGAATCCCAAAGTCCGGTTGTATCAACTTTCTTTTGCTTGACTACTTTCGGATTAACCGTTTCTTTAACATCTTTATATGCTTTTTCGAAATCTATTTTTTTATTCCAAAAATCTGAATCGCAAGCAGTTAATATTACAATTAGACTCAAATAAACGAGTATATTCTTTTTCATTGTTAATTATTCCTTTATTCTAAATTTTTCAATATTCATTTCCTAATAGCTTTAAATCGGCTTTTTTTCGAATGCTGTAATCATACAAATTTTCAAAACAGATTATTTAAAATCAAAACTAACATTTTTTTAATAAATATTAGGTAAAACATTTTTTTAATTAGAATATTCTAATTAATTTTGCCTTATGAATGAATTACAAAATATAATTGCTTTATTATCAAGAGAGATTGTAGAGTTAGAAGAATCCGCAAAGGAACAATTTAGTTTCAACGAACTAACTTTGACCCAAATGCATTATCTCGAAACAATTAATCAACAACAAAATCCAAATCTGACTGAGTTGGCATTGGAAATGGGCTTAACGAAACCTTCAGTCACAGTCGCAATCGATAAATTAATTGAGAAAGAATATGTTTATAAAGTAAAATCAGATGAAGATAGAAGAAGTATGCATTTACATCTAACGGAGAAAGGTAAGTTGTTAAATCAGATGCATGATTACGCTCATAAACTATTGGCTGAAAGAATGATTAGTGTCTTCGATGATGATGAATTAACAGTTCTGAAACAACTTTTGAAAAAATATCTAAACAGAAAATAATTATTTTTGATAATAGTTAGAATATTCTAACATTATTAATTAACTACAAATTTATAAAATTATGAATGTAACTTTCGAATCAGAAAAATTTAAAGGCCTCTCCGAAAAAGAGGCAAATGCAAAATTAGCATCAGAAGGCTATAATGAGTTAAACTCATCGAAGCCGAAAAATATCTTTTCAATTATGATTGGTGTTATCAAAGAGCCAATGTTTATGCTTTTGGTTGCTTGCGGAACATTATACCTAATTCTGGGTGATGTACAGGAAGGTATTATGCTGTTAGGTTTTGTTTTTGTAATTATGGGTATTGAGTTTTTCCAAGAAAGAAAAACAGAAAAAGCTCTTGATGCTTTAAAGGATTTAGCCAGCCCCAGAGCTCTGGTTATACGCGATGGAGTAGAGAAACGCATTGCAGGTCGGGAAGTAGTAACCGAAGATATAGTTGTTTTACAAGAAGGAGACCGAGTACCGGCAGACGGTACCGTACTTTATTCCATTAATTTAAAAGCCGATGAATCACTTTTAACCGGTGAGTCGGTGCCGGTAGATAAAATTGAATGGGATGGTGTAAAGGAAGATACTGTACCGGGTGGAGATGATTTACCTTTTGTTTACTCTGGATCGATGATTGTTCAAGGTACCGGTATTTATAAAGTAAGTAGAACAGGAATGAATACTGAGATTGGAAAAATCGGTAAAGCAATAGAAAACGTCAAAGAAGAACCTACAAAATTAAACAAAGAGATGGGTAAACTAATTAAGAGAATTGCAATTATCGGAGCTATTTTATGTATTCTGGTAGTTGTAGTATTCACGCTAACACGCGGTAGTTTATTGAATGGTTTTTTAGCTGGTATAACACTAGCTATGGCTATGTTGCCTGAGGAATTTCCGGTTGTATTGACCATCTTTTTAGCAATAGGTGCTTGGAGAATGTCAAAAAAGAATGTCCTAACACGAAAACCTTCCGCTATTGAAACTTTAGGCTCTGCTACTGTACTTTGTACTGATAAAACAGGAACACTAACTCAAAACAAAATGACCATCACTAAACTATATAATAGTAATGACATACTAAGTGTTGAAAAAGAATTGCACGATGACTATCACGAAATTATAGAATACGGTATTTTATCGAGCCAAGCCTCTCCATTCGATCCGATGGAGAAAGCAATTACCAATTTAGGTGACCAATATTTAAAGAATACTGAACACATTCACGAAGATTGGACAATGATAAGAGAGTATTCCCTTTCCCGTGAGCTCTTAGCTATGTCGCGAGTTTTTAGAAATACTGTTACCCAGGAATTAACTATTGCTTCGAAAGGAGCCCCTGAAGCAATTTTTGATCTATGCCATCTTGATTCAGAAACTATTAAGAAACACGAAAAAGCTGTTGAAGAAATGGCAGGATCCGGCCTTAGAGTTATCGGTGTTGCAAAAGCATTGATCAATTCCAGCGACTTACCCGATATACAACATGATTTTGATTTTGAGTTTATTGGATTAATCGGGCTTACCGACCCAATACGTGAAACAGTCCCAATGGCGGTTAAAGAGTGCTATGACGCTGGAATACGAGTAATTATGATTACAGGCGATTATCCAATCACGGCTAAAAATATTGCAAAAGAAATTGGATTGACGGATTACGATAATTGTATTACCGGCGCTGAACTGACACTTATGAGTGAAGATGAATTAGCCGAAAGAATCAAAAATGTCAATGTGTTTGCTCGGGTTATACCTGAACAAAAATTGAAAATAGTAAATGCTTTAAAGAAAAATGGCGAAATCGTGGCAATGACCGGTGATGGAGTTAATGATGCACCCGCTCTAAAAGCCGCGAATATTGGTATCGCAATGGGTGAAAAAGGAACTGATGTTGCGCGCGAAGCTTCGTCGCTTGTTCTA
The DNA here is from genome assembly GCA_037127915.1 of bacterium. Lineage (GTDB taxonomy): Bacteria > Bacteroidota > Ignavibacteria > Kapaibacteriales > UBA2268 > JBAXXL01. Next base: position 65,195 of record JBAXXL010000007.1, read on the forward strand.
ATGGATGATAATTTTTCTTCAATTGTCGGTGCGGTAAGAATGGGACGTAGAATATTTGACAACCTTCAAAAAGCTTTGACTTATATCTTTGCTATACATGTTCCTATTGCCGGACTATCATTAATCCCGATTTTCTTTGCAAAATTGCCGCTACTACTTTGGCCGGTGCATATTGTGTTTCTTGAGCTAATTATAGACCCGGCTTGTTCCATAATTTTCGAAGCTGAAAAAGAAGAGAAAAATGTAATGAATAGACCTCCAAAGGATATAAATGAACCATTTTTTGGAGCCAAAAAAATATTTATGAGCTGTTTGCAAGGTGTTGGTATAATGGTATTAGTATTTTTGGTTTATTTTTATGGATATTCCAATGGTATGTTGACTGAAAAAATCAGGGCTTTATCTTTTGTTACTTTAATTGCAGGTAATATTGCAGTTATATTATCTAATCGCTCTTGGTCTAAAACCATTTTCCAAATAATTGTATCTCCAAATAAAACTGTAAAATGGGTCGTTGGTGGTGCAATAATCTTCTTACTAATTATTCTCAATGTTCCTTTTTTACTAAATTTATTCCAGTTTTCCAGTATTTCCTTTTTCGAAGGTCTAATTTGTGCCGTGATCGGTTTTGCTAGCATTGCTTGGTTTGAGATTTATAAATATTTTAAAATTAAAAGAAATATTAATAGTAGTATAATCTAAAACAAATAGTAAACTGATTAAATTGGTCGTATTTTTTTCTAATTAAAAAAATATTTGTAATTTGGTATTGTAAATATATACTATAATTAAAAAGGAAGTATGCTTTTAAATCAAAAGTCCATATTAGTCGCCGAAGATGAGGATATAAACTTCCTTTATATTAAGGAAGTTTTAAAAACACTTAATGTTAATGTACTACATGCCAGAAATGGTGTCGAAGCTGTTAGCTATTGCAAAAATGATAATACTATTGTACTCGTATTGATGGATATTAAAATGCCAATAATGAATGGTTACGAGGCAACAAAAGAAATACGTAGGTTTAAGCCATATTTGGCAATTATAGCACAAACAGCTTTCGCGCTTTTAGAAGATAGAAGGCGTACATTGGAATGCGGTTGTAATGACTATATATCAAAGCCTTTCTCTAGAGAAGCTTTAATCAATTTGATAAAAAAATATTTAAATGGTTGATTTTTTTCAGTTTTTTATTTTTAAAAGGATCAATGAAATATGAGTCAAGAAATTTACCACACACCAAAAATCAACATTACACCTGAAAACAGTTTTCGCGGTGACGAAATTCGACCAGCGATTTATGATTTAATTAAGAAAGATAAACCGGAGATTACAAAAAACTCCATTATCTCCATTGAGGAGCTTAATAAGTACAGGATGCTACATCTGTCTATGATAGTTCAGCAAGAAAAAGGCGACGCTGACAAATTGGATAAAGAGGTTGTAGAATCAATTGCTAACAACAAGATATTATCAGAAAATATTGAGGATACAGTTGATGATAATTTAACCACTGGACAAAAAGTTGCAGATGAAGTAGCTAGATTCGGTGGTAGTTGGAAATTCATAATTCTTTTCTTTTCTTTTATTATGGTTTGGATGATTATAAACTTATGGTTTATAATGAGTAAACCATTTGATCCTTATCCATTTATACTTTTGAATTTAGTATTATCTTGTTTAGCGGCTATCCAAGCTCCGATTATAATGATGAGCCAGAATCGCCAAGAGGAAAAGGACCGAATCAGAAACGAACATGATTATAAAGTCAATCTTAAAGCTGAATTGGAAATAAAAATTCTTAATGAAAAAATTGACCACATGATAGTCAATCATAACCGACGTTTATTTGAGACACAAGAGATTCTAACTGAAATATTAGATGATATGATGAATGATGTACATAGCTTGATGAAAAATAAGAATGATTAATATGAGTTGGGTATATTTATTTTTAGCTGGAATATTAGAAGTAGCTTGGGCTGTGGGAATGGTTTATACATCAGGCTGGACTAAATTGACTCCAAGTATATTAACACTATTAGCAATGGCTTTAGGCATTTATCTATTATCAATCTCAATAAAAACTATTCCATTGGGAACTGCTTACGCTGTATGGACAGGAATTGGAACAGTTGGAACTGTTATTTACGGGATATTGTTTTTTAAGGAGCCGGTGGATATTATTCGCGTAGTGTGTATTTTATTGATAATAATTGGAATAGTTGGGTTGAAGCTATTCTCTAAATAAAAAATTAAAGTTATAATTATAATAACAAAAGATTTCGAGGTATACAATGGCAGAATTTGAAAATTATGTTCAAGATGAACAAGATCCAAAAGTAGTTGAAAAGGTTTTCGGTAAACTAACTGCTTTATTAACTTCCGGTGAAACTATCCAATATATAGCTGTTCAAAAAAAGCCGGTCGCAAACATTACACCTGATAGTATTGTATTGACAAATAAACGAATCATCATTTGCAAACCCAAAAACCTGGGTTTAACAATGGAATTTATAGAATATTTTTGGAAAGATGTAAAGAATTGCCAAATGAAAGAAGAACTTTTTGGTGCCAGCTTCACTATAATCCTATTAAATAATGAGCTTTATCCAATTGACTTTATCCCAAAAATTCAAGCTCGCCGATTATATAAAATAGCGCAAGAACAAGAAGAACTTCACCGCGAATTAATAAGAGAACGTGATCTTGAAGAAAAAAGAGCGTCAGCTGGAAGCGTATATATGACTCCTGCCCCACCGATTCAAGAAAACATTACTCCAATTTCCAAACAGGTACAAGAACTTGAAGCAGAACAGCCGAATATTGAACCAAAGCCGGATGAGATTATGAATTCACTTCAAAAATTAAAGACTCTTTTTGAAGCCGGGTTACTAACTCAAGAAGAATTCGAAAATAAAAAAGCCGATATACTATCCAGATTTTAGTTTTAATTTCTAAAATATGAGTTATTTTTTGGAATTTCACGGACACAACGTTTCTAATTAAATTCGAATAGCATTATTTTATTGATATGTTGCTATTTAAACAGATATTGTTTATCACGGTATATCGGATTTTGTCTATAATAATTCCACTATAAGCCTTTATATGATATATTTACGCAATTATCTTAACAAAAATCTGTAATCAGAGGATTCGTTCAAAGTTCTGTTTTACCTATAATGTTTTCATTATTAGAGACTTCTCTATGAAATATTTTCGATTTTTGCGTGATTTCAAGGCATTTTTTTACTATGAATGTTTGTTTTTGTTAAATAATATGTAATTTTGAAGATATTGAATCTACAAATAAGAAAATAAAGATATTTATAAATGATAAATAAAAGCGTACAATCAGAGGTATTAAAAACCATACCCTCTTTGAAAATCGGCAACTTAGTAATCAACCCACCAATAGTTCAAGGTGGAATGGGTGTACGAGTTTCAGGCCCCAATTTAGCCGCCGCCGTTGCTAATGAAGGTGCTGTCGGGACGATAGCAAGTGTCGGCCTTTCTGACTACATAAACAATCCAAATGCGGCATTTGACGGTCAAACGACCGAGGCGTTGCGAGAAGCAATTCGCCTTGCTAAATCAAAATCTAACGGTGTTATTGCTGTCAATATTCTAGTCGTCTTATCTAATTATGAAGATTTAGTTAAGGTCTGTGTCGAAGAAAATGTCGATATAATTGTCTGCGGTTCAGGCTTACCCTTAGATTTACCTAAGTTTACCCAAGGAACCGACATAAAAATCATACCAATAGTTTCCTCTACCCGAGCGTTTAACATTATTTATCAGAAATGGAAAAAGAATTATAATAAAATCCCGGATGCTGTTATTGTCGAAGGTGTCGAAGCCGGCGGACACATTGGATTTTCTTATGATGACATAGTTAACCATACAGCTCCCAAACTTGAATCAATAATCGAAGAAATGGTTGTATTGATGAAAACTATTAGCGAGGATATTCCAATCATTGCGGCAGGTGGAATTTTTGATGGTAATGACATAGCAAGATTTCTTAAATTAGGTGCCTCGGGTGTCCAAATGGCTACCCGCTTCGTCTGTACAGACGAATGTGATGTAGATATCAAATTCAAGGAAGCTTATATTACTGCCCAAAAAGACGATTTAGAAATTATTAAAAGCCCTGTTGGTTTACCTGGTCGAGTTATAAAAAATAATTTTGTTACTCGAATATTAAATGGTGAAACTTCTCCTTTTAATTGCCCTTACAGATGTCTTCGTACCTGCAATCCTAAACAAGCACCATATTGTATTGCTCGTGTTCTAAGTAGCTCTGCTCAAGGCATTTTCGAAAATGCTTTCGCATTTGCCGGTTCTAATGCCTTCAGATGTACTGAAATTGTTTCTGTGAAATCTTTAATTGCTACTTTGAAACGAGAATTATTAGCCGCATATTAGAATTCTTAGAATTATTAACCCACTATACTTAATGCAAATTAAGATAGAATTATTGACAATTATTATTACTTTATTTTATCATCAATTTTTTATTCATAATTTCATTTTTTTTTCTAATTGAATATTATTAGATTAATAATTTGAATTTATTTTAATACATGAACAGGTAACATTATGAATGAATTAGTTAATACTATTATAATCGGAACCGGTAAATTTATTCCGAAAAACATAATCAAAAACATTGATTTTCTTCAAAACGAATTTTATAATGCTAATGGCGAAAAAAACGCCCGCTCGAATGAAGAAATCATTCAAAAATTCCAAGAAATAACCGAAATAGAAGAAAGACGTTATGCCGACGATGATCATGTTACATCGGATTTAGCTTATTTTGCCGCTAAAGATGCTTTAGATTCTTCAAATATAGATATGGAAAGTCTTGATTATATTATTGTTGCTCACAATTTTGGCGACGTAAAAAAAGACAATCCCCGAACAGATATAGTACCAACCTTAGCTTCCAGAGTTAAAGCCAAATTAGGAATTATTAACCCTTTAACAATAGCTTATGATATTCCTTTCGGATGTCCGGGCTGGTTACAAGGTGTAATCCAAGCAAACTATTACATCAAATCAGGTGATGCTAAACGTATTATGATTATTGGTTCAGAAGCATTATCAAGAATTTCTGATCCTCATGATATTGACAGCATGATTTATTCCGATGGTGCGGGTGCTGTAATCCTTGAGCAAAAAATCAGTGAAACGGAAACCGGTATTTTAGCGCATCTTACTCGCTCCGATACAATTAAGCACGCATCATTATTAACAATGGACTTATCATATAATCCTGATTACGGAAAAGAGACTTTGTTTTTAAAGATGAATGGCCGCAAACTTTATGAATATGCTTTAACAACAGTTCCGGGTGCAATTAAAGCGTGTATTGATAAAGCTGGATTAGAATTAAAAGACATTAAAAAATTGCTCATTCACCAAGCAAATGCAAAAATGGACGAAGCAATTTTACAAAGATTATTAAAACTTTATAATACAAAAGAAGTGCCGCCATACATAATGCCTATGACAATTGCAAAACTTGGCAATAACTCTGTTGCAACATTACCAATATTATTAGATTTACTTTTAAAAGGTGAATTACCTGACCATTCATTGCAATCAGGTGATATAGTTGTGTTTGCTTCAGTTGGTGCAGGTATGAATGTTAACGCATTTGTTTATAAATTTCCATAGTTAAACAGCTTGGAGAATATTAATGAAATTCATTAGTAGAATCTCGAGAACAGTTTGGGTTCTATCGCTTGTAAGTTTATTTACAGATATTTCAAGCGAAATGCTCTATCCGATTATGCCGATATATTTAAAAAGTATCGGCTTTTCTATTTTACTAATCGGCATTTTAGAAGGTTGCGCAGAAGCTACTGCCGGTTTGAGCAAAGGCTATTTCGGCAAATTGTCGGATATAAAAAACAAACGCCTTCCTTTCGTTCAATTAGGTTATCTTTTAAGCGCAGTTTCTAAACCTATGATTGCCCTCTTTACAAACGCGTGGTGGGTTTTCTCAGCACGAACCTTGGATAGGTTAGGCAAAGGTATAAGAACCGGTGCGAGAGACGCTCTGCTATCAGATGAAGCTACTCCCGAAACCAAAGGAACGGTTTTTGGTTTCCACAGGGCAATGGACACTGTTGGAGCGGCTATCGGACCAATTGTAGCTCTGACTTTCCTCTATTTCTTCCCCGGGAAATATAGAATCCTGTTTTTTATAGCTTTTCTACCCGGATTGATAGGAGTTTTCACAACCCTATTGATAAAAGAAAAGAAATCTCAACCAGTGCCAAGCAAAACGAAGAACACTTTCTTTAGTTTTTTGAAATACCTACCTCAGAGCCATAAAGAATACAAAATATTACTAATAGGATTGCTCGCGTTTACGTTGTTTAATAGTTCCGATGTATTCTTATTGCTGATGCTTAAGCATCAAGGTATGAGCGATATAGGATTAATTGGAGTCTATATCTTTTATAACCTTATCTATGCTCTATTCTCCTATCCGGTTGGAATAATAGCCGATAAAATTGGTTTCAAAAGAATTTTTGTAATTGGATTGATTATATTTAGCGGTGTATATCTGGGAATGGCTTTTAATACAGCCACTTTTGGTTTTTATGCACTATTCTTTTTCTATGGAATTTATGCCGCTTGTACAGAAGGAGTTTCAAAAGCTTGGATAAGCAATATTTCCGATAGAAAAGATACTGCCACGGCTATTGGGACTTATGAAGCATTTAAAAGTATCGCTACACTGATTGCAAGCTCTGTCGCAGGATTAATTTGGCAATTTAGGGGAGCATCGACTACCTTTATTGTAACAGCTATTGCAGTAATATGCGTATCTTTATACTTTATAATAATATCAGGACGTAAGGTAGAAATACCAAAATAAAAAAACAGCTCCAGGGTCAAACAAACAATCGACTGACAAATTAATTCTAGTGTGCAAAAACTAAAATGATTGTATGTAACTTGGAGCAGTAATTCTAAATTATTTAATTATAAGGGTGTATATGTAACACCCTTATAAAGTGTAAAAAAAGGTATATTATCTTGTAATTACTATTTTTGTGGAGGTGGTATAATCATCAACTTTTGTTTTAATTATATAAACACCACTTTCTAAATTAGATCCTTCAATTGTGAATGACTTCTCACCTATCGCTAAAATTCCATCATAAATTACTTTCACTATTCTACCGTTAATGTCGCATAATTCAATTTGGATATGTTTTGTTTCAAGCATGTTAATTACGCATTTGGTAGAACTATTAAACGGATTGGGGTTAACATTAATAGAGAAAATCGAATTATCATCACCAACCGCACCCTGTCCACTGGCTTTGCCTGTAATAGCAACATCTTTTTGCGGTGTACCTTCATCGTTAGAATAAATCCTCAATGTAGCTGTATAATCTCCAATTTCTAACGGATTAAATGTTACATCAATTTGAATAGAATCTTTACCGTCAATATATACAGGACCCGAAAAAGTATTGATTGAAAAGGCTTCTTTATTATTATTCAATAGTTGAACATTATTAATCTTCAATTCTCCATCACCACTATTTTTAATAGAAAACTTCTTGGTTTTGGAAGAACCCTCTTCTAATAAACCCATATCAAAGCTAGATGCACAGCTGATTTGCGGTTTGGAGGAAATCCCCTTACCCGATAAATTTAATGTATAATCTGTATTTGTTTCATCGTTGGATGTAATTACTAATTGAGAATTATATTGCTTGCTTTCTTTCGGTGTAAATTTGACAACAACAGTTTCTGTTCTGCCGGCACCGATTTTTAATGGGAATCCCGGATTCATAAACACAAAAGCCTTGTCAGGATTATTATTTATAACCATTTTACTTATTGACAATACAGCATCACCTGCGTTTTTAATCTTCAATTCGAATTCTTTTGTGGAATCTATTTCGGCTTCACCAAACTTTATATCTGTATCAATTATATTTATTAGCGGTTTAGGCGTATTACTTGAATCTGCAATACAACGAATACATACACCGATAGATTTTGGTATGTTCATTAAAACAAATGTCGAAGCACCGATTTCAATTACCGGAGCATTTTCGGCATCGGCTTGTTCTGAAGTGTAGTAATAAGTTCTTGTATCGGCGGCGGTTGCACTTACTCTAAAACTTCCGGTGAAAGTACATCTGTAGCCTGTTAATAGGGCATTAAAACCGGACGAACCTCCGGTGAGCATAGCAGTTGCTAGTGTTGGTTGATCTTTAGCTCCAATAGTGGCAAACAGAGTATTCCACTCCGCGTTTGAAGGAATATGCCAACCGTTTGGACAAATTCCACGAGTTGGAAGTTGAGGTTGTTGGCCTGTATAATTTTGCAGTGCCTCTTTCCATTCGTAAAATCCGCCTCTTTTCATTTGACCATTAGTTCCATCACATCCTTGAGTACCGTTATCCCAACAATAACGTTCAATTTTTCCATTATCACTCATTTGATAACCAGCCTGTGTGGACATAATCAGTTCACCCACATTTAAATTTTCGGTCATCCACACTTGTGAACCGATTTGTGCCGTTCTATATACTTTGCTATCACGTGGATCGGTGAAGTCTTCGCCTGGAACCCAAGCATACGTAGCAACAGACCAAAAGCCAATTATTACAGCTATAATTGTAAATAATCTTTTCATAATAAATCTTCCCTTTTATTAAAAAAATGAAATTAATTTTCTAAATTTATTAAATGTAAAATTAAAAAAAATTCTGATATGTTGTACTCTATCTTTTAATATTTATTTTTTTAAAGTAACTTTTACCGTTATTGGTTAGTTCTATGAGATAACAACCAGATGGAATGTTACTAATATCAACTTCGAGAGAAATTCTTCCTATTGGGGAAATTTTATCTGTAATTTGTTTTACAATTTTTCCATCTAAATTGATTATTTGAATTTTGATATTAGTTGATGTGGTTACTTTGTAATCAATCCTTAATACGTTTTCCGCAGGATTTGGATAAACATTAAAATTATCTATTAATTGTTCTGCATCATCGATACTTGAATAACTGCTATCCGCTTCGGCAAAAAATTCAATATACTCTTTGTTGCTGTTATTAAAATAATTACTAAAGAGCATTTTCGCGTAACCTTGCCCCTTTTTACCCGTTCTGAAAGCTAATTTAAAAACCTTGGTCTCAAGCGGTTTCAAATACATTACAACACTATCCATATCAATCGGAAAACCGCCATCGGCTGAAAAGTTTACCATCCAATCCATCGGTATGTTTTGGTCTGCAACTTTAATATCTATAAACATTTCTTTGTCCGATGTATTTGTAATTTCGGCTGATAACTCTAAGCTATTTCCAGGAATTCCTTTAACTTTATTCTGTGAAATATTCGTGATAAAAACAGTGTTCTTATAGAATTCTGTAGTTTTTGATAATAATGCTCTTATATCGCGTAGCATATAATATCCCTTGTTGTTCATCCACGAATTGAACCAGGAATTTCTACCGACAACTACACCGTCCGGAGTGATCAAGTATGCAATTACCGCACCCGGTCCAAAATGAGTCCAATATTCATTACAAGGTCCATCAATCAAAATTTCAGATTTGATATTTAAGCTTTCTGATGTTAGTCTTACCATATCCTTGCGTTCGAGATAGGTCTTTGGTTGACGGAAATATATACCTTCGGCTTCATTTTGTGGAGTTATCCAAACTTCTCCGGGAGAATTCGTATAGGGACTAACATCAACAACGGGATGTGCTTCAACACAATAAACAATAAATGTAGAAAGTCTATCATAGAAATCGTCATAAATAGCGTTAAGATTCTTATATCTTAATCGAAATACAGGACAAGTATAGCTACCAGTTACGATTAAAATAGGCTTTCCTTTGGAAAGCTCGTTTTTAATATTAAACTCTTTATCATCAAGAGTATAAAGTGTAAAATCCGGAATAGTATCACCAATTTGATAACCGTAGGATTTAAAAGAATTATCCGGAGCAAAGGGAATTTCGCATATTAAATCTGTATCCTGCGGCTTTACACTTTGCCCAATAAATGGCTTTAATTTTATATCTTGCCCGGATAAATCATCGAACAAAATACAAACAAATAGCATAAGACAAAGAAACTTCTTTAACTCAATTATCGTCATTCTTAACATAATTTAACTCTCAAAATTTCACATTAGAAAGTATAAAATCACTTAGTTTGCAGAATGTTACCTTACTACAATTTTATCCGTCAAACTGCCATCCGCAGAATGAACTCTTACAAAATAAACGCCCGCGGCGACTCTTGAATTTTCGGAATTAGTTAAGTTCCATATAAATTCCTGCTGACCTGCTGAAACACTTCCATTGAATAAAGTTTTTACTCTAATACCGCTTTGATTAAATACTTCGACATTGATTGTGGAAGCGCTTAATAAATTCAACGATATTGTGCTTTCAGTTTCTGCCGGATTAGGATATGAATTAATAGAGAACAATGCGTCATCGCTAACAGAAGAAGAATACATAATATCAACCTTTGCCGCTTTACCATGTGCGTAATATGTACCGGTATTTGAAGTTAACAATTCGGCAGTTCGTACTTGGAAATAAATCCTGCCTTCTTTGGCAACATCAACTATCATTTCATTTGTTGTAAGGGGTTGTGTATTTACTTTAGTCCAAGAATCTTCAGTTCCGTACCGCATATAGACGTTATAGTGATATACATTTTCGGTTAGCGCGGCATCCCATTTTAATTGCACAGAGTTTTTGCTATTTTGAACAGCTGATAGATTTTGTATTGAACAGGTTAGGTAACTATCCATTCTTAAAGTCGGATCACCTAATAAGCACATTTGCCTTCCGGCCAACCCGTTATCCTCAGTTCCCCAACTGCCATTATTTGGATTATTAAATAAATTAGCATAATAAATTCGTCCTTCATCTGAGTCATTATTTTGGCTTGTTGTTACACTTTTTCCAATAGGTTTACCCATACCCATTTCGTGAAAATACCAATGTGGTCTTCCGTCCCAACAGCTAGTTAGTGCTGAAGAATCAGAACATAAAGCGGCGCGTAATATATTATTCGAATTATCCCAATCACCGAAATATGACCCAAACATAAATGTAAAAATTGCATTGATGTTTTTTCCAACAAAATCAGTTGTAACACCAACACCATTACAACTTTGATATGATCCGCCACCCGTACCATAAGCCATTAAGTATTTTCCTTCGACAAGAGTCTGAATATACTGGTATTCATCAATTCCCGTAACATTTTCGTTCCCGCATAATGATGCAATATTTCGCCAACCCGAAGAAGCAAAACCTTCAAGCATAGTTTTAAAGTTATCCATTACTATCCCGCGCTTAGGAAAATCCTTTTTGCCGCCTATTCTATATGAATGATCTTTGTTCAAATATGCTCTTAATAATTCTATTTCAGGATTTTCCCAACCTGATTTATGAAAAGCCTGCATATTGTATAAATCAACTCTTCCCACACCCAGTTCGGTATTAAAGGAACCAAGAGCATCTAAATCAAATTTACCATCGTTGGGAACATTACGATTTTCAGGTCTGTCTGCAGAAGAAGTTTTAACGTTGAAATCAGTCCAACCCGTATTATCCATTTCACCATAATACATATCAGCAGGCCAAGCACCAACATGTTCTGGATGTCCATCAGTATTAGATATTCCTGAATAAGGTACCGGCACTCTGCCAAATAAAAATACTGTCGTTATTTTTTTATCTTTAGCCCATTCGTCTGCAATGACTTTTTTTACTTTTTTCACTTTGGCGCCGTTGAATTGTTCGGCTCTTGTTACTAAGCGCAAAACTACAGCCCAGCCTTCGTTTTCCATATCGCTTATTAAACGGCTTACTTGAGCGTAAAGCGGTTCATAGACTGTTGAATCTACCAAAAGCAGTACTTTCCCCATTTCATATTCCCGTGCTTCTATGCCGCCTTCTACATAACCGAAACCATAATAATTTTTGGGGTTATTATTTCCATAATTATAGATTGCTTTGCCTAAAGCCGCGATTTTGTACGTATAACGCTCACCTATGACAACGCTTTTATCGATGTAGCTGTAAATACCTGAATCAACATTAGCGATGGCGGTAGTTGGGAAAGCAATATCGGTAGCTTTCTTTCTATAAATCTCGTATTTTATTTGTGAATCGTTTGGTGCCCAGCTCAGCATTAATTGTGGTTCTGTCCCACCTGTCGCTTGAGCATTAATCATCACAGCATGGTCTTGGTTTTTTAAATCCCTATAAGCGGATAAATCCATATAAGCAATTGATAATACAAAGAGAATGATAATAAGTAATCTTGTTCTCATGAAACTCTCCTAAAAATATTAAATAAATATAATGTAAAATTAAAAAAAAATTGTAATTTTATTAGTATTTATTTTCAAAATTTCAAAAAATAATATGAATTTCTTTGAGAAACATAGTTGGTTGTTTCGGATTTTACTGCTATCTTTAGCTATAATATTCATTTACATAATACTACTTCAATTAACGGGCAGGCAAACTGATCAAAATTCGTTTACCGGCTTGAAAAATTTTCTATATGTAAACAAAAACTTAGTGGTTTACAACGATAATGGCAAAGTGGATACTTTGAATAGTTTCGATTGTATTATGGAAATTGATTCCAAAGCAGTAGTTTCTCCAGAAATATTCAAAAGCATTGCCGACGATAGTAAAAAGTTCCACCAAATTAAAGTTTTACATTTACCCGATTCTGCGCTTTCTATTAAAAAGATACAAAAAGACAATCTTGTTCAAGAAAATTTTATGTTCTTTAGTTCCGGAATTTATATTTTCTCTGTTCAAAAGAATGGAACCTCCTACAAGGCAGGGGTTCGTAAAGGCGATTTACTGTTAAGGATTAATAACTATAAAACCAGCGACCCTGTTCAAGCTGACAATATTATTCGTAATAATACACCGGAAAAACTAATAAAATATGACATCATAAGAAATGGAACAATTAAGTCATATTATGTAGAATTAGCGAAAATAACCCTTAAAGTATATTTCGTAATCTTTATTATTACAGGATTTATTTTCTTAATAACTTCGCTATTTATTGGTTTAAACCGACCTAAATTAAAATCCGCCCGATTAACGTCGTTGGCTTTGGCAATGTTCGGATTTGTTTTGGTAGTATCATTTGGTTCATTATCTTCCCCAAGCAGTACTGCCGCGGTTATAACATTCTTATTTATGGGAATATTAGCATATTTTTGGATGCCTGTATCTATCCACAGTTTGTTTTACTTTCCAACAGAATATATTACTATACCAAATAAAAAATGGCTTATCAGATTTCCGTATTTTTTGATAATTCTGTGTATTGTTTCGCGTTTCCTTCTTACTGTATTTGGTAGTGAATTTGATAAAACCTTCACTATATTCAATTATTTACTTGTATTTTATTTAATCTATTTGTTGTTTTACATATACAAGATAACACCCCCTAACTTACGCCACATACTAAAAGCTCCTTATATAGGTTGGTTACTTTTTTGTATCTCTTATATTATAATCGGTATTGTTGGTACCTTTGTAATCAAATCACCGGCAATAGCTGAAAAATACTTGTATTTAAATTATATTTTGTTAAGTTCGGTATTTATACCATTGGCATATATTTATTCAATAAGTAAAAATAGTCTGTTTAAACTTCGTATGAAAATGCGTAGAAATATTAAATATCTTCTGATTTCATTTATTTACAAGTTGATATTATTTGTCGGATTAGCGTATGTGATTCATTTAGCACTGCATATAAATGTGATTTTCCCAAGTATTCGATTTACATACACAACCATTGAATATTTAGAAAAACCTTTAAGACCGGCACTACAAGTATATTATTCGAAATTATTAGCAATTCTATTTTCATTGGTAGGTATATATTTTTACAGAAAATTCGTAAAACTTGGTCAGAAAATATTAGATGATATTTTTTACCGTGTTCATGTGGATTTCCGCCAATTATCTGCTCAAATGCATCAATTACAGCAAAATGATATTGAAGCAAACAAATTGGCCGATAATTTTATTAAAACTCTTAGCCATGGAATGAAATTGAAGCATGGCGGAATTTTATTTATCGGTGATAATAACGAAATTGTTGTTCAGAAATACTACGGTTTCAAATCCAATACCGAGCTTCGCGAGTTTATATCTTTAATCTCAAAAGATTTAATATGTGAAACAATGAAACATAAAGATCCATTTTCTACTTCTTTATTGAACGACAATATCAAATCCGTTTTTGATGAATATCAAATAGAATATATTGTTCCTGCTATATCGAAAGATAAATATCATGGGATTATTTTAATAGGTGAAAAACTTTCCGAAAGCACTTTCAACACCGAAGAATTAAGCTTTATGAAAGATATAGCCGACCACGCATCTGTCGTAATAGAAAATGCTCTACTTTATCAGAAATCATTAAAACAAGAACGTTTGAACCATGAATTGGAATTAGCTAGACAAATTCAATATAACTCTTTACCTCAATCGAATCCTAAAATTGATTGTTTCGACATATATGGCTTATCCGCTCCGGCTTATGAAGTTGGCGGTGATTTTTATGATTATTTCCATGAAGGTAACTACTTGGACGTAATTATTGGCGACGTTGCCGGCAAAGGTACATCTGCGGCGATGTATATGTCAAATGCCATCGGTATTATAAGAACTTTACAAAAATTCTCTTTAAACCCTAAGCAAATTCTTATAAATTTGAATGAGCTAATGAGTAATAATCTCAGCAAAAATTCTTTTATTACTGCGCTTTGCGGTAGATTTGATATTGCTAAAAAGACACTTACCATATCTAGAGCAGGACATATCCCATTGTATCATTATAATTCATTAACAAATTCAGTTGAAAAATTAATTCCTAAGGGAATTGCAATAGGGGTAGTTGACACACCATCATTCACTCATATAACGGAAGAAATGCTGTTGCCATATAATACCGGTGACATTTTCTTGTTTGTTACAGACGGAATAATTGAAGCTAGAGGTTATGAAAATGAAGAACTTGGCGAAAGTTTAATTTATAAACATATAAAGAATCAAAAACTTACCGCTAATCAGTTAATCCAAAACATTATCATTGATATTAATAACATTGCTTCTGAAAATCCTCAATTTGATGATATAACTGCAGTTGCGATAAAAATAATATAGAAGTTAAATGCAAAATAAATCTAAACCTGAATGGATACCCGATAACGCGGGTAATGAATATACTACGAGTATAATGCCCGGTATTAAAGATATAAAGCACAAATCTAAACCCGGTAAAACTGCAAAACATTTAACAGTTGATGATTATACTAACGGAATTTTGGCTGGTAATATTACAATTTTGTCAAAAGCAATTACTTTAATCGAAAGTAACGCCCAAAGACACTATCATTTAGCCCAGGATGTTTTAAAAAATGTATTACCCTATTCCGGAAATTC
This sequence comes from bacterium, assembly GCA_037127915.1. Classification (GTDB taxonomy): domain Bacteria; phylum Bacteroidota; class Ignavibacteria; order Kapaibacteriales; family UBA2268; genus JBAXXL01. Next base: position 80,720 of record JBAXXL010000007.1, read on the forward strand.
GATAAGAATTGGTGTAACAGGTTCTCCGGGTGCGGGAAAAAGTACGCTTATAGAATCCCTCGGTTTAAAACTTATTAAAAATGGCCTAAAAGTTGCCGTCTTGGCAATTGACCCGAGCAGTACCGTCACACATGGGTCTATTTTGGGTGATAAAACGCGCATGGAGAGTTTGTCGCAGGAAACACGAGCATTTATCAGACCTTCTCCTTCAAGTGGAACCTTGGGCGGTGTAACGCGAAAAACTAGAGAAACAATGCTCCTCTGTGAAGCTGCGGGATACGATGTGATTTTAATCGAAACCGTCGGTGTTGGTCAGAGCGAAACAACAGTCCGTTCTATGGTAGATTTCTTTATGCTTCTTTTACTTCCGGAAGCGGGCGATGAATTGCAGGGTATCAAAAAAGGTGTTGTTGAATTGGCTGATTTATTAGTCGTTAATAAAGCTGAAGCACAAAATAAAATGCGCGCTGAATTAACACAACGGGCTTATTCAAATGCATTATCACTTCTACAACCCGCAACCAAAGGTTGGTCTCCAAAAGTGCTAACTTGTTCAGCTGTTGAGGAAACCGGAATATGGGAAATCTGGTCCGCGGTGAATGAATTCCGCTTGATAACAGAAGATTCAGGAATTTTTAGAGAACGTAGGCAAAAGCAATTATTGGATTGGGTGGATACTATGCTCAACGATGGATTACAAAGAATGTTCTTCGATAATCCATTGATTAAAAGTAAATATAAAATATGTCAAGAAGCCGTATTGAAAGGTACTATGACTCCATCGCAATCTGTATTTGATTTATTGGAAATTTTTAGAAAGACAAAATGAAATTAGTATTAGCATCGAACAATAAGCATAAAGCCGAAGAATATTCCGCTATGTTTAAAGCTGACAATGGAATCGATATTACGGTTCTATTGCCTAAAGATTTACTCCATGAAGAGATAGAAATCGAAGAGACAGGATTAACATTTGAAGAAAATGCATCAATAAAAGCTAGGCATATTTTTGAATTGGCTAAATTACCTTGCTTTTCAGATGATTCAGGTCTCGAAGTGAAGGCTTTAGGTAATAAGCCCGGTTTGAATTCCGCTCGTTATAGCGGTTCACATGGTGATGATAAAGCTAATCGTAAAAAAGTAATATCGGAGTTAATTGATTTAAATACAGATGATTGGTCAGCTCGTTTCCGTTGTGTGATTTGTTTTTATGATGGTCTAAATGAGTACTTTTTTGAAGGTATCTGTACCGGAAAATTAATTAGCGAAGAAAAAGGTACTAGCGGATTCGGTTATGACCCTATTTTTATTCCCGATGGATATAATATCACTTTTGCTGAAATGCCAAGCAAGCAAAAAAACAGCATTAGCCATAGAGCAAATGCAGTTGATAAATTCCAACAATTTTTGAAAGAATATAATGGATGAACTTATAAAATGCCAAGAATAACTCAAAATCGAATCTTGCGCAATTGGTTATTTATAATGCCCACTAAGCTGAAAAGATTAAAGAAAACTTATGGAAATAGAGAATTTTATTTATTAGACGTAGGTGCAGGAAATCATTCGGCTACACAATTAAAAAAATATTTTCCTAATTGTAAATACTATGGTATTGATATTTCTAAAGATTATAATAACGACGCTGAAGATTTCAATTTGATGGAGAACTTTTGGGAAAAAGACCTTACAAAACTGGATTTTTCAGATATTCCTGATGGGTTTTTTGATGCGCTCTTAATGACGCATATTATTGAGCATTTATATAATGGTGAATTAGTCGTGGATGCTTTGTTAAATAAAGTAAAAACAAATGGTTTTATTTATTTGGAATACCCTTCTCAAAAAAGTACTCGATTACCCAGTAAAAAGGGAACATTGAATTTTTACGATGACGATACTCACGTAAGGTTATATAATATCAATGTGCTAATAGATATTATTAAAAGCAATGGTTTTACTGTATTGAAATTTGGTGCTAGGAAGGATTTTGCAAATATAATGACAATGCCGATAAGAATCATAATTAGTAAAATCAAGCATGGATACGTACCCGGCGGAGTCTTTTGGGATTTATTAGGTTTTGCAGAATTTATTTGGGCAAAAAAAAAGGTTTAAAATATATTTAAGGTTTTTGGTATGAAAAAAATAAGAGTAGCAACGATTATTATACTATTTTTCAATGCTGTTTCAGGACTTGTTGGCGGGTTAGGTTTAATACTTGACCCTAGTGGAAAAATAATGCAAATGCCGATAGAATGGTTAGCTCCTACCCCATTTACAAATTTCTTGATTCCAGGCATTATCCTATTTTTGTTTATTGGCTTATTCAGTTTATTAGTTGCTATATTGACCATAATAAAATCAAAATACTATCAATATTTAATTATTTTTGAAGGGATTATTTTATTTATCTGGTTGTCAGTAGAAATAATAATGCTGAAACTATTCTTTGCACCGCTCCATTTACCGTACTATTTGGTCGCATTTGCCTTATTGAATCTAGGATATTTATTAAATAAAAAGAGACTCGCCAATTAAACGAGTCTCTTATAAATCTTCATTAACAATTAATAATTAACCATTAATAATTATTGTTGGTTACTTTTTCTTGAAGGCAGAAAATACACTTGCAAATCCTTCGAAAAAATTCCCAATTCTTACAAATGGGCTAGTAACTTTATTAGCAACATCTCTCATTGTATCCTGCACATTGTGAAATGCATTTGAGCAACGCTCGGCATTTTCTTTAAACTTTGAAGCCATATTTTTGATTTCATAAGTTGCATAACGTAGATTTGTCATAGAATCTACAGCGATGTCCTTTAAATCGGCAATACCGGCCGCAATACTATTAATTCGTTTTGAAAAGATGTTGATTTCGTCAATCACTTCGCTAGTTTTTTCACGCATAATGCGCATATCTTTAGATAATTTATCTATACTCAAACTCACATCGGATAAAAACTTTTTTATCGAAGTTGTTAAAATTATTAGATAAACAGCTAATGCTATAAACATTATTAACGCTATTATAACTAAGATTTCATGTAGTAATTCCATTTAAGCTCCCGTGGCAATAATATATTTATTGTAGTTAGTTAGCAACTTAATAAGCTTATTTCTTCTTCAATTCTGCTTCGACTTCTTCTTCAAATTGTCCTTCATTCTTTTTGAATGAGTCAATAATTGATTTTGTTTTTGTACTAACAGTATCAACTACTTTAGCCGCTGTAGCTTCTACTTTTTTCTCGACATCGGCAACGTAATCAGTTGCTTTGCCATAAACTTCGCCACTTTTTGTGCTAATATCTTTTCTTAATTCAGCACCGGATTTTGGTGCCAATAATAAAGCTGTGATTGCTCCGGCAACTCCGCCGATAAATGTTCCCAAAGCTAATCCTTTCAAATAATCTTTTTGTTCAGCCATCTCAATATTCCTTTTTAGTTAAACTAATTAGTTATTTATTTTTAATGCATTCGCATATAAAATTCTTTTACATATTCATTCTAAAGTTCTCGAACATCTAAAATCATTTCGCATATTTCTCGAACGGCACCTTCGCCGCCTTTGGAATTACAAACATAATCTACAACCTTTTTCAAAGGCTCAATCGCATTTGCAGGAACCGCACTAAAACCGGCAAGCTTCAAAGCTTCCAAATCATTAACATCATCGCCTATATAGGCTATTTCATCAGTCGAAATATTCATTTTCTGTGATATTTCTTTAAGTGCTACATCTTTTTCCCAACAGCCAATATAAATATGTTGTACATTAAGTACTTCTGCTCTTTTTTTAGCTATTTTCGAATCCTTACTTGTTATAAATGCCGTTTGTATTCCGTATTTGTGTAGTAAAGTAATACCCATTCCGTCATAAGCTGAGAACTTTTTTAGGGCTTCACCCTCGGCGGAGTAGTACATACTGCCATCGGTAAGTGTTCCGTCAACGTCCATTGCAAAAAGCTTTATTCTTTTTAGCTTATCTTTGATATTTTCTACCCTATAATTTTGTAATTTTGTAGTTATAATTAGAAGTTTATTTATACAAAATATTGCATTCGATATGATTAATTACGTAAAAATAGCATTAAATGTTGCAGAAGAAGATTACGAAAAAGCCTACTATGTCCTAACTGATTATGATTTCTGCGGAATTGAAGAAGGTTTCGATTTATTATCTATAACATTTACAGAAGAGTATTTTACTGAAGAATTGAAAACACAATTATTAGATGAATTGAGTAAGTTGATTGAAGATTTCACGGTTAAAGAAATAGAAATAATTGAAGATAAAAACTGGAACGAAGAATGGGAAAAGAATCTTGTTCCATTTAAGGTAAATGAGCGTATCGCCATTACCCCTTCCGCACGGGCAGACGAAATTGACGCTCCGATAAAGCTCCTCATAAATCCTAAAATGTCATTCGGTACCGGAGAGCACGCGACAACCCGATTAGTTGCCACATTGATGGACGGGCTGGTCCAAAAAGACAGCTTTTGGATTGATGCAGGAACAGGAACGGGCGTTTTGGGTATTTTAGCAGTGAAACTTGGCGCTAAATCCTGCTATGCTTTCGATAATGACCCTTGGTCGGTGGATAATTCAATTGAAAATGCTGAAATGAACGGCGTAGCTGATAAAATGGATATAGAAATCGGCAATATTGACACAATGGAGCTACCACCTGCCGATGGTATCGCCGCTAATCTATTCTATCACTTAGTTAAAGCCGCTCTGCCTAAATTCCGCAAGGCGTTGGAAATCTCCAAAGGCGATTTATTAATCTCCGGCATTATGGTTCACGACGCAAAATCAATCATCGAAACAGCCGAAGGTTTGGGCTTCAAAATTCAAAATTCCATTACAGAAAATGAATGGATTGCTTTTCACTTCAGATAATGATTAATTATAAATTATTAATTATTAATGGGATGAAGACGGATGTCATTACCGCGGAAGCGGTAATCCATCTTCTTGAATAGCCACGACCTCCGGTAGAGACGCGATTTATCGCGTCTAATGTGCCGAAATTGGAGACGCGATAAATCGCTTCTCTACAATCCAACGCACTTTTTTTCCCGTAATTCGTTATTGATAACGCGCCCGGCCAAGGCAAAAAAATGACCTCCGGCGGGGAGGTCAGAATTTTCTATTACCATCATCCTGTAAATCCTCTAATCCTGTATATCCAGATTCAGACAAGAAGGCGGACAGGTCACGACCTATCCCTACGGTTAAAAATTCTCTGCGTCTTCGCGTCTTTGCGGTGAATTCTTCTTCCGTGCTACGTCTTGTTCTCCTATACCCCAAAACCCTACACCCCAAACCCTAAAAAAAAGGGGCTTAATTGCCCCTATGCATCATATTCTTTAATCAAATTGTATGCGGTAGTTTCGTCTTTTGCCGCTATCAGTTTTTCTTTGAACTCAGCATTATTCATCAGGTGCGATATCCGGCTGAGTAGCTTTAAGTGCATACCGACATTGTTTTCCCTACCCAGTATCAAAGACACCAAGTTCACGGGTACATTGTCCAAGGATTGAGAGTCAATTGGTTCAGCCAACACACCAACTGCAATTATTGTGTCCTCAACTGCGCCTGTTTTTGCGTGCGGCAGAGCAACACCAAAGCCAATACCGGTACTCATTATCTCCTCGCGATGAATAATTTCTTTGAGTGCCCGGTCTTTATCTTTTAATTTATCTGAATTATTAGCAAGATCAACCATTACATTCAATAAGTCATCCTTATCTTTTGCAATAAGACCGACTTTGATTGAATTTATGTTGATGATTTCTTGTAACATACTAATTTCCTATTTTTTAAAAATTCTAATTTTCTAATTTCCATTTGTGAATCAGTTCTGCGTACTTTTTCGCTAACGATTCAACCGATTCAGCTGAAAAACTTTCAGCAAATATACTGAATATCCCCTTTTCTTGGTCTGGTAATATCAATACATTTTCCGATTCACTTTCAAATATCTTAATTCCGTCAATAAGTTCGCGCTTCATATCATTACTGTAATCCATTGCTTTACGCATTACCGCACCTTTTTTATACCACGGAACGCTTACATAAATCAATTTGTTATGCGTCTGCGGTAAACTATCATCGATTTGCGAGATTGTTAATCCCGAAGTAGCTAACATTTCTAAGATTTTGCCTATCGAGAACATAGCATCCGATGCGAATAAAAAGTCAGTAAACACGTATCCGCCATAAATACCGCCAACAAACAAATAGTTGTCATCCAACGTGATATCCATCATAGCGGAATGGTTGTTTTTAACACGAGTAACCTCGACATTATAATCTTTTGCTATTATATCAATAGTGTTAGGCGCGGCAACCGATACCGCAATCTTATACGGCTCTCTATGACGATTGGTTTCCAAAAATAATTTAGTAATAATGGAGAGCATTCTATTTTGTGAATACCATCTCCCCCGCTCATCAATAATGGAAATTTTTTCCGCACCGCGAAGTATCGAAAATCCAAGTTCATATCCAAGCGATGTCATAATTTTGCCACTTGGGTCTTCGTCCAAATTGCCTTCTGTAGGATCGGGATGAAATTTATATGCGTCGATGTAATTATTCAATGACAATGCATTTACATTTAGTTCACCCAAAACGCTTGGGAAAATTGTCGAAGCCATTCCATAGGAGTAATCTATCAATAATTTAAAATTTCCAGAGCGAACGCGCTCAATATCCAAAGCTTCAAGATATCTATTTCTATATACTTCAATTGACCGGTCAGAATAAACGAGGCTTCCAATTTCGTTAAAGTTAACTCTCTTTATATCTTCACCAAAGAAGTAACGCTCAATTTTTTTTGTCGTCGATATAGGAATATCCCTGCCATCTTTAGAAAATATTATAATATCTGTACAATTTGGTAAACGCAGTGATGGTCGTACGTGAATTCCGCCTTCGAATTTTCCTCTTTGTAATTCCTGACGTGTTTGTGGAATCGGAATTTCCTGAATATCGGAAACATTAACTCCTACTGAGGCTAACCCGCAAGTAATAGCGCGTTTTATAATCCTTGAAACAAGGTCAGGAGCACGACTGGCGCAGATAGTAGTATTTTTACCGAAAGTCAATCCTAAAGCTGAGCCTAACTTAGCCGCAAATTCAGGATTAATTTCTATATTAGATATACCTGTGATACGGGCACCCGAGAATAGCTCGCGTTGCCATTTATCTTCTTGCACTAGTGAAGTTGACAGAGTGGCACCATCTTCTATCCGTTTATTAGGCCAAAGTTTTATATTCGAATTAATAACAGCGTTTTTTCCTACTTTGCAATTCTCTGCTATAAATACATTATCAGAAACAAATACTTCTGAACCGATTATGCAGTTGGAGCAGATTACATCGGAGTTCAATTCAGCAAAATCATCAATTTGGACATTGTCCCAAAGTGTTGTTCTATTGAGTTTAACACCATTGCCAATAATAACTTTATCACCGATTATACAATTGGTAATTACTGCGCCCTCGCCTATCTTTGTGTTTTTACCAATATGATTATTTTCATTAAAAATTGCGGATGCGGCTATTTCGGAAGTCCTTCCCATAACAGAAAGTTCGTTGCAATCAGGATGGTGTAGAGTACATTTGCCATTCAAGGCATCTAATTGGCTTTGCTGATATTCGTTCAAATTACCGATATCACGCCAATAACCATCGGCTATATAACCGTATAATGGCAAGCCTTTTCTTAACATATCCGGAAATAAATCCTGACTGAAATCATATTCCTTTTGGTAAGGAATCAAATCCATTATTTCCGGTTCAAATATATAAATTCCGGTATTAATCGTATCGCTGAAAACTTGTCCCCAAGATGGCTTCTCTAAAAAGCGAGAAATTTTCCCTTCGGGTTCGGTCATTACAATACCGTATTGAAGCGGTGTTTCAACGCGCGTTAAAAGTATGGTTGCCATAGCGCCTTTTTCTATATGGAATGCCAAGGCTTTTTCAATATCAAAATCAGTGAGAACGTCGCCGCTGATAACAATAAATCTTTCCTTCAAACCTTCAGCGGCATTACGAACAGCACCTGCTGTACCGTAATCTTCTTCTGCAATGACATATTTCATATCTATGCCATGCTCGACACCCTTGCCAAAATGATTTATTATAGTATCAGGTTGAAAATAAAGCAGTGATGTAACATCAACTATATTATGGTGTTTTAACAAGTAAACTATATGCTCCATCATTGGAGCGTTCATAATGGGAACCATTGGTTTGGGAATACTCATTGTAAGTGGCCTTAAGCGTGTACCGAAACCGCCTGCCATAATAACTGCTTTTTTCATACTATTCTCTATATTAGTAGTTTATATTTTTTTCGATATATAATAGTAATGACTTCCGAAGCGTTCGAAAGCCGCTTTTTCTAGCTCTTCCCTATAAGACGGATGAGCAATATCAATTAGTGCTTTAGCTCGTTTTTGTAATGATTTACCATATAAGTATGCTATTCCGTATTCGGTTACAATATAATGAACCTCAGGGCGGGTAGTAACAACACCTGCGCCGACAGTCAAGGTTGGCACAATCTTGCTGATACCTTTTAACGTCGAAGACGGCATTGCGATTATTGGTTTCCCACCAATACTTTTCGCGGCACCGCTGATAAAATCAACCTGTCCACCAACACCGGAATAATGTAATGTACCTATTGAATCGGCACAAACCTGTCCGGTCAAATCAATTTGTAATGCTGAATTTATTGCTGTTACTTTCGGGTTTTTGGCAATGTTGATAATTGAATTAGTATAATCTACAGCCATCATCGCTACCATAGGGTTATCATCAACAAAATCGTAAAGTGCTTGAGAACCCATAAGAAATGATGCAACTATTCTGCGTTTGTCAATCATTTTCTCTTCACCGGTGATAATTCCTTTTTCTACTAACGGAATCAATCCATCAGAAAACATTTCTGTATGAACACCTAAACGTTTGTGATTGCCTAATTCGGCTAATACAGCATTTGGTATCGCCCCTATTCCCATTTGTAAAGTTGCGCCATCTTCAACTAATGATGCTACCTGGTGCCCGATTTTTGTGTCTATTTCAGTGATACAAGGTGTGTGTGCTTCGTAAAGCGGTTCGTCGTGTTCGACAAAAATATCGAAATAATCGAGTGGCATCATAGCGTCGCCCCAAGCTTTAGGAACATATTTATTAATTACTGCTATTACAATTTTGGCTTTTTCTATTGCGGCACGTGTAGCTTCTACAGAGGTTCCTAACGATACCCATCCGTGTTGGTTCGGTTTCGAAATCTGAACCAAAGCTACGTCAACCGGACAAATATCTTGATATATTAAAGTTGCTGTTTCAGATAAAAACACAGGAATATAATCAGCGCGGCCTGCTTGAGTTGCCTTTCTTACATTGCCGCCTACAAAAAATGATTCCAAATTAAAAATATTCTCGAATTCCGGTTCTACATACTGTGCATAGCCTTCTGTGTGCAGATGCTGGATTGTAACATCTTCAATTTCTCCCCGTCTCGCGCGTTCACACATTGCATTTACTAAAATTTGTGGGAAACACGCTACAGCGTGGATATGAACTCGATCACCGCTTTTTATAGCTTTAACTGCTTCTTCTGCTGAAACCGGTTTATACGTTTTTTTCATTATTCATTCTTATATTTGTTTATATACAAATTACAAAATTAAAGTTTTTAAATTAAATACTATGAAAAATCGTAAAAATATCACAATAGAATTGGAAATTGAGTCCAATGGATTCGAAGGTTCTTCTGTTGCACGCAAAGATGGATTGGTCTATTTCGTTAAAGGAGCCATTGCCGGAGATAAGGTTAACGCATTGGTTATTAAGAAGAAAAAGAAATACTGTATGGCGAACATGCTTGAGCTTCTCGAACCATCACCGGAAAGAATCGAACCCAAATGTAAATACTTCGGAACCTGCGGTGGATGCTCGTGGCAAATGCTGAGTTATCCGAACCAATTAAAGTGGAAACGCCAGCACGTAATTGATTCGTTTGAGCATATCGCGAAAATTTCACCAAAAATAATTGAAGAGACAATTCCGTCGGTTCGTGAATTCCATTATCGCAACAAAATGGAGTATTCATTTAGCGCAAGTAGGTGGTTATTTGATAGCGAGATAAAGTCTATCTCCCCTATCGAAAACAAAAATTTTGCTCTCGGTTTGCACGTACCCGGACGTTATGACAAAGTAATTGACCTCGATTATTGCTTAATTGATGAAGAAATAAATGACGAGATTGTAAATAAAATTCGTCAGAAAGCGGTCGAATTAAAAATTACCGCATATAATACTTTCACAAAAAAAGGCTTTTTGAAAAATCTTGCTCTGCGGAATTCTGTTAAGAATAATGAAATTATGGTAATTTTAATTACCGACGATATTAAAGAAGAGAATGAGCAAACTTTTATTGATTGGTATAAAACCGAATTTGGTGAATTTTTCCCAACTATTAGCAATATCGTTCACGCTATAAATAATAAAGTTACTCCAGTAGCTATCGGTAGTATTGTTTTCACCAAGGGACGCGGATTTATAACTGAAGATATTTTGGGAATTTCTTATCAAATCTCCCCATTCTCCTTTTTCCAGACAAATTCATATCAATTGGATAGATTCATTGGAAAAATTATTGAAATAGCCGATATTAAACCTACCGACATAGTTTGGGATTTATACTGCGGGACCGGCTCAATCACTCTCCCTGCGGCTAAACAAGCTAAGCATATATATGGATTGGAGCTTTCGGAAACAGCAATTGGCGATGCGCGTAAGAACGCTGAATTGAATAATCTTACGAATGTGGAATTCTTCTGCGAAGACTTGCATAGAGACCACATACCGGCTTTGCTGAATTCATTGCCCGCGCCGGATGTTCTGATTATTGATCCTCCACGAGCAGGTATGCACAAAAATTTAGTAGCGCATTTACTGGAATTAGCACCTAAACGCATAGTCTATGTTAGCTGTAATCCGGCGACTCAAGCGCGCGATTGCGAAATTTTATCCGATAAATATACTATAGAGCGCATTGTTCCTTGCGATATGTTCCCGCAAACATACCACATAGAATCTATCGCATTGCTCGAAAGAAGATAGTTTTCCACAATTGTTTGAACATATTTTGAACAATTTATAAACACGCCGAAGTTTTCCACATACTATGTTAACAGAATGTTAATGTATGTGTGGAAAACTTTTTTTTATGAGGTACCGCAAAGACGCGGAGATAATTATAAATGGTAAAACTAACTTGGGATGTTGTCCCAAGCTATTTTGTTGCAGGCTTTCAGCCTAGAAGATGGATTGCCTGATCCCACATCATATTAGGCTAAAGCCCTATATATTAAGAAAATCCCTAACCACGACTTAAAAGTTGTGGCAATTGATTTTGCTATCTTCGCATTAATAATTGATAATTTATAATTAATTATTAGCGAAAAGTTTTTCCAAGCTAAGAAATTTTCTTAAATTAGTATATAGATTTTGAAAAATTTTAGGAACTTATAATGAATAATGTAATTTTAGACGGTGCATCCTTAACAATTGAAAAAGTAGTAGATGTAGCTAGAAACAAAGCCCATGTGGAACTATCGCCAGAAGCCAAAAACCGTATAAATGATTGCCGCGGTTTATTGGAACGCAAATTAGCAAATCGCGAGATTATGTACGGTACAAATACAGGTATCGGTGAATTTTCGGAAACCATTCTGGAAGATGAAGATATACTCGATTTCCAAAAATATTTAATCTATAACCATTCCGCCGGTATCGGTGAACCCGTAATCGAAGAATTCGTTCGCGGTGCAATGACCGGCAGAAGTAATGTTCACGCTCACGGTAACTCAGGTTGTCGCTTGGATATAACCCAAACATTTATTGAAATGCTGAACAAAGGCGTTACTCCTGTAGTTTGTAACAAAGGCAGCGTTGGCGCTTGCGGCGACTTAGCCCCTATGTCACAAATCGCATTGTTAATGATGGGCGAAGGCGAAGCATTCTACCAAGGTGAACGTTTACCTGGGAAAGTAGCTTTGGAACGCGCTGGTATTCCAATCCCCGGTTTGCAAGCCCGCGATGGCTTAGCCGCTATTAACGGCTCAAATTTATTGACAGCTATGAGCGCAATCCATATCTACGACTTCAACCGCTTAATGAAGCACGCTGAAATTGCCGCCGCTATGTCATTAGAAGCTTTGAAAGCTAATACTAAACCATATATGGAACAAGTTCACACTATTCGCGGTTTTGCCGGTTCTGTACGCTCTGCGGCCGCAATAAGAAAACTTATGGAAGGTAGTGATTTGGTAACCGGAAAAATTAAAACAAAAGTACAAGATGCATATTCAATGCGCTCAACACCGCAAATTATAGGCGCGGCGCACGATGCTTGCCGTTATGCCCGCAGTCAAGTTGAAATCGAATTGAATGGCGTCGGTGACAACCCAATTTTCATTCCTGAAACAAATACTGTTTTGACAGGCGCAAACTTCCAAGGAACTCCTGTTTCGATGCCTATGGATATGGCTGGCGCAACCGTTACAATGGTTAGTGTTCTAAGTGAACGCCGTTTAAACCGCTTACTCAACCCTGCTTTGAGTGTTGGATTGCCTCCATTCTTGTCTACCAACCCTGGCAAATTCTCCGGTATGATGCTAAGCCAATATACAGCTGATATGTTAATCGTGGAACAACGCATTTTATCCGCTCCGGCTTATGTACAATCAATTCCAGCGGCGGCTGACCAAGAAGATTTCGTTTCAATGGGTATGAATACCGCTTTGAAAAATTGCCAGATTTTGGACAATGCTTACGGAATAGTAGGTATTGAATTAATGGCGGCGGCTCAAGCTTTGGACATTCGTAAATTCAATAATGGCAATGGTGTGAAAAAGGCATTGGAAATTATACGTCAAAATATAGAATTTTTGGATATTGATCGTCCTCTATACAATGACCACAACACAATGAAAGCTTTAGTACGCTCAGGTGCGATTTTAGACGCTGTAGAAGCTGTGGTCGGCAGTTTGGAATAATATTAATTGGTTTCAAATGATTTATAATAAAAAAAATATTTAGTCTGAACTAACGTCATTTGAATATGTTTTATTTTTAAAAAATAATGAATAATGGATAATATAAAAGATTTGCCGAGTGTTGTATTGGACACAGAAATTATCGGCGCTAAAGAAAGAGATAATATAGTAATTACAGAAAGGGCTCTTGCCGAAATCAAGAGAATTTACGTTGAAAAAAGCGTTCCTGCTGAATATTTATTAAGAATAGATATAGAAAGCGGTGGTTGCTCAGGAGTGCATCATATTTTGGGATTTGACAACGAAATCAGCGAAAACGATAAAGTTTTCGATACTGACGGATTAGGAATTGTCATTGACCGTAAAGCACTTTTCGTATTGCAAAGTACAACAATTGACTATATAAATGATATAAACGGTAGTGGATTTATTTTTGACAATCCTTATGTAAGTACCGGTTGCAGTGGTTGTAGTAATTAATAATAGGAGCTATTATGGGATTTAAATTAATCGATTTGCCTTATGATAAAAACAGTTTTGGCGATGTATTAACAGCCGAATCATTTGATTATCATTATGGAAAACATTTACAAGCTTATGTGAATAATACCAATAACTTAATTGCTGGAACGGAATTCGAAAATATGCCTTTGTTAGACATAATTCAAAAATCAACAGGTGGATTGTATAACAACTCCTCTCAGATTTTTAACCATGAATTCTTTTTCAATGAACTAACACCAACTAAATCCGAACCAGATGCTTTTGTTACCGAATTATTAACCAAGTCATTCGGTTCTGTAGAAAAATTCAAAGAAGAATTTACACAAAAAGCCGCTACATTATTCGGTTCCGGATGGTGCTGGTTGGTTAAACTTGCTGATGGTACGCTGGCTATTGAAAAGTATTTTAATGCAGATACACCAGTTAAATACGGAAAGAAACCTATTTTAACATTAGACGTTTGGGAACACGCATATTATATTGATTATCGTAATGCCCGTCCAAACTTTATTGCGAAATTCTTCGATTTAATCAATTGGGATTTTGTTAATAAGCAATTGCATTAATTCACTATTTTTTAACAATGCCATAATTCATTATGGCATTGTTTTTATTATTAGGATATGACATTGAACCCTTTTCCAAAGATAATGGGAATACTTAATCTTACCCCCAATTCATTCTCGGATGGAGGCAAATATCAGACATTTAAACAAGCTATTACGCATGCTGTTTCGATGATTGAAAGTGGGGCCGATATTATAGATATTGGCGGTGAGAGTACTCGTCCGGGCGCACCGGAGGTTAGTGAACAGCAGGAAATTGACCGCGTTATTCCTGTGGTCGAAGAACTGAAAAAGCTTTATCCCGAATTGGTATTATCAATAGATACGACTAAATCAAAAGTAGCACTCGAAGCTTTGAAATTGGGAGCTGATATAATTAACGATATAAGCGGTTTGCAGTTTGATGAGAAAATTGCGGAATATGTTGCCGAGTATAACAAAGCATTAATAATAATGCACATAAAAGGAGTCCCTCGTACTATGCAGGTAAACCCGGAATACTGTGATTGTACTCAAGAAGTATTTGATTTCTTACAAAATAAAATAAATCTTGCAAAGAGTTTCGGTGTTAAAAAGGTAATTGCCGATATTGGAATTGGTTTTGGCAAGACATATCAAAACAATTGGGAATTACTCAGAAATCTAAGTAAATTTGAAGAATTGAACGTGCCTTTAGCTTTAGGTATATCGCGTAAAACATTTATAGGTATATTGTTTAATATCCCAGAACCTGCAAAACGAGATGTCGAAACTGCTTTTATACATTCCCTTCTTCTTGATAAAAAAGTAGATATTATAAGAGTTCACAATGTGGAATTGTACAAGAAAATTAGGGATATTTATTATTTGTTAAATAATGCAAATTAATCTAATTCTTCAATTCTGATGAAAGCGGAATTTTCTTTATGGAATTCAATCAACTTTTTATAAACTTTGCTTTGATTTAATGCATCTTCATTACCTAGAATAACTAAATTCTCTTTAGCTCTTGTTAATGCGACATTTAATTTGCGATCAATTGTTATTCCATCTATCTCAAATTCGGAAATAATATTATCCATTTCCCCTGCTCTGTTTACTGCAAAAGAAATTAAAATTACTTCTTTTTCACTGCCTTGGAAGCGTTCAACCGTATCAACCAAAACCTTATTTTGATATTTGGGTGCGAGCCGTTTGCGAATTTCTGCGCATTGAAGACGGAAAGGTGCGATTATACCCAAATTATTTTCCACATATTCTTGACCAAAACGCTCAGCAAAAAGACTGGTTATTTTGGCAATTAGCTTAGCTTCTGCAATGTTCATTTTTGAGGAATATTCAGTTTTCGAAGCGATAAATAAACTGCGATGATCATTTAAAAAACGCTCTAATCTTGATTGATTTTCTGAATCAAATAGTTGTCTATATTCGTTTTGTTTTTCGGTATGATAAACCAATAAGGCATTTGAATAGAAGTTGATATTAGGAAATTCCTGAATATCACGATGCATCCGTGCTTGATGTGTTAGCATCCCAAAAGCATTCTGCCAGTCGTTTTTCTGGCAGATCTTCAAAAGCCGCGAAAATAGCGATGCACTTAAATCGGCTAGTTCAATTTCGTTCAGATTTTTTTCTTTTATAAGGCTATGCTCTTTTTCTTGCAGAACGACCGCAGGAAGCTGTTTCTCATCACCAATAAGAATAAATCTGTCAAACTCGGAAAGAAAGCCTGTGAGTTGATTCTCGACGATTTGAGCTGATTCGTCGATGATTACGGTATTGAATTTCTTAAGTTCGAAAAGTTCGGTATTATTTGCTAAAAAAGATGTGGTAGCGCAAAACACTCTAGTCTTCTTAATCAACTTGTAGCTCTCATTTAAACTCTTTTGCCAAACGATGTCTGACAAAGTGTTTTCTTTGAAAACCGAGGATTCTTTTGAACCTAAGCGGATAAATGGTATTTCGGGAGTAGCATTCTTTAAAGCACTGCAAATCTCGTCCACTGCCCTATTTGTATATGCTAAAAGAAGTACGTTTTCAGTTGTTTCATCGAAAAGATATTTCACAAGATATCGAAGCATATATGAAGTTTTCCCGGTACCGGGAGGACCCTGAATCAAATAATAATCTTTGGCTGAAATAGCTTGCTTTAATAGTTCATTCTGCTTTTCGGAAAGCTCTTTATAACCGGCAAAATTTACTGCTTCAAATTGAGGCTCCCTTATTCCTAAAATTAAATCGCGGTACGCTTGATCAGTTTTAATTAATCCGGAGAACAGTTTTAAGTTCTTTTTATATAGAGAGTCAGTGTTATCCGAAGCGATATTCCAAAATTCCGTTTCTTTTAAAAGCGATTCCTTTATAAGTTTATTACGTAAAGTGATTGTGATAAAATCATTATTGATTTCTCTAACTGCCGCTTTGATAATTTGCTCATTATAAATTTTCTTTTCATTGCTATAGGGATAGAGTATTACTGAATCACCATAGCGAATTGAATTGTTAGTTTCCACAGAAAAGCTAAAGCTCAAATACCCTTTTTCAAATTCACATTTATCATTTATCAGTTGAACTTTGTTTATTATGTTTGGATTATCCGATATACCGGTTGAATTCCAAAGTGAATTTGCCGCTTTATTAGAGTTCTTAGTAAAAGAACCAATATTTGATGCCGCTATTTCGCGGAAAATAAACGCAACATTTTTCAGAAAATATAAGCGTTCAACTTCGCTCAATCTATCGAAATTGAGCGAAAAGTTGAATACATCCATTTCTACATAACTCGGTACGCTTCCGATAATATTTGGGCGTAGATTGTATATTTCTTCATAATTATCTTCAGATATTTTCTTTTCCAAAGCTGTTATGCGATTTCTGGTGTGAACGACTTCTTGCTTATTTTTAAATATATTAGGAGCCGCTCTTAAAGGTGATTTCGGGCTGGAAGAATAAAGAATTGTTGTGGTACCAGTTCTTTTTTCAAAAGCTGTATCCAGAAGCAGATTATAGCAGGTGGTTTGCGCTAAATGATTCATCCAAAGTCCGGTTTTCACTCCAATAGACTTATTTTTATAGAAATAATCAAGCGATGGTGCTTTACCGGATTTCAATTCGATTATATTCTTTTTATCCGGGTTTTCTTCAAATTCCTGTAGCAAATCCAATCGTCCTTTAATACCATAAATAGGAGAAATAAACGAAGGTTCAACCGATAAATTGCCACTTTTTAAATCAGGCATTAGTGTTCGTAAACTTTCGAAATGAACTGCCGCACTTTCGCGTAAGAGCTTTGATTCAGTTGGTTTGCTCATTGCTAAAGAAAAGCTGGAGATTGGCTTTTGTAAAAGGGCTTTTTCAAAAACGGAGTTAAAATCAACAAACATATCGCTTAAAAGTTCATCGAATAAAGTGTTAATAACATTACCCAAAACCAAGCTTTTCGAAATTCTATCGCGGTTCAACTTCTTTAAAAAATAAAGGTGTACATTTATTCCTACAGAATCGAAACATTCCGCAATATCCGTCGCGTCAATCATATAGTCAGGTTCTAATACAACTAACGAATCCTTACCTGCTGTTATAATGGTTTGTTCACCGTTAACAATCTGAACAGAAAAGAGTTTCAATTTTGCCCCTTTCCAAGCTATAACATACAAATCAGACCAAATATCATATAGTTTAAGAATTACAATTTCATTTTCTTCATTTCTACATTCGAATAAAATACTTTTGCTTTTAGATATTTTCTTATTTTCTATGATTAAGGTTACGTCATCGGAAAGATTGTCTTTTTCTAAATTAACTTTAGAATAAGCGCTCAATTTGGCATTTTTATTCAATTTTGAGAAATTACTTACGGTTATTCCATCCTCTAATATTTCTATAAACTGTGCTGTAGTATATAGAATAAAATCAATATCATCCGATGAACAATATAATTGATAATTACTTTTGGTTAAACGGAGATAAAATGAATAAGATAGGCGTAAACGTGTTTCCAGTTCTTTGCTTATACTAAATTCACCTATAACGAAGTTGAGTTTAGTAGTAAAGTTAGAAAAGTATTTTTTTTCTTTGGAACAAATTTCGTTAACAATCTGATTTATAATTTCGAAAGCAGTAGAAAATAAGATAGGCGGATTTAATTCCGCCTTATCTAAATTATCAATCAATTCTTCGAGAGTATTTTTATAAACTTCCAAATTCATATTTTTTTTATTCTACGGCTTCCGGTTGAATATCAATAATATTCAGTTGAGGTGAACGTGCCCCAAGATGCGCCGTTTCTTCCAAATTATATACAATTTTAAATTTCTTATTTCTTGTGCACAAGCTGATTTTATGTGCTAAATTATTACCGATAGCGTCGATGACAAAATTATTCTGTTTTGCACGGAAGCGGATATTATTATTACCGAATACTTTTATTCCATTAACTGATTGTACGTTTCTGGAGAAAAATACCGGTTTAATATTATGAAATCCGTATGGCGCAAAGAAGTCTAATGTCTTGAAGAACATAGGAGACAACTCATTCAATTTCAACTCTGCGTCAATCAATATCTCAGGTTTAAGCATTTCTAAACTTAAATATTCGTGAGCATAATCATTAATCCTGCGTCTAAGTTCCGGTACATTTGCTATATCCAGCGATAAACCTGCGGCAAACCTATGACCGCCAAATTCAATCATTAGATCTGAACATTTCTTCAAAGCAGAGTGGATATCGAAAGAACTTATCGAACGCGCAGAACCTTTAGCGATGCCTTCTAAAGTAGTCATCAAAATAGCGGGCATATTATATCGATCAACAAGCCTCGAAGCCACAATACCGATAACACCAGCGTGCCAAGTGTCCTTATGTATTACTAAGACTCGGCAATTGGGGTCTTTTACTAGTTCATCTGCCATAGGAATTGCTTCTTCAAATGTCTGTTGGTCAAATATTCTGCGTCTTCTATTTTCTTCTTCTAACTCTTGCGCTATTCTAAAAGCGGCAATCTCGTTTTTCTGCATCATCATTTCGACCGAGCGCTTCGCATCGCCCAATCTTCCTGCGGCATTGATAAGAGGAGCTACGGAAAAGACGATATTTGAAGCAGTCATACTTCCACCGCGTAAACCGGTGCAATACATTAATCCTTTTAATCCGGGTCTTAGGTTTTTATTCATTAAACTTAAACCATGATGAACAAGAATCCTATTTTCGTCAACCAAAGGAACCGAATCCGCTACTGATGCAAGAGCTACGAAATCCAAATAGCTCATAGCTTTTTCCTCGCAATTCAATTTTAAGGAGATTGCGTGTATAATTTTAAATGCTACACCGCAAGCGGCAAGCCCTTTAAATGGATAATCATCCTGTGGCCGCAACGGGTCAATAACCGCAAAAACCTCAGGAACAGTGTCGCCCGGTTCATGGTGATCGCAAATTATAACATCCAAATCTTCGTATTTTTTTGCAAAATCGAGTGGATTATACGAAGTGATACCAACATCAACTGTCAGTAAAACTTTTGCACCATACGATAAACCTAAGGAAATACTTTTTTCAGAAAGCCCATACCCTTCAGTAAAACGGTCAGGTATGTAATACTTTATCTCTCCGCCAATTTCTGTGATAAATTGGCATACCATTGCTGTACTTGCGGTACCATCCACATCATAATCACCGTGAACCCAGATCAGTTCTTTGTTTTTAACCGCTAAAATCAATCTATCAACTACCTTGTCCATGTCTTTCATAAGAAATGGATTATGTAGATCTGATAGTGTAGGTTTAAAGAACTTTTCAACCTCTTCACTAGTTTTGAGATTCCTAGATATAAGCACTTGGGCTAAACTTCGTGGAAGTTTTAGTCGCTTTGCAAATTCTATATCGGTACCTTTTTCATACTCTTGTCGAAATTTCCAATGATAATTCAACCTTATAACCTTTATTTAAATTAATCACCACAAAATTACAAAGAAAAATATTATTTTCCAATAAAGTGTGTAAAAATATTGACTAATATTTGACTTTTTTTACACTTATTTTAGGTTGAATTTTAATATTTCTATAGTATGATAATATAAATATATGATTACCAAATATATAGTAGAACTTGGCAGAGTCTTGAGTTTAGGACTTATTTATAGTTTTTTTTGCATAAGTGGAGAGTGAATATAACAAAGAATGAACAGCTTTTTTGGAGTCCATATTATGATTCAGAAATAATTTCTTGAATTTCAGCTAAGATAAGATTTATTTCTTCCTGCTAATAGCATATTTTGCAAAATCAATTAATGATTCTTTATAATCATTATCAGGTAGATCTTTAATCTGTTCAATAGCTTGTAACGAATAATTCTCCGCTTTGTCTTGTGCATATTTGATTCCACCGTTATTCACAACAAAATCAACAATTTTTGCTATTTCATCTTTGCGGATTTTTTTCTTTTTTATAATCTTTAATATTGCTATTCGTTCAGATTTCTTTACGTTTTTTAGTACATATACCAAGGGTAATGTGATTCTTTTTTCTTTAATATCATTACCTGTCGGTTTGCCAATTATATTTGCGTTCGAAATATAATCAAAAATATCATCTTTTATTTGAAAAGCTAAGCCAACAAATTCTCCGTAGAGCTTCATTTTTTGAATAACTTCTTCGCTAGCCCCGACGCTTTCAGCACCAATTTTGCACCCTGCTGAAAGCAAAGATGCTGTTTTGTTGGAAATTATGTTCAAATAGGTTTCTTCGTCTAATTCAACATTTTTACTTTTTTCGAGAGCCAGTAATTCACCTTCACTCATTCGCTTGACTGAGTCGGATATGATTTTTAGAAAACCATTTTCATTTCTTTCTATTGCAGTCAGCAATCCTTTACCAAGTAAATAATCGCCAACCAAAATTGCTGTTTTATTGTTCCATACGGAATTTATACTTGGAAATCCACGCCTTTCTTTTGCTTCATCTACAACATCGTCGTGAACTAATGTTGCATTGTGTAATAATTCTACCAACGATGCACCAATGTACGTACGTTCATTGATTGTACCATTTACTCCGGCAGATAACAATACTAATGCCGGTCTGATTTTTTTTCCACCGGTTTTATTAATATAGCTCAGCACCGTTGATAACAATGATACTTTTGTTGAAAACAAAGATTTATAATATTTAGAGAACGCCTCTAGATTTTCTTCAATTGGAAAGAGTATATCAGCTATTGCCATTTGGTACCTTTTTTAAAGTTGATTTTGCTATTGAATAAGTTGCAATATCTATCATTTTGCCATCATAAGATATCGAGGCTTTTCCCTCGGAAAGTGCTTTTTCAAATAATTCTATTACCATTTCGGCATTGTTTATCATTTTTCTTGATGGCATAAAGATTTCATTAATAATTTCTACTTGAGACGGATGAATTGCCCATTTAGCGTTAATACCTTTTGAATGGGCAATATTTGATGACTTTTTAAGCATTTCCGGATTCTGATAATCTCCAAACGGAGCATCAATTGCTTCAATCCCATTAGCCTTAGCTGTAACACTAAGGCAATTTAAAGCATAATCAATCAAAGAGTGACTTTCGGTGCTTAACTCTTCCCCATGCCCAGAAATAGAGTTCAAATCCATTCCCATTGATTCGGAAAAATCTGCAATCCCAAAAACCAAAGCCGAGATTCGCCCCGATGAAGTTGCAATATTATTTATATTAATAAGCGCCTTGGCTGATTCGATGCAAATATCAAATTTAAGTTTGGATTCAATATTATTCTTGCTTTCGAGACAGTTTATATAAGTTTCGACAAATGTAACATCTTTTGCCGATTCGACTTTTGGTATTACTAAATAATCTATTTTATTTAATATCACATCCTCTAAATACGTTAAATCGTCCAAAATATAAGTACTATTGATAGCATTTATTCTTAGTGAAATCAGTTTGTCAAATTTTGTATAAGTATTAAAAAAATCCAATAATAATTCACGTGCCTGGGATTTGCTATCAGCCGAAACAGAATCCTCCAAATCAAATTGAATACAGTCGGCATTAGAATTTAATGCTTTTGTAAACATTTGGTTTTTATTTCCGGGAACAGATAATATGCTTCGTCTAAATTGCATCTTATTTTGCGATTATCTCCCCGACAACTATTGGATTTTCTTCCTTTAATAAACTGAATACTTTATCAAAGTTCGAAGGCTTAATTACTAATATCATACCAATGCCCATATTGAAAGCTTTGCGCATTTCCTCGTCCGAAATTTCACCCGCTTTTTGAATTAGATTGAATATTGGTGGAATTTCCCAACTACCCCAATTAATTTTCATTTCACAATCTTTTGGCATAATTCTTTTTGTATTTCCGATAATACCACCACCGGTAATATGTGAAATACCAGTCAAAAGTTCTGCTTCGACTAATGGCAAAACTGGTTTTAAATATGACTTATGGATCGCTAACAAGGCTTCAGCTAAAGTTGATTTTAATTCGTTTATATATTCATTTATTTCATATTTATCGAGAAGAACTTTCCGAGCTAAAGAATATCCGTTTGTATGCAAACCAGTTGAAGGTAAACCGATTAATATATCACCGTGTGAAATTTGTTCACCATTTACAACCTTTTCTTTACTAACTATACCTACTATCGTACCTGATACATCATATTCTTCGTCTTTATAAATTGATGGCATCTCAGCAGTTTCGCCACCTATCAATGCGCAATCATTTTCAAGACAACCTTGAGCAAACCCTTGTATAACCTTAGCGGCAACATCAACATTCAATTTTCCGGTGGCAAAGTAATCGAGAAAAAACAATGGCTTAGCACCACAACATAAAATATCGTTTGTACAATGATTAACTAAGCACTGCCCTACTGTATCATGTTTATTCGCAATAAAGGCAATTTTTAACTTTGTACCTACACCATCGGTGCTCGCAACTAATACAGGAGATTTATAATTTGAAAAATCCGCTTCATAAAACCCACCAAATAAGCCAATGTTTGATAATACTTTATCGTTATGTGTGGCTTTGATATATGGTTTGATTTTTTGAATTAATTCATCACCGGCTTCTATATCGACTCCGGCATCTTTATATGATACAGACATTGTTTTCCTAATAAAGTATGATTTTTATATTTACAAAATTAATAAATATCCCGCAATTTGCAATTATAAAAAAAATTATTTAGCTTTGCATATTATTTTTGACACATATTTAACTAATTATTTTTTGGAGTCATTATGAAATTTTTAAAAATATTAGGTATTAGCTTAATAATTATAGTTGCATTATTTCTGATTATCGCTATATTCCTGCCTTCAAAGTATTCTGTGGATTCATCCATCATTATTAATAGACCTTTAGAACAGGTTTATAAATATTCAGTCGATTTAAGAAATTGGCCCCAGTGGTCTATTTGGATAAGAGATGATAAAAAAGCAGAAATAACATTCGAAGGGAGTGGAATGGACGTCGGTTCAAAAATGTTTTGGGTTGGCAAAAAGATGGGGGCTGGTTCATTACTAATGGAAAAAACAACAAATAACTCATCATACACTGTTAAAGTGGATATTGTAGAACCATGGCAACTAAGTTCTTTGACAACTTTTACTTTTGAGCCTGTCAAAGCAAATACCAAGGTTACTTGGACTGACCAGGGAACTCTTTCCTATCCAATGGAACGTTGGGTCGGATTGTTTTTTGATAAAGCAATGCAAAACAAATTTCAAAAAGGGTTAAAAAACCTGAAAAAGAAAATAGAAAGTTTGGGTTCAACAAGCGAGACTATTATAAATGTTATTGATATTCCTGAGCAAATATTTTATGCAATCGCTGATTCATCTGTTACTATGACTGATTTATCTACAAAATTTGCATCAGCTTATGGAGAATTGGGCGAGTTTATACAAAAGAATAAGATAGAGATGGTTGGAGCACCGATAGCATATAATAAAATATATGAACCGCCGAGATATGTATTTTATTCAGCTTTCCCGGTTAAAACCAATCAAATAAAACCTACCGGCAGAATAATAAGATTCAGCATTCCTGCAACAAAGGTTGCTAAAGCAATTCAGATTGGTCCTTATGAAAAAGCAAATGAAACATATACTTTATTGATGCAATTCATTGGCAAAAATAATTATGAAATCGCAGGCAGTTCATGGGAAGCATATTTGAACAGTCCGGCTAATGTACCGCAAGAAAAATTAATAACACATATTTTTTACCCGATTAAAATCAAAAAATAAAATATGAAAGAAATATATCATCGAAGAAGTGTTAGAAAATACAAAGATGAAATAATTCCTTTAGAAATAGTAAAGGAATTTATTAAAGCCGGTATGAATGCTCCTTCGGCTAATAATGTTATGCCCTGGCAATTTATTATAATTAATGATAAAACTATTTTGAGTCAAATAACCAAATTCCATCCTTACGCGAATATGTTAAATTATTCCTCAGGAGCGATATTAGTTTGTGGTGACCGAAGTATTCAAAATGATGATGGATATTTGGTTTTGGATTGTTCTGCGGCCACAGAAAACATTTTGCTTGAAATTGACAGCCAAGGTTTTGGTGCTGTATGGTTAGGAATTTATCCCAATATGGATAGAATGAGTGCAATTTCAGATTTAATAAAATTGCCTGAGACCGTTCTTCCTATTACACTAATTTCTTATGGTGTCCCTATGGATGAATTAAAATCGAACAACAAATATTTTGAGGATAGAATCAGGGTTAATCGTTGGTAAATAGATTAGCTTAATATGATATATTATTCTATTTAAGGGGCTTGAGTTTTACAAGTCCCTTTATTTGTTAAAAATTCTTTATTTGTATTAGCCGTAAATTTATATTACACCAAAAAAATGTGTATTTTTGAATAGATTAATTTTTAACGGCAATAAATGATTGACAAAATAAAATCATTAGCAAAAGATACTGCTATATATGGCACTTTCCGAATCGTAGGGAAAATGCTATCTTTCCTTTTAACTCCTCTTTATACAAATTATATACTGCAACAATCCGATTTTGCATTTATCAATTTTATCTTTCCATTGATAGCAATAGTCAATGTTATTTATTCTTTGGGATTAGAAGCTTCATTTTTCCGATTTTTCAAATCAGATGATGTAAGCCAAAGCAAAAAAGCTTTCAGCAATGCTTATATTGGGATCGCATTTGTAAGTTTTTCTTTTACCATTCTAGTCCAACTATTTGCAAGAGATATAGCTTACGAAGTCAATTTACTGTTATCGGACAAAGTATCCATTCCACTTAGTCTGGAAAAAATGACCGTATTAATCCGTGTGGCGGCTTTAATTCCTTTTTTAGATTCACTTCTTTGGGTTCCTTATGCTTACTTACGAATGATTCGTAAAGCCAAAAAATTTGCTACTGTCCAATTTAGTATGATTGTAATCGCTGTATTGTTAAATGTCGTGTTTCTGATTGTATTCAAATTAGGTTCATTGGGTGTTTTATATGCTCAAGTTATAGCAACAATTATTGGTTTTGTTTTACTTCGTAAGGAAGTAATAGGCAATCTGATAATGAAATTAGATAGGCCTTTAATGAAGGAAATGCTGATTTTTGGCCTGCCTGTTATGGTAGCGAATTTACCCGCTATGCTTCTTCAAGTCTTTGATAGAATCTTAATGCCCTATCTTAAAGTGTCAAACGCGCAATTGAACAATTATTCAGTTAATTATAAACTCGGAATACCTATGATGCTGATTGTTTCTATGTTTGAATATGCTTGGAAGCCATTTTTTCTATCACATTACAAGGACAGCGAGGCTAAAGAGCTTTTTTCCCGGGTATTCACATATTTCACTATGCTTTCGGTTGTAGTCTTTTTAATTGTCGGCTTCTTTATGATGTTTATTGTTCGTATGCCATTCGTTGGTGGAAAGTTTATCAATCCTATTTATTGGGATGGAATGGTCATAATACCGATTATCCTTGGTGGATATTTCTTTAACGGAGCTATAACAAATTTTTCAGCCGGTTTTTATATCACAAAGAAAACAAAATATATCGCAATAACGATGTGGACTGCGGCAATAGCTAATATAATATTAAACATATACTTAATTCCAATTTACGGATATATAGGTGCCGCTTGGGCAACTTTTATAGCATATTTAATTGGTGCATTTGTTGCTTATTTCCTTAATAATAGGGTTTATAAATTGGATTACGAGTGGAAGCGAATCAGCTTGCTCGTCGGATTTGCAATGCTTTGTTACTTCCCTACCGATTATCTTTTAAAAAGCGTAGATAATCTATATTTGAATTTTGGCATTAAATGTGCAGTTTTAATTATTTTTATGGTTTTACTGAAAGTCTTTGGATTTTTTACAGCCTCAGAATTGCGAGAAATAAAGAAGTTTTTTGGTAAAAAACATTAACGAATGATAATTCAATATCAAGTTTTAAAAAATGAATGTATAAAATGATTAATTTTTTAATAAATGGGCAATAGTATGAATAAATTTTTTCTAATTATAAATCTTCTAATTCTAATCACTCCAATTCTTTGCGCCAAAGAAACTGAAGTTCTAATTTATGGCTATGTTGAGGGATATTATTCCAGAGATAATACTAAAATTGATCCGGAAAACTCTCAGAATGAGGAATCTTATATACGTCCTTATGTGATTGGTGGAAGTAAAAACAATCAATTCGGATTAAATTATGTCTTATTAGGTGCCGATGTTACAAGCGATGTTTATCGTGCGACCCTCAAAATGGGCACCGGTGAAGTTGCCGAGCAATATTTCCCGTTAAATGGTTTATTGCACGAAGCTTATTGCGGTTTTCAAATACTGGATAATCTTTGGCTGGATGCCGGTTTTTTCCTAACAAACCTATGCATTGAGAGTTATTATACTTACGAAAACCCTCTTTCGATATTCTCTATTCCCGGTTATGTCAGTGAATTTTATCATACCGGAGCACGGCTAAGTTATGAACCTACCGAAGAATTAACATTTTCGGCGGCTTGTATCGATGCGTATTCTGAATTTGGCGATAATAATGAAGACAAATCGCTTTCGTTATTTGCTGAATATTTGGATAGTAATATCAATATCTATTATGCCTCATCAATAGGTAATGAGAGACCGCCCGATATGGAAAAAGCATTGTTTATGCACCATAATCTAAATTTTGCTTTTTACGGCATTGGTAGCTTCGACTTCATAACTCAGTTGGATTTAATCACCCAATCAAAGAATAATCCAACCGATAATGGTTTGAACACTTCATATTACTATAGCGTAGCACAATGGTTAAGTTATTATTTTACAGATCAATTGTATTGCTCTGTCCGATGCACTTACTTTAATAACGAAACTAATCCATTAATCAATACAAATCTGGAAGGTGATTTACCGGCAACAAAAGGTTATAGTTTAGGCGCAGGATTTACTTACGCTCCGACAGAGACTTCTTTTCTCAGAGTTGAAGGTAATTACTTAAACTTCGACAAAAGTAACCTCGAATCTTTTGTTTTTCAAGACGGTTCATCAAAAATGAATTCAAGATACGAATTGTTATTCAGTTACGGAATCAAATTCGATATTTTTAACAATAATAAATAGTAAAATCAACCTAATTTGAATCGAAGTCTTAACACGCCATCTTCATAGCCGGTTGTATTCAAAATAAATTTTCCGATTTCTTTTGTATTGCTAACATGCGGTCCAATACAAGGGCAGGCGTCGTAATCCCCTACTTTGATTATTCTGATCTTATCTCCCGCGTCTTCAGGTAATTTTGATAAATCAAAAAGCATATCAGCTTCAGAACGATTCATATATTCTTCAACTACATCAAGATTTTTGCTAATTATCTCATTAACGCTGTCTTGAATCAATGCTTTTTCTTCTTGGGTCAGATCCCTATCAAAATAATAATCACATTTGGATTTTTTCTTTTCCAGATGGTTGGTAAAGGAACGCTTTATTCCGAACAATTTAACCATAGTTCCATTTAAAATATGCTCTGCGCTGTGCATTTGCGGGTCGTAATTCTTCTCTGTCATTACAGTAGTATTCAATTGTTAAAAAGTGCAAAGCTAATAAGAAATTTTTGATATAACAAAATAAATACTAAAATAATGATGGTTTTTATGAAAATAAATGGTTTTATAATTTGTAAATCATTTTTTTTTCGTAATTTTGTAATCTGTAGTATTAATATTTTCAAAAAACCAAAGTGGTGATGTCTCAGGACATCGTATTTATAACTATTACAATACTACAAATCGGAGTACTTAAATGGCTGAAACCACTAATTTCAGTGATGAAGTAAAAAATGCTGTAGAAGCAGTCAACTCAATTGACGAGACAACCGATGCAATCCAGATCGACCAGCCAAAGGTGAAGAAATTAGATCCTTTGGCAGAAGTAACAAGGTTGATGGAATATGGATTCAACGATCTAGAGTATTCGACCGACTGGTACGAAAACGTACTTAACACCAAGGTCACTAAAATCAAAGAAGATGAATTAATCAAAGGAAAGATTTCCAATATCACCAAAGACGAAGTTTATGTTGATATAGGTTTCAAATCTTACGGTATTATTCCAAGATCAGAACTTATAAATGCTGAAACTTATAATATCGGCGAAGAAATTGATGTATTCATCGACAAAATGGAAGATCCTCAAGGCAGATTAATCTTATCTCGCCGTCGCGCTGACTTTATGCGTATATGGGATGATATTATTAGTTTACATGACAAACAAGAAATTACAAAAGTCAAAATTTTGCGCCGTATCAAAGGCGGTATGGTTGTTGATTTGTTAGGCATCGAAGCGTTTTTACCGGGTTCACAAATTGATGTTCGCCCAGTACGCGATTTCGATTCTTGGGTAGCTAAAAACATTGACGTTCGCGTTGTGAAAGTTAATCACCCGAGCGAAAACGTTGTTGTTTCTCATAAAGTTCTTCTTGAAGAATTGTTGTCAGAACAACGTGACGCTATTATGTCAAAACTTGAAAAAGGTCTTGTATTAGAAGGTACTGTAAAAGCTATCTCAGACTTTGGTATCTTTATTGACTTAGGCGGCGTGGATGGTTTAGTTCACATTACTGACCTATCATGGGGTAGAGTTACTCATCCATCTGAAATCGTAGAATTAGATCAAGTTGTTAAAGTTGTTGTATTAGACTTCGATAATGATAAGAGACGTATTTCCCTAGGAATGAAACAACTTACATCGCACCCATGGGATACAATCGGCGAAAAATGTAACGAAAATATGAAAGTTTCAGGTAAAGTAGTTAGCTTGACCGATTACGGTGCATTCATCGAAATCGAAAAAGGTATCGAAGGCTTGATTCATATTAGTGAAATGTCTTGGACACAACACGTTAAACACCCTTCACAAATTGTTTCTATGGGACAAGTTGTTGAAGCTATCGTGTTAAGCATCGACAAAGAAAACAAAAAATTAGCATTGGGAATGAAACAATTAGAACCTGATCCATGGGAAGATCTGATGAAGAAATACCCTACAGATTCAAAACATAAAGGTATCGTTCGCAACTTAACTAATTTCGGAGTATTTGTTGAATTAGAACCTGGTGTTGATGGTTTAATCCACATTAGTGACCTATCATGGACAAAGAAAATTCGCCATCCTGGGGAATTTGTAAAGAAAGGCGATGAATTAGATGTTATCGTTCTATCTATTGATCCTGAACAAAGACGTATCGCTTTGGGTCATAAGCAAATTACAATCAATCCGTGGGATATTTTCGAAGAAAAATATTCTATATCGGCAAAAACTGAAGCTAAAATCGAAAGAATTATCGAAAAAGGCGTTATTGTTGAATTACCTGATGGTGTTGACGGTTTCGTACCGGTATCGCAATTATCATTTGCCCCTATCGGCAATATTAGCGATTTCTTCAACATTGGTGATTTATTACCGCTAAAAGTCGTTGAATTCGATAAAGAAGCTAAAAAAATCGTTCTTTCTGTAGTTGAAGCTTTACGTGAAGCAGACCAAGCTACTATCGACGCTTACAATGTGAACCATCCGGTTCCTAATGTGAACGATAGAAACGAAAATGCTCATAATAAAAAATCAGCTCCAACTCCTTCGTTCCAAGCAAGTATGTTTGAACCAACTGAATCAACAATCGGCGATATGATAGCATCTAAAGTAGAAGCTGTTGTAGAACCGGCTCCTGTAGTTGAAGAAGTTGTTGAAGTCGTTCCTGAAGTTGTAGTAGAAGAAACACCAATAGTTGAAGAAGTAGAAGTTACTCCTGAAGTTGTTGTTGAAGAAGCCCCTGTAGCAGAAGTTGAAGAAGTTCCTGTTGCGGAAGTTGAAGAAGCTCCTCAGGCTGAAGTTGAAGAAGAAGAAAAAACTGCTTAATAATTAATTTTATTTCGCTAGATATGATTAAAGGGCTGTCGCAAGACAGTCCTTTTTTTAATTATATATAAAAATCAGGGATAGACCAAAAATCTATCCCTGATTTATTATTTCATCAATCATAGCTTTACTCCTTCACAAACTTTTTTATATACTGCATTCCATCTGATTCGATGGTAATAATGTACATTCCTGATGGTTGTGATGATAAATCAATTTGATAATCGGAAGTGCCGCCTGGGAGTTTTCCGTTGAAAATTTCTTTTATTAGTTCACCCGTACTTGTGTATAATACTAACCGTCCAACTAAATCTTTTTCAAGATTTAATTTGACGTTTGCCTTGCCCGATGTAGGGTTAGGATCAACAATCATTTTTTGACCAAAATGCAATTCTTCTGATGGAATATTTTCTTTACGAGGCTGAAAAGAATAACAGCCTGCTGAGATAGCACCGGGTGGTGTTATTTCAGGTGGCGATTGTGAATTGTCTATTGTTATACAAACTTCCTTGGAACAAACATCATCTCCGTTGATATTCTGGTATGTTAGCTTGAGACAATAAACACACATAGGAAAGCAGTAAATATTCATAAATTGATTAGCTAATGTTTTAGTATAGGCAGGAAAGTTTATTGGTTGCGGATTGAGACTATCATAGGCAATAGATAAATCATCAATAAATGTACTATCCGTTGGTGCAAAACCACCCGAAACTTTTAAACCATAGTAAAAGCAGGTTTCACCATGTGGAAGCATTGTTGTTTGGGACATATAGGGCCTAAGAAAGCATAAGGTCTCTGTTGTGAGAGGAGCTAAATTAACGTTAACATCCTGGCAGCATTTGCACGTGTTGCAAACGAGATAAAAAGTATCAGATTTAAAGCAATCCCGCAAACCAAGTTTGATAATCACCTTGCTTGAGTCACAGAAACTTTGATAATCCCCAATATAAGTAGTCTCCTGGGTTACAGGTGCCTTAGGAATCCAATAACTTTCAAAACCATTTAGTGTTTTATAATTTATAAATTCAAAACCCAACGAATCAGCATTTGAAACAACCAAACTATCTTCTGTAGCAATTGATATACCAATGGGCACATTGAAATTCAAGCTATCAGAATAATTACAGAAATATATCCTGTATTTACAATTGTTGGCATCATACGGAGAAACTTTGAAAAATCCTAAACCCATTTCGTGTTTTAACACTTCGCAAGTATCAACAGGATTTGTATTTAATGTATCTTTTCTACTTATAATACCCAAATAATTTGAGTGATAATATGGTTTTACAGAAATAATTTTACCTTGCCCAGCCATTAATTTGATATTGATCGTATCAAATGATATTGAATTTTCGAGGCTTACTGGAAAGAAATATTCGATTCGTCTGCTAAGTGCATCATCCTCCCAGAATTTTGGTTGCTTCCTAATCATTGTTGGATCGAAATTAAACAATTCTTTAACTTTATATCCAATTAAATGATAATTGTTTTGAGAATGGATTTTTTTCAAAGGTATGCTAATTTCCCTTTCACCTAATCTCTGATGGAAAATATTTTGCCAATATGTTTTTAAATAGTTTGGTTTAAAAATATTTTTATCATAAGGGTCTTGTCCACCAGTTTCACAAAGATCATTTAAATTGGCACTAGAATAATAGCATAATTTATACTTAGGATCAGTGTTTCTTATCTTACGCAAAATAAGCTGATCGGAACGCCTGTTTTGCAACCCTATATAATACGAGTGCATAATGTTATCATTTCCATTCCGTAGTAGTGTTATATCGTAAAATTGATCTTCATCTGGTTCAATTTCATTTTGTGCTACTGTATAGTATAACCCATCATTTAAAACAGGAACAAATAGTTTTCTGGTAGTGATATTTTTTAAATCTACTAGTATGTTTAGCAGGGTATCACTAACTTGATCTACTGATGGATCTTGTACATACCATTTTCTATGACCTTTAGCGTACCATGAAATTAATTTGAGGTTCAGCAATGTTTGTTCATTATATTTTATAAGTTGATTGATTTTATAAAGTTCAAATCTTGTTGAGCGGGTACCTATGAAAACATGATTAGAATCTATGCCTAATTCAGTAAAATTGTAGTTAGAATTCGGAATATAATGATCTTTAAAAGCCGGATCATGGCGTGGTTTTATATAATCGCCACCGAGTGAATCGTCCAATATATAGTCTAATCCTGATTTCGTACTATTTTCGTTTAGAGTTTTCAGACCTAAAACATTAACCATATTTGTGTGAATTAATCCTTCATTAGCTTTACCCCATGTTTGTACAGCTTTATAATAATAAAATATCCCTTTTGCTCCTAAAATTAATGGCATTGTAGCTTCTAAGTTCAATTCACTGTCCGTGATTGGTCTTAAACAATATGGTGGAAGCGCTACAACTGAACTTTCCGGAGTATCCTGATTGTATAAGCCCCAACCCTCCGGTATAACCCAAAGATTAGCATACCATGGCTTTTTATTAAATAAAATGTATTTATCTTTATATAAATGGAACAAACATTTTTCGACATGATATAAAGTTCCAATTTCATATTGAAATGTTGAAGAGTCCGAAGATGAATTATAAAAGG
>JBAXXL010000008.1:0-108501 GCA_037127915.1 bacterium
CTCTGCCGCATTACCTGCCCAAACACTTAGCTCTATTATTAGTATCAATTTCATAGCAAAAGTGAGAAATGAAAACCTATCAGATTTTATATATTCAGCCAAAAGTTCCGGTTACTTCGAATATAAAATTCGTCCGTCCGGCGCAAGAAAAGTTTATTATCCTATTCAGCATATTGTGCCTTTAGACAAGAACCAACAGATGCAAGGTATGGATTTATTTACAATTAAAGAATTTAAAGATTTATTTGACAAAGCTGAAACCTCTGGGCAAACAAAGTCAACTGTATTTTTTAATGTAAGACCAAACACTTTGGGATTTTCATTATTGTTTCCTGCGTATAGATATAAGGCAGAACGTGCTACAGTCAGAGAAAGGAAACGGAATATTTTAGGTTTTATTAGCGTAGATATAAAATCTAAAGACTTTTTTGACTTAGCAATAAATGGTGGAAGTCAAAAAACAAGAAAAATAGTTCCTTCTGATTCATTAATTGCCTTCAAGATTTATCAAAGTAATTCAAAACAAACTATTTATAAATCACAAAATGCAAAACTTTTCGATAATTACTCAAAACAAGGAATTAAAGACTTAGAAAAATTCCAAATTTATAATAACTCACTAACAATTGATTTTTGTTCAACACCAAGTTTGGGTGGCGCATTTCAGAACAATTTACCAATCTTTGTTTTAATTGTATCACTGATTTTGAGTTTTGCGTTATTTGGGTTTATTTTATCCTTAATGACAGCTCGTGCTATGGCATTGGATTTGGCAGAAAGGATAACTCGTTCCCAACGCAGAATTGTTGATACATCGCAAGATATAATCGGCGTTATGGATGTAGATGGCTTCTGGAAATCAATTAATAATGCTTGTGTAGCAATATTTGGTAAATCTGTACCCGAATTGACAGGCACTAATATCAGAATACTTCTTGAAAGTGATCAACAGGAAATTTACTCCGAAGCTATAAAACATGCTATTGAATCAGATACTCTTGATAAAGAAATTATCGAACGATTAGATTTGGAAATGATCGGAATTAATAATAAAAAATTATGGATGGAGTGGAGTTTAACTATCTCTAGGGATGATAATTTGATTTATGCAATCGGTCGAAATGCCACTTTGGAAAAGGAAGCTCAAAATGAAACCGCAATTAAAACAAAGCAAATTGAGTTATCGGAACAGTTGATTCGAGAACATAATATAGAAAACTCAAATTATATGGTTGAATTAAGTCATAAAATCAGAAATAACCTTACGTCTATTTTAGGGTATTTACAATTTTTAAAAGAAGATATGTATGATTCTAAAGAAGAAATGAAAGACTTTATAAATTATTCTTTCGAAGAATCTGAAACACTATTCCATCTTGTAGCTGAATCAATTGATAAAGGCGTTATAACAACTGATGATACAGTAAAAATTGACCAATTGGATATCATAGATATGTTAAAAAGGGTTTCGGATACATACAATAAAACCCATCAAATTAACATTTCATTTACTACTATTGATGAACAAAACTTAGTCGTTTATGCCGATGAAAATCACTTAACAAGTGCATTATTATCATTTTATCATATCTTATTAGATAAAGCGATAGATAAAACTTTATCCATTAGTACACATTATGAAAAAGATTCTAGTAATCTTATTCTTCAACTCTCTGCTTCCAAAAATTTAATAGTTTCAACTATGATTAATTTGTTTAATAATACTAATTCCGAAATTTTATTATTACGGCACGACAAAGACGATATAATCATGAATCTAGCTAAAAACGCTTCCAAATTAAGAGCTATGAAAAGCCATTTAAAACCAGAAGTAATGACCGGGGATGAGGGTAATAAACTTGTAATTACTTTACCGACAGTAAGAACAACCTTAGAATAGCATTCTCAACAAAAAATAATAGGCTATTTGTTTATATTAAAGAAATTGTATTCTTAATATAGCAAATAGCCTGGTTATATTTTAGAATTTATTATTTACAATACTTGTCCAACCAATTGAAAAATTCATTCGACCAAACAATGAATTCCTGAGAATGACTAATAAAATGAGATTCTTCAGGGAATACAATCAATTTAGAAGGAATTCCTTTGGTTTGGGCAACAGTATATGCTTCTAATGATTGAGTAAAAGGTACTCTAAAATCGAATTCGCCGGTTGATATCATAATTGGAGTGTCCCAATTTTGAGCATATCTATGCGGAGAGTGTTTATCATAATAAGCTTTATTTGCTTTATCCCAATATGGACCGCCATTTTCCCAATTTGTGAACCAAAGCTCTTCAGTTTCGCCGTACATAGATTCCATATTAAATACACCACAATGTGCTATGAAAGCTTTAAAACGTCCCTGATGATTACCAGCGAGCCAAAATACAGCATATCCACCGGCACTAGCTCCAACAGCGGCTAACTTGTCTTTGTTTACCCATGGTTCTTTGCACATTTCATCAGTACAAGACAATAAATCCTGCATAGGCATACCACCCCAATCTTTACTGATAGCATCATTCCAACTTTGACCAAATCCCGGAACACCACGTCTATTAGGCATAAGAACTATATAACCGTGAGAAGCCATCAATAAATAGTTCCACCTGTAATGGAAGTTTTGGCTAATCATACTTTGCGGTCCGCCTTGACAATATGTAATCATAGGATATTTCTTTGTTGAATCGAAATCAGGAGGTAGTAAAACCCAGCAATGAATCATTTTGCCGTCTTTTGCTTTTATCCAGCGCTGTGTGATTGTAGCTGGTTTGATATTTTTGAAAAGCTCTTTATTTAAAACGGTAAGTTGTTTTTGTTGCTTTGTTCCGAAATTATAAGCATAAATATCGGTAGGATGAACCATGGAACCCTTAGTGAAATAAATGTATTTGCCATTATTACTTGCTGTTAGATTTGCATAATCACAAATTCCGGCTCCAAATACTTTCCAATTGCCATCTAAATACATTTCAAATAATTTAACTGTTCCTTGATCAGTTGCAGTCAAGTATAATGCACTTGAACCTGATTTCCAAACTTTTTCTTCAACCCATTGGTCTAAGTTGGTAGTTAACTCTTTGATTTCTTTTGTTTGACGATTGTACAACATAACCCTGATTTTATCCGATTCAAAACCTCCGCGTGCTTGGCTATTGAATGCAATCCATTTGCCGTCTGGAGAATAAAGCGGTGCTTTATCGAATCCCGGCATTCCCTTGGTGATATTTACAGTTTTCCCTGTTTTAATATCACATAAGTAAATATCCGAATCAGTCTTTTCAACAAACTCTTTGCCTGTAAGTTTCTTACAAGTATAGGCGACTTCAGTTCCTTCCGGAGACCAAGCAATTTCTTCAACACCACCAAATGGGGCTAGAGGAGTATCAAATTTTTCGGCTTTCATTATATCTTTTGATGTGCCACCATCGATAGGGAGTACGAATAAATGAGAATAATTTTCATCAGTCCAAGCATCCCAATGTCTTACCGGTAGTTTTTCATATATTCTAATTTTTGCCAACGGGTACTTTGGATATTTTTCAGCTGGAGTTTTATCCAACTTGACATCAGCTGTAAAAAATATCATATCACCTTTAGGAGATATTCCTAAATTACCAACAGAACCCTTCTCGTTAGTGATTTTCTTAATAGATTCGGATTGCATATCATACGCATATACTTGAAATGATTCTTCTCTATTTGAAAGGAAAAGAATTTTTTTGCCGTCAGGAGTCCAACGTGCGTTGAAATCAGAGAATTTGTCGTTAGTAATTTGCTTAGTCGTTTTGCCATCCGAAGACATGATATAGATATCTTTTATCATTGTGTTTTCTTTCAGGTTCGGTTTAGATAGATTATATAAAATCCATTTACCGTCAGGGGAGACTTGAAGTTCACCAACTCTTTTGCAGGAATATAAATCCTCCGCGGAAAAATTCCTTACTCCTAAGTTCATTTCTTCCGAATCGCTTCCTTCTTTGGATGATTCGGTTAGATCTTTTTTATTACATGAGGTTATCATACAGCCTATTAGTAATAATAGAAAAATACGTTTAATTAACATAATTTTATTTTTGATTGTGTAACAAATTATAATTCTAAATTAAATCAAATACAGCAAAAAAAAAAGTTCTGCCTAATAATAAGCAGAACTTTAGAAAGTACACCCGACAGGAGTCGAACCTGTAACCTTCTGATTCGTAGTCAGATATTCTATCCAGTTGAACTACGGGTGCATTAAAAAACTAGTTAACTTTTAAAGCCGCTACAACTTTATAAAGTTTAGATTTCTTATTAGAAGCATTGTTTTTATGGATTATTCCTTTAGAAGAAACCTTGTCCAAAATACTTGTTGCTTTTTTGAAATTCTCTAATGCTACATCGTAGGTTTTAGCTTCGCGTACTGAACGTACAGCTAATTTCATTTCTTTTTTATAAGCACGGTTATATAGTCTCCGTCTGCTGGATTGCTTAATTCTCTTCAGTGCTGATTTATGGTGTGCCATGAGCAACTCACAAGTAAAATAAATTTATAAAAATACCGAATTCAAAATTACCACTTTTACCTTAAATAACCAAATATTATAGCCAATAATCCTAAAAAATATTCAAATTGTTTATAACTTATGTTTAATTTTCTTTGAAATCTTCTCCTTTACAAGCTCTTTCAAAGACTCATAAGTATGGTTATTTGGATATATAGCGGGCATAAAGTCGATTCTAATCTTCGAAAATGGTTTAGGAAAATGACTACCGGCAGGCATTGCTAAAAAACTTCCATTAATAGCAACAGGGATAATCGGAACGTTCAATTCCTTGCTTAATATCGCAAATGTGCGTTTAAATTCACCAACTGCCCCATTTTTTGTTCTTGTACCTTCAGGAAAAATAATCAAGTTTTTCCCGTTTTTTAAAACTTCCGCTGTTCTTTGGATTGTATCTTTCATATTGGAATTATCTTCCATAAAAATCACATTGTTTTTATTTGCCATTAAACGGAGAAACCAATTATTAATATGTTTCCTTTTTGCATAGAAATAAGTGTTTTTCATCGTTTTAGCTTTAATAAAAGACGTAACAATCAATCCATCAATATAGCTTTGATGATTAGGAGCAATTATACAAGGTCCATCCGGAATATTTTTGTAACCGTCTGCTTTGATTTTAAAATACAGTCTCATTAAATTTTTTGCGGTTGCAGTGAAGATAAATAATGTAGGCCAAGCTTTTTGAATTTTGACATTAACTCTTTCTTTCAAGGTAGTAGTCCAATTGCTAAAATCGGTAGTATATTTTTGTTTGTTTGATTTTATGTATTCTACTAACTCTCTAACTGAAGAAAAATTCGCTAAAATATCTTCATTCATCTCCATACCAAAAGATTGATTAATGAAATATAAAAGTCCAATTTTGCCTAATGAATCCAAACCAAGATCATAATCAAGGTGATCGTCAGGACTAACAGATTTATCAATTTGGCTTTCGATGAATTTCTTTACAGATAAATACTCGGGAACAGAGTAATCGCTTTTAGTTTCTTTCTGCTTTTTATTATCAGTGATTAACTTCTCTAATCTATATCTTTGAATTTTGCCTAATCGTGTACGAGGCAATTCGGTTTCAAATAATGTAAAATTTGAAATGCGTTTGTATGAAGTTAATTTTTCGTTAAATTGCGGTATTAGAGAATCGCGGAAGTATTTATGAAAGTCTATAATATTATTTTTAGTTAGCAAGTCGTAATCCGGAACGATAATTGCGTGTAAATTGTCCTTGCGAAATGTTACACCGGATTCTTTTATATACTCAGAATACGCATTGAGTTTTTCTTCCAATTCATTAGGGTTTATGTTTTTGCCGTTCGATAGAACAATAATTTCTTTTGATCTTCCGGTAATATATAAATAACCTTTTTTATTTACATATCCTAAATCACCTGTATAAAGCCATCCATCTTTAAGGACACTTGCTGTTTCCTCTGGTCTATTATAATAACCTTTCATAATATTTGGACCTTTGGCACGAACTTGACCATCAAATATATCGATTTCTAAGCCCGGTAAAGCCTGTCCTGCAGATCCGATCACAGATGCACCCGGACGCGAAAAAGTAATCATAGGGGCGGCTTCTGTCATTCCATAGCCCTCTAAAATTTCAAAACCGACATTTTGGAAAAAATGTCCGACTTCAACACCTAAAGCGGCACCTCCGGCAACCATAATTTCTACTTTACCACCAAAACCATCGTGAACTTTATGGAAAACCTTACGAGCCAATTTAGGAGCTTTGATTTTAGAGAAAATAGCAAGCATAATTTTTGCTTTTATATCTTTATCGATTTTAGCTTTTATACCTTTATATAATAGTTCGTAAAATCTTGGAACACCAATTAGAATGTTTACTGAATTATTCTTTAATGTTTCTATAATAACTGCCGATTGCATTGAAGGCGCAATTACAATAGTACCTCCAACATATAATGGTGCTAACATCGAACCGGCAAGAGGGAATATGTGGTGTAAAGGTAATAATAACAACACTTGCCTATCGGGCGTGAAGATTCTTACTTCTTCCGATACGCCTCGTATGTTGGCACTCAAATTTGCGAATGAAAGCATAACACCTTTGGGTGTTCCTGTTGTTCCAGAAGTATATATGATTACAGCTGTTTTTGAATAATCTTTGATTTCTATAGTATTATATTCGTTTTTATATTCAGAAGCAAGTTCAATATCTTCGAATGCCATTATCTGAGATATATTTTCTGTTTTATCTGAAATTTTGCTCATTTTATCTTTTAGATCAGCACTCGTAAAAATTATTTCTGGTGAGCAATCGTTTAGAATGTGAAGAACATCTTCTTCTGAGGCTAAATAATCAATGGGTACAACAATACAGTCATTTACCCAAGCTGAAAAAAAAGCATACAGCCATTCTTCTCTATTTTCAGAATATATTGCAACTTTGGTATAGTTGTTTTTTAAATACAATTCGGAATATTGATAAGTATAATTAAATAACTCGCGATAAGTTATCTTGTTTGTTTTGTTAATTATAGCTATTTTTTCAAGATAGTTGCTATTTATCATTAAAACCTTAATAGATTATGATTTATTAATTAAATGACAACGTATTAATTTTGGTAAAATTTTAAATATTGCAAAACACCATTAATAAAAGGAAAAATTGTGCAGATTAACAAATAATAACTGTATTTTTGCATTTATTAATTTTACAAAAGTATGAACAAAAAAATATTTATAACAGCAGGTGAGACATCGGGGGATGTTTATGGGGCTAACCTTATGAAGGCGATGCTTAAATTAAATCCCGATATTGAATTTATTGGCTTTGGAGGACCCGAAATGCAACAGTCTGGTTTAGATTCAATTGCCGATTTTAATGAGCTTTCTGTTATGGGTTTTTGGGAAGTAGCAAAAAAATATAGTTACTTTTCCAAATTGCTTGATACTTGTAAAAAACTTGCAATTGAAAGTGATATTGATTGCTTTATAGGGATGGATTATCCGGGGTTCAACCTGAGATTGGAAAAATATTTGAAAAGCAAAGGGATATATACTTTCCATTATATAGCACCTCAGACATGGGCTTGGGGTAAAGATCGTGAAAAGAATTTCAAAAATTCTATCGATACCTTGTTGACAGTTTTACCTTTCGAAAAAGAATATTTTGCTAATGTTAACATCCAAGCTGAATATATTGGTCATCCATTACTTGAGCATCCACTTTTGAAAAACGATCCTCCTAAATTGGATGAAAGACAATTCAAATGCGCAATTTTAGCTGGAAGTAGAAAGCAAGAATTGGAGCACCATATACCTGTGTTAGTAGAAGTGGTCAAGAAGCTTCATTTAAAATATCCAGATTTGAAATTCGCTACATCAATTGTGAATAAGAATCATACCAAATATCTGAAA
Organism: bacterium; assembly: GCA_037127915.1. Classification (GTDB taxonomy): domain Bacteria; phylum Bacteroidota; class Ignavibacteria; order Kapaibacteriales; family UBA2268; genus JBAXXL01. The sequence continues at coordinate 7,948 of JBAXXL010000008.1, forward strand.
GAGTTAGAAGTTAATGGTGTCCAATTAGAATTTTATCATGATTCAAAACTTATGATGCAGGAATGTAGATTTGGAATAATTAAATCAGGTACCTCAACATTAGAAGCCGCACTAAGCGGTTTACCTTTTTTGGCTATATATAGTACATCTTATTTAACTTATTTATTCGCGAAACGTGTATTAAAAGTCCCAAGTATTTCTTTACCTAATATTCTATTGGATTCACCGGTAATAAGAGAATTTATCCAGTATGATTTTAATAGTGATGCTGTTTTCCAATATTCGATGGATTTAATCGAAAACAAAAGTATATCAAATAATTTGTTGTGGAAGTTCAAGCAAATTCGTGAATTACTAAAATGCACAGAATCACCGTCGTTAACCGCGTCGCATATAATTTTAAAAAAAAATTTTGCCAATAAATAAAGAATTAATAAATTTGTAATTCAGAAAATAATATTATAAATATAAAGGAAAAATATGAAAATTTTAGCAATTAATCCAGGTTCTACATCAACAAAAATATCTGTTTATGAAGATTTAACCGAAATTTTTACAAAAACTTTGCGCCATGAAACCGAAGTTATTAGTCAATATCATACTATTTATAGCCAATTCGATTTTCGTAAGAAAATTATACTTGAAACTTTAAAAGAAGAAAACATTTCAATTTGTGATATTGAATGCTGTGTTGGTCGAGGTGGTGTGATAAAACCCGTACCCGGAGGTGTTATTCGTGTTAATGATCATCTAATTGAGGATTTAAAAGTTGTTGGTATTATGGGTGAGCATGCATCGAACTTAGGTGGTGTATTGGCACATGAAATAGCTAGTGAAACTAAGTTTCCTCAAAACTGTTTTATTGTCGATCCTGTAGTTGTGGACGAACTCGAACCACTTGCACGCTACTCTGGACATCCAGCTATCGAACGTATGAGTATTTTCCATGCGTTAAATCAAAAAGCAGTTGCACATAGTCATGCTCGCAAGGTACATAAAAAATATGAAGAACTGAATTTAATAGTTATTCACTTAGGTGGCGGTGTTACTGTTGGTGCTCATAAGAAAGGCAGAGTAGTTGATGTGAATAATGGTTTAAATGGTGATGGTCCATTTTCGCCGGAACGTTCCGGTTCTTTGCCAATGTTCCAATTTGCAAGTTTATGTTTTTCAGAAAAATATGACTTTAATACAATCAAAAAAATGATAACAGGCAATGGCGGATTAGTTGCATATTTGGGATCCAATAACGGTATAGAAATTGAAAAAATGATTGCAAATGGCGATAAAAAAGCGGAAGAAGTTTACAATGCTATGTGTTATCAAATTGCTAAAGAAATTGGAGCTATGGCCGCAGTTTTGGATGGTAATGTTGATTATATATTAATAACAGGTGGTTTAGCTTATTCTAATATCATTGTTAAATATATATCAGATAAGGTTAGATTTATTGCTCCAATTGAGATATACCCGGGTGAAAATGAAATGCAAGCATTAGCTGAAGGTGCTTATTATGCATTGAACGGTGAATATTCTATAAATGAGTATATTCGTTAAAATATTATTTAGATTTGAGATCCCACGCTAAAGCGTGGGGTTTATAATTAGGTTTGATAGTAGATTAATTTATTAGAGATTTAGAATTATTTTTATGGATTTTGAAATAGATTATAATAAAGTGCTCGCTCAAGATTTTTATTTGCAGGATACTGAATTAGTAGCAAGAAAGCTTATTGGTAAGGTGTTAGTCCGTGAAATCGAAGGTAATATTTTGTGCGGTGAAATTGTTGAGACTGAAGCATATATACCTTTTGGTGATGCCGCTAACCATTCGGCAAGAGGTAAAACCATTCGAAATGCCGCAATGCACGAAGATGGAGGTATATTATATGTCTATAAAATTTATGGTGTTCATCATTGTATAAATGTTGTTACTGAAGAATCAGGGTTAGGTTCGGCTGTTTTAATTCGCGCAATTAGACCTATAAAAGGAATAGAGTATATGCAAGCTCAACGCGGGAATTCAGAATTGATTGCATTATGCAACGGTCCGGGGAAATTGGCACTGGCCTTTTCTTTTAATAAAGACGACAATTATGCTGACATTACTCAACCGAAGCTATTTATCCAAACTAATAAAGATTATAGCAATGATGATATAATAAATACTACTAGAATCGGAATCAAAATTGCGGCTGAATTGAATTTGAGATACTATCTAAAGGGATGCAAGTATGTTTCTCGGTATAAGAAATAAATAATATAAACAGAACGGTAAAAATGATAATATATATTGGCACTATATTACAAATCAAAGGATTTAAGGGTGAAATGGTTATAGGCGATTTATTGTCAGACCTACCCCAATTAAAACCACAGACCAAAGTAAAAATTGGCTTTAGTGAACAGTTCGCAAAAGAATATACAATTATCAAATGGTTGTCAGTTAATAGAAATGCATCGATGAGACTTAAAGAAATCAACTCGGATAAAGAAGCCAAGGATTTAAAAGAACAAGGTATATTTATCGATGATACTATTTTAAAAACATTAGATCAAGGTTATATTTCCGTTGATGAATTAATTGGTTTTAAGGTTTATGATGATGATACAAACGAATATATCGGCGCAATTAGCGAAATTTGGGAAACACCAACTAATAAATTGTGGCTGGTTTTAGACGAAAAGGGTACTGAAATAATAATACCTGTCATAGAACAGTTCGTCAAGAAAATAGATTATGCTAATAAAACAGCAAGAATATTTGTAATGGAAGGATTAATAACTTAGGTTTTTTATATATGTTGCACATCAATAATTTGTCTGTACATTTCAGTGGTAATTATCTATTCGATAATATATCATTCACTATCAATCAAAATGATAGAGTCGCCTTGATAGGAAGAAATGGGACAGGGAAAACTACGCTTTTAAGAATTATTTCGAAAGAAATGTTACCTGAATCAGGTCAAATAACACATCCTAAAGAATATACAATTGGATATCTCCCGCAGGAAATGATAATAGAATCAGAAAAAACTTTATTTAATGAAATCAAAGAATCATTAACAGAGATTCATGAGCTACATCAATCTATTGAACGGATATCGAACGAATTGGAAACAAGAAGCGATTACGAAACTATAGAATATCACAAGTTAGCCGAAAAGTTAGCCCATGATAATGAACGGTTTCACATCTTGGGAGGCAATTCAATTGAAGCAGAAATTGAAAAGACAGTCAAAGGATTAGGATTTTCAAGTGAAGATCTGACTCGGAGAATCAATGAATTTTCCGGCGGGTGGAAAATGAGGGTTGAGCTGGCAAAGATTCTTCTCCAGAAACCCGATATTTTGCTCTTGGATGAGCCTACAAACCATTTGGACATACAATCTATATTATGGGTGGAAACGTTCTTAAAAAACTATTTCGGAGCAGTTCTGTTGGTTTCTCATGATAAGAAATTCCTTGACAACATCACAAATCGAACAGTTGAGTTAAGCCAAGGGAAAATTTTCGATATGCGCTTACCTTATTCGTTATTTATCGAAGCAAGGCAACAGCAAAAAGAACAATTATTATCAGCGTATAAGAATCAACAAAGAGATATAGCGCAAACAGAACGCTTTATAGAGCGGTTCCGTTCCAAATCAACTTTAGCAACCCGTGTACAATCAAGAGTTAAGGCTTTAGAAAAAATTGAACGAATTGAACTGGAAGATGATGACATTTCGTCTATGAAAATTCGCTTTCCTGAGCCACCGAGGGCAGGAAGAACAATAATCGAGGCTAAAGGATTATCCAAAACTTATACTACTAAGCTTGTTTTGGATAATATCGATTTTGCGATAGAAAGAGAAGAAAAAGTAGCCTTTGTAGGAAAAAACGGTGAAGGTAAAACAACACTTTCAAGAATATTAGCCGGTGTCGAATCTTACGATGGTGAAGTTAATGTTGGCCACAACGTTGCTATCAGTTATTTCTCGCAAAATACAGCCGATGAATTAAATCCAAATAAAACAGTATTTCAAACTATTGATGATTCTGCTATAAACGAAATGAGAACCAAAGTTAGGAATATATTAGGAGCCTTTCTTTTCAGCGGAGATGCTCAAGAAAAGAGAGTTAAGGTTTTATCCGGTGGTGAGAAATCAAGATTAGCACTTGCAAAACTCATTTTACAACCTGCAAATCTATTAATACTTGACGAACCGACCAACCATTTGGATATGATTTCAAAAGATGTTTTAAAACAAGCCTTATTGAATTATAAAGGTGCTTTAATAATTGTTTCACATGATAGAGATTTTTTAGATGGCTTGGTCACCAAAACAGTTGAATTTAATAATCGGAAAACCAAAGAATACCTTGGTGGAATATATAATTATCTTTTAAGATATGATGAAAATTTAGCTACGGAGAGTATTGCAAATAGAGCAGATTCCGACAAAACAGATGAAAAGACTGAAGGGAAAATGTCATGGGAAAAGCGGAAGGACCTTAATAGAAAAATCGAAAAAGTAAAAAAAGATATATCAAATTGTGAAAACGAAATAATGGAAATAGAATCGCGAATTGAAGAATTGGAAAAATTCTTCAGTACTCCGGATTTTTACAACTCGGCCGAAGCTGAAAAATACAACTCTGAATACAATACCACGAAATCCAAACTCGATGAGCATATTGAGAGATGGGAAAATTTGGAAAACGAATTAACGTTGATGAATAGCTATGAATAGAAGAGATTTAATCAAGGGCATAGTGGCCGCCACCGCCGCTATTAAAATTGCAAATATGAGTAATAATCTTACCGCAAAAGATTTATTGCCAACGAAAAACATGATTAAGCCGAATGCCTTAAAAATAGCTGATAAGGTAGGAATAATAGCCCCAGGAACAAACGTAATGGATCCTGACGACATCAGTAAAGCTACAGAGGTAATTAAATGGCTTGGTTTAGTTCCGGTTTTTGGTGAAGGTCTTCTTGACCAAATCGGATATAAAACACGAAAGGCAGAGCTAAGGGCTAACGATTTTAATAAAATGTTCGCAGATCAGAGTATCAAAGCGGTATTTTGCGTCAGAGGTGGTTATGGATCAGGACAAATTCTGAAATATATTGATTTTGATATTGTTAAAAAGAATCCCAAAATCTTTCTCGGCTATAGCGATATTACCGATATACATTTGGCAATCAACCGCTTTACCGGTTTAATTACTTTTCATGGTCCTGTTTTACTTTCTGCTTATACAAATTTTACTGCTAATGCTTTAAAACCCATAATCTTTGGTGAAGCACAATATCCATTAGTTTTAACAAATCCTGATGGATTGTCCGGTATTAGAAAAGTTTTTCCAATGCGGACAATCAAAGAAGGAAAAGCAACAGGCAAGTTAATTGGTGGAAACTTGTCGATGGTGGCTTCAATGATGGGTACAAAATATGAAATTGAAACTAAAGATAAAATTTTGTTTTTAGAAGATGTTGGTGAGGCTCCATTTAGAATTGATAGAATGTTAGGACAATTGTCGATTGCCGGAAAATTTGATAAAGTAAAAGGTATAGTTTTTGGGAAATGCGAAGGTTGTGAAGGTGACGAATCAACTTGGGATGCCTCGCTTGGTGAAGTGTTGGATTATTATTTCAAACCTTTAGATATTCCTATTTTTTATGGATTATTATTCGGGCATAGTTCAAATCAATTAACAATCCCAATTAATATTCAGGCAGAGCTTGACTCTATAAATCAAACATTAACATTGCTCGAATCCCCTGTAGAAATAATATAGGCATAATATAATGGAAATCAATTCTTTTGAATTGTTTAGAATGAAAGATGAATTAAATGCCTTAGCAGAAAAATCAGAAATGGAATATCATACCAGTGATTACATTCTGAGAGAATTAAACAATTTATCCAATGCCAAGGTACTTGAAGTAGAAAATTCCTGTAGTCTTTTAGCCATATTTCAGACTGGCAGAATAGGGAAGACCGTTCTTTTACGAGCTGATATTGATGCTATTCTATTCGATGGCGATTACCGTCATCTTTGTGGACATGATGGGCATACAGCTGTTTTATTATCGTTAGCGAAAGTTATTGATTCTGTAATTAATAAAATGAATGGTACTGTGATATTGTTATTCCAAGCGGCAGAAGAAACCGGTAAGGGGGCTTATGAAGTTGTTTCTTCAGGTATTTTGAAAGATTTTACCATTGACTATTTCTTCGCTATGCATAATTTGCCAGGATTTCCGCTCAATTCAGTGGTTATTTCCAATGGAATTTTCGCAAAAGCATCGTCGGGTATTAAGATTAATTTAATAGGACAAACATCCCACGCGGCTAATCCAGCCAATGGCTACCCGATGGATTATTATATAATAAATATTATCAATCAAATGCACAAATTAGCAGAACAATTAAGTACAAATCCAAACGATCTGCTGTTAACACTAACACATATTAATTTCGGTAAACCAAACTTCGGTACAATATTGAATGAAGCTGTGATATATGGAGTTATTAGAAGTACTCGCCAGAGCGATATCGAAAGCTATAAAGAGATTTTACGTGAAGATTTATCTACAATATTATCCGAAAGTTCAATAAAATCTTATTTAGAATTTCACGAAGAATTCCCAGTTACAGAAAATTCCGCGAAATGCGTTGATATAATTAAAGAAGCGGTAAGATTACCTATCGTCGAACTTTCCGAGCCATTTTCGTGGTCAGAAGACTTCGGACATTTTTCCAAAATAGGGGATATCTGTCTTTTTGGTTTGGGTATTGGTGAGAATGCCTCGGCATTACATACAGCTGGATATGCTTATACTAAAGAATGCCTCACAACTGCAGTCGAGACATTCTATTTCATTCTATTTAAAACAAATCGTATATAAGTTTATAATTCTTTATAAAAGAAATACTCTTGTCCTTCATAAACATACATAATTTGCCAAGGAATAAAATTACGGAGTTTAAATTCGTAATGAATTCCAATTTTAGAAATAAATTTTTCTGAATTTATTGGATAAAGAGAATTTACTTCTTTCTTGTTATTGTTTTGGTTTCTAAATGTTGCGATTAAACTTAGTGAGTCTTGAACATTAATCACAATCGAGTCTTTTTTATTTATTGAATAATATGTACCACAATATTTATTCAAGTCTTTAAGTGTTTCATTATCAAATTTATATATTTTAATCAGTGCGTTCATCCCATCAATTGGTCCGCCACCTTCATAATATGTTGTTTTTTTTATCGTTTGAATATCTATCTCAAGTTTTTCAGAATAGTAATAATAATAAAAGTCTTGATTGGTTAAAGCAAAGTTATTTGCTTCCAATTCTTTGATATCCAACTCAGGTGATGTCAGGAAACACTTTTTTGTTAACGAATCTTTATCAACAACTTTGAAAAATAGTATTTCAGTTTTTTCTGGTCCAAAAAATAATCCAAAATAATCATAAGCTTTAGAATTACTTGATGTAAACACCATTAATAAATTGATAAATATAATAAATAAGATTTTATAATTCATGTAATACCTCTTCCAGTTTTTCTAAGAAAATTTCTATTTCTTGGTAAGAAACATTAAGTGGTGGCAAAATTCTCACCACATTATCCGACGATTTACAAACTAAAACCTTGTGATTAAACAATGAATCAACTACATCGGGTGCAAGAATTTCATTAAACTTTATACCAACCATAAGTCCCAAACCGCGTATTTCTGATATATTAGGATATTTTGATTTTAAGTCATTCAATTTTTGAGATAAGTATTCACCTTTGGCTTTTACATCATCAAGGAATTGATTACTAATAAAATCCAAAACAGCTAATCCTGCGGCGCAGGCAATAGGGTTACCGCCAAAAGTGGTTCCGTGTTGACCGTATTGCCATGTAGAAGAAACTTTCTCGGAACATATAATTGCTCCAAGCGGTAAACCACCACCAAGAGCTTTGGCAGATAATATGATATCAGGTTGTAAATTGAAATTCTGATATGCAAAGTACCTTCCAGTTCTTCCAATACCTGTTTGGATTTCGTCAACAATTATTAAAAAATCATATTTAGCTTTTAAATTGATTAAACTGTTTAAAAATTCAACGGGCATTGTTCTTATTCCGCCTTCGCCTTGGATGACTTCGAACAAAACTGCGGCAGTATCTTCATTAATTATTTCTTCGATATTATCGTTAGCATCAACAATTTTGCAATTTTCTAAAAAAGGATACATATTTTTTTTATACGATTCTTGTTCCATCAACGAGAGTGCACCATAAGTACGGCCATGGAAACCGCCCTTAATGGCTATTATTGTGTTTTTGCCTTGAGTATTAGCCCAAGCTCGCGAAAGTTTAATAGCGGCTTCTGTGGACTCTGTTCCTGAATTTGAAAAATATACCTTGGATAAGCCCGTAATAGAAATTAATTTTTCAGCTAATTTAATCTGAGGTTCTTGATGAAAAAAATTGGAAACGTGAAGGTATTTAGAGAGTTGATTTTCAATTGCTTTAATAACAACATGATGACGGTTGCCAAGTGTGTTTACAGCTATCCCTGAAAGGAAATCAAGATATTGATTACCATAATCATCATACAAATAAGTGCCTTCAGCCTTCTTTAGTATAAAAGGTTTTTTTGAATATATATTATAAATAAATTCAGCGTCTTTTTCAATCATATCATTAGTTTTGTTCATAATGTATATACGAATAAATTGGAGTAAATGTTTTTATCATCTGAAAATTAACTTATACAGAAATAAGGTTATCATTAATAGAGGAATAATCGATTTGTGTATCAAAAATTCCTCAAATAATCGGATGAAAATTAAGTGAACTCTACGGGATTCGAACCAGCGACCTCCACGATGTCAACGTGGCGCTCTAAACCAACTGAGCTAAGAGTCCAAAAAGAACAAGTGCAAAATTAAATAAAATCCCAAACATAACCAAAGGTTGTGTTAGTTTTAAACCTCTAATTGCGATTCTATCATACGCCAAATCTTTTGGCAAGGGAATATGTTTTCGTATAAAGCACTACCAAGCATTGCTGAATCAATCCCGTATTTAGTAATCAAATTCATACTTCTGAGTATCTTAGAGCTACGGATTCCTTCAATTAATGTAATACGGATTTGCAATCGATTTGAAATTAAAATTAAAGAATTTATGTCCCAACTTTTCTTTTCTGATATAATTTCTTGATTCCCGTAAAGCAATCTATTAATTCCAAGAGATTTCGCTTGAGCAACAAAGTATTCTATCGTATATTTCTTTAACATTTCGGTTTGATATAATTTTTCATCAGATTCAATAGCCATTGCGGCAATTCTTGAAGGAGTAAATTGATTGACTAATAACTTCATTTCTTCTGGTTTTTCGATAATAGCCTCATCAACAAACACGCGAAATATTCCGTGCGAAAGTAAAAACTCTATTTGTTCAGTAGAATCAAATTTGGAAACTAATTGAATCGGAATATCGATACTATTAGCCATTTCAAGGATGGCTTTTAGATTCTTGGTGTTATCATTACCTTCATACGAATCAATATCCCATACAATTAAGGATTTTGAATTCTCCTTCCGCAGAAGTTTACACATTGCGATAGGGTCTTTTTTAAGTTGTTCATAAAAATGTCTCATACTTTCATCGGCTATAATCACTTCGATAATATGACCATTTCTAAATTTTAATGATGGAAACACTAAAAACATTTTAAATACCTAAGATATAGCATTTTTTAAAGCGATTTTAATCAATCGTTCTAATTTAATTTCTTCCGGCGCAATTTCTTTAATTGCCAAATCAACTGATTTTTCGGCCTTTGCTTTATTATAACCCAGCGATATTAGTGCAGAGACGGCTTCACTAGCCACGCCCAGCTTGTTAAATGAACCTGAACTAGTAGTAAAATCAACATCTTTGAATTTATCTCTAAGTTCAACTACAATTCGTTCAGCCGTTTTTGGTCCAATACCCGGTAATCTGCTCAAAGCTTTGTGGTTTGATGTAACGATGAACTCAACCAATTCCTGAGGATTCACTGCTGATAATATTCCAATAGCTGTTTTTGGTCCGATTTTAGAAACCTTAATTAATTGTAGAAAAGCATTTTTCTCAATTTTATCGCTAAAACCAAATAAATCCAGAGAATCTTCTTTTACAGAAAGATATGTAAATAATCTTACTGGATTGTCCAACGAAGGGAGGTTTTCGGCTGTATATACAGAAATAAAAATATGAAAACCCACACCGTTACAATCAATGATTACATCGTTTGAACTTTTGTCAATTAAAATTCCGTTAATAATTGAAATCATTAATTTACCATAATATAAAAAAAAGAAAAAAAATCCTCTCTTAACAAAAAGAGAGGATTTGTCAATTATTTCTTAACAATACGTTTAACCCAAGATTTGTCATTACATTTAATGTATATCATATATACACCTGATGAAATATTTCCAAGGTCTATCGTTTGACTAATCTGGTTATTGCTTATGAAGTCTTTTGTTTCGTAAACCAATTTGCCGTTAATATCAGAAATTTGGATAATCACATTGCCCGATACTTCTAAGTTAACATCTAATTTGAATGTTTGATCGAAAGGATTAGGAGTTACATTTAGATATTCTCCTGCATTTAAATCATTAACAGAAGCAATGACACTTAAGCCGTCTGATTGAGCTTCGCAACCATATTCGTCCCAAATTTCAACTGAATAAATACCTGCATCAGTTTCGTCCTGTCCAATATTAATAGCTTTTAAATTAGATTGAGGTAATGGTTTGCCATCTTTATACCACTTGTATTTTGATGCATTTACACTAGACCAAATTACACCTTGATAGTATAGTACTTCAGGTTTTGCAGGACGATCTCTTTCGACAACTGTCATTTCTGTCGTAGTCGAGCATCCATCTTTGGTTGTAGCCGTAACTGAATAAGTTCCAGGTTGTGTTACCGTTATTTCGCGTGTGGTTGCACCGGTTGACCATAAGTATGTATTGAAACCTGAAGATGCGCGTAAAGGAACATCCTCATTTTGATCACGACAAAATGCCAATTCTGCAGTTGGATCAATTGTCAATTTTGGTGTTTCATATACTGTGACCTGAATACCCGCAGATGTTGCCGTACAATCGCCTTCTTTTATTGTATAGGAATACAAACCGGTTTTAGTAGCAATGATTTCTTTTGTAGTTTCACCAGTTGACCAGTAAACTTCAGTTTTATCAGTTTTTGCACGAAGTAATGCACTTCCACCTGCACAGAATGTAAGATTTCCTTCTGATTCAATTTGAGGTTGAGGCAGGTTGCAATTTGTTAAAGGAGCTTCCCATAATCCTCTACCATAGGATGATATTCTAATTAAATTATGGTCACTTAGTAATTCAATATCGGTAACAATTGTGTTTGGAAGACTTGTTCCATAACGTTGCCAAAAGCCTGAATTATAATCGCTATAATAAACTCCAACGTCAGTTCCAATAAAAAGTCTATTAGGTGAGTTTTTTTGATAAGCTATACAGTTTACAGGAACATTCGGTAGATTTCCGGAAACATTAGTCATTGTACCATCGTTAAATTCAAATACTTTATTACCTTCGCTAAATCCACTTTGGGTAATCCAAGCATGTTTAGTATTGTTCGGATCAATAACAATTGATGAAACCCCATACATTGCTTTAGTTAGCCAATGAATTCCATCATCATAAGTATAATATAACGTTGTGTAATTTACGGCATAGATAGCTTTTTTATAAGCAGTTAAAACCTTCATTGGATCATTGTTAGAAAATGCTGATATAGGTGTCCACGAATTTGTTTTCCCATAATCTTCACTTTTATAGATCTGTTTAAACCCGACATATAATTTGTTAGTGTTTGCAAAGTCCATAGCCATTGGAGAAATCCATGCACCTTCTTCATTTGCATATTGATCAGGTCTAATCATTAATGATTTATTGACACCTGAGTTAATTGATCTGTAGAATTCTCCGAAGACATAAGAATAATACCAATACTCTGCATTATTTGGGTCTATCCAGCAATCAGTACCGTCGCCGCCAAATACTATATCCCAAGCATCACCATTTTTCTTTATTGTTGAGTTATCTTGGGCACCGGCAACCAGTCTTGCAGGGTTTTTATTATCACTACAGAAGCGATAGAACTGAGTAATTGGCAAACCATTAGTTATATCAATCCAATTGTGGTAATCAGTAGTGTAATATACACCACCATCACAGGTTAAATACAACCTAGAGCCATCTTTAGTGTATTTCATATCATGAACATCAGCGTGAACGTAAGGTAATTGACCAGCACCACGGGAGTGAGTTGCAATTTTAAAGGTTCTACCGATATCGTTTGACGACCATACATGAACGCCACCGGAATAAATTTTACTCATATCATTCGGATCAACTGCAAGTGCTAAATCATACCAGCCTTGGCCGCCATTATCATCACCATTTATTTGCCAACCTAAAATATTAGTTGTTGAAGATCTATCGGACATTTTTTCCCAATTAGCACCCATATCTCCGGAATACCAAAATGAATTAAAACCTTGATCATAAGAACAAACGAGCGCAAAAATTCCATCAGGATCATCAGCTGTTACAGCTATTTGGGTTCTAACAGAGCTTGAATTAGTAAACACTTTTGTCCAAGTATCACCAAAGTTAGTAGATTTAAAAATCTTAGAAGAACTTGATGGTCCACCATTTACAAAGGTACTAGCATATACAACATTTGGATTGGTAGGGTGGACTTCTATATCATAGAATTCATCACCAGCTTGTTTGATTGACCAAGTCGCACCACCATCAATTGTTTTGTACATACCATTTCTTGTTGCGGCAATCACAACGTTTTCATCAGTTTGGCTAACTAATACAGCGGCTATTTTGCTCGAACTATTTAATTCGTTTTTCATTCCTGTAACTTCCCAAGTTAACCCTTTATCTGTAGATTTAATGATACCTACAGAGTAAGTAGAATAACCTGCCGCCTGAGCACCAAAAGCATCCCCGGTAGCGGCATAAAGCACCTTTGGATTTGTATATGAAATTGAAATATCATTAACACCAAGAGTCGTAAATTTATTATCTGGGTATGATTGTACCCAATTACCGCCTTTGTTGGTAGAATGCCAAATACCTCCACCTGCTGCACCAATCCATATATCATCCGGTGTGTTAGGGTGAAACTCGATTGTGTTGATACGCCCCAACCCAGTAGAATTCATCATCTCGGTTGGTGTATTTACTGGTCCTATTAATTTCCAATCATAACCTTGTAGTTTAAGACCTTTTTGTTGGTTGCTTATTGAATTACTATATACCTGCATTAATGACGTTCCATCAGGAAACGAACCATCAGGTAATGTTCTTGATTCCCAGAACCATTCCCATCTTTTATATTGTTTATAACCAACTTTCTTAGCTCCCTCAGGAAAGCTTTGGAAATATTGGTTCATATTGTTTTTTATAAGAGTATAATTTGGAATAGATTCACTATTCGCATTTTTGAGAAATTCTGCATTTTGAGCAAATAATGCAGGCATACTTAAACAAAATACCAGTACAACAATAGTTAATTTTTTTAAATGCATCGATACACCTTTTATTAAAAAATAATTTCTAAAATTCTAATTTTCAAACGTTTATTTGTTTGTTTTATTATAAAAACATACTAATTTTTCACAAATCTTTTTACATTGACAGCAGATCCTGATTCAACTTTTAAAAAGTAAATCCCATTATCTAAATTTTCGACATTTAAATTGTAGTTTAAACGATTATCAAAGCTAATTGGTTTAAGTTTCTCAATTTCTTTTCCTTCTATGTTAATAATTGTAATAATAGCAGAACTGCCGCCATTTTGATAAAAATCAATATTAACGGTTTTATTGGCTGGATTAGGAAAAATCTCAAATTGAGAACTAAAATCAACTTCAACATTAACAGCCGCGATAGCTTCATATTCGTCAGAAATTGCAGAACACCCAGGTTCGTTGAAAACCTGAACAGTATATAAACCGGTCTTTTTGGGTATGATTCTTTGGCTATTTGAATTATCAACTGCTTTTCCGCTGACAAACCATTGATATGCATAAGCAGATTCATTACAAACTAATTCTTCATTTTCTTGGCTGATTGAAGGCTTATTCGGATATTCTGATTGTCGGATGTTAAATATTTTTGTTCTACCGGTACAACCGTTTTTAGCTGTTACTTCGAGCCAATAATCACCAGGTTCTGTAACAGTAATTTTTCTTTCAGTCGAACCTGTTGACCAAAGATAGCTTCCATAGCCTAAATTGGCAGACAAAACTAAAGTGTCCGGATATACACATAATGCGAAAGCGTCCTTACTTGATTTAACAGCTATATCTTTAAAAGGCAAAACATTAACATTGATAATATCAGTTACTTCTTCGCAACCGGATTCATTATAAACTGATGCATAGTATTGACCGCTTTTTTTCACAACTAATTCGGAACCACCGGATCCATCCGACCATTTGATTTTCTTGTAAGTATTAGGATTTGTTATACTGATTACTAAGCTATCACCATCGCAAAACTCAGTATCATTATTTAAACTTACTGAAGGTGGGATAATAGTACAATCTATAAGCTGTGTTTCCCAAATTCCTCGACCAAAAGTTGCCACTCTAAGTGTTCCAGTTGCTTTGTGATAATCTAAGTCATTGCAAAGTAAACTCGGCATACCATCATTGAAGAGCCTCCAGGCCTTATCAATATCCTCTTTAATAAAAATTCCAATATCAGTTGCCGCAAATAATGTTTTATTATCTTCCATCAATAACAAATCGTTAATAGGAACATTCGGTAATCCGGCACTCATATTAATGTTTTCATTAGGGGTGATTAGATATACCTTGGCATCTTCTTGATAACCGCTTAAAGAAACCCACACCTTTTCCGGATCATATTTATCAACTTTAGCAGATGTAATAAATGCTGGAGCTGTATATATAGATTCCCATTCAGCATTACCGACTTTCTTCTGCAAGTTGCTTGAAGCCGCGGCATATAAATATCGGTTGTCTGAAGGGGCTGAAGTGATATGAGTTACGGTATTAGTGCCAGCTGTTGGTAGATTCCCAAATTTAGTCCAAGTCATACCTTGGTCGGTAGATTGCCAAACATTCTGAAATCCGGCGTAAACGATATTTGGATTAACTAAATCAAGATAAATAGGAGCGCACCATGATGCCGCTTCTCTTGTAATACCTTGATGCATTATATAATTTTGTGATTTAAATCCATCGAACGTTGCAGTAATTGAACCATTATATATTGATGAATAAACAATTTGCGGATTTTGTGGATTTATTTCACAATCCATTCCGTCCCCACCACCGACATTCATCCACATAGAATCCTTGTATATATGAGTACCATTATCTTGAGCACCCGCTATTAGAAAAACATCTTTTGTAGCGGCAGAACTCATTCTGTAAAATTGGCTAATTGAAATACCATCTGAAAGGTCTTCCCATGCATCCGGATCAGAAATATCTTCAGATTTATATATTCCGCCGTCATTTGCAATAAAGAAATCACCATTTCTGCTATCATAAACCATATCATGTTGGTCAGCATGTACATAAGGCATATCATGTCTTCTATACCAGATTGAAAGGGATTCCCAACTTTCGCCACCGTCAGTAGATTTCCAAGTATTCACTCCACCAACAACGAGTATATTTTCATCACTTTGGCTAGCCGCAATCGTCAAATCATAATAACCTTGTCCACCTAAATCATTTCCCTCCGGAGACCAGCCCAATAAATTAGGTGATTTACCCATTTTTTCAGTCCATGTTTGACCATAGTCTTCCGAAACAAATATTCCTAATAAACCATGAGCTTTGTTATTTTGTTCATAAGTTTTATCTGAAACTATCGCATAGACTTTGGCAGGATTCTTTTTTGTTGTCGCCAGTCTAATCCTTTCAGCATTAGCATTCTGCCAAACCTTTTCCCATGTATCACCAAAATCTTTTGAAAGATAAATAGCACTACTACCACCCATACTCATTGTTGTAGAATAAATTATTTCAGGGTGACCATAAGGGGAGAGCATCTCTCTAACATTTCCTGATGATGATACTAAATTCCAAGTATCTCCACCATCGATTGTCTTGTAAATTCCTCTATTTGAACCAGCGATGACTATATCAGAATTATCAGGATGAATATAGAGTTCAGAAACTAAGGCTTGATCAGGGATATCTGACTTGTAACCAGTTGTATTCCAAGTAGTACCGGCATCAGTTGACTTAATTATTCCTATAGTATATCCTTTGGACATATCAGAACCATCGGCATCACCGGTTGATAAATACATTATATCCGAATTTGATTGTGATATTTCAATATCAGTTACACCCATCGATAAAAATGTAGTGAAGTCTGCGCATTTCCAAGTTTTACCACTATTAGTAGTTTTCCATGCACCACCTAATGATGAGCCAACCCATATTGTACCAATAATATCGGGATGTAATTCTATACAATTAATCCTTCCCAAACCTGTACCTTCATTAGAAGCATCATTAGGTACTGTTTTAGTACCAAGTTCCTTCCATTGTGGTTTGTAACCTTGTAATGCGTTATCATATTTATATTTTTTGGCTTGGTTGAAATCATTAAGCATTGCTTTTGGAGAACGAATATAACCGTCAGGGTAGAGACGTTGTTCCCAAAACCATTCCATACGTTTAAATGGTTTATAACCTGAGCCTTTTTTATAATCTATTTTATCAAAATAATTATTGTAATAGGTGTTAATCTGTTTATAATATTTTGGATCCGGGTTATTAAGGATGTCATTTGTTGTTGGTTCTGCATGTAAGACACTACTGTTTAGCAGGATATAAATCAATATCATCCCAAGAAATCCGTTTTTTTTCATATATTTTCCTATTTTGTACATTTTTACTATCATATAACAATTGAAAAGCGAAAAAGTTACACTTTTGATTATTTTTTTATTACACCAATACCGGCAGAAACCTTTCTACCTAAATTTGGTTTACTTTTATATTTAACATTTTTTTGGTTAATTGTCATGTAGCTTGAACCACCACCATCCAGGTTCATAGCATCCCAACAGCCCAAAACCTTCATAATAGCTGATAAATCTTTCAAGTCTGCTCCTTTAACATTACTATGATAATCATTGGCATCAACTGTTACCAAATACATTCGTGTTTTGTCTTTATTATAACCAATCGCTGTTCGAGCAAGTCGTTTATTTATAAATCGGCGCCCTTTAGAACCTTCTTGGTATGCTTCATGTTCGGCAATTCCATTTCTTACTAAACGAGGTGTTCCGCTGACGGCGTACCGGAATTTTTTATTAGGTAAAATATTCGTCTGATATTTTACACTAACAACATCGCCAACCTTAAGCCGAAGATTCTCTGGAAAACTTTTAGGGTATGAAATCACAAATCCATTTTGCGGAATTACGACGACACCTGTTTGAACAGATACAACAACACACTCAATTTCGGAATTGATTGAAGGAAAGTCCTGATATTCCAATACAGCTTTTTCTAATTCAAATTCTAATTCCTCGCGTCTCTGCATCGCTCTTAAGCTATCTTTTAATTGTAAAGTGTCGAAAGTAGTTTCTGTTGAATCGACAAATGTAGAATCCTGTTCATAAATACTCAATATAGATTCTAATCGATCAAGAACATCTTTGTCAGAGACATGAGGTATCTCTGTTCCTGCATATCTGTTGTATAGTACTAAACTATTACTATCTAATCGACGATTTACGCGGTTGATGTTAAAAGTATTATCATTATGATACACCATAGTTTTAATATCAAAAGTATCAATATATGGCACTCCTTCTGTATCAACGAAACATGAGCTCCATTTTTTGTATCTATAACCTTCAACCACTTCGCAATCTACAACTAAAGGACCAATTGGAAAATTCGTTATTGCACGCCAAAAATTTGCATTAACACCGCAAATTGAGGAGCATTTATTATAAGAATCGTATTTAGTTTGAATGAATTGTAATTTGTCTAAACCTCTATTATTATCTAAGGCTTTATAAACACATAACTTCAAACTGTCTTTTGTTAAATCGATTTCGGTAACATGAACAGAATGCTTTAGAGCTTTTTGTCCGATTTTTATGTAAGAATAAACCACACCGGGAGTTATAGAATCTCTTTTGATTATTTCTTGAGAATTATAACCCGAAGTGAGTTTTGCATTCGTTAAATTGAAACTCAATAAAGTTACAATAACTAAAGATATTATTTTATATTTTGTCATTTTACAAAATTAATTATTTTTAATCAAATAAAAAATTCTTAAATTTGAAAATTGAAAATTTCCAAAAGAAAAAAATGAAAAAAATAGATTTCTTTTATAATGCACTTTTTGTTGCACCGGTAAGGTTTCTTCTTCCGGTAATAAACATGTTTCTACCTAAAATGAGGGAGAGAGAGTCACATATTAAATTTAATAATATCCCTATTATTAAAAAAAATAATCAGAAACGCTTATGGTTTCATGCCTCTTCTATGGGAGAATTTGAACAAGCAAAACCAATAATCGAATTGATAAAACGAAAATATCCTGATATTTATATAATTTGTACGTTTTATTCCCCAAGCGGGTATAATAATCAAAAAAACTACCAATATGCAGATTCGATTTGCTATATGCCATTTGATACTTTGAAAAATGCAAAAGACTTTGTAGAGTTAATAAACCCTGATTTAGCAGTTTTTGTGAGGTATGATATTTGGTTAAATCATTTGAATGCATTGATCAAGAAAAATATTCCGGTATATTTAATTTGCGCTACTGCACCATCAAACAAAACATATCTCAAAGTTTTCAAAGGATATTTATCGTACATTTATGGAAAATTTAATTATATTTTTACGATGACCCCAGATGCTGTTGAATATTTTCAATCACTTGAACTAAGATCAACTATTGTACCTTCATCCGATTCTCGATTTGACAGAATAATAGCAACTGTTAATGAATACATTGATAAACCATTAATTGCGAAAGAAGTATTTGAGGATTATAAAGTTTTGGTTGTAGGAAGTTCTTGGGAGCCTGACGAAAAAATTGTTTCAACGGCGGTTGATATTTATAATCAAAATCATTTAAAAAAAATCAAGATAATTTATGTACCTCACGAACCAACGCAAAAACATATAGAAAAGTTATTGGTTCTTGAACCAAAATTGGTAAAATACAGTGAAATCGAAAAAATCGAATCGTCCGCTGAAATAAAAGAACTAATAAAAGATTCGCATTTAGTAGTTGATAGTATAGGCAAACTTCTTAAACTATACTCTAATGGGGATATAGTTTATATAGGTGGTGCTTTTGGCGCTGGAATCCATAGTGTGACCGAACCAGCCGGTTATGGTGTACCTGTGATTTGCGGAAAAGATTTCGATAATTCACCTGATGCTGTAAATATGGTTAGATTAGGATTATTAAAGCCAATTGGCAATATGAATGAAATGCTAACTTTTCTCGAATATTTATACGAGAATCCGGAAAAAGAAAAATCCTTAGCTTGTAAAACTAAGGATTATATATTTGGTCAGGGAGGAGCGTCTGAAATAATTAGTACTCAAATTTTAAAAACCGTATTCCCTGATAGCTTGTAATACTTCCATTTCAAATATATTGAAAGATTCTCCATACCATCCGTTTTCGGGGATGAATATTAAAGAACCGTAAGTTGTTGGATTGTATGAAACAAAACTAGAATTAGCCATTTCCGTTTTTTCTTCAGGTCTAAATTTATTATCATAGTCGACAACACTTATACAAGCACCAATTTCAAATTCAGATTTTTCCTCAACAGGACTTCCAATAAATCCCAAAACTGTAAATGGAATTTTGAATTTAACAATATATCCGTCTTTTGTGAGGTTTGAAATTGCTTTCATTTTACGGGTTTCGAACCATTGCAATGTTGAAAATTCGTCATTGGTATTAATCTCAATATCAGCCGCCGTATTAATAAAATCCCCTGGTTTAATCACGAATTTAATTATTCCTTTTTCGGTGGATGAGCGGAAAAGAATTCGATTGTCTTTTCTAGTCATAAATCGATCGCCTAAGGAATCAGGTTTATTTAAATCCAGCCATAACTCTATATGATCACAGATACAGGTATCACATAATTCAGGTATTATCTTGTCATCGGTTACCTCAACAGTAAAATACAAGTAATCATCGTCATAGGATGATTTGGCTTTATAAGAAAGATCCTCGGCACCTGTCCAATGCCAAGCACCAGCATAAACAAAATCAATATCATCGATGGTTGTTGTTGTTTGGTATCCTTTGAATACTTTTTTATTTCTTGGGTAAGATATTATGGAATTATACTTTCTAAAGAACGCCTCATCATTACTTTGAGTATAAAGATATTTTTCGGTATTGTTTAATAATTGAAAGTTACGGCTTTTCTGATACGTCAAATCTCCAATACGATGAGTATTATAGGTTTCGGTCTTCAGAAGAACGCCATTGTCATAAGTATAAGTATCAATATTCCAGTCGAAATCTTCATTTTTTTGGGTAATAGAACATGTATTATTCTTTATTGCTACACCTATCTCTAATGGCGTGTCAATAAAGTTATAAGTAAAATGTCCAACTTTGGTTAAAAAGCCGTCGATATCAGTAAAGAGATAAACGTGCATACGGCGTTTTTTATCGGCTTTTAAATTTAATGAAAAAGCACAATCGACAACACCGTCGCCGGAAAAATCTCCAACATCCCATCCCCAGATCTTATAATCACTTCCTAATGGAAGCTGTTTTTTAATATCTTCAATCATCGTTTTGTCAAAATACTGCTCCAACGTTTGGGCAAAATCAGCAAAAGGTTTACCTGTTTGTGCTTTAACACAAACAAAAGATGATATTAATAATAATATAGTTACAGTGATTATATTTTTCATATTTATTTTAAATTCGGAATAATTTCATTATAAACTTTATTCTTTAAATCTATCATATTATCGTTAATCCTTGCTCCAAATTGAGCAACCATCCTACCGGAAGCAAAGGATGCTAAATGGCCTGCTAAGATAGGTGAGTAGTCGTTAATAATACCAAAGAAGAAGGCACCTGCAAACATATCACCGGCACCGGTTGTATCAACAACTGGGCCCGAATAAGCTGGAACATAATAAGTCTTTTCGTTCCATTTATAAATAGCCCCATTTTTGCCTAAAGTAACAACGACATTTGGGCACATTGCAGATAGATTTTCAAATGCTGATTCGTAATTATCAGTTGAAGTAAAATTCATCGCTTCGCTTTCGTTACAGAATACTAAATCTGCTTCTTTAGCCGCTTTTTGAAGATTATCTCTGAAAACGGATATTATGAAGTCAGCAGAAAATGTTAAAGCGACTTTGGTATTATTCTCTTTTGCGCATTTAATTGCTTTAAATATCGACTGAGTACTATCTTCTTGAGAAAACTCATATCCTTCGATATAGAGCCATTCAGATTTTTTTATTACTTCCTCATCAACAAATTCCGGCCTGAAATATGCAGTAGCACCTAAATATGTGTGCATTGTGCGTTCTCCATCGGGAGTGATTAGAATAATACAAGTACCAGTTGAATACTCATTAAGAAATTTAGATTTTAAGTCAATTTTAAGTTCGGAAAATTCTTTTGCATAAAATTTTCCAAAATCATCATTGCCCAATACCGTTTGGTATGCAGATTTGCCACCTAATTGAGCAAATGCGATAATACTATTTGCGGCACTGCCACCTGAACAACGGTTATGTGTTATATGCGACAATTTCTCTAGTAGTTCACTTTGTTGCTCTGAATCTACTAAAGTCATATCACCTTTTTTTAATCCTAATTCTGCCAATTCTAATTCGGTTATTGTGTATTGAAGATCTACCAGACCGTTACCAAAACCGCATAATTGAATATTTTTTTTCATCTACATTCCAAATCAATATAACACAAAAACGAAAAGCTTTAATCATTATTTGATTTGTTTATCTTTTCATCGCAATATCAATAATCATCTGACAAAGTTCAGGAAATTCTATTCCTTCTTCTTTTGCCGCCATAGGAACCAAACTGCGTGAAGTAAATCCAGGAATTGTATTTATTTCTAAACAATATGCCTGCAAATCTTCATCCAATCTAAAATCGGCGCGTGTAAATCCTTGGCAACCTAATAGGTTATTCAAATGCAAAGCTTGTTCTTGGGTAAATTCTGCTACATTTTCATCAATATCGGCTGGACATTCATATACTGTTCCACCACCAACATATTTGGCGTCATAATCATAGAACCCGCCTTCAGGAATTATTTCAACAATAGGGTAAGCTTTGCCGCCGATAATCGCTACAGTAATCTCACGACCTTCTATAAATTTTTCAAACAGAATCGTATTAGAATATTCTGCTGCCTTTTGAGCCGCTTCTTGCATCTCATCTAAAATCCCGCTCTCAAGATGGGTTATACCAAAAGTAGAACCTTGATTACTTGGTTTTACAATCATGTTTTCACCAAGATAGGAGCGAATTTCTTCAAAAAGTGTTAAATCATCAAGCTGATCTTTATGAACGATTGTCCAGGGGGGTGTCATTATACCACCAGCTTCCATCATTATTTTTGTTGCGGCTTTATTAATTGCTGTAGAACTTGCTCTAACACCACTACCTGTATATGGAATTTTCCTTAATTCTAATAGCGCCTGAACTAAACCATCTTCACCATTAGGTCCATGTAATACAATAAAAGCACATTCTATGTCATCGAATAGGCTTGAATTAATACAATCAATTATCTTTTTGGTAGAATATTGATGAAGCTCCTCTAATGTAGGATACTTTGAAATATCATTTAATATATGTTTTAATTGATTTTGTTTTTCTAAATCATCTCCAAAGGCAGGATCGATAGGAATTGCCTCATGACCTTTCAATTGTAAAGCTTCGGTTACAGCTTTACCACCAGCATAAGATACATTTCTCTCACAAGAAATTCCACCACATAAAACTGCTATTTTCATATAACCTCTATTTTTCTTTGTTTTTTAAATGTTCGTCGTAAAGTGATTTTAAATTTTTCATATCTTCCCATACAAATCTTTTCCAATTCGGATTACGTAATAAAGCCGCAGGATGATATGTTACCAGCAATTTTTTCCCATGATAATCTAAAACTTGACCCCTAATATCAGCCATTTTATTTTTTGTTTTCAACAAAGTATTGATTGATGTCAAACCTAATGAGAGTATGAAAGCAGGATTTATTAATTCAATCTGTTTTTTTAAATATGGTTCACATTTGTCAACTTCTCCGGTTTCCGGTTGACGATTTTCCGGTGGTCGGCATTTACAAATATTACCTATGAAAACGTCTTCGCGATTCAATCCTATCGACTCTAAAATTTTAGTCAAAAGCTGACCGGCTCTGCCCACGAAAGGCATTCCTTGAAGATCTTCATCTTTACCTGGTGCTTCACCGATTATCATAATGTCGGCATTTGGATTGCCTTCACCAAATACAAATTTGGTTCTTTGATCGCCCAAAGGACACTCTTTACAATTTGATATGGCAAGCTTAAGTTCGGCTAAACTTGAAGCATTTTTCCAATCGCCTAATTGAGATGTAGTATTTTCGATAGTTTCCGGTTTGGTAACACTTTTAATAATTATACCCTTTTCTTTTTTTGGAGTGGGTGCAGAAGGTTTTAAAACGAATTTATCACCTCGCTCTTTCTGATATTGCAAATAGTTTTCTACTTTATTTAAAATAGTATCTGAAGACAAAAGCTCACCCATTAATTAACTTTAACAAAACGCTTCGAACTATTACCAATTATCAAAGTGTAAGTACCATTTGGCAAATTTTGAATATTAATCGTATTTATAGTAGTACCCTCGAGGTTATATTTTTCAATAATATAGCCTTTTGAGTCAACGATAAAAACTTGATTGGGAGTTATAACAGATACATTTTGTTTTTCGATGATCAACTTGTCTGTAGCAGGGTTAGGGGATATATTAAATGAATTTTCTGATGTCTCGTCGTCCACACCGGTAGTATTAAAACAAGTCGTTGCTCCTGATACAGCATCGGTATAACAAATAATAGATTCACCATTGTCCTTTGAGCAAGAAAGCAACCAATACGTTCCTTGTTCCAAATTTCCCATTCCGTCCAATTCTGCTGAATCCTCATAATCCAAAGTAACAAAATCGAAAATTGCTTGATTGTCCTTAACAAAATCACTAAACATGGTATTCGAATTTAGTTTTTGGCACAAGATATCAGTATCCATCCAATCAACAACAATTGGATCTATATAACTAATTGGAATTGACGAAATATCAATATCAATTTTCATCGGTATGAAACCGGTGAAAAACTTAATTACACCAATATTTATGGTCTTTGTAATATCAGTTTTTTCGGCCACCATATATAACCAAATCGAAGATTGACCATTGGTAAGGTCTAATTCAGGATTTAATGTCCCGATTCCTGGTATTACATATTCACCCGCAGCCAATCCTAAACCGACTAATACAGGGTCTCCAATGCCTTCACTTTTTGCTTTGGACATAACTTCGGTGATTGCGGCTTTAGCTGTGAATGTTTCTTCTATTCCTTGAGCAAGAATTATATTGCAAAATAATAGAAACACAATTGGTAATAAAATAAAATTCTTCATTTAACCAGCCCTCTGTAACGAACTTTTTAAAGATAACCAACCGATTGTACCAAATCCTAAAAAGAATAATAGTTGGAAAGGTAAAGCGGCGATTTCATGATAAAATATTGATATAACTATTCCAAATAGGAAGTATAGCATAAGGAAAAGCTCGACAAAAACAACGGCTTTAACTTTTCTCTGACCATAATTTTTTTTGACTTTAACTTGCATATTGCCAATTGCACCATCCTTTGGTGTTCTAGCAAATTCTGATTTAATTCCTAAAATAGCTTCCAATACTGCTTGAGAATTATTTACTGCCAATCCCATACTGCCTGCAAGCATGATAGGAAAGAGAAGTAATCTTTTTCGCCAATCAGCGTGTAAATCTCTTTGAGCATAAGCGTAAAACAAGAATGTTGAACCCGTTGCAATTACAAATATCGACATAAATGTAAAGAAATTATCAAAACCACCAACTTCGTTCTTGATAATTACGATTGGCACGTTTAGTAAAGCAACTAATACAATCATAGGAAAAACAAAGTTGCAAGTTAAATGAGTAAAACATTCCATTTTTACTCTCAGAGGTATTTTAGACTTCAGAACCCTAGGTAATAATTTGAAAGCTACTTCAATAGCACCCTTAGTCCATCGGAATTGTTGCGTTTTTAATGAATTAATGTCTGACGGTAATTC
The DNA here is from genome assembly GCA_037127915.1 of bacterium. Lineage (GTDB taxonomy): Bacteria > Bacteroidota > Ignavibacteria > Kapaibacteriales > UBA2268 > JBAXXL01. The sequence goes on from JBAXXL010000008.1 coordinate 33,430, forward strand.
AGCAGGGGAGGTCACATCATTTAGAAATCTGAATTTCCAACCCTTTAATTGAGCACGATAGCTCAGATCAAGATCTTCTGTAAGAGTATCACCTTCCCAATTACCTGCATCAAAGATGCACGCTTTTCTCCAAATTCCGGCAGTTCCATTAAAGCTCATGAAAAATCCGGCTTTACTACGAACTTGCTGTTCCAAAACAAAATGCCCGTCTAAGGCTAAGGCTTGAGCTTTAGTCAAATAAGAAGCTTCTTCATTTAGATGTTCCCATCGAGTTTGAACTAATCCAATTATGGGGTCATCAAAGTGAGGTATGGTTTGTAAAAGAAAATCCTTTTTGGGAATGAAATCGGCATCAAATATTCCGACGAATTCACCTAATGCTGTTTCTAAACCTACTTTTAAAGCTCCGGCTTTATATCCTGTGCGGTCATCACGATGATGGTAGTTGATAATATATCCCTTATCGGAATATTCTTTTACTAATCCTAAACAAATTCCTTGAGTATCGTCAGTCGAGTCATCCAAGATTTGGATTTCAAATTTATCTCTAGGGTATTCTATTTCACAAACTGTTCGAATAATCCTCTCTGCAACGTTATATTCGTTAAACAGGGGTATCTGTATTGTAACCATGGGTGGATTTTCCGGCAAAGGACCCGCAACAAATTTAATATGTCGGGTTTTTCTATAATGATATATTAGAAATAATCCATGTACGCCGAACCCAAAAAGCATACAAAGTGCCAAAAAATAGCAACCTAGAACAATGGTATTAATATCCATAAACCTTTTCTAATTAATGCATAAATGAAAACATCAAAATTAATGTTTTTTTTTTAATTTACCAACCCGAGACGATAGCAAACATAATATCTTCTGCCGCTTGTTTTAAGGCTAAATCAACTGCTTCGTCCCTGCCGGCTTGTGCTTGAGCTATCTCATAGACGCCGTAATTGCTGATTTTTTTTTCGATTAGATTTTTTTTATTTATATTATCAACAAATAATATTGCCAAAGAGATAGTTATTTTTCTTTCAGTTTCTAATTCATTTTGATTCATAGAGACAGAGGATTCTGTAATTGATTCTATAGTAACTGAAACTTGAGAATCGCCTTTATTATTAGTAACCGTAAGTGAACCGTCACGATTCATATTATCAATAAGATATTGGTGCAAATTGTCTTTATAAACAGGATTTCCGTAACCACTTTTATCAATAACAGCGGGAATATAAATTGTTTTTAAATGCTCCGGTAACGAACCGCCCGTAAATGAATAACAAGCAGTAAGTATGACACTGATTGAAAGAAATAGAAGAAAATTTAATATTCTCATATAATTACCTTAAAAAAGAATTATGATTTTTCTCAAATTCGATGGTCGATTTGTCACCATGTCCGGGAAATATATCAGTTGCATCAGGTAGAGTAAAAAGCTTTTCTTTTATTGAAGAAATCAAATCTCCGTGATTACCATCCGGAAAATCTGTACGACCAACACTTGCTTGAAATATAGTATCACCGGAAAAAAGACTTTCGAAGCGTTCGGTATAAAGACAGATTCCACCGGCACTATGACCCGGAGTGTGTAAAACCTTTAATTCGATTTCAGCCAATGTAATAATTTCATCTCCATTAAGAAGCACATCAGGTTGAATTTCGTCTAGAATAATTGGAAACATCATAAAATCGTGTGATTTTTTATCAGTCAAATAATGAGAATCCAGACTATGAATCATTAATTCAGCTTGAGTTTGGTCTTTGACTTTGAATGCATCACAAATATGATCCCAATGACCATGTGTTAATATTATTTTCTTTAATAATAAATCTTTTTGTTTAAGTATTTCCATGATTTGTTCGGCAGATTCTGGGGGAGCATCGATTAAAATGGCTTCGCCTTGAGAATTTACCAACAAATATGCGTTCACATAAAAGAAACTCGAAGTAAGTTTTATTATTTCCATATTACATCTTTAACTTTTTAAAAATTGATTCAGGTATATGTATTACGATAAACATAATTATACCCCAATAAAATGGTGCATAAGCAACACTTTTCTTTTTATCGATTGCTGACTTAATACAGGTTGCAATTTTTAGGGGAGAAGCAAAAAGTAATCCTTTTTCTAAATGCGCAGTCATTGGTGAATCGACAAAGCCGGGTTTAATGGTCAGGACATTCACGTTTTTAGGAGTCATTCTGTTTCTTAATCCGCTTAAAAATATCGATACCGCTCCTTTGGCCGCTCCATAAATATAATTACTTTGTCTTCCACGGTCTCCCGCAACAGATGAAATAACACAAATTGTTCCCGATCCTTTGACCTCGAAGAAATTTGCCGCTTCCAAACAAAGGGCTATAACGCTATTAGCATTTATCATGTGTGTATCAAAGGCATAGATTAGATCATTTTCTGCCCGCTTTTGGTCGGGTAAAATCCCGTGGGCGACAATAAATATATCCATAAAACCTATAATATCAATAGCCTTATGGATGGTTTCCTGAATAGTATCTAAGTTAAAAGCATTATGGGTTAGTGTATTAACAATTACATTGTATTTTACTTCCAAATTACGTTTAATACTGATAAGTTTTTCTTCTTCGAGTGCAATTAATAATAGCTCAGCCTTTTCAATCGCGTAAATCTCTGCAATTGATTGAGCTATAGCTGATGTGGCACCATAAATAACAACTTTTTTCATAAAAATTCTCAAATTTGATTTATTTTTGAATCTAAAATTAAAGAAAATAATTTAATTTAGTATTTATATTATTTCAAAACTTGAATATTTTAATAGGAGTGATGATGGAAAAATTCAAAAATTTCATCAACGGTCAATGGGTAGAGCCAAAGACTAACAAATATTTTAAAAACATAAACCCAGCAGATATTAGAGATATCGTTGGTGAATTTCCTGAATCAGGGCAAGAAGATGTTAATGATGCTGTAAAAGCGGCAAAAGATGCATATAAAATTTGGAAAATGATGCCCGCCCCAAAAAGAGGTGATATTATTCGCAAAGCCGGTGATATTTTTGCCCGCAGAAAAGATGAGATTGCTAGGATTATGACTCGTGAAATGGGAAAACCTGTTTTTGAAACTAAAGGTGATATACAAGAAGCTATAGACACTGCTTATTATGCCGCTACAGAAACTCGCCGCTTATTCGGTCATACAGCTCCGAGCGAAATGATGAATAAAATGAATATGTCTTTTAGAACTCCTGTCGGTATTTGTGGTGTAATTACTGCATTTAATTTCCCAATGGCAGTTCCATCTTGGAAAATTTTACCAGCTTTAGCCGCTGGAAACACAGTGGTTTATAAACCATCAAAAGACGTTCCTCAAGCCGGCGTTGTGTTTGCAGAAGTGATGGAAGAAGCAGGTATTCCTGCCGGTGTTTTCAATGTTGTACTTGGAAAAGGCAATATGGGTAATATGATTGTTGAGCATCCAGACATAAATTTAATAGCTTTCACCGGATCGACAAACATTGGTTTCAAATTAGGGGAGATTTGCGGAAGAACAAATAAAAAATGTTCTTTAGAAATGGGCGGCAAAAACGCTCAAATTATTATGCCGGACGCAAATTTTGATTTAGCTATCGATGGTGTTTTATGGGGAGCTTTTGGTACAACCGGTCAACGCTGTACAGCAACTTCACGTTTAATTATACACAAAGATTGCTACGAAGAAATTATCACAATGTTAGCTGAAAAAGCATCAAAACTTAGATTGGGACCTGGTTTAGATGACAAAACTGAAATGGGTCCTGTAATTCACGAAAATCAATTACAAACTTGTATAGATTACGTGAAAATCGCTTTAGATGAAGGCGGCAGACTTGTAACCGGCGGCCATAGAGCTACTACCGGTGATTTAGCTAATGGATATTTCTTTGAACCAACAATCATTGCTGATGTTACCAAAGACAAAAGATTATTCCAAGAAGAAGTATTTGGACCAGTATTAGCTATTACAAAAGCAGAGTCTTTCGACCATGCGATTGAGTTAGCGAATTGCTCAGACTTTGGATTATCATCTTCGCTTTATACCAAAAACGTCAACGATGCTTTTAGAGCTATTAGAGACATTGAGGCAGGTATTACATATATTAATGCTCCAACTATAGGTGCAGAAGCTCACATGCCTTTCGGCGGAGTTAAGGGCACAGGAAATGGACATAGAGAAGGCGGGTGGACAGTATTTGATATATTCACAGAATGGAAAACTGTTTATATTGATTTTTCAGATGAACTACAACGTGCGCAAATCGATAATTATGACGAATAAAAGTCATTGAAACACAAAAAAAAATAGGAATTGTTTATATAAGCAATTCCTATTTTTATATTATTTTATCTCAATATGCTTTCGAACATATTTATCGATTCCTATTCGAACTTCGCCTATATAATCTCCGGGAGGTTGTAATATCCCGTCATCGTTTTTCCCATTCCAATTATAAACATAATTACCTGCGGGTTGGCGCTCCTCAGCTAACACGGCTATAACAATACCTTGCATATTGTAGATAACAACTTGAACTTTTGTTGTATAATCAAGTGTATATCTGATTATTGGAGAAAGATCCTCAACCAGTCCTAAAAATTTGCCAATAGCTGATAACGGAATTTGCATTCCACCGGCATCTATCGTTCGAGTGAATGGTACATATTGAGAACGTAACCGGCTTTCTTTAAATTGTACAACTTCAACAGGAAGAGGTTTATATAAGTCCGGATAACGCCTTTCTAAATCCCTCAAAGCCGCATCTAATGGAATACCTTGCTGTAAGGATATTTCTAATTGCCATTTTATCTGAGATTCTCTTAAGTCATTAGAAAAACGGATTTCTGGTGGAATCATAAGTCTCATTGCTTGCTTAAAGGCAGTATCTTGTGCCGACGAAAACCTTTCCGGGGAGGTTACTTGTTGGTCATTATTTATCAAAGGCAATTGTGCATAAAGATAAGACCCATCACCCCAAAAGGTAAATAAAGCTGAAATAAGTAATATGTTTTTTAATAGTTTCATTTTATATTATATAAAAAAAGAGATACAGTAAAAAAATCACTGTACCTCGATTTTTTTTACTTAATTATTCATTATCCATTAAATTTTTAATTGCCGCATCCGATAATAAATCAGCAAAAGAGAACGAACTACTACCGGTTGGTAATTTTACTTGTTCTTCTTTTGGTTTTCTTTGTGGTTTTGGTCTATTACTATCAAATTGTTGACGAGGTGCAGGAGCTTCGTTTTGTTTTGGAGACAAAATCATAGTGCCTGTTTCTTTATTAACTTCTTCGATAATTACCGAAATTTTATCCCCAATTTGGAAAGGCAATCTTTTTCCGTGAGGAATATTTTTTATACGACTTCTTGGAATAAATCCATCAATCTCGTTGTCAATACTTACAATTGCTCCTTGTGGGAATACTTGTTTTACTAAACCTTCAATTTCCATATCAGGATGGTATTTTTCAGCATATTTTTCCCAAGGGTTTTCTTGTAATTGTTTCAAACTGAGAGCTATCTGCATATTTTTCAAATCAACGGATAAAACAAGTAATTCTAACTCATCACCAACATTTATTAATTCATTAGGTTTGCTAACACGTTTTTCCCATGAAATTTCTTGATTGCGCAAAAGGCCGTCAATTCCAGGAGCGACTTCAACAAAAGCACCAAAATCAGCTAAACGGCGAACAATACCTTTGATTTTTTGGCCTTCTGTGAATTCAAAACTCTTATCGGTCCAGGATGATTGTGATTGCTCTTTCCTGCTTAGAGATATTTTCTTTGAATCTTTATCACATTCAATAACAACAGCTTCTAATTTATCTCCGATTTTAGCATAATCCTTAATATTAACAACTCTTGTATTAGATAATCTTGAAATATGGATTAATCCTTCAACCGGACCTAAATCAAGAAAAACACCAAAAGTTGTTATTGCTGAGACTGTACCAGTAACCTTGTCACCGCGTTTTATATTAGACCAGAATTCTGATTCAATAATTGGACGACGTGTAACGACAACGGTTTTTCTTTTGGTTTCATCTTCTTGCATTTCAAGAATCGCAACTTGAATCTTTGAACCAACTGCTTTGTTCAAATCTTCATCAGATGGGCTTCTTTTAAAACCGAAATGCGAAGTTGGTAGAAACATAGGGATATCTTGATATAATACCCTAAAACCGCCGCGTATTTTGGCTATAATATCAGCTTCAATAAATCCACCGGTTTCCTTAATATTTTTTAGGTAGTTGTAAACTTCATTGATTTTTTCATCAGCCAAGTCTGATTTCGTTTCAACCGCTACCTGAGATTCGACAGTTTCGGTTTCAACATTAATCGGTGTTTCGACTAATTCAGTTTCAACCGTTTTAGTTTCGACTGTTTCAGTTTCAACATTAATCGGTGTCTCGACTAATTCAGTTTCAACCGTTATCGGTATTTCCACGGTATCATTTTCAACCGTTACCGGCATTTTTTCCGTTTCAGTTTCAACCGTTATTGGCATTTCGACTGTTTCAGTTTCAACATTAATCTCAACTGAGTCTTGTTCTTCAATAGTAGGAACGGCGATAATTGTATCGCTGTCAGTACCTTCTGAAGTAATTTCTGAAGTTTCTAAATTGTTGATTTCAATTACGTCATCAACAATTTTAGTTTCGTTGTTATCCATGATAGTTTTGTGATAATTAATAAATAATTCATTCTAAAAATTCAAAAATACGAAAATATTAATATAAATTATAATTTATTAAACATTTAATTTATAATATTCTCAAAAATTAATTCTGCAATGTCTTTTACCTTGACATTTTCAACATCCTTTGCTTTTAATCCGTCTTCGATCATTGTTAAGCAAAATGGACAATTTAGAGCAATACAATCCGGAGAAGTTTTAAGTAATTGCTCTGTTCTTTCAATATTTACACGTGTACCAATATGTTCTTCCATAAACATTTGTCCACCGCCAGCACCACAACAAAAAGCTTTGGATTTTGTTTTAGCGGGTTCCAAAATATTTATTTTTGGAAGATTTTTCAAAAGTTTTCTAGGTTCATCATAAATGTCATTATATCTTCCCAAATAGCAAGAATCATGATAAGCGATGTTAATTTGGCTATCGTTGCTGACTTTAAGTTTGCCATTTTGAATTAATGCATTCAATAATTCAGAATGATGGATGACTTCGAATTTTGCATCAAATTCTGGATATTCATTTTTGAATGTATTAAAACAATGTGGACAAGTGACAACAATTTTATTAAATTTATATTGCTTCAGAACCTCAATGTTTTGTTGAATAAGCATATCCGCAAGATATTCATTTCCTGTACGTCGAGCTAAATCGCCGTTACATGATTCTTCCGTACCTAAAATTGCAAAATCAACTTCAGCTTTTTGTAATAATTTTGTAAACGCTACAGAAACTTTTTTTGCTCTATCGTCAAAACTTCCAGCGCAACCTACCCAATAAAGTACATCGAATTTCATTTTATCCGAAGCGAGAGGTATATTTAATCCTTCAGCCCAATCGGCTCTTTCCATAGGGGAGAAAGCCCAAGGAGCACCATTGTTTTCTAAATTAGCAAAAACCCCTTGAAGTTCTTCAGGAAAATCTGATTCCATCATGACTTTGGAGCGTCGCATCGAAACAATTGCCGGAACGTGTTCATTCATTACTGGACATTCTTGCATACAGGCCCCACAGCTTGTGCAATTCCAAAGTTTTTCCGGTTCTTGATAATCACCAACATATATTTTATCAATTATTAATTGTTCTTTTTCTGAAAGTTTACATTCTTCTTTGTTTTTCGAAGAATTTTGTTTCAAAAGAATAGGAAATTTATCGAATGAACGATTTCTTATTTGAACCATTATATCACGTGGGTCTAATGGTTTTCCTGTAATATTTGCCGGACAAACCGATGTACATCTTCCGCAATGTGTACAAGTAAAACTATCTAAAATTGTTTTCCAAGAGTAATCAGTTACATCTGAAACACCGTATTGTTCGATTGAATCATCAGTAAAATCTATACGTGCAAGTTTGTTTGCCGGTTCCAATGTGGAGAAATACACATTAGGAATTGATGAATAAACGTGGAAGTGTTTTGAATATGGCAAGTAGTTCATAAATGCCAATATCATCAAACTATGGACCCAAAATGCGATACTATGTATAGCTCCGGCACTTTCTGGATTCATTAATGTAGAAAGGTAAGTTGATATTGGTCTAAACGAGTAAACGGCATCAACATTTAAAACTATAGCTGAAGCATTTTCAAAAAGTAATCCGGTAACAATAGTAAATATTGCTAATAAGACAATTAATGCATCAACTTTTTCATGTTTGTCATCCATTTGAAGACGCTGAACTTTGACAACAAATCGTCTAACAATTGCAAATATAACCGCTAGTACAATTAAGAAACAAAAAATATCAGTAAAAAATGTTATCAGATAATTTATTGATCCTAATATATCCCAGAAATTGTTTAAACCAAATCCGGAGAATACCGATGAAGATGCTGAAAAGAGAAGTATTAAAAAACCCCAGAAAATGGCAACATGAACAAATCCACCGCCGGGTTCGCGGAAGATTTTCTTCTGGAAAAATGCAATTCCCAAAACTTTCGCCAAACGTTTTGGAATATTATCGAAGCGATTTTCATATTTTGCTAATTTTAAATATTTGACATAACGTATTAGATTATAAGTCAAAAACGCGATTGATGCCAAAAATATGACAATATAAATAATGTTTTTTAATCCGAATTCCATTGTTTTTTCTTGTTAGTTCTACAAAAAATATTAAATTTATTAGCGTTATATTCTTATATTTGAGAATTATTTTCGCTAAATTTTAGAATTTAAAAATAAGAAAAAAAAATAGAAATAAGCAAAATTGTATTAAAAATATAAGGTGATTATTATGAAATTTGTTCCGCTATTAATGGTATTTTTACTAATTTCCACTTACAGTTTACTTGGTCAGAATAAGTTGTATTCCGAGGATAACGGTAAAGTTATGGGTGCATATACCCAAAAAGTAAACTTCGAAGAATCGTGTCTTCTAAAACCGAGTATCCCATGTTTGGTGGATACCGTTTATGTTTATTTGAAAGGTGGAGCACCTTGCCGAGACACAATATGGTTGGCTATGGATCCGAGCGATGGTCTTTATCCTCCAACAGCTTGGGTATTACACTATGCGGCTTATGCAGAATTGATTTTCCAGTACACAGGAGAGGGTTGGTACAAGTTTGATGTTACAGACAAGGAAATTAATATTGGTGGTTTCAATAGAATAAGCGTAATGCACCATATAAACACAAACGGTCCGGCTTTGGCTTATGATAATGTCCAACAGGGAACTACTTACGCAACCATTCAATCTTGGATGTGTGATGTCTATACACCAAATCCTGATTTTTTGAATATAGCAGGTACAATCACTTCGCCGGCGGGTGGTCACTTTTTAGCTCGATTATCTGTAAGATATCTGTACCCTGAGGGAGCGGCTAAACCAACCCCAACAATGGTTGACGCTACGATAAAAGCAAAATTGACTGATAATTCAAACAATCCTTTGTTGGATGCTGTTGCTTCAACTGTGGATTGGAATCGCGATGGATGGGATGATTTAGCTTTTGCCGGATATTTTTTCCAAAATAACAAGGATGGTTCGTATAAAAATGTTACATCAACTATTGGTATACCTGGAGGTCAAACAGTATGGGGAGATATTGATAACGATGGATATGTTGACTGTTTTGTTTTAGGCGGTGGGCTGAATGATAAAATTTATTGGGGTAATTCTGATGGAACATTTACTGAAAATACTGACAAAGTAATGCAGATTGATCAACCGACAGTTACACCGATATTATTCGATTATAATAAAGATGGTCTTTTAGATATATATATTGCTTATGGAAGGAAAGAAGTAAATGGTTCAGAAACCTATTTCCAAGATCAATTATACAAGAATATCGGCAATAGAAAATTTGAAAATGTAACAGTATCATCCGGAATTTCTAAAGGTGAGGTCGCTCCTTTCTATGATTGCTGGGGTGCAAGTGTTTGTGATTACAATAACGATGGGTGGCCTGATATATTCGTAGCGACCTATAGGTTAGCGCCTGATCTACTTTATAAAAATAATGGAGATGGCACATTCACCGAAGTCGGTAAACTTACCGGAGCCAGAGGAATGGATACTCCAGTGCCATATTATTTTGGACACGGCATGGGTTCCGATTGGGGAGATTATGATAATGACGGTGATTACGATCTTGCAGTGGGAAATTTAGGCCATCCGGATCAGCGTGGGCTATCTTCCAATCCATCTTTGATTTTGGAAAATAATAATTCACAAACTTTTACGAATGTTACAAACAAAAGGCGTTTGCTATTTTTTGAAATGAATGCTGGAATTGTATGGTCAGATTTGAATAATGATTCATGGCTTGATTTGGTTCACGCTGAGTATTCATATAATAGTATAAGTACTACAACTCCAAATCATTCCCGCTTTTATTTGAATTCAGGAAAAGATGGCGATTTTAAATTAGTGGATAAAACATGGGAATGGGGAGCTAACATTCACGGTGCTTGGTGTCCAATAAGATTAGATTACGATAATGATGGTGATATGGATATTTTAGTTGCCAGCAGTAACGAATCAGTAAAACTGTTCAAAAATGATCTTCCTGATAAAGGTAATTGGATTGAAATTAGATTAATTGGGGATAAAGGTTCTGGAATGAATTCATTAGGATATGGAGCATCAGTTATATTGGAATCAAATAACAATAAATATATTAGGAATTTACCGGGCTCCATTTTAAACGGTCATGCCGCTCAAAGCTCTAACATATTGCATTTTGGATTAGGAGAATCTGCCAAAGCAGATAAAATCACTATTAATTGGAATAATCCGGCAAAGGATGTAACGGTTATCGAAAATCCACCTGTTAATATGATACTGGAGATAGGCAAAACCGGATTGCTGAATCAAGACAATTCAGCACTACTAGCTTTGGATAAATCCATTTTAGATTTTGGAACTGTTAATTGCAACCAATCCAAAGAAATGACAATTAAAATAACAAATATTGGTATTTCAGGAGCCGCAATATCTGATATTAAAATTGATATAGCGGATGGTTTTAAATTAAAAAACGCCTTTACTTCAAAAACCATTTTGAAAGGCGAATATATTGATATAAGTGTAGTTTTCAATCCTTTAGAAAAGAAAAATTACAATGCATATTTGACAATAACAAATAATGCAAAAAACTTTACGGTTGGCAAAGTACTTCTTAAGGGGTTTGGATACAAACCCTCGGGCGAAATAAAATCAAAAACTCAACTTATAGATTTTGATAGTGTTTTAGTCGATGATACGAAAACAGAGGTAGTTCAAATCGAAAATATTGGAGAAAATGTCCTAACTTTAAATTCTGCTTCAATTTTAGCAAACTCTTCGAACTATTTTTCTTTAGCAGAAAATACTTTTCCAATTGCTATTCCGGTTAAAGGTATTTATAATTTAAAGCTAACATTTAAACCGCTTTCAGAAACAGCGATAGCTGGTAATTTAGTTATTTTATCGGATGCATACCTATATCCAAAATTAGAGATTCCACTTAAAGCCTTCGGAGAAGAAAGAAAACCATTAATCGCCGTATCTGAAAATATAGTACAATTCGATACAACGAAAATAGGGGATACAACCTACAAAGATCTTCAAATTATTAATAAAGGAAACAAAAATTTAGAAATAACCGGAATAGAAGTTCTAATGAATAAAAAATTAGAATTTGGAATAAAGAATTATTCACCGCCCTATACAATTCCTGAAGCAGGCAGTTTGAAGATTATGTTATTTTTTACTGCGCAAAAAGAAGGTTTAGCTAGTAAAACTCTTGAGATCAGTTCTAATGCATTTGGAAAAGCAAAATTTACTGTTCCTTTAAAAGGACCAGGAATTAATCCTAATTCAGTTAATGATTGGAATTCCTACACATATAATTTTTATATCATTCCTAATCCTTTAAAAGACAAAGCGAAACTTATAATTAATATTAAAGAAAATCGGAGTATTCCAGTAAAATTAAACTTATTTGATTTATCCGGTAAATTATTAAACTCATACAAAACAAATAGTGCCGCCGTAGGCGAATATGTTATTAATGTGGATTTTTCAAACTATGACGCTGGAATGTATTATTTGTCCGATGAAGACAGCATTAACTTTTTAAGATTTTTAATCAGCAGGTAATATAATTATTTGAAATTCTGATGTAATAAATTCGGGTATGATTTTGCAAAGATGAAGAAGAATATTCTTCATCTTTTTTTATTTAATATTATAATTATATATTAATATTATCAAGAATATATAAAATTAAGCTAAAGTGATAATTTTAACCAATAACACAAGATTTATTTATTAAAATATTATGAATGTGGAAAAATATTAATCAATTTATTCAACTACTTGGCAAAATTTCTTTATTTTTGAAGATTATGAAAAATTTGTTACTAATATCTATATTGATTTTAATCTGCTCGCAATGCTGTATTTCGCGAAGTAAAATAAAGCTTGGAATTGATGTTCTAGTTGAAGAAAATTATAAGCATCTTGATAATAAGAATATTGCTTTATTGTCCAATTTTGCTGGTCGGTCATCAGATGGAATTTTATCGGCTGAATTACTGTCAAAGGCACAAAATTGCAGTTTAAAAATGATTCTTGCACCGGAGCATGGTTTTTTTACAACCATTCCGGCAGGACAACATGTCGCTGATACCTTACTTCAAGGCATTCCGATAGTATCATTATATGGAAAAAATCGCGTACCAAGCAAAACATTAATGAAAGACATTGATGCTATTGTTGTTGATATACAAGATGTTGGTGTTAGGTCTTATACTTATTTAAGTACTTTGTTTAATACTATGAAGTTTGCCGCAGAAAACAAAATTGCAGTTATAATATTAGACAGACCAAACCCATTAGGGGGAATGATTGTTGATGGAAATATTACTGAGCCCGAATGGCAATCTTTTGTTGGTATTATACCAATTTCTTACATCCATGGATGTACATTAGGTGAATTAGCTTTAATGATAAATAATGAAAACTGGTTAAGTAAAAATTTAAATTTGAAATGCGATTTGGAAATAATTAAAATGGTAGGGTGGCAAAGGACAATGGCTTGGGAGGACACAGGCTTGGATTGGTATCCAACATCACCCCATATCCCAACAGTAAATGCCGCTCGTGGTATGGCCGTTTTTGGTACATTCGGTGAACTGGGTGTAACAAGTTTAGGAATAGGAACGACAACTCCGTTTCAAATAATCGGTCACAAATCATTTGATTTTTTCGGACAATACTATAAAATTGATACTACAAAATATTGCTCTTTTTCTACAAGCCCAATGATATTTAGACCTTTTTATGGAAAATACAAAGACGAAAACATAAATGGGCTTTTTGTGAATTTCCATTTCACCGATGATTGTAAACCATATCAAGATGGCATAAATTTCTTTATGCAATTGAAAATTAGGTACCCTTATCTATTCATTAAAGATTTATATAAACCAGAACAAATAAATATGTTCAAAAAAGTAACCGGTACTAATAAAATATTCAATGTTATGTTTAATAATCAGGAAAACAAAGATATTACCGAAACGATAACGAACAATTTATATAAATTTACAATTTTAAGAAACAATTACTTATTATATTAATATGAAAGCACTTATATTTTTTATTTTATTACTATTTTCCACTCTACATATCTACACCCAGGAATATATAGAAGCAAAACCAATTGCAGGTGATGGAGTCCAAAGGTTGTTTGAACGATATTTAATTTCAAATTCTGAAGTGAATATTAAGTTATTTAACGACTTGAATAAAGGTAAATTTGTAGGGAACAATACGATAACAACTCAATATAAATACAAACTTCCAATTTTAAAATATGTTTATAATGGTCAGAATATAAGAACATCGATAAATATTACAAATTTTGAAATTGGAAAAAACGTACAAGAATACAATGATAAGATATTTAAGAAAAAGATTAAATCTGCCAATTATAAATCGGATAAAGTACTCTGGGTGCCTTGTGAAATAATTAATAGTACTACACCACAAAATATTACTGCTAAAGAAGTTGATGTCGAAAAAGAGGAGAAACTTTATAAGATATTAGGCTCTCAATACCAGAAAATCAACAAGGTTGATAAATTATTGAAAGGGCATTTTTATTATTTAGTCAGTGGCCATGGTGGGCCTGATCCCGGAGCTATTGGATTCAGTGGAGGGTATGAGCTTCATGAAGATGAATATGCTTATGATGTAACTCTTAGATTAGCAAGACAACTCCTATTACATAGTGCTACAGTTTATATTATAGTGCAAGATCCCCAAGATGGAATTCGTGACGAGCGTTATTTGAAAACCGGCGATAAGGAAGTCTATTACGGTAATATCGCTATTTCTACAGTTCAGAAAGAACGACTTCAAAAAAGTGCCGATATAATAAATAGTTTATATCATAAAAACAAAAAGATAGCTTTATCCCAACAAGCTATTATCACACATGTTGATTCCCGATATACTGAGAAAAGAATTGATATTTTCTTTTACTATAATGAAGGTAGTGCTAAGGGTGAAAAATTAGCATATACTTTACTGAATTCTATTGAGCATAAATACCAAATTGCACAACCGGGGAGAGGTTATGAAGGTACCGTAACAACTAGAAATCTTTTTATGTTACGAAATACTGAACCCCCAACTGTCTATATAGAAATCGGTAACATCCAAAATCCTTTAGATCAGATTAGAATTTTAGAAGGTAATAATCGTCAAGCTATGGCAAATTGGCTTTGTGATGGCTTAATTAATTATATCAAAAAATAAATTGCACCATTATATAAGTAGTTGTTAAATAAGCGCAAAAAAAATAGTTGAAAAATAATAAAAAAAATATGTAACAGAATTAGAAAAAATGTGTTATATGTATATATAATTTGCTTTTTTTTATAAATGAAAATTTATTAATTTAGTATATAAAATGTGTTAAAATTTTAAGGATAATGAAATGAAATCTATACTATCTATATCTATTATGATGATAGTTATGTCAGCATATCTCTTTGCTGAAAAAGACGTTAAAATACAAGAATCTTGGTCGAAATATTACTCAAAAGACCCAAATCTTACAACTTGTACTAAGGGTGATTTGCTCGAAACACAAAAACAAGCAATACTTACAATGGTAAATTCTATACGAGCTTTACATAATCTTAAACCAGTAACCTACGAACCAGCATTTGATGCTCCTGCGTCAGAAGCCGCTTTGATGATGGCAAAAAATGAAGAATTGAGCCATACGCCTCCAAATTCATGGGGTTGTTGGTCTCAAACAGGTTATGACGGAGCTGAACATACTAATTTATTTATGTCCACACGTACAGCATCAGACCCGCCAACAACTGAATACTCAATAGTAAGTTGGATGATTGATAATTTTTCAGATAGAGTTGGACATAGACGTTGGATAATTGATCCGTTTTTAAAGAGAATTGCAATTGGCCGTGCTGACGGAGCGTCAAGTAAACAACAGGGGCAGGCAATATGTGGTATGGCTCTATATGTCATCGACGACAGTAAACAAGATGTATCTGATTGGCAGGTTAATTATGTTGGTTATCCTTACCAATATTATTCGCCTCAATATGTTTTTTACAATGATGGCGGCTCCACCAAATGGCACTATCTTTCGTTTACGTATGTAGCAGACAAGTACAATTATTGGAATAATCAAAAAGTTGATTATTCCGGTGCTACCGTAACAATGACCGATGAAAACGGTAACAATGTCGGAATTTCATCAGCCATTTATGATACTGAAGGATATGGCGTACCAAATTGTTTGAAATGGATGCCAACCGAACTTAACAAAGAAGTAAAATATACTGTAAAGATTACAGGCGTTAAATACGGTGGTCAATCAAGTGATTTTGAATATTGGTTTAAATTAACCGACAATGTTTATAGCACTCCACCTGCCGCGATTTCTCAAATTTCACCCGGAAATAATGCGAAAAATGTACCTGTTAATACCTCAATTTCATGGATGCAAAACAATAATGCTATACGATATCATCTGCAGATATCAAAAAATTCCGATATGTCGAATCCTGTAATCAACACTCAAGATATAAATACTTATGGATATAAACCAACACAAGCTCTAGAAAATGAAGTAACATATTATTGGAAAGTGCGTGGTTGGAACGATGCCGGATTCGGTGCATGGTCATTGGTATGGTCATTTAAAACCGGCGCATCTGCTCCTGATAAACCTGTTTTATTAACACCGGCAGACGGTGAGTTGAAAGCTGGTCTAAAACCTCTATTAACTTGGGAAGCACAGAGCGCCGCACAATCGTACGACGTAATTGTTGCCGAATCAAGTGATTTCAGCGGTTGGAGTGCAGTTTCTGAAAACGTTGCGTCACCTAAATATCAATCTCTTAATGGCGATTTTGAACTAGATACCAAGTATTTTTGGAAAGTTCGCGCAAATAATGCAAGCGGATCAAGTGACTGGTCAAATATTTGGACATTTACAACTGGTACGGCAATTGAAGCTAATGTAACGTTATTAGAACCAGCGAATGCGGCAAAAGCTATTTCCACAACACCTTTAATGAAATGGAAAGCGGTTCCAAATGCAACAGGATACGATATGCAAATTTCAGAAGGTGATTTGTTTAATGGATCTTCAATAAAGATTACAAAAACAAAAATGAGCGAAACTGAATTTCAAGTTACAGGCAATTTCCTTGATCCTAACGTAGAATATTCTTGGAGAGTGAAAGCATATATTGGAGATGCAACTGGTCCTTGGTCAGCAATATGGCACTTTAGTACAGTAAAAGACGCAAATTTGGTACCTGCACTTCTAACACCATTGGATTCGGCTCTAAATGTAGCATTAACACAAGAATTTTCTTGGGGACCGATTGAAAAAGCTACCAGCTATGAACTTCAAGTTGCTTTAAGAGATGCGTTCGATGGACAATATATGCGCATTGACGAAGTTGGATTGACAAGTAGATTTTTCTCTGCAACAACTCAATTAAAAGATTCTACTGTTTATTGGTGGCGAGTTAGAGCAAAGGTTAATAATATGACAACCTATCCTTGGTCTTACCCAAGAATATTTTCTACTTATGATCAATTCCCTCATGTTTCCGTAATGGATAAAATTTCAAGTGTCGAGATTAGTGTTTATCCTAATCCGGCAGTGCAGAATATTACTTTCGATTTGAAATTAATCAATTCCGATAATATTACTATTATAGTTTTCGATGAATTAGGAAAAATATTGAAAACTCCTTATGAAGGAATGTTATCAGCCGGGAGTAATAGAGTTAATCTTAATGTAAGTGATTTACCAAGCGGTAATTATAATTATTGTATTTATGCCGGAGACGGTTACAAATACGGAAAGTTTATGGTTACTAAATAAAATAAGTTAATGATAATTCAGGGTTATTGTAATTAATTTTTAATTGATTCGTATATTCAATTAAACTTACAATAACCCTTATTTTTGGGAAAATGTTATGAGTGAAAATATTTCGGATATCCGAAGAGATTATAAAAAGTATTCGTTAAATCGTCAATCTTTAGACAAAGATCCATTTTTGTTTTTTAAAAAATGGCTTGAGCAAGCTATCGAACAGGATTTCTACGATCCAACTGCGTTTGCATTATCAACCGTAAGTGAAAATGGTAGACCATCATCCAGAATGTTGTTATTAAAAGGATACGATGAAAATGGTTTTATCTTTTATACCAATTATAAAGGTAGAAAGGGTTCTGAATTAGAAAATAATCCTTTTGGAAGTATGCTTTTTTTCTGGGATAAATATGAACGTCAAGTGAGAATTGAAGGCAAAATTGAAAAGATATCCAAGGAAGATTCCGAAAAATATTTCATCACAAGACCCTACACAAGCCGCATAGGAGCTTGGGCTTCGAAACAAAGTGAAATACTATCAAGTAGGGGACATCTTATCAAAGAAGCGGCTATGTATATGATTAAATATCCTCTCAATGTGCCTGTTCCTGATTATTGGGGTGGCTACAGATTAATACCGGACGAATTTGAATTCTGGCAGGGAAGAGAAAGCAGAATGCACGATAGATTCAAATATAAGCTTGAAAATGGTATTTGGGTAATTAACAGATTATATCCTTAATTTTTCCGAAAATTGTAGCGCATTTTAATTAATGTTCCATTTTCGCAGTTATAACTAACTTCATCCATCATGGAATGAATTAGAAATATACCACGCCCGCGGCAATCACAAAGATTGGCGTCACATTCTATTTTAGCAAAAGATGCTTCAACATCAGGTAAATATCCATCTCCTTCATCTTTTATAGTGATTTCTATATAGTCTTCGTTTCCGTACAAATCAAAATAAACATATTTATTTTCATTAAATTTGTTACCATGTTCAGCGGCGTTATTAATCGCTTCAACAGTGCTAAGAAAAATTTTAAAATATTCCTCTTCGTCGATTTGTAAAACCTTTTTAACATCTTCCATGATTTTTTCTATATTACGAACTATATTTTTTTCACTTATATATTTTTCAGATATCTTATATTCCATTAGTTTGCCTTATAATCGAGTTTTACATATTAATTTAATATTGGGTATATATCTACTTGCACTATTTACGGTTTGCTTTTCATACCATCCTGATAAATTCAAAATGGAACCTTTCAAAAATAACATATTAATTTGAACTTGAGGTCCTATTGAGAAGTGTTCATAAAGTTTTCCGTTTATTTTGTTCTGCAAGTCATTCCTTTGAAATCCATAAATCCTTATTCCAGCGCCTATCGAAATATCATTTAATACTTTCGTTAATAACAGTTTGTTTTCAAATTCAAAATTACCAATTTGTGGTATCTCAGAAAATTCTTTCCATAGCAAAATACCATTTACAAAATAACGAATAAAATTAATACCTTGCAAATGAATAGTTGGTGTCAGTCTATATAAAATCGAATCTCGATAAGATATTTGTCGAAAACTATAGCTTCTCGCCGAAGACAAAGTGCTCTCATAGTCATATATTGTGTAATTTGCTAAAACTTCTGTGCTCGGATTGTATTCAAATCTATTATATTTTATTTTAACAAAAGGGGAGAAGCGTATTATTCGATTCGTATAATTTTGTGAACTACGCTGGCTTTTCAAAAATACGAGGTGTTTATATCGAATTTCACCTAATAAACTTATTGAAATATGTCTGTTTATTCTACGGAAATAATTCAGCATGAGGACTTCATTAAGTTCATCTTTATCATCGTTATTGATTTTTTCTGGAGTATCGTATCTATATATAGAAATCAATCCATTCCATGCTAAACTATCTTTCCGTCCAAACAACCAAAATCCATAAGTTCCAATTGAAGCTGAAAATGCACTATTATCCAAGGATGTTTCTTGTTTTTTCAAATTCTCAAATTCATTCTCATCAATTTCAAATAATTTATTTAAGCGGTAATTTTCATTTCTATTGAAAAACTTGGTATTCAAAACGGCTTTCATTTTTTTGACTGAATAAATAATATCCAAATTCAAATCAATCAATAAAGTATTATTCATTCGTTCAACTGATGAATAGGAGATAGGTTCATACTTTTGCATAAATGCCCGGTTAACGGCACTATTTGCTAACAAAAGTTTCGAAGATACATAAAAATTCTCCGGCAATTTGAACTTCATAAATAAGTTGCCTGCAACATTGCTCTCAGATCTGTTTTCGATTAGGCTCGTTGCATTATCAGAATAGTATGAAATAAAATCCTTATTTAAGTAATCATACTCGAAATCAAATGATAGTAAATCATTATTTGAAAATGCACCCGTAATTTGGGTTTTTAAATTCAAATCACTGTTATTTCTTTTATCTCGTAATTGGATGGATTCAAAGCTAAAATTTGATGAAATATTATAGATATCTGTGATTTTTTCATCAACTTCTGTATTGATACCATAAACTATTCCTGTAGATTTGAATGTGTTTTGTTGATTATATTCAAAACCACTTAAAGCCGATATCTTTGAGTTTTTAAAAAATTTATATTGAAGCCCTATATTTGAATTTGCTCTTTGAAAAGTATTAGTATTACTTTTGATATTATCGGATGTCAATTGCCAATTATCTGTAAACAGAATCTTGAATTTACCCATATCTTTAGATTGAAAATAAAAAGAGAAGAGCTCTTGATCTCGAAAATTTACACTTTCTGTTTCAACAGCATCTCCTCTATAATTTTGGAATAAACCTATATCTCCAATATTATTTTGGAATGATTTACAGGCATCGATATTGAAATTATAAATATTCGAAATTTTGTCGAATCCATAATTCAAATATTCTGCATTTATATCATCATATTTATATTGGAAAAGTAATTCTGATTCTGCATAGTAATGCACTGAAAACATCAGAAGAAAAAAAAACATGATTAAAGGTTTATTCAATGCTTTATCTTACTGCAATTAGTTCCCAAATGGCATTTTTCAATAAATCAGTATTTTTATGAGCAACTGATGAAATGATAAAATGCTTACTTTTTCCGCCGAATTCAATATTTCTTAATTCTTCAATTCTGTCATCGTCGATTGTATCGGATTTGCTAATACAAATAATCTCAGGTTTCAGTAGTAATTGTGGATTGTATTTTTTTAGCTCGTTTTTCAGTACTTCGTAATCATTGACGTGGTCTTCTGAATTACAATCAATCAAATAGACTAATACTTTGGTTCTTTCAATGTGACGTAAGAATTGATGACCCAATCCTTTACCTTCGGAAGCACCTTCGATTAAACCAGGGATGTCAGCAATTACGAATGATTTATAATCAGCTACTTGCACAATCCCTAAATTCGGTTGAAGGGTAGTAAACGGATAATCAGCAATTTTCGGTTTTGCGGCTGAAATAACTGAAATAAGAGTTGATTTCCCGGCATTTGGAAAACCAACCAGCCCGGCATCTGCTAAAAGTTTTAATTCCAACACTAAATTAAATTCCGGTCCATCTAAACCAGGCTTGGCATATCGAGGGGCTTGATTTGTAGCTGTGGCAAACATTGCGTTACCAAAACCGCCATTTCCACCGCGCGCAATTACAAATGTTTGGTTTTCTTCGGTCATATCAGCAATAATCTCATCGGTGGCTTCATCTTTTATAACTGTACCAACAGGTATTCGAATCGTTATACTTAATCCATCTTTACCTGAACAATCTGATTTACCGCCGTCTTTGCCATCGGACGCAATGTATTGCCGATGATATCGGAAATCAAGTAATGTATATAATTGCTTATCCGTTTTGAATATTATATCGCCGCCGCGGCCGCCGTTTCCACCGTCTGGACCACCCTTAGGAATAAACTTTTCTGTACGGAAACTTACATGACCGTCACCGCCTTTTCCGGCTTTAATATATATCTTTGCATAATCAATAAATTTCATTTTATCTCAAATTTTACTTTATAAAACTACAATATACTAAATTAAAAGATATTACCGTTACCAAATATGGAATTTGGGTCAAATTTATTTTTTATATTCAGCATTTTTTTTAATTCTTCTTGGCTAATCATCTTTTTAAAATACCGGTTTTTAATCTTGCCAATCCCATGTTCAGCCGAAATTGTACCATTCAAACTTATCGCGTGATAATTTATTTGGTCAACCAATTCTTTGGCTGTTTTTATATCATTTTCGTTTTTTGGGATGATATTACAATGCAGATGTGAATTACCAATATGACCAAATATGAACGATTCAAGTTTCTGGTTTTCCATTAAATTATTAATAAACACAAAATGCTCTTTGAAATTCACATCCGGTACAGCTGTGTCGCTTGCAACTTTAATAGTTCCATAAGAACTTATTTTTTCATTTATATGTTCCGGTATTGAATGACGTAGTTCAACGAATTTCCGTTTAGAGGCTTCATCAATAAAAGTAATTGTTTCATTCACTAAAGGAATAATATCAGCAAAAAACTCAAACCAAAGGTCTAATAAATCATTTACTTCTGAATTTGAACACTCCTGCTCAATCCAAAGAGCAGAAATTGCATTTTCAGGAATATTAGGAATTCCCTTTGATAAAAGTTTTAAGGAATTGTAATCGAAGTATTCTATTAAACAAGGGTCTAAAAACGTTTTTGATGAAATTTGCAGATTCGAATTATCAACCCCATGCTTAAGCATGGGGTTGATGTCGATACTTTTTAAAGACTTTAATGCGCTTAATAAATCGTCGTTGTTTTCGAAGAATACTAAAAACATTAATGAATTTTCCGGTTTATCTTTCAGCTTTATTTTAACTTCTTTAATAACTCCTAAAGTTCCTTCGCTACCAAATAAAAATCCGCAATTGTTGTCTAACAAATAACCGGAAGCGTTTTTCAATATTGTCTTATTATATATATATTCAATTATATAATGATGATTAGTTAAAGTATAATTATCATTCATACAGCAGATTTTTATTTGTTCAATATGGTTTATTATACTGCCGTATTTATAACTTTTGGCTCCCGATGCATTAGTAGAAATATTCCCACCTATTGTGGCATTTTTTTCAGTAGGGTCAACTGGTAAATATAGTCCAAAAGGAGAGAGGTAGTCATCCAATTCCTTTAGTGTAATTCCACTTTGAACGACAATTGTCTTATTGGTTAAATCAAAATCTAATACTGTATTCAACTTTTCCATCGAAATTATAACACCGCCATTCGGAGCAGACGATCCGGTTGTAGAAGTTCCCGCACCGCGGATTGTTATATTTTTATTTATTTTTCCACATTCAGTAATAATTCTTTCAAGCTCATCGAAGTCTGCGGGAATATATAATTCGTCCGCAAAGCCTTTATAATTAGAAGCATCACTTAAGTAAGAAGTAAATTCATCACTGTTTTTTTTATTTATCATCAACTTAAATATTATTTTTTTTGAGTGGATTATTTCCAAACTTTTATAAAAATTACTAAATTTGCACTTACAAATTTACAATATTGTTTTTAAACAATATTTTGAAATGTTATTTTTAGGAAATAAATGAAATTATATTTCGAAAACATACGAATCATAAATCCAGAGCAACACATTGACGGTATATATAATCTACTGATTAATGATGGTATCATTATGTATTTTGGTATTGAAGACCCAACTTTAGAAAGTGATGTCAGAATTATCGATGGTACGAACTTAGTTGGTGCTCCGGGATTTTTTGATATGCATGTACATTTCCGTCAACCAGGTTTTGAACAAAAAGAGAACATTCACACAGGTGCCGCGGCGGCGTCTAATGGTGGTTTTACAGGTGTTTTGCAAATGCCTAATACTAATCCTTGCATAGATGATGTCAGTGTTGTAAATTATTTGAAAGATGAGGCTAGGGGTAATGCGGTCGATGTTCACATATCTGGTGCGATTACTCAAAAAAGACAGGGTCAAATCTTAAGTCCAATGAAAGAAATGGCCTCAGCGGGTGTTTTGCTTTTTACAGACGACGGCGGTTGTATTACGTCAGCCGAAATGATGAAGAAAGTTTTTGAATATGCAAGCGAAAATGACCTTATAATTTCACAACATTGCGAAGAAATGTCTCTCACAAAAGGCGCTTCAATTAATGAATCTGATTTATCTCATAAACTTGATTTGATAGGTATGCCTACGGTTGCCGAAGATATAATTGTCGCACGCGATATTTTAATGGCCGAATATTATGGAAATTGTCGATATCACGTACAACATTTATCAACAAAAGGAGCTGTGGACTTAGTAAGAAATGCTAAATCGAAAGGATTACGTGTAACTGCGGAGGTTACTCCACATCACTTTAGTTTAACTGATGAATTATTAGCTAGTTATAACACTAATTACAAAATGAATCCACCTTTACGTAAGCAAGAAGACATTGACGCAATAAAATTTGGTCTTAAGGATGGAACAATTGATAGCATAGCAACAGACCACGCGCCACATACATTTATTGAAAAAAATGTTTCTATAAAAGACGCACCTTTTGGTATAATTGGATTAGAAACGTCGTTAGGGGTGACTTTAACCAATTTATATCAAAAAAAAGTGTTAACTTTGAATGATATAGTTATGAAGATGTCAATCAATCCACGACGAATATTGGGTTTAAAACCAATTAAAATCAGCGAAGGTTTGGCGGCTAATTTGACGTTCTTTGAACCAAATCGAAAATGGAATTATTTACAAAGTAATTCAAAATCAAAATCACAAAATACACCATTCGAAAATACTGAATTTGTAGGAAAGCCGTATGGTATAATTAATAATGGTATATTTATAGAAACGGAGCTTTAGAGGATAAATGAATACAAATGAATATATATTGTTTTGCAATATAATCTACATTATGTAAACTAAAATTTATACTTCCTTACTCCCTAACAACTAATTTAAGAATAAAAACTAATTTGGAGTCATATATGAATAATAAGAATTCTACTTATGTATTAGCTATAATACTAATAGTTATAGCTTCGTTATCAAGATTAATTCCTCATCAAGAGAATTTTTCGCCAATCTTAGGAATCGCTTTATTAGGAACAGCGTATTTGCAAAAAACTTGGTTAAAATACTTAGTACCTATTGCAGTAATGTTTATTTCTGATATATTTATCGGGTTCCACTCAACTATGCTATTTACTTACGGTTCTTTAGCTTTAATCGTATGGGTATCAACGTATATCCTTCGCAAAGTTACTTTTAGAACTGTATTAAATAGTTCTTTATTAGCTTCTATCATATTTTTCGTTGTAACGAATTTAGGATTTTGGCTGATGTCAGGACTTTACACAATTGATATCAACGGATTAGTGCGTTGTTTCGAGTTAGCTGTACCATTCTATCGTAATACTTTAACAAGTGCTCTTATTTCAACAGCAGTTTTGTTTGGTCTTTACCAGGGTAGCTTAGTTTTAGTCCAGAAATTTGCATTTAATAAATAACATAAAATCTCCTTCGGGAGATTTTTTTTTTGTATTATTCGCTACTAATTTTAATAGAATTATTAATATTTCTTAATTTTTTGTTAATTTTGTAGTTTATTTTGATTAAAATAATAATAATTATAAATAAGGGATGAAATGGGAAAATTTAAATTTAAACCTTTCGACCAGATGACGCCTGAAGATTATGCGGAAATCGGCTTTATGTCCGGTTTAGAAGTACACCAGCAACTGCTAACAGAATCTAAACTATTTTGCCGCTGTCCTGCGGGTCATCTTCATAGAGATGGCTACCACTCCGAAATATTGCGACATATGCGCCCTACCCTATCAGAATTGGGTGAATATGACGGTACTGCTTTGATGGAGTTTAAAACCAAAAAGAATATAATCTATCGTGTACATTATGATACAGTATGTACTTATGATATGGATGATACACCACCGTTTATGATCGATGATACTGCTTTAGATATATCTATCGAAGTTGGATTATTATATGGTGCGTCTATTACTGATGAATTGCATATTGCCAGGAAACAATACTTGGATGGTTCTATTCCAACTGGTTTTCAAAGAACAGCTATTACATGCGTAGGCGGTTCAGTTCCATATAAAGATAGAGAAATTAAATTAATTCAAATGTCGATTGAAGAAGATTCATGTAGAGAATTAACAGATATCGGACACGAAAGAGTTTATCTGCCGGATAGATTAGGTACTCCATTAATTGAAACAGTTACTCACCCTGAGATGAAAACACCACAGGAAATTGCTGACGTCAACAATATTATACGTCGTTTAGCACGCCAAACAGGTAAAGTAAGAACAGGTATGGGTGCCGGTCGCCAAGATGTGAATGTTTCCGTTCGCGGTGGCACACGTATTGAAATCAAAGGTGTTTCGAAAATTAATTATATTCCTCGCCTTGCGTACCATGAATCAATGCGTCAATGGAATTTACTATTATTGCGCGACGAATTACACGCACGCGGTATAGATAAAGATACATTTAAAGCTGATACATTTGATGTGACTCATTTATTGAAAAAAACAATATATCCCCCACTTGCTGAAGCTATTGCAAGAGATTGGAAAGTTTACTGCGTAAACTTACATGGTTTTAAAGACTTATTGAATTGGGAAACACAAACTGATACATATTTTTCAAAAGAAATTTCAGATAGAGTTCGCGTAATAGCTTGCTTAACAGTATTACCTAATATATTGCATTCAGATAATTCTCGTGAAAAATTGACAAATACTGAGTGGATGAAACTTAAAAAGTTCGCTAGCGCAACAAACGACGATACAATAGTATTAGTTTGGGGTGATGACAGAGATGTTGTAACCGGCGCAAAAGAAGTTATTATTAGAGCTAAAGAAGCTACTATCGGTATTCCTTCCGAAACAAGACAAGCACTTGATGATAGCACTAACGGCTTTGAAAGAATTCTTCCTGGACCTGAGAGAATGTATCCGGATACGGATTTACCACCTCTAACAATTACCAAAGAAAGATTGGATCGAATTAGAGCGCAAATGCCGGTACCATATTGGATCCGTGAAAAATGGTTAAAACAATTGAACGTTCAAGCTGACTTAGTAAGTGAACTTTCTGTGTCAAAACTATTCAATTTATTCGAAAAAGCCGTAAAGGATTATCATATTTCTCCAAAGGTTGCCGCTAATATATTAATTGGTTTCCCAAGAAGATTAAAGAAAAATCGTTTCAATATATTCATTCTAAATGAAGCAATTTACTTAAACATTTTTGAATTAATTAATAATAAATCGTTAGTAAAAGATGGTATTTATTCTTTGATGCTAAAAATTTGTAAAAAAGGTGGATTTGATAACAATCTTATACTTACAACAGCCGACAATATGGAAATTAATAGAACAATCGTTGAATGTATTAATGAAATCTCTCAAATAAAAATTATTCATTCAGAAAAATCCGACGATGTATTAATAGGTTTAGTTATGAACAAATTACGTGGTAGAGTGAACGGGTCGGATATTTTAAATTTCATTAATCACCGCAAACAGGAGGCATAAATGTCACTAGAAAATCAAGAAAATGAAGATTATAAAGGTTATCGCGGGATAGCTTTAGAAGTTTTGAAAAAATTTAATTGCCTAGTTTGGTGTGATGTTGTTTGCGACCATGAATCCGGTATATTTGAGGGTTTTATTTTACCTCGTTCGGAAACTGCAGATGATGCTCATATAGTAATTAAATTAGTAACTGGCTATAATGTAGGTTTAAAAGCCGATAGAATACGAAACATCACGGTTAGAGGACGTAAGATAGCAGTATATAAAATCCCTGAACAAGATTTTCCTTATGAAAAAAGCAAGCCCCGCGTTAAACTATTTGGCACGGGTGGTACAATCGCCTCTCGTTTAGATTATCGTACAGGCGCTGTAATTCCAGCTTTTTCACCTGGTGAGTTATATGGATCAGTTCCTGAATTAGCCGATTACTGTAATTTGGAAACAGAAAAACTTTATGGTGTGTTTTCAGAAAATATGGGACCTGCGGAATATATTGGCCTGGCAAATGGTATTGCCAAAGAAATCGAAAAAGGTGTTGCAGGTATAATCATTGGTCATGGTACTGATACGCTTCATCATACATCAGCCATTCTATCATTTATGTTGCAGAATTCCCCTGTTCCTATCGTTTTAGTTGGTTCACAACGTTCTTCAGACAGACCTTCATCAGATGCGGCATTAAATCTTATTCATAGTGCAAAAACCGCTTCTGAAAGTGATATCGCTGAAGTAATGGTATGTATGTTCGGTCCGACCTCCGATGAATACGGATTGTTACACCGTGGAACTCGCGTTCGTAAAATGCACTCAAGTTATCGTTCAACTTTTAGAACTTTGAGTGATATTCCAATTGCGATGGTTAGTAGAGAAAAAATCACTCCATTAAGACAGGATTATGCTCGCAGAAGAGATGACAAAGATTTTAAATTATTGCCTTATTTCGAAGAACGAGTTGGTATAGTATATTATTATCCTAATATGCACCCTGATATGATTGACTCTATGGTCGAAAAAGGATATAAAGGAATCGTAATTGCCGGTACCGGATTGGGTCATGTTAACAAACCACTTTATCCAGCTTTAGAAAGAGCTCAACAAGCCGGAGTTGCTGTTTATATGACTGTTCAAACATTACATGGTTATGCTCAAATGTATGTTTATGAAACCGGTCGCGTTATGATGGATTTGGGTGTTATAGCCGCAGGTAATATGTTACCTGAAGTAGCTTATGTAAAATTATGCTGGGCTTTAGGCCAAACAAACGATTTAGAAGAAGTAAAAAGAATAATGCTTACCCCTATTAACGGTGAAATCACACTACGCGAACCATCAAACGGATATTTAATGTTCCAAGGCGGCGTTCCGGAAGTTGAAGCTTTCATAGGTAGAAATCGTAAATAAAAAGCGTTTTCATTCTTAATGTTAAAGGCAGATTTTTTAATAAATCTGCCTTTTTTAATCTAATTTCCATTAATATTAAATTATTCTAATCACTCTCATTATTAACGCCATACATATTGTCAATGAAAGTTGAATATTTCCTCTCGACAACATGACGTTTAATACTCAATTTTGGACTCAATTCACCCCCATCAATTGAAAATTGAGTTGAAAGTAAGTGAAACTTTCTTACCTTTTCGAATGGAGCAATGTCTTTTTGGTACCAATCAATTTCTTTTTTTATAAATTGAATTATCTTCGGATGCGAAATCAACTCGGTTTCGGATGTATAATTGATATTGAATTCTTTAGCCATTTCTTTCAATTGCTCATAATCAGGAGTTAGCAAAGCTGTGCAATAGTCACGTTTATCTCCAATCAAAAAACAATGCTCAATATATCGGCTTGATGTTAATAGATTTTCGATTGGTTGTGGTGCAATATTCTTTCCACCTGTATTTACAAAGATATTTTTCTTACGATCAGTAATTTTGATACTTCCCTTTTCAGTAAACAATCCAATATCACCTGTATAAAGCCATCCATCATCATCAATAGCTTGCAACGTTGCGACCGGATCTTTCCAATAACCTTTCATTATATTTGGTCCACGAGCTAAGATTTCACCATCTTCTGCAATTTTTATTTCTACTGAATTCAATGGTTTACCGATGGTCCCAATCTCATTATGAGCAAATCCATTAGACGATAATACAGGTGAGGCTTCAGTTAAACCGTAACCTTGAAAAACGTCAATTCCAAGAGCCATAAAAAAGTAACACACTTCGTCACTTAAGGGTGCACCTCCGGAAATAAATTTTTCAATATTTCCACCCAATTTATCTTTTATTCTATTCAAAATACCATTATAAGCTAATAGATTTTTATACTTTAAAGATAACGTCAAAGTACCATCTGATTGTGCTTTGGCATATTTGATTCCTGTTTCTAAAGCAGATAATATCAATGTTCGTTTTAAAGTATTTTCTCGTTCAATGTTGCCTAATATTTTTTTCCTAACAGTTTCTAATAATCTTGGTACGACAGTCATTACAGTTGGTTTAATTATCTGCATATCTGCCGCTACAGACGATACGGAACCAGCTAGTGCTATGACACAGCCATGCGAAAAAAGACCATAAAAACCGCCTGTCATCTCAAAAGAATGACAGAGTGGAAGAAAACTAAGAGACGTAGCTTTAGAATGATCACCAAAAACCAACATAGCTTCAACGATGTTAATGCAAACATTTTTATGCGTTAGCATCACACCTTTAGGATTTCCCGTCGTTCCGCTGGTATAGATGATAGTTAGTATGTCGTCTTCAGATATTTTATTAATTCTCCTTCTCAAAATGGCTTTTCTATCTTTTTCATCTCTGATTTCACTTCCTCTTAAGATTAGCTCATCAAATGTTTTTAGGCTCAATAAGTCTCCATCGCTTACATTATCCATAACGATAATATGCCTTAAACTCGATACATCATCATATATTGATTCAATTTTAAGTAGCTGGTTTTTATCGGAGCAAAAAACAGCGCTTACGTCGCTTTCCTCAAATACGAATTTCGCCTGCTTAGCAGTTAATACCGGGAATATAGGAACGTTTACAGCACCAATTATTGAAATAGCAAAGCTGGATATAATCCACTCAATTCTATTTTCAGAAATTATACCTACTCTATCCCCTTTTTGTATTCCTAATTCCAGTAATGCTAAGGCCAGCTTTTCTACTTTATCATTTAATTCATTATGAGTCAAAGAAATAAAAGAGCCGTTTGACTTATAATAAAATGCAGGTCTCGTCCTGCCGGAAAATTTATCGCATACCCTATAGAACATTTCCGGAATTGTTTTGAAATCATTTATCATAATAATCTTAAAATAATTCTACGAAAGAAACAAAAATATAAAATTAATATGGATTTTCACTAACTTTAATATCAATGTGGATAATTGTTATAATAAAAGTTTTCTTATATGGAAAAAAAATAGTAAATTTATTTTTTTTTATACAATATAATAGAAAAAGTGGAACAGAATTATATAATAGTGCTAATTGAAGAAGATAAAACTTTATGCCAGAAAATCATAGATTTATTATCTGTCAAGAGTTACAAGATAATTGTATTTAATAATGCAGAAGATGCTTTAAATGAATTACATACGATAAGTCCTGATTTGATTTTACTGGATTTATTTGTAGGGCATACAAATGGATTATATGTGCTTCAGCAATTAAGAATGCAAGGATTTATCATGCCTGTGGTAATGCTTACTCCTTCTAGCGATATTAAAATGGCTGTAAGAACTATGAAATCCGGTGCAGAAGATTTTATAGTAAAACCGATTGATAACGAACAGCTCGAGGTTACAATCCTTAGAGCATTGAAAAATTTTGAATTATCCAGGCGCGTTCAATTATTGTCTGAGCAATTAAAAGTTGAACAACCAAGTGAGATAATCGGTAAATCACAAGGAATGCTTGATGCATTGGCTATGGCAAAAACATTTTCTGCATCTTCCGATACTACTGTGTTATTACTTGGTGAAAGCGGTACAGGTAAAGAACTAATGGCAAAATTTATCCACGAGAATTCTCCACGTGCGGCGCACCCATTTGTATCAATTAACTGCGGTGCTATACCGAGAGATTTAGCTGAAAACGAATTATTCGGATACGAAAAAGGTGCCTTTACCGGAGCTACTGAGAAAGTTAAACAAGGTAAATTTGAATTAGCTCATCGCGGAACCATTTTGTTGGATGAAATTGCCGAATTGAGCATGGAATTACAAGTAAAACTTCTAAGAGTGCTTCAGGAAAGAAAATACTATCGTTTGGGTGGAGCTAAGGAAATATCTGTCGATGTTCGAATTATTGCATCCACTAATAAAAATTTAGAAGAGCTTACATCAAAAAATCATTTTCGTGAAGACTTGTTTTATAGGTTGAATGTAGCAAGAATAGAATTGCCACCATTGCGCGATCGTGGTGAAGATATTTTGATTTTAGCTACTGAATTTATCACAGAATTTAATAAATCCACCGGAAAAAACATTAAAGGATTTGATAGCGAAGCATCTGCCCTATTAATGAATTATGGCTGGAAGGGTAATATAAGGGAATTAAGAAATATCATTGAAAGAGTTGTTTTATTGGAAAGCAACGAAATCATTAGTAAAACATCATTGGCATTTTTAAGCAACACGTTTTTCAATATGGTCGAAAAAAAGGATATTATAAACATACCTGAAGGCAAACATTTTCTAAAAATATCAGACACCGGTGCTACAGCCGCTGATGTAAATAAGGATTTGATTTCACAAACAATGAAATTGGCTTTAGGCGATAAGGCTAAAGCCGCAAAAATGCTTGGACTTTCTGAATCAAAAATTGACTTTACTCTTGAACAATACGGACTTGATTAGATCTCGATATTTGTTTTCAGATGAATTTCTTCGAGAACAGAGCTTACATTAAGACATTGATTGTAATTACTTGTAAATACCACTGCAAATCCTGATTTATGTACTTGCATTGTTAACAGATAAGCCTTTTCTTCGCTACAATTGATAGCCAATATAAGTTGGTCGATGACTTCATCAAAATCATGTTCATTATCATTAAATAATATAACTTTGGCGTTAAAGTGACCGTCATCATCCGTATCTAACTGTATTAAAGGTTTTTCTATAACATCGGGTTTGGTATTCATAACATCGTTCTGTTTGTAAAAAAATATTTTTAGTGTTAATACTTCTACTTTTTTAAATTTAAAAATAATAGATATGCAAAATTATGGATAATATCGGAAATAATGCAATTTTTTTTAACTCAATAATTCTAATAATATTTCTTCCACTCCTAGGATTTATTGTAAATGGAATATTTGGTAAAAAAATCAATAACGAAAAAATCATCGGATTAATCGGTACATCAACGGTTTCGATTTCCTTTCTTACTTCTTTGTATTTATTCATATATACAAACCTTTACCATATACCAAGCACAGTGGTAAATCTCTATAGATGGCTAAATATTGGCGATTTCCAGATAAACATCTCATACCAAATAGATAATCTTTCGTTGATATTTATGATGATTATCACAGGTGTCGGGGCTTTGATTCATATTTATTCCATTTCTTATATGCACACAGACCGCAGTTTTTATCGCTTTTTTGCATATCTTAACCTATTTATATTTATGATGTTAAATCTGGTTGCGTCAAGTAATTTACTTCTTACTTTCTTCGGTTGGGAAGGTGTCGGTTTATCATCTTATCTTCTTATAGGTTTCTGGTACGATCGAGAATTCAAAGGTTATAACATAAAGCTAACTAAAGATGCCGCAAATAAAGCGTTCATAGTCAATAGGATTGGAGATTTTGGTTTTCTGATTGCCGCTTTTTTAATATTTACTGTTTTCAAAACATTTGAATATTCAAACATTGCTCAGCAAGCAATTGATAATAAATTACTTTATCAAAATTCAACTAATGCACTTTTGATAAGTATGTTTATGTTTCTAGCATGTACTGGTAAATCTGCACAATTGCCCCTCTCTGTTTGGTTACCTGACGCTATGGCTGGTCCTACTCCTGTTTCAGCATTGATTCATGCCGCAACTATGGTTACAGCAGGTATATTTTTGGTAGCCCGCAACTCTGTACTTTTCGCTATGTCCGATGTTACAATGGGTCTTGTGACAATAATCGGTATTCTTACAGCACTTTACGGCGCATTTTCGGCAATTACACAGACTGATATCAAAAAAGTTTTAGCATATTCTACGGTTAGTCAATTAGGCTTTATGTTCGCCGCCTTGGGAATGGGTGCTTATTCAGCGGCTGTTTTCCATGTTGTAACTCACGCTTTCTTTAAAGGATTGCTCTTTTTAGCCGCTGGTTCCATTATTCACTCAATGCACGACGAACAAGATATTTTGAAAATGGGTAATTTAAAAAAATATATGCCGATTACTTTTATAACTTTTTTGATTGGTACTCTTGCTATTTCAGGAATACCGCTTTTCAGTGGGTTTTTCTCTAAAGATGAAATCTTATGGAATGTTTATTCGAATGGGAATCTGCTTTATTGGCTGTTCTTGCTATTAGCATCCCTTACCACAGCTTTATATATGTTCCGTTTATTGTATTTAGTCTTTTTCGGTAAAGAGAAATTCAATAATGCCGAAGTTCATCCGCATGAATCTCCTCGATTAATGACCGTCCCCCTATTGATTTTAGCGGTTTTATCAGCAATCGGAGGTTTTATCGGTATTCCATACAGTCTTGGTTTTTGGTTTAGCAAGCATCCAAATCTATTTGATGGATCTCTATTTAGTATTTTTAGTCCTGCGCGAGAAATATTGAAATTAGGAACTCATCAAAGTATTGAACCTATGGAATATATTTTAATGACTATTACTTTGATACTTATAATAGGTTCAATTATAATCGCAAGAAAGTTCTATTTGAAACGGGAATATTCTATTAGCGATAAATTGGCAAATAGCGCAATTTATAAGCTATCACTTAATAAATTTTATTTAGATAATATATACCACACAATTATAGTCAATCCACTTATATGGGTTTCTGATAAAGTTTTAAAAAATATAATTGATAACGGCGCTATTGACGGGTTTATTCACACAATCTCACAAAAAACAATTGATCTTGGATCGTCTATTAAAAAATTACAAACAGGAAAAATACAGGATTATCTGTATAGCTTGACATTCGGTGTAATACTAATTTTAGTAATTGTAATAATAGCATTTATTTAATTTAAGGATTTGAAGCATGAACCCACTATTAATTACTCTTCTTATTCCGATATTCGGTGCAGTATTATTACAATTATTACCGAACGATAAACCAAAACTAATAAATAAAGTTGCATTCATTTTTTCGATAGCGGCATTTCTATCTTCGCTTGCTTTGTTAATTGGTTTTAATACCACAACAGAACATTATCAATTCTATGCATATTATCCTTGGATTAGTGATTTAAATGCCGGATTTAGAGTCGGGATAGATGGGCTTTCATTGATGCTGGTCTTATTGACCACATTTATAATTCCCTTAGCAATATGGATTTCATCTGATTCGATTAAAGTAAATATGAGGCAATACTACAGTTTAATATTACTTTTGGAATTCGCGATAATCGGTGTATTTATTTCTTTGGATTTATTAGTATTTTATATTTTCTGGGAATTGATTTTAATACCTATGTACTTTATTATTGGTATATGGGGCGGAAAAAACAAAATTTATGCAACTGTAAAGTTCTTTATTTATACAATGGTCGGTTCATTAGTCATGATAATCGGAATTATCTGGTTAGGTCATTATATTGGTACTTTTGTTATTCATAATTCCGTAGGTTTTACTACAAGTTTACCTGAAATCCAAAAATATGCTTCTCAACTCCCAATCAAATTACAAAATATACTGTTTTGGATGTTTGCCATTTCATTTTTAATTAAGGTTCCTATATTTCCTTTGCATACTTGGTTACCCGATGCACACACCGAAGCTCCAACTGCCGGTTCGGTAATTTTAGCCGGAGTATTGCTAAAAATGGGTGCTTATGGTTTGATTAGATTTAATATTGGCATATTTCCGGCGGCAAGCCTTACTTTTGCTCCCCTTTTAGTGACCCTCGGAGTTGTAGGCATCATATACGGAGGTTTGTTGGCATGGATGCAAAAGGATATGAAACGTTTAGTTGCGTATTCTTCTGTAGCTCACATGGGGTTTATCATTATTGGTATTTTCTCATTTACCGTAATCGGTATGCAGGGTGCAATCATTCAAATGGTAAATCATGGTCTTACTACCGGAATGTTGTTTATTGCCGTAGGTTTTCTTTATGACCAAAGACACACCAGATTAACAGAAGATTATGGAGGCATTGCCAGAATAGTTCCCAAATTCACTGTATTTTTTGGTTTAGCTGTCTTTGCATCAATCGGTTTGCCGGGGCTAAACGGATTCGTGGGTGAGTTTATGTCATTATATGGTACATTTTCATCGACAGTGCTTAATAATCACACCTACGCCATTGTAGCAAGTTCCGGAGTAATCATAGCGGCTGTTTACTTGTTAATAATGTACAAAAAGGCATTTTTTGGAAAAATTGAGAAACCTGAAAACAATATCCTCAAAGATATAAACTTGAAATATGGGATTATCTTTATTGTTATTACTTTCTTCATGTTTTGGATAGGAATTTTCCCAACTCATTTCTTGAAATTTTCCGAAGCAACAGCAAATAAATACATTAACCATATTGAATTAATAATTGATAAATAATTGGATTATAAATATTATGCTATTTACTTTTTTACCGATATTGTCATTAACAGCTTTTATTTTAATAATTATAATTATTGAAGCAATAGTTAAAAACAAAGATATAGTCTATCAATCTACTATGGTTGCCTTAATATGCGTTGGGGTGTCGATAGTACTTAGCTTTGGAAAGAATATTGATTTTCTGCCGCCATTTATTTCAAATATGCTTTCTTTTGATAAAATAACGGCATTTTTTGATATGCTGTTCATAATATCAGCTCTACTAACAGTATATTTAACAAAAAGTTATTTAGAAAGATTGTATGCGCATTTAACAGAGTTCTATCCCCTATTACTGACCTCGATTTTAGGTATGATGCTTATTGGGCATTCTAAAAACCTTTTAGTTTTGTTTATTGGTATTGAGATAATGTCAATTTGCTTTTATGCTCTTTCTGGATTTATTAGAACAGATATAAAAGCAATTGAAGCTTCGATGAAGTATTTCATAATCGGTTCTTTCGCAACAGGATTTTTATTATTCGGTATATCTTTCATATACGGTGCGACCGGAAGTTTAGATTATCAAGAAGTTTTTCAAGCCATTATGTATAATCAGTTGAGCAATGATTTATACTTACTGATTGGTATAAGTTTATTGATTATTGGTTTAGGATTTAAATTAGCGGTCTTCCCTTTCCATCAATGGGCACCGGATGTCTATACAGGAGCTCCGACAATTGTATCCGGTTTTATGTCCACAGCCGGAAAAGCCGCTGGTTTCATAGCACTAATCTCCTTTGTTTCAAGAATTTTAATGAATTTAGAATTTGTAAATTCATCAATTTATGGTAATTTAGTAAACTTTCAATATATCATAGCCGGAATATCGGCGTTAACTATGCTTATTGGAAATATTACGGCACTTGTTCAAAAGAATATAAAACGTATGTTGGCATATTCATCGATAGCACACGCTGGTTATATGCTTATGGGTATAGTGGCTGGAAATTACGCCGGTATAAAGGGAATTGCTTTTTATTTATTAGCTTATACTTTTATGCAGATTGGAGCCTTTATTGCCGTTGCTTCGCTTGAAAGTGATTCATCAACAGAGGTATCATTGGCACATTTCAAAGGTCTAGCCAAAAAACAACCGCTATTATCTGCTTTAACAGCTGTTATGATGTTTTCATTAGTCGGATTACCTCCATTTGCTGGATTCATCGGAAAGTATCTATTATTCAAATCCGCAATTGAAGGTGGATTTTTATGGTTAACTATAGTGGCTATAATAGCTTCGATGATCTCTATTTATTATTATATCCGTATAATTATTGAAATGTATTTCAGCCAAGAAGAATCCACAATCACAGTTGTACATTTAAAATATAATAAAGTAGTAATGATAATATGTGCCGCCGCACTAATCGCGCTTGGAGTTTTTCCAAATTTTATACTTAATCTAATCAATTAATTAAGATTTTTTTATTAGCTTATTTTTCACCATTACTTGTTGAGAACTCAAAATATTCGTAATTTTGCAGTTGTCAAACAATAAGAAAATACCAATGATACACTATAATAGAATTTTATTGAAGTTAAGCGGCGAAGCCCTAATGGGTAAACGTGAATACGGAATTGATACAGATGTTTTAAGATCTTATGCCGAACAGATAGCCGATATCCACAAATTAGGCGTCCAGATAGGAATTGTTGTTGGCGGTGGAAATATTTTCCGTGGTGTTCAAGCGGCCGCTCAAGGGATCAACCGCGTTTCGGGTGACAATATGGGTATGTTGGCAACAGTTATCAATAGTATTGCTTTCCAAAATGCTTTAGAGGACCTTGGTATTGATACCCGTTTGCAATCTGCTGTTAAAATGGAACAAATCGCTGAACCTTTAATAAGACGCAAAGCTATTCGGCATTTAGAAAAAAACCGAATTGTACTTTTCGCGGCAGGGACTGGTTCTCCATTTTTCTCTACGGATACAGCCGCAAGTTTAAGAGCAATCGAAATTGACGCTCAAGTAATTATAAAAGGCACCCGAGTAGATGGTATTTATGATTCCGATCCTGAAAAAAATCCTAA
This sequence comes from bacterium, assembly GCA_037127915.1. Lineage (GTDB taxonomy): Bacteria > Bacteroidota > Ignavibacteria > Kapaibacteriales > UBA2268 > JBAXXL01. Next base: position 71,498 of record JBAXXL010000008.1, read on the forward strand.
AGCTGTCAAATTTGATTCTCTGACATATCAAGAAGTTATTACCAAAGACTTGAGAGTTATGGATCAAACGGCCATCACACTTTGTAAAGAAAACAAATTACCGATAGTTGTGTTCGATATAAACGTTAAAAATAGTTTGAAACGCCTAATTCATGGCGAAAAAATTGGAACAATAGTTAAATAAATAGATGAGATTATTATGCCAGTACAAGAAGTATTGCAATTAACCAAAACAACAATGATGAAATCACTTGATTACTTCAAAGTGCAGTTATCAAAAGTAAGAACCGGCAGAGCTTCCGGCAATTTGTTAGATGATATTTACGTAGATTATTACGGAGCTCCAACCCCATTAAGTCAAGTAGCATCAGTATCTGTACCCGATGCGCGTTCAATTATGATACAACCTTTCGATAGAACAATGATTAGTGCGATTGATAGAGCAATTCAATTAGCCGGTCTCGGATTTAATCCTCAAAATGACGGTACGGTTATTAGAATTCCTGTTCCACCGCTGACCGAAGAAAGAAGACGAGATTTTGTGAAACAATGCAAAAAATACGCTGAAGAGGCCAAAATCGCTGTTCGCGGAGTTCGCCGCGATTCGATGGAAGCGTTGAAAAAGCTGGAAAAAGGAAAAGCCATTACTGAAGATGACAGAAAACGCGGAGAAGATGAAATCCAAAAAGCCACAGATGAATACATCAAAAAAACCGATGATATTCTTAATATCAAAGAAAAAGAGTTGATGGATAACTAAACATATTCTGATATGATTTCTTATGATGGGCTCTACTTTCCGAAGGTAGAGTCCATCTTATTTAATATGCGATTTTAATGCTACAACAGAATCGGGATAGTAAGCATTCGTAAACCGGAGCTTAAGAGTAGGATTGAAATAATTATGCTGTTTGGGTGAAAATAGAACATATTTTATAATTTGCGATTTTGGAGGTATATCTAAAGGCAAATCAAAATCTTCGGCAAAATCAAAATCGGGATTCGAAAATTGGAACGATTTTAATTTTATTAAATGTGTAGTATTATTGCATAAATAAAGCTTTCTGGTCGCAGTTTCCAAAATACTCAAATCGAGTGTGTCAAAATTAACATCGAATGCATAAGCATCATGTACAATAGCTTTAAGATATAAATATGGATAATCTTTTCCATTTACGAATAAAGTATCAAAAAACTCACCGCTTTCGCTGGAAAAAAATTTGACTTTAAACGGAATATTATCCCCATTCGTAAATATAGGTTTTAGTGTTCCGGGAATGAAATCTTGTACCGTAAATGCTGTTCCCCACTTAGGAACAATTGTATTGATAGCTAAATCGGTTTTTAACTTATTAAGTATTAGCAAATCTAATACTTTTGTGGAATCCGGATAAACCGATTCGTACAAGACGCTATCTACCGAAAAGTAATAATCCATCGGTTTATTACCGATTTTTTCTTTATCTATATCGTCGGTCACATCCATAGGATTTTGACATCCTGCGATTACGATAGTCGCCAAAATTAATATTATTTTTATTGTCTTCATCACTTCTTAACTTTTTTTGAATATTTTTGAATATTCTTTATTTCAACTTTTCAAAAATACAATTTTGTCTATGAAAAAAAAATTAAATATCTTAATTAGTAATGATGACGGATACAATTCGTCAGGATTGTTAGAATTATCAACTGCTTTGCAGGCATTAGGCGATGTAACCATTGTTGCACCCAAGAACCAGCAAAGCGGTGTAAGCAGTAGTCTTACATTCATCAGTCCGCTAATGGCTTATGAAAAAATCTTGAGCAATAATGTTAAATGTATAATAATTGATGGAACACCGGCTGATTGTGTCAAATTAGCAATTTCCAAATTATTAGATACCAAACCGGATATAGTAGTTTCCGGAATAAATCACGGACGTAATACAGCAATTAACATACTTTATTCCGGCACAGTCGGCGCCGCAATTGAGGGCTATTTATTAGGAATCCCATCAATTGCCGTTTCTATAAATAATCACTTCCACTCTGAGTATTTAAAAGATGCCGCAGAATTAACAAGAGATATCGTTGTAGATTATCTTTTAAAAGATGGCTTAAAGACAACTCCTTTTTTAAATATAAATATTCCTGATTTACCTAGAGACCAAATAAAAGGAATTAAATTTACCAAAATAGCCAATACCCGATGGGATGAACTTTACGAAAAACGAACCGCTCCTTATGGTTGGGATTATTATTGGTTTGCCGGTAAATTTGAATATAAAGAAAATGATATGAATACAGATGATGGTGCTTTGAGTAATGATTACATTTCAATAACACCTTTAAAAATTGATTTTTTTGATGAATATACGTATAATTTTTATAATTCAGAAACAAAGTAAAATTTGAAAACTATTTCAAAACGGCTAAATTTTAAATCAGCCTGGTATATGTATGACTGGGCTATATCGGCTTTCTCTACGTCAGTCTTAGTCGTTTTTTTAAATCCATATTTAACCGCAATAGCCAAATCTTGCGCAGATGCCAAGGGATTATTATACATTTTTGGATTGCCCATTTATGCCGAGTCATTTTTTGAATATGTTATATCTGCCTCTGTCCTTTTACAAATTATCATACTACCATTAGTCGGAGCAATTACAGATTCCTCGCCATCGAAAAAGAAAATTCTATTATTTTTTTCCAGCTTTGGTTCGTTCGCCGCTACAATGATGTTCTTTATTGGGGATAAAGGTTATTTAGCGGGTGCTATACTTCTTTTGATATCCAATATCTGCTTTGGTTGTTCTATGGTGATATATAACTCATTTTTGAATGACATATCAACCGAAAAAGATAGAGATGAAATGTCGGCAAAAGGGTTCGCGTGGGGTTATATTGGCGGCGGAATCTTGCTGGCAATTCATTTACTATTGGTTTTCTTCCATAAAGAAGTTGGTATTCCAAATGTAAACTTTGCTATTAGAATTGCTCTTTCTACCAGCGGCTTATGGTGGCTGGGATTTGGTACCATAGCTATTCTTCATTTTCTTGACAAATCAAGTAAAATCAATCTTAAAATATCCAAAACAAATTACTCAAGTGTCTTAAAAAATCTTCGCGGTACTCTAAAAAGCATTAAGTCTTATCCAAATGCTTTATTATTTTTAATTGCTTATCTCTTTTATAATGATGGTATTCAAACAGTTATTATAGTTGCCGGAAAATTTGGCAGTCAAAAAATTGGCATATCGATTCAAAATTTGGCTCTAATAATATTAATGATACAGTTTATCGCTTATTTTGGGTCTATTTTAGTTTATAAAATATCCGATAAAATAGGTTCAAAGCTAACTTTAATTTTGTGTCTTTTGGTTTGGATTATAACAATAATTTTTTCGTACTTCTTCCTTAATGATATTTATAGTTTCATCGCAATGAGTATCATTGTAGCTCTTGTTTTAGGTGGTTCACAAGCTTTGAGCCGCAGTATATTTTCTAAATTAATTCCCTCGGATAAATCGGCTGAATACTTTAGTTTTTATGAGCTTAGTGAGCGTGGTACAAGTTGGATGGGACCGTTGGCTTTTGGTTTAGCACTTCAATTAACGCATTCCTATAATTTTGCATTATTGAGCTTGGTATTCTTTTTTGTTATTGGAACAGTTATGTTGTTGGCAGTTAAAGCTCCTAACAACAAGGATAAAATAATCATTGATTAAACACGTTAAAAAAGTATTAATAAATAAAAAAGAAGTATTATGAAAAGTTTAATTATATACTTTTCGAATAATGGATGTACAATGGATTATGCTGAGTATCTTGCTCAGAAAACTTATTCTAAGTTATCCTCGACGAAAGATATAGACGTTAATGAATTGTCATCATACGATCATATCATACTCGGCACGAATGTTCGATTTGGAAAGTTAGGCATTAGCCCTTGGATCCTAAAAAACAAATCTAAGCTCAAAGGTTTGAATCTTTATCTTTATATCGTGCACGGTATCCCTGATGAAAAACAAAGTAAATCAGAAATATTTCTTAGAGATATACCCAAGGGTTTGATACCAATAGAAAACGTTTTTGCTTTTAAAGGAAGGTTAATTTACAAGCAAATGCATTTCGGGGACAAAATACCGGTTTTATTTTCCAGACTTTTATTGAAAAAATTTGGTGATACAAATATGATAGCCGAAGATTTTGATGATTTTGATACGAATAAAACTAGTGAATTAATAAGAAAAATCTATAATTCATAACCTTTTTTAACATATTTTCTTCAAATATTAAACCATTTAGAAAAAAGACTTGTATATTTGGGAAAAAAATATTAATTTTGAAGTTCGAAAAGTTTGTAAAATAATATAAGTATTATCATGGCAAAGACACAAACCTTTGGCGATAAGGTCAAAAAAAGCAAAGAATTGCAAAAGCCTGTAGTAAAAGTTATTAAAGGCATGAAAAATGAAGATGGTTCAACCCGTTTTATCGAAAAATTCGTTAAAATTGATGATTTGAATAATGTTACACAATTAGATATAAATTAAGGGACGCAAATGAAAAAAGGAATTCATCCAGCATACCATACCGTAGATGTCGTAATGACAGACGGTTCTACATTCCAAACCCGCTCTTGCTATAAAAAAGAGAAAATGGTTTTGGAAATTGATTCTAAATCACATCCTTTCTTTACAGGGAAACAAGTATTTGTAGATACAGCTGGTCGTGTTGATAGATTTAACCGCAGAAATGAAAAAGCTAAACAAATCAGAGGGAAAAATGATGAATAATCAGATTTATACGATGCAAACCGGTAATACTTTTAAAACAAATAAACGTACCGGCAAAAAAAGACCTAATCAATTAGGTAAAGAAAAAGTAGTTGATTATCTTGACCCTAAATATTTGACTAGATTTACTAATGACCAAGGTAAAATCTTACCACGCCGTATTACCGGTTTGACAGCATATCAACAACGCAGAGTTGCCAAAGCCGTAAAATACGCACGTCATTTAGCATTAATACCATTTGTTGCTCAAGATATAGCATAAGAATAAATAATTAAATTTGGGGAGTTGTATTAAATCGGCTCTCCATTTCTATATTCAAAATTTTTTAATTTTTGGAAATAATTTATGAACATATTAGTATGTCTTTCTCGCGTACCCGATACTGCTACAAAAATCATTATCGGCACCGATAGAAAATCAATAGACGAAACAGGCGTAAAATATATAATAAATCCTTATGATGAATTTGCAATTGAATCTGCTCTACAATTAGTCGAAATAAATGGCGGTTCGGTTACAGCTGTTACTGTAGGTGGCGAAAATGCACAAGATGTATTACGTACTGCTTTGGCTATGGGAGTTGAAAACGCCGTGATAATTAAAGCCGATAAATATGTAGATTCATTTTTTGTAGCTGAAAATTTAGCGAAATATGCCAAAACAATGAATCCTGATTTAATATTTTTGGGAAGACAAAGCGTTGATTTTGATTCATTCCAAATGGCCTCTACCCTATCAGAATTGTTAGGAATTCCATCGGTTTCCGTTGTTTCTAAATTTGAAATTAACGGGAATACGGTTACTTGTTCTCGCGATATAGAGGGCGGTAAAGAAATTTTGGAAGCATCAATGCCTTGCATTATTTCAGCACAAAAGGGTTTAAATAGCCCTAGATATCCTAAATTGCCTGATATTATGAAAGCTAAGAAAAAACCTATAGATATAATAGAAAACTTTGGTGGAAGTAATAGAGTTGATTTAGTAGATATGCAGTTACCACAAAAAGAAAGACAAGGGATTATACTCAGTGATTCTGACGCAGATATTGACGAATTTATTCGTTTGTTAAGAGAACAAGCTAAAGTAATATAATTGCAATTAATATGAGATTGATATGAATAAGATATTAGTATTTTTAGAAACAGAAAATTCAGAAATAAAGCGTACTTCAAAAGAAGTCGCAACATTTGCAGTTAATACAGCAGGAAAATTCAATGCAGTCGCAATTGGATGTATGTTAAATGCAAGCGCAGATGATTTAAAATCCGCAAGTAAATTTGGGCTATCAGAAATTTATAATATAAAACACAGTTTATTGGAAAAATATTCTTCCCCGGCTGTGGCAAAATCCATTTCCCAATTATCAGAAAAAACCGGCGTTGATTGCGTAGTCTTTTCTGCTAATTCAAAAGGTTTAGAATTGGCTCCTCGTGTTGCCGTTCGCCTAAGTGCCGCTTATGTACCGGATTGTATTGATTTTGTTATTGATGGCAATGATATGAAGGTAAAAAGACCTATTTTTGCCGGTAAATCAATAGCTACTATAAAAACCAATACAGATAAAAATGTATATTCGTTGAGACCAAATGTGTTTTTGTCCGCTGAAGCAACACAAACAAATAATTTTCCTGAATTCGCTCCTGAATTAAATTCAGATGATATCAAGGTTGTTGTAAAAACAATTGAAAAACAAGCCGGAAAATTGGATGTTGCTGAAGCTGATATTATTGTTTCAGGAGGTCGTGGTATGAAAGAAGCTGAAAACTTCAAACTGTTAGAACAATTAGCGGCTAAGCTTCATGCTGCAGTTGGTGCTTCACGCGCCGTTGTGGATGCTGGTTGGCGTGAACAATGCGACCAAGTTGGTCAAACAGGTAAAACTGTTTCGCCTACTTTATATATTGCTTGTGGTATTTCTGGTGCTATACAACATTTAGCCGGAATGTCCACTTCCAAGATAATAACAGCAATTAATAAAGATAAAGACGCACCTATTTTCAACGTTGTTGATTATGGCATCGTGGGAGACGTATTTACAGTTCTTCCTAAACTGATTGCAAAAATATAATTTACTATTAATAAGAAGAATTCTGTTAAAATGGATAAGATCGAATTAAGTATAATAAAAATCGCTACAACCCCGTCGGGTAACAATGCTATTGCTCTTACTTTGAAGGAAGTTGATGGAGATAGACGAATTGAAATCGTCATCGGTGCGTATGAAGCTCAAGCTATAGCACTCGAGTTGGAAGGTATTACACCTCCCCGTCCAATGCCGCACGATTTATTGAAAAATGTTATTGATAAATTTGGTGCGACTGTCAGCGAAATTTTTATTAATGATCTGAACGATGGAATTTATTATTCGTTAATCATAATCGATGCTATGGGTATTGAAATTGACTCTAGACCGAGTGATGCTATCGCATTAGCCGTTCGTTTTGGATGTCCGATTTACATCCGCGAAGATATTTTGGAAGAAGCGATGTCACAATTCGGTTCTAATGATGAATTTGACAATATTGAATCACATTCTAAAGTTCCAAAAACGAATCCTTCAAGTTCCAATCCAATATCACAAGTGGATAAATTGAATAAGCAATTAGACAAAGCATTAGAAGATGAAGATTACGAAAAAGCCGCTTTAATACGCGACCAAATAAAAAAGATTTTGGATATTTCATAAAAAAGTCGTAATTTTGAATTCTTGTTTTTCGCCGGAGTAGCTCAGTTGGTTAGAGCACTGGAATCATAATCCAGGTGTCGGGGGTTCAAATCCCTCCTCCGGTACAAAAAATTTACCTCAAGGTATGATTAAAAATCATACCTTTTTTTATTATAATGATTGTTAGTTTATCAAGTTTTGCTATTTTGCAATCCATATTGATTAAATTTTCATAATAAAGCAAAGTAAAAAACTAATGTTCAAATTATTCAAAAATATTGATCGAAAAAATTACAGACCAAAATTCGGTGGTTTGGATATATTAAAATATATAGGTCCGGGTTTATTGGTTACAGTCGGTTTTATTGATCCCGGTAATTGGGCATCAAATTTAGCGGCTGGAGCAAATTACGGCTATGCACTATTATGGATGGTAACCCTGTCAACAGTGATGCTAATATTATTACAGCATAATGTTGCCCATTTAGGTATTGCAACCGGCTTGTGCTTATCTGAAGCTACAACAATATATGTAAAACCTCGCTATTCAAAATTCCTCCTTTCTTCCGCAATGTTTGCTTCTATCTCAACATCTTTAGCTGAAATCTTGGGTGGCGCTATTGCTCTTAATATAATTTTTGGGATTCATATTCGTGCAGGGGCGGTATTGGTTACATTTTTTGTTATGATAATGCTTTATACTAATTCATATAAATTAATCGAAAAATGGATAATTGCTTTTGTTTCGGTTATTGGTTTATCATTTTTATATGAGCTTTCGTTGGTTGATATTAATTGGAATAGCGCAATCACAGCTTGGGTTACACCATCTTTCCCGAAAGGTTCAATGATTATTATGATGAGTGTTTTAGGTGCGGTAGTGATGCCCCATAATTTGTTTTTACATTCTGAGATTATCCAAAGCCGCCAATGGAATTTAAAAGATGAAACTGTTATCAAAAAGCAATTGAAGTACGAGTTTCTAGATACACTTTTTTCAATGATGGTTGGTTGGGCAATTAATAGCGCAATGATTCTTTTAGCGGCGGCAACTTTTTTTAAAGCAAAAATCCCCGTTTCAGAACTAGGTCAAGCCCAAAGTTTATTAGCTCCATTATTAGGTAGCCACTCTGCTTTGATTTTTGCTGTAGCTCTTCTATTTGCCGGTTTGGCATCCACAATAACATCAGGTATGGCCGCAGGTAGTATCTTTGCAGGAATGTACAAAGAACCTTATGATATTAAAGACAATCATTCAAGAATTGGTGTTGGTATATCACTTATTATTGCGCTGTGTTTAATATTTTTAATCTCAAATCCTTTTCAAGGATTGATTTTATCACAGATGTTTTTAAGCATTCAATTACCATTCACAATTTTCCTGCAAGTGTATTTAACATCTTCAGCTAAAGTAATGGGCAAGTATAAAAACGCATCTTTCACTAAATATACACTTATAGCTCTTGGTGCTTTGGTTACAATTTTAAATATTGCATTATTTATTAGTTTCTTTTAAAGACATATTGGATTTTAAAATATTTTTATTAATTTCGAGTAAAATTGTATTTGCTTTTTTATTTTAAATAAAGGTGTTTTATGAAAAAGTTTTACTTCTTCTTACTTATAATTGGATTGATTATCGTATTAGCATCATGCAAAGATAATGGTACAAATCCTCCGGCAGATCATTTTGACCTAACAGGTTCGTGGCTCGTTACACGAACAATGGTTACGGCAAATCCTGACTTCCCTAATGGTTATCAAGACCAACAAAACTGGACTTTTACAAAAAATGGTGATGTATGCACATTGACTACATCTGCAGGTTCTGTAGCCGGTGAATGGAAAAGTTCAAGTGTTTACTCTCAGGCGCATTGGGTTTTTGATATTTCATGGTATGACCAAACCTATGGAATATACTCGAGAGTTGTTGTTGAGATAATCAATAATAGCCCTTTCAAAGGAACAAATGACACTTATTACAAGGATCCGAACACAGGATTATGGCTTTTGCTAGACTCTTTTAGTCTTACCGGAGTAAAACAATAGTTAAATAAAAAATAATAAACAATAAAAGCTCATTATAAGACGTCTAAAGTCTTTTATGTTGAGCTAAAATATTATTTTAATGTTTCAAAAAGCAATAATTTTAAAGATTAAAATAGTAATGAAATAATCTAAGCCAGAAATTTAGTTATTTAGTATAAATAAAAGAGGTAAAATTTATGTTCAATCTTGCTCACATCCATCCTATGTTTGTGCATTTTCCTATTGCTTTGCTAATGGTAGGTTTTTTAGCAGATACTGCGTTCTTGTTCATCAAAAAAGAAAAGTGTTTGTCGAAAACCGGATTTTATTTATTAATTCTCGGAACCTTAGCGGCTTTGGTAGCTTTCTTATCCGGTAGTTTTCTAACTAACCATCCTACAAGCGGAAGTATTTTCCCTATATTTGAAAACCATGAAACTTTTGCTCTATTCACCTTAATAGCAGCAGTTCTTACTTTAACTGTTCGAATCTATGTCGTTGCAACTAAAAAAGAAGAAACAAAATTAAAATGGTTGGTGTATGTTTTATATGCTATAACAGCATGTTTTGTCAGTATAACCGGCTTCCTCGGTGGAAGTATGGTATATGATTTTATGTTGTCGATTTAAGACAAAAATTATTTATTTTTTTACAATTTTCGAGGTACAAATGAAAAAGTATTTATTATTAATTGCAATGATAGCGTTTACAGGTATATTTATCGCATGTAACACTAATAAACCAACAAAAACAATTGAAAATTTAACTTCCGCATTCAATGGCGAATCAACAGCAAGTGCTAAATATGCCGCTTTTGCGGATAGAGCTAAAGCCGAAGGATTTGATACTGTTGCCATTATGTTTAGGGCAACTTCTAAAGCAGAAGCAATACACGCAGAGAACCACAAAAAAATATTAGCAAAACTTGGTGTTGTTATTGACAAACCAACATTAGGTAAATTTGAAGTAAAAACAACTCAAGAAAACCTTTTGGATGCTATTAAAGGTGAAGATTACGAAATTAGCACAATGTATCCCGACTTTATTAAAACCGCCGGTATTGAAAAATCACCTGACGCAATTAAATCATTTACATGGGCTTGGGATACAGAAAAGAAACACAAAGATTTTTATCAAAAAGCTTTCGATTGCATAAGTAAAACAAGCGGTGAAAAATTATTACCTGCTGAATGGTACGTCTGCCCTATCTGCGGCAATACTTATGATATTGGCAGTGTCAAAGAAGCATGCGATTTCTGTATGACTCCAAAATCAAAATTTGTTGAATTTAAATAATTTGGCTTTTATTTTTTTTAATTTTTAATTTTAAAATTCGTTCTTTTGATAATTTGTCTGAAATTAAATTCTCATCCAATAATAATTAATTAAAACTAATATGCAATAAACTGCATTCGACGATTTATTAATTATTTTTAGACTGGTCAAAACTATTATAATAAGATATATTTAAATAGATTTGGTCGAATATTTAGAGGTTTTTTTATGAGAAATATCAACAAATTATTATTATTGATTGCATTCCTTGTGTTTGCATCAAATTCTCTCTTTGCTTATGATAAAGAGATTACTCTAGGTATTGGTGGCGGTTTAAACCGGCCAATAAACGAAGCCTTCGACGCGGAACGATCAAATGGACCAGCTTTTGGTATTTTTGGTCTATATACAAATGGGATAGGATACGGATTGACCCCCGAGGTTAACGTATCCTATTTTATTGAGCAATCCAAAATACTAGGTTACCACACCGAATATAAAACAAATACTTTAACTGCAGATTTACGTTTAAGATATTATCCGTTAAATAAGAAGCAATTTGCGCCTTATCTCTTTGGCGGTATTGGTATGATTAATTGGACAGTCATTAATATGCCTGGACAAACCGCAATACCTTCGGCTATGTCGATGGACAATCCTCCAAAAGAAACCGGTACCAGTGGCTATTTCCCTTTAGGTATTGGTTTGACCCATTTCTTTACCAGCTCTATTGGTGTTGATTTAAATCTTGGTTTAAATTTAACTTTAACCGATAATTTAAATCCTGTGCATGATGGAATCAACGACGGTCATTGGCTCGGTAAGATTTCTGTATTAATAAGATTACTAGAAATTAAATCCGATCTTGATGGTGATGGTTTAATTGATGAAGAAGAAGCTAGATTAGGCACTGACCCTCTCAATCCTGATACCGACGGGGATGGATTACTTGATGGCGAAGAAGTTTATACATACAAAACAGACCCTAAGGATAAAGATACTGATGATGGAGGTATTAATGACGGAGCAGAGGTTCTGCATGGCACTAATCCATTAGACCCTGATGACGATATTTTATGTATCAGTCTTGGGGAGAAAATTATTGTTCGAGGTATCCAATTTGAAACTGGAAAAACTGATTTAAGCCCAACTTCAGAAAGAACATTAGGATTTGTTTTGAAAGCATTACAAACTGGAGATAATATTGAACTCCAAATTGTTGGCCATACTGATGATATAGGAACTATCGAATTCAATCTAGTATTATCACAAGATAGAGCTGATGTTGTTAAAAACTGGCTTGTAACTCGTGGTGTCGATCCTAAACGTCTCGCAACACGTGGTGCTGGGTTCAATGAACCATTAGTATTAAACAGTGATGATGCGAACCGTGCAATCAATCGTAGAGTTGAATTTACAAGAACAAAATAAACTCATTTTGCAGGTAGAATAACATTCTACCTGCTTTTTTAATATAGAAATTACATTTAATCACATACAAAATATTATAAAAAATCTAATATGTTATTGAAATATCAATACATTTTTTTAATTTTTCATTTGAGGTTTTTATGAAAAGTATTCATAAATTATTCATTGTTATTGCCATTATTGGCAGTATTTCCACAACCGCCTATTCCTACGAAAAAGACATTACTGTAGGTCTCGGGTATGGTTTAAATCAATTCACTTATACTGATTATTTTGGTGTTGAAAATAAGTATGAAGGGACTTTAGGAAGTATTTTCGCACTTTATACAAATGGATTAGGAAATGGATTCACTCCTGAAATCTGTTTTACTACACATTTTAACAAATCGTATAATACAGATTTTGTTTATAAAACGTATGCAATTGATGCAAAGGTACGTTACTACCCTTTCGATCAAAAAAAATTGGCGCCGTATGCATTCGTTGGTTTAGGCTATAATATTTGGGATGACCATTTTGCAGATGCAAAAAACGTTTATATTCCAGTTGGTGTGGGTATAACCCACTTTTTCACACAGGTAGTAGGTGCAGATTTAAATGTTGGTTATAACATAGTCGATCCTAATGTGTTGTTTGGCAAATTTTCAATATTATTCAGGGTAGCAAATTTCGCTAAAGATGCTGACGGTGATGGTCTCTCCGATGCAGATGAAGCCAAATATGGCACTAATCCTAATAAACCGGATACTGATAATGACGGTTTATTAGATGGAAAAGAAGTTCACAGATACAAAACTGACCCTAAAATTAAAGATACCGACGATGGCGGTATTTCGGATGGTGCAGAAGTACTTCATGGCACTGATCCTTTAGACCCTGATGACGATATTCTTTGCATAAATGTCGGTGAGAAGATATTGGTCCGTAATATGCTATTTGAAACCGGAAAAAGTACACTGAGTCCAACTTCAGAAAGAACATTAGGTTTCACTTTGAAAGCTATGCAATCAAAAGATAATATTGAACTCCAAATTGTTGGTAATACCGATGATGTTGGAACTCAAGAGTTTAATCAAAAATTATCTCAAGATAGAGCTGATGCTGTTAAAAAATGGCTGGTTAGCCGCGGAGTTGAAGATTCACGTCTAACAACTCGTGGTGCAAGCTTTAATGAACCATTAGTTTCCAACACAAGTGATGAAAATCGCCAACGCAACCGTAGGGTTGAAATTTATAGAACTAAATAGTTATTTTAGTTAATCCAACCGAAAAGCAGAAATTTACATTTCTGCTTTTTTTTTGTCTGGTGAGTAAATATTTTTGGTTATATAAAAAAAAAATATTAATTTCGTTTAAGATATTATTAACTAATAGTTTTATTAAATTTCATTAATATTTCTAATATTGATTTTTTTAATTTTTTTAATTTTTATTTTGAGGTTTTTATGAAGAGTATTTACAAATTATTCATTATTATTGCCTTTTTTGGCATAGCTACAACATCAGCTTATTCCTACGAAAAAGATATTTGTATTGGCGTAGGATTGGGCTATTATTCATTCGATTACAGCTATAATGATTATTATGGTTATAGTTATACTGATACTTATACTGGAGGTTTAGGAAGTATTTTTGGTATATTCACAAATGGGTTTGGAAATAAAATCACTCCTGAATTATGCTTAAATTCCTATGTTGGTGAAGTATATAATACTTATAGTGCCGATTTCAAAGTTAGATATTATCCGTGGGCACAAAAAAAATTAGCACTTTATGGATTTGCCGGTTTAGGATATTATAGTTGGGATTCATATTATTCGACAGCAAAACCCCTATATTTACCTGTAGGTGTTGGTGTAACCCACTTCTTTACTCCTAAATTTGGTTTGGATTTCAATCTTGGGTACAATATATCATCAACAAATATCACTGTTGGTAAATTATCTGCGCTTTTTAGAGTTGCAAGTTGGGGTGGTGACCCCGATTCTGATGGTGATGGACTTACCGACACCGAAGAAGCAAAATACGGAACTGACCGGAACAATCCTGATACCGACAACGATGGACTTTTAGATGGTAAAGAAGTACATAAGTACAAAACCAATCCAAAAGATAAAGATACTGATAATGGAGGAATTACCGACGGGATGGAAGTTAATCGAGGTTCAGATCCATTGGATAAAGACGATGATATTCTTAGTATCAATATCGGTGATAAGCTAATTTTGCGCGGTATCGAATTCGAAACCGGCAAATATGACATAACCCCACGATCGGAACGTATTTTAGGTTTTGCATTAAAAGCTTTAAAAGCAGGTGACGATATGGAAATTGAAATTTGTGGTCATACGGATGATGTTGGTAAATTACAGGATAATATTAAACTATCTTTAGATCGAGCAAATTCTGTTAAAAAATGGTTTGTCAGTCGTGGCATTGACGGCTCAAGACTAACTACCAGAGGTGCTGGACCAAATGAACCAATGGTACCAAATACAAGCGATGAAAACCGCCAGCGCAATCGTAGAGTTGAATTCCATAGAACTAAATAAAACCAAGTTAAACATTTATTTTTATTAATTAGGTAGAATTATAATTCTACCTTTTTTTATAATAAAAAAAAATATTAATTTACATAAAATTCTAAATTAATTTTTCCTAAGTATGATAATGATATCTTAATATAGTCTTATTATTTTCCCATAAGAGGTTTTTATGAAAAGCATTTACAAATTATTCATCATTATTGCCATATTCGGCTTTACAACAACATCGTCTTATTCTTACGAAAAGGATATTTGTTTAGGTGCAGGTCTTGGTCGATTCACAGTTCAGAAGGATGCGGATTACAATAAATTCAGTGGTGGCTTAATAAATTTCTATGCCATCGGAACCAATATCTTCGGAAAGGGATATACACCTGAAATTGGTGTTTCTTCACTATTTAATACAAACGGTGATTATTTGAATTCCATTGAAGCAAAATTGCGTTATTACCCTTGGACTCACAAAAAATTTGCGCTCTATGGATTTATTGGTTTAGGATATTTTACTGATACAACTGATATTGTCACCCCTGTATATTTACCGGTAGGTCTTGGTTTGACGCACTTTTTTACTGAAAAAGTCGGAGCAGATTTGAGCGTAGGTTACAATGTATCTTCACCAATCATTTTTGTGGCTAAATTATCGGTATTATTCAGAGTACTTAGTTTTACGAAAGACTCTGACAAAGATGGCATAACTGATGGGGATGAATCTAAATATGGCACTGACCCAAACAATCCTGATACTGATGGCGATGGCTTATTGGACGGTAAAGAAGTAAACAAGTATAAAACAGATCCAAAAAATAAAGATACTGATGCTGGCGGAATATCGGATGGTATCGAAGTTAGCAGAAATTCCGACCCGTTAGATAAGGATGATGATATTTTAAGTATCAATATTGGTGAAAAGCTCATTTTGCGTGGTATTGAATTTGATCTGGGCAAATCAGAAATTACTCCAAGTTCTGAGCGAATTTTGGGATTCGCATATAAAGCCTTAGAAGCCGGTGAGAATATGGAAATAGAAATTTGTGGACATACCGATGATTTAGGAAAGATTACAGATAATGACAAACTTTCCTTAGAAAGGGCTAATGCAGTGAAGAAATGGTTCGTAAGCAGAGGAATTAATTCTTCCAGAATTTCAACACGGGGAGCTGGTTCTCGAGAACCTCTTGTACCAAATACTACTGATGAAAACCGCCAGCGCAACCGCAGAGTTGAATTTTATAGAACCAAATAGTATATCTAATTATTTGATATTGATCAAGGTAGGGTTGATATTTACTCTACCTTTTTTTATTTTTTGTCGAACCAGTCTAAAATAGCATTAATAAATGTTAGCGGATGCGGTGGGCATCCCGGAATGAATAAATCAATTTTATTTTCTGCTATAAATTTCCTATCAATATTATCTGAATTTTGGAAAATCCCGCCCGAAATGGCACAAGCACCATATAAAATAATTATTTTGGGATTTGGAACAGCAGTATAGCAAATCTCTGTAGCTTTTGCCATATTCTCTGTTAATGGTCCGGTGATTAAAATTCCGTCCGCATGGCGCGGTGAAGCAACAAATTCAACGCCGTAACGCCCCATATCGAAGTTTACATTGCTTAGAGCATTCAGTTCCAGCTCACAACCATTACAACCGCCAGCGGAGATTTGTCGAAGTTTTAGAGATTTGCCAAAATAACTAATTATCTGCTTGGAAGCTTTTTCCGGTGTAATAGTTTTTGTTTCACTAGTTACATTTAATTTAGCACGATTATCAGTTCCTATACAGTATTCATTCGAAAAATTAATTATCTTTTCAGGACATACTTCTTGACATACTGGACAGAATACGCACAAACCTAAATCAATTGTAACCGGATTAAGACTTATAGCCTTTGTGGGGCAAGCTTCACGGCATACGGTACAACCATCGGGGCATTTCATTGCACTTATTTTTGGTAACCCACGGAATAATTGCGGTAATTTAGCATTCCGAACATCATGAATTATTGGATCACCTTGTAGTATTCTTAGTTTAATAGGTTCGAACATTGAAGTCCTTTAAGATAATAGTTTAATATTGTTAAATATATATAAATTATAAATTAATTAGTATTGTTACAGATCATGACCTGAGTATGACAAATCAAAACTTTTATTACATAACGGGAAATCAGAGATAGCAGTTTTGTGCAATGCTAAACTCAATCCATACCAATTGTTAAATGATGGATCTTTAATTTTATATTGGCTGATCTCCCCTTTACCATTAGTAATTACAGAATGAACAATTTCGCCTCGCCAGCCTTCTACCATAGAAATAATCATCGAGTTTGGTACAAAGTCTTGTAGTTCATTATCAATGTTTTCCGAAGGTAGATTTTCTAATTGTTCTAAAATGAACCGGATTGATTCACGTATTTCTAAAGTTCGTAGTCTAACTCTTGCAAAAACATCACCGGTTGGTAAAGAAATTTCCGATATCGGAAAATAGTGATAAGCGCCATAAGGATATTGTACTCTTGTATCTGATTCAAGACCACATGAGCGAGCTATCATTCCAACTAAACCAACAGACTGGGCAAATTCCTTAGATACAACTCCGGTGCCGTCAAACCTTGTTATTGAACCTGAAGAAGATAATAAATAATTATTTATTATGTCAACATCGTGTTGCACTTTCAGTAGCTTTGTCGTAATTTCCTGAATATTCTCATCATTTAAGTCAAACCGTACTCCGCCATATACTGATAATCCTCGACCAAAGCGCGAACCGCATATACTGGCAAGACTATTAATAACCAATGTTCTTAATCTGCCATAAGAAGATGATATAATAGCAAAACCAATATCGTTAGCGACTCCGCCAAGACTTGCTAAGTGCATTGCAACCCTTTCAAGCTCCTCTGCTATTGTGCGGATTACTTGAGCGCGTAAGGTTACTGATGTTCTTGATAATCCTTCCACAGCCATGCAATGGGCATTTGTATGACCAATCACAGTATCGCCGGTTATAGATTCAGCTAAAATAATTCTTTGATTTTGGTTAGCTTTCAACATCATTTCTTCTATGCCCCGATGTTGATATCCCAAATGGATTTCAAGGTTATAAACTAATTCACCGTGGCATTGAAATCTAAAATGCCCGGGTTCAATAACTCCCGCATGAATAGGCCCAACCGCTACTTCGTGTACTTCATCGCCTTTTAATTTATAAAATTCATAAGGTTGATTACCGTTAATAAGGCTTTGTTTTCTGACTGGTCTCAACCATGGATGATTAATAAGTATATATCCGTAGTTTTCGGCTAATTCACATTCAAAGTAATTTGTTTGTGGATAACGATTGGCAAAACTTTCAAACTTAAGCTCTGTTTTTGGAAATTCACAAGCTATTATATGGATAGATGAAGACAATGCATCAGCAAATTGAGCGATTAATTTACAAGGAGTATTATTATCAATTGGGAACAATCCAATCATTCTGTAACCAGAGGATAAACCAATACTAACAGCATCAGACCAATCGTTTACATTTAAATATTCTATTTCAGCCAAACTTATAAGTTGACCATTTTGTACTTGGAGAGGTGTCATAACTTTACTCCAAAATCTTTTGCAATTGCTAATATGTTTTTACTTAACACATCGGGTGAAAATACAGCTATAGCAATTAATATTACCAAAAGCAGTATTGAAACGAAATGAGATATATCAAACTTTTCTTTTTCAGTATTCACAACTAAATTATCATCCTTTCGATATAACATCAGAAATATTTTTTTACCCATATTAATAAAAATAAATAGTAAAAGAAACATCACCATAGCTAATAACCAAGGATTTTCTGAAAACAAAATACCTTCGAATATCTTTAGCTCACTAAAAAATATACCGAATGGAGGTACACCCGAAATTGCAAAAAATGCTAATAGAAGTAACCATCCGGACCAAGGCAATATGTTCAGCGCAGAGCTAACACCATCAATCTGTCTAGTTTTATATCTTAAATGTACATTTCCTGCAGAAAGAAATAGCACTATTTTATTGATTGAATTATAAATAATATGATAAAGCGCTCCTATAAAAGCAATTCCACCGGTACCAATACCTAATGCGATTATTCCTAAATGTTCAACACTTGAATAAGCGAGAAGTCGTTTGTAATTTTTTACTTTAAACATAAATATGAAAGTTACAATCAAAGATAGTACACCGCCGATTATTAATATCAGTCTTGCAAAATCGTAAGTTGGAGTAAATCTTACAATTTGAAATATTCTCAAAACACCCAATAAGGCTGTGACTCTTAGGGAACCTGACATTAATGCGGCTATAGGACTGGGTGCATTACTAGTAGCATCAACATCGCCCGGATGCATGGGTGCAATTCCTATTTTTGTACTTAATCCTACGAAGATAAATATAAAGCTGGCTTTTAGCCAAACAGGATTTAACGATTTTGCTTGTCGAACAAATTCTGAGAAAAACAATTGTTTACCTTCAAGGACACCGCCCTTAGCTGATAAAGTTAAAAATAATATCCCTAAAAATGCCAAAGCTATACCGATTGAAACTAAAAATAGATATTTCCATAAAGCTTCAAGCGATTCTTTATTCCTATAATAGTATATTAATGGTGCAACGCTCAATGTTGTTGCTTCTGTCGCTACCCAATACATACCAAAATGATTGCTAAGAATTGCGATTGAATTTGCAAGTAAATAAAAATTGAGCAGTGCAAAATAATATTTTTTGCTCCTCTGCCCTTTTAAAGGAACGTCTTTTTTCAAAAATGAATAAGAAACTAAAACTACCCAAAAATAAACATTCGATAGCACAAGAATGAATAACTTACTTAACGCATCTGTACTGAAAAAATATGGTAATGTTGGTTGTAAAATATTAATAAAAATAGCGAAAGACGTTAAAAGGTGCAATCCGGCAACAGATAAAGTAATAGCATATTGTAATCGAAAACTCTTAATCAAAGAGCAAATTAAAGTGGCAAGCACCGGTAATATTAATAATAAAGTTAATTCTAACATTTAGTCTTTTAACCTCCTCAAAGCCGTAGCGTCGGATCCCGATATGGTTGTACTAATTTTATTCAAAGCTATTCCCATTAAAAATACAACAACAAATACATCAAGTAACGTTCCAATTTCGATTAACATAGGCATCTCAGACGCAACCGATAAACCGAATAAAAATATACCGTTTTCTAAGACTAAAAAACCAACAACGTGAACTATCAATGATTTTCTGAAAATAATGATATACAATCCCACCACAATTGCCGAAAATCCGCTTGCAAAAGGAATCGGTGCTATATCAGTGCTTTTCGATAAAACACTTGATCCAAGAAAAATTAGAATCATTGTAAAAATTACTATAAGTAAAAAACTAAATTGTTGAATTGTAGGTTCAATGCTTTTTCTGATATCCATATCCGTTATAATTTTATTAATATATTTTGGAATTAATACCACCTTGACAACAAATAATATAGCTGGGATAATTAATGCATGAACGGAAAAATGATTTATAAATGGGAATATAAGAAGTACAGAAAGCAAAATCCCCTGCATTCGAAGAAATGTAACATAAGTTCTTAATCTTAGCGTTATAGCAAGATAAAAAAGGGATAAACAAAATAAAATACTAAGTACGTTTTCCATAATTTCTTATTTGGTAAATGTATAAATCAATAAATTCAAAATACCTATTGCAGTTGCAAATAGAAGGTACTGAGGAATACTTTTCAATTTGAATCGTGCTGTAATCGTCTCAGCTAAAGCCAATGCCACCGATAAAAACAGAATAATCACTATAAATATCAATAATCCTAATGGATAATTTTTCACACCTAACGGGTAAAAGAACGATGTTTCTAAAATAGCGTATATTGCTAATTTAATATAACTTGAATATTGATATAAAAACAAATCAATTCCGGAATTATCCAATATCATTACTTCATGAATCATTGTCAGTTCAAGGTGTGTATTCGGGTCATCCACCGGCATTCGAGAACACTCAGTAATCGCCAAAATTGAAACAGAAGTAGAACAAACAATGATAAAAATGATAAATGATAAATTGTCCAATCTTATTGATTGATAAATATCATAAATAGATGTATAATTGCTGATAAATGCTATACTTCCAATAGTAAAAAAGAAAATTGGTTCTGCGAACACAGCAAATGTCGCTTCACGGGACGCTCCCATTCCTTCAAACGAGCTACCAATATCCATAGCCGCAAGTATTTGGAAAAATCGTGCCAGCCCTAGTATATAAGCAAAAACGATTATATCACCATTAAAACTAATCAAAGGTTTGGCGAAACCAACCGGTAGCATAGCCGCGGCAAGTATAACGGTAACTATATTAATAACGGGTGATATTCTACTAATCATCGATGAGGAGTTGGCATTGATTGTTTCTTTGCGGAATAATCTTTTTAAATCATAATAAGGTTGTAAAATTGGTGCACCAATTCTTCCTGTAAAAACCGCTTTCTGTTTGTTGACTATTCCCACTAACATAGGTGCTAATGCTAGAATGAGCAAAAGAGATATTGCACCTTGTATTATGTTGATTATTTCCATATAAACGCTATAATACAATAAATAATAATAGTTATTAAAACAGAAGCCACGTAATATCGTATATCGGAATAATTGAAGATTTTTATTTTGGAAATCATTTTGGTAAGTTTTTTCAATCCAGGAATAATAAATTTATCGTCTATAATATCTTTGGAATGACTTTCAAAACTTTGGTCTACAGGAATAATTCTATCCGTCATAACTTCTTGTTTTTGATATACTAATACGGATTGAGAAATTACGTTTAGCTCATCGGCAAATGAAGATGCAGTATATTGCATTCTTGGATCTAATCCTTCATAACCGCAACCCCACGCGTCAGAATTACGTTGACCGTATTTCTTTTGAATTGAATGCTTCCATAAATAGAGTAGAGCAAAAACTAATACTATTCCACTAAAAATTAAACTTATCATCAACCAATTGATATTGGTTAAAACCGAATAAGAATTGAACGGAACAAATCCATTTCCTAATACAGAATTAACAATTTTAATAAATGGATATGGATAAAAGCCGATTATAATACAAAATGCTGCTAATATACCCATCGATAAATAGTCATAAAGGGATACATTAAAATGGTCAACTTTTTTTCTTTCACTACCCAAAAACATAACCGAATTTAATTTTGTAAAACAAGCAACTGCTAATCCCCCAACAAACGCCAACCCCACAGCTGAAAATAGCATTATAATCGGGTAGTAATTTCCCAATTCTTTCGCTGTTCTGAAAAATCCATTATAAATGATGAATTCGGAAATAAATCCATTAAGCGGCGGGATTCCGCAAATTGCAATTGAACCAATTAAAAATAAAATCACAAAGATTCTGCTTTTGTGTATTAACCCACCCATTAATTCAATGTTTCTAGTGCCAAGATTTTGGTAAATAACACCACTTCCTATGAATAACAAACTTTTAAATATCGCGTGATTGAGAGTATGAAGCAAAGCACCGCCAAATCCAAGAATTTGCACGGGTAGCGAATGATAAGCTGAGCCAATGAAACCTATTCCAATACCAATTCCTATTATGCCTATATTTTCAATTGAATGATAAGCCAGAAGTTTCTTTATATCATGTTGTGCTAATGCATACCATACACCAAAAATCGCACTTATCATACTCACTCCAAGTACTACCCAACCTAACCATTCCGGTGTAGGATTAAGTATTTGGAAAGTTCTTAAAATCCCATAGATTCCCATTTTAATAATGACACCGGATAGAAACGCACTAAATACTGTAGGAGCAATCGGATGAGCTTTCGGAAGCCATACATGGAATGGCATAAAACCGGCTTTTGTACCAAAACCAATCAATGACAAAGCATATAAAATGATAAACAGATTCCCTGTTTTGGGACTAATATGAAAATCGCTAATAAGCCAGCTATTTGTTTGATGGTGAAGTAATAGGAAGAAAACATAAAGAAATAGTACAATTGCGTGACAAGCTATTAAATAATAGAAACTTCCAGATTGAACTTCCTTCTTTTCTTTTTCCATAATCATTCCTAAATAGGAAGACATACTCATTAATTCCCAGCAAACTAAGAAAAATATTGCATTGTCGGCGATTACTACCAATTGCGTAGAAATAAGCATGACTATAAAAAATAGTAAATTACTCCGAACCTTATCGCCTTTGTCAATATGATGTTTTAGATATGAATAGCTATAAATACTTGTTGGAATGGAAACTAATTGAATGATTAATAAGAAATAAGAACTTAATGCATCCACTCTAAACAAATTATAATTTACGAAAGATGGGACACCTTGCATCAAATTCTGTATTGTGAAAGTCAATCCAACAGCGATACCAATTATAAGAATAATATGTGATATAGCTGAAGCTTTGCGATCGTTTTTGAAAAAAGCAATCCCAAATATTGATAGAATTTGAATAATTAATCCAAGAAAAAGTAAATTCATAATTTATTGATTCCTTGGTTTATCAATTTGTTCAATTAAGTTCAATATTTCCTGTGGATTTTTTCGGTTTACTAATGCTGACTGGAAAGATTCGTTTGATAATAAAAAAAACAATTGGGCTAATAGACTTAAGTGTTGTTTAATTGTTTGGGATATCACGAGTATAATTGTATGAACAGGTTTACCATCAAGGGATTTCAATTCTAAGGGGTTCTTAGGAAAGAAAAAATTAATTATGGGTTTATTCTTTCCCACCATAAGCGGAACTCGTGGATGTGGAAGACTTATTCCATTACCGATTGCTGTACTCATTAATTCTTCGCGGTTTTTCAATAGCTGAACGATTATTCCTTTATCAACTGTATTCCCAACATCAATTTTGAGCACCATTTGTTCTATATAATTAATTTCGTCAAAATCGCAATCATAGAAAAAGGACTCATTTGTAAAAATTGAGTTCAAATTCCAAAGTTGATATTCCGTCATTTTTTTATGATTTGCTATGTTGAGCGGTAAACTGCGTATAAGTGCCCACTCAACAATTTGTTGTTTATTAAACAATTCTTTATCATCAATTCTTTGAAAAGGGATATCATTTTTTTTAACTAAACTTCGAATCTCTTTTTCAGGAACCATCAATAAACTTGATATATCTTTGATAGTGAGTTCCAATTAAAACCTACATATTATTTAGAAAAGTAAAATAACAATGACATAATTATCACAAATTTTATAGTTATTTAATATGTTTTTCAGAATATTTATTAAATTTTGAAAACTTTGGATTAACGAAATTTCAAAATCACTTATTCTTCAAGTACAAAAATACGAAAAAGCAGACGAATTTGTTCTTTTGGGTTTTCCACGAGCTATACAAAGTGTTTTTAATCCCGTGTCTCTTTTTAACATAATGGTAAATTTGTATAACTGCCGGCTATTTGTTATTTTTGATTATTAAAAAAAGAGCAAAATATCTTTTTACTTCTTTAAAAAAGGAATCTCAAAATTAGATTAGGATACATAATGAATAAAATCAGGTTACTACTTCTTACTATATTAATTATATTTACACATACTATAACACTCTATTCAATCTCGGATAAATGTAAAAACTGCTCAGATAACGTCTGTAAGGAAAAACCGAAAACAGAAAAAAAAGTCGATAAAGCCGCGCAAAAAGATGAATTCGAGGAATTCACTCCGGCAAATTCATCGGACGAGTTCCAAAGTACCGATGAGTTTCAGGAATTTAGTCAGGATACTGCTGTTAAGAAAACAGAAGTTAAGCAAGCGTCCCTTTGGCAAGACCCAATATTTGTTAAAACATTGATAATATTCTTGCTTACAATTTTGGCCGGTGTTTTAGTTCGCTATCAATGGGGACGGAATTTAAGGGGAATCTTTCTAATTGGTGTCATTGTCTGGCTTGGATTTATATCCGGTGCCTGCCCTTGTATGATTTCAAGTTTGAGTTATTTAATCCTTTGGCCGCTCGGCTTCGATGTGTCATGGGTTAAATTTCTGTGGTTTTTAGGATTAATACCTTTGACTTACTTATTTGGTAGAGTTTGTTGCGGATGGGTCTGTCATCTAGGTGCTTTACAGGAGATTTTATTTATTCCTGTAAAGGTACAATTTTTAAAAGGCAAAACTGCACAGCGAATACTTAAAATCTTACAATACACCTCTCTTGCGGCTTTAATTATTCAATTGATATTAACACGTACTTACCTTTGGATGGAAATTGACCCATTCAAAGTGGCGTTTAATCTTTACTCCTCCAATCTAACTGGTTATATATTATTAGGAGTTCTAATAATTTCATCATTATTCTCTTATCGCCCATTTTGCAGAGGCTTCTGCCCAGTCGGTTTAATTTTGAGTTGGGTTGCCAAAATTCCAGGTGCGTCGATATTGACAATTAAATCAGAATGCAATGGTTGCGCTAATTGTGATAAATCATGTAAATTTGAGGCGATTAGGAAAGATAAAAATGTAATTTTACTCGATAACAAAGAGTGCATCCGTTGCGGTGATTGTATGAATACTTGTAAAAAAGAGGGATTTTTGTTTAGTTTTAAAAAAGGAAAACAAGACAAAATTGCATTTTTTAATAGGGAAAGATAATGAAGTTTATTTACACAATCTTGATTGGAATTATATTATCTGTTCCTCTTTATTCACAATGGGAATGTCCAAGCGCATTAGGTGCTAATTTAAAACCGATTGCTGATTCTATACCAGTTTCTTGGGGTATTGAATTAATTAGTGCCGGCGGCTTGATGACCGATAAATCCTACTTACAGGAAATGGCTTTTGCCGGAGTTGATTATACTATTGGTAAACATCATTTTTATGCCGAAGGTGGATACAAATTCTGGTTAAAGAATATAAAAGTCGATGATAAAACACTCACTAACCAAAATTTTGGTATTCGAGAATTGTTCTATAATTATTCGACGGAGAAAACGAATCTGATTGTCGGGTTTCATTCTATGGTTATGGATGACCATTTTATTCTAAATGAAAGAGCTTATGGTGTATCCTACCGCCAGAATATGGGCAAATTTACATTGAATTTATCTAGCGGTTCGGTAACAAAAGATTTTGCGCGCAATGGCACATTTTGTTCTAAGGGCTTTGTTTACGACGTTATTAAAGTTCCAAGAGCTCAATTAGGTAATGCAATAGGACAATCGAATTTTGCCGGTGCAGTGATAACTTATGATCCACAAAAAATTGTAGAAGCGCCAAAGCCTAAGAAAGATTCAACTGAGGTTGAAGAGGATGAATTCTCAAGTAATGATGAATTTGCCGGAACTGACGAGTTTTCAACTCAAAACACAGTTTCAAGCAAAAAACCATTTGTTGTTTTGGACGATATCGGTGCTGTCGTTTATGATGAATTTGGGAAGCTATTTCAAAATCGAAGAATTTTAGCGGGATTATTTGCAACTTTTGAACTACCAGCCGGCTTTTATATTCTTCCGGAGGTTTTATATCAAAACAACGAATCCAACAATGCCATTATATATATGTTGAATTTATATAATGAGATTGAATGGGAAAACCGCCAACGTTCAACAATATCATTATACTATTATGGCAAGTACGATATTGATGATAATGCTAAAGCTTTTTTATCATTTTCCAACATATTCGCCGGAGAAGTCTTGCGAATGGACGCTATAAATATGCCTTTTTATCAAATTGACTTGAAGCATAGCTTTATGAAGTATCGTTTAAGATTAAAATTACAATATACCAAGCAGATTTTCGATGAAAAAATGGAAGAACTTGATTTTTCTATATCAAAGAAAGTTGGTAAAAATTTCGATTTTATCTTTATTAACTCTTTGTTTAAAGCCGAAATTTTAACAAAAACAAACTATATGACTAAATTGGAAATTCGATTTACTTTTTAATGAGAGTTAAAATGTCAAAAATCAAATCTTTTGTTTACGATCTTTTCTATAATGAAGAGAAAAGAAAATGGTATTACCATATTGATAATTACTTTATTAATATATTGATAATACTCAATGTTATAGCAATAATCCTTGCTTCGTTCAGAAGTATCAACAATCAATTTTTCGGGTTTTTTCGAGATTTTGAAATCTTTTCGGTAGTAGTGTTTTCTATCGAGTATTTACTGCGTCTATGGGTCAGCGATGTTCATTACTTTACAAAAAAGCATCACAAAGGTAGTAAAATAAGTGCTCGGGTGAAGTATATTTTCTCTTTTTATGGAATTATTGATCTAATTGCCATTCTCCCCTTTTATCTGCCTGTATTTATAAAATTGGATTTGAGAATGCTTCGTATTCTGAGAATTACTCGTATGTTTCGCCTTTTTAAAGTAGCCCACTACTCAAAATCACTCCAATTAATGGGTACTGTTTTGAAAAACAAAAAAGGTGAATTATTAGTGACCATTTCTATCGCTTTAATCATCGTTTTAGTATCGTCTTCGTTGATGTATGAAATAGAGAAGAACGTTCAACCTGATAACTTTCCTAACGTTTTCGCGGCAATGTGGTGGGCTTTTGCAACGCTTACAACAATTGGCTACGGCGACGTTTATCCGATTTCTGTAATTGGTAAAATTCTGGCCATTATTACCGCTTTTTTCGGTATTGGTCTTATCGCTATTCCAACCGGTATATTGGCTTCGGGGTTTTCAGAGGAATTACAGAAAAAATCAAAATCTAAAAAAGAAATTCCCATTAAAAATACTGATTTTACATTTTGTCCTTATTGCGGTAAACCGGTTAAAGAATACCATGGCTCTGCCAAATAATACATTGGCACCGTGTCCGTGATCGCAATACAAGGCTTGCCAAGGGTTGCTTCTAACAAACATATTCGAGTAATCAGGTACAGTATATAAGGAATCATTATACCAATTGTCACTTTGTGTACAACCCAAAGCTTTGCTAATGACGTGCTTTGAGCCCCACATCCAGCCATTAAATACCGTATCTTGGGTGAATTCAGGAGATGTGCTTTGAATCACATAGTTAGGATTCCCACAATAATTGACAGGCTGTTGAGCAGGCTCTATATTTTGAGCTGTTAACCGGCAAAATGTTATTGCCAGTAAGACTATAATTATAATTTTTGCTTTCAATTTTATTACTCCACAACAAATTTATAACTTAATTGATTGGTTCCGTTTTTGATTGTAAGTAAATATATTCCTGTGGGTAAGTTTTGATTTATGCGTATTAAGTTTTTGCCTTTTATGAAATTTTTTGTTCCTAAACTTAGTATCATTTTCCCTGTTGTATCATAAATCTGAGAATCACCTATAAAGTTTTCAACGGAATTGTACTCCAGTTGATTGTTCTTATAAACTAATTCAGGTATGTTGGTTTTCGGTAAATCTTTTACAGGAAGTGCTTCCAAATTATAAACACCTGTCAATCCGAGAATAGTTCCACGCAATCCAATTTTTTTACTATATTTATCATAAACGCCATTTCCGATAAAACCTAGATATTTTGAAACTGTTTTGCTTTGTATGTTAAAAAATGCCATTCTATCAATATTAAATTGATAATTATTCATTGAGAACAATAAATAGTCGTCAGTAACAGGGGTTATGATTGTATTTGTATTCACTATTTGAATATCTGTCATATTAACGAAATCCTTATTTCCTAATTTATATTTAAAGCTAAAATTTTGGTCATAAATGAAAAATGTTGTTCCTAATTCAACATTTTCAACTTCGATTATATTGTATTTTCCTGATTCCGTTACTATTATCTGATGAATTTCCGATCTATACTGTCCCGTTTCGTAGGGAATAGGGACCTTCGTATATTGTTTTGTATCGAAATCAACCACATAAAGCTCGGCTAGGTAATATTTTTTATCACCTTGTTCGGTTAATGTATATCTATTTACTCCGGCTAATACTTTATTTGAGTTTGGAATTATACCAATTGCTCCCCATTCAGCATACCCAAAACCGGGTATATCTTTTGGTAAATAAATACTATCAATATATTTGAATGTATTGATGTCATACTTACCGAGATATTTTTTATCGCTACTTATAAACAGTGAGAAATATTGATCGCAATTAGTTTGTAATACTAAATGTGGTAAGGAATTTACTATTTTTCCAGTTTGTAAATCCCATAAAATTATACCACTAATATTTTGTTCACTAAAATAATCAGATGAGTAAACCTTGGCACCTAAGTAATTATTTTGTTTGTTGATAAAGAAAGATGGATTTGAACTAACACTATTCGGCACTTTTTCAAATTCCCTCATGATTTGTTTAGTTTTGATGTTTATTTCGACAGGCTGGGCGTCGTGCATCAATATTACTGTTTCGCCCGTCGGACCAAACACAATTCCGGTTACTTCACCTCCTGGGAAGCCATAATAAACGGTATCTGCTTGAATAATTGGAATCTCGGCTCTCATTTGCACTGTGGCAAAGCCGAGAGTGGCCAAAAATATAGCCGCTGCGAGTAGGTGTGTTTTGTTGTACATAAGTTTAATTCCTTATATATTAGGTTTGTTTTCTAATAATATTCGGTATTTCCGGTATTATTAGTAATATATCTCAAATTACTTATTTTCTTTAGTCAGATTTTACTTGAAAAACAGATTGAAGAAAACTTAGGTGGATTTTGAAAGTTGAACTAAAACAATTGTATAATAAATTTTAATATAAATAAACATAATGCTTTTTTCATAAAAACGTACTCCTATTAATTTCTAAGTGTTCACTCATCCGATGACTGCCAGTCATCGGATGAGTAAGTTTAAGTTACAACTTCACAAACTTCGCCGTTTCACCACCCACTTTCACAAAATACATCCCTTTTTGCAAATTGGCAATGTTGGTTCTTGCGGACAGGTCACGACCTGTCCCTACGAACATGACTAATTCACCGAGTGTGTTATAGATGAGGATTGCTGAACCTTCCGAAGGTTCGAAACCTTCCGAAGGTTTCAAAGTTACAGTGATAAAATCCCCTGCGGGATTAGGTATTATCTGAATAAATTCCGATTCATCATTCACGCCCAATGAACTCGTTTTAAATGTCCATACTTCACTCCAATATGCCGTACCGTACGTTTCTTTACTCCAAGCTCTAACTCGCCAATAATATAGTATATTTGGTTCTAAATCGGGTACATAGTATTCGGTCGTTGTGATTGAATCTTTAGAATAAACAATATTTGTAAATTGCTTATTTTTTGAAATTTGCAATTGATAATAATCCACTCCGATTACAAAAGTCCACATGAAATTAATATTTTGCTCTAAACCTGTTTGGGTGTTTTCAGGATAAGTTAATTGGACATTCGTTATTTTTGTTCTCAAGTTCCAAAATTTAGACCAATACCCCAAAGTGTCACCATATTCGTTCCGTACACGCCATACATAATTGGTAAAATGTTTCAGATATTTCACATCTGCCGTACTGTTACCAATTATGACTGTATCTACTCTGATATCATTAAAATCAAATCCTTTAGATATTTGCAAACGATAATTCTTTTCATAAATTCCCTTATCCCAAATGAAAGTTTGGCTGAGTTCTAAATTTTTCGACAAATCCACGGGTGAAATAAGTTCTACAGAATCCATTTGAGTTGTAAATCGCCATACAGGTGACCAATTGCTTGAATCTGAACCAAAAAAACATTTTACACGCCAATAATAAGTTTGAAAGAAAGCTAATTTTGTAGATTGATATTCTGCTTCACTTATTATCGTATCAATATCCGGATTAGAAAAATTCTGATTCTTAGAAATCTGCAATAAATACAAACTTGCAACAATATTTGGACCCCAATTAAATTGACAATTTATTGGCAAATTAAAAGAATTGTCAACCGGTGAATACAATACTTGATTGTAAAACTTGATTGTATTAAATGAAAATACTACCGACCAATCACTCAAATATGGCTCATGAATTGCTTGAACCCGCCAGAAATAGTTAACATTCAAACCTAATATGACATCATTATAACAAGTATCTGTTAGTTCGAAATCAATATCATTCGTAATAAAATCAGGATATTTAGATAACTGAAAACGATATACTTCAGCATCCTGAACCTTTTTCCAAACAAAATATTTTTTAATAGGAGCATCGATTTCGTTATTTTGCGGTGTTAATAAAATCGGTGTGATTAATTTTGTAAACATTCTTTCTACTAGCCCATACGATTCTCCGGCGGCGGTAGTAATATACGCCCTAACGTAGTATTTGGTAAAAGGTCTGAGTTTAGTCAGGGTGCTTTGAAATTGCCCCATGTTTTTTCCGTTCATTGTTGTATCTTTTGATACTGTAGGATCTGACCTTATATCAAAACAAATACCCCGTTGATAAATAATTTCACTTCCTGCAGAAGTGACATTTCCCCCACTTTGCGCTGTATTACATTTTATGTTAGTTATTGGTAGTGTTTCCACATTACCGGGAACTGCTAAATAATTTCGTATAAACATTGATTGGCTACCATAACCTGCACCGCCACCTCTTGATAATTGAATTACTTTAGTAATGTTACTCATTTTTGTTGGTATTAAAAAAGTTCTGTCTTTTAAAGAATCTGGATCCCAAATTTTGCCCCAATACCATAACGAACCATCTTTTTTTACAGCCTCGGAGTAATTCAACCTGCTTCTCGCTATTAGCCAATCATTATCTTTACCTATTTGAGTAGGAATATTTTTTTTGATTTTTGTTCCGTCACCTAATTCTCCATTATAATTGGACCCCCACGCCCAGAGAGTACCATCTTTTTTCAAGGCAAGATTTGCACCGCATTCTGAAGAAATATCTACCCAATCCGAATCATTACCTATCTGTGTTGGAATAAGTTTACTAACATAGGTTCCATCACCCAAATTACCCGAACTATTTTGTCCCCAAGCCCAAAGTGTGCCGTCAGTTTTAATAGCGACTGTATGTATATAACCACAAGAAACAGTAAGCCATTCGCCGGTATTTCCAATTTTTATTGGATAATACTTGTTAATGATTGTACCATCGCCAATTGAACCAAAGTAGTTAAACCCCCACGTCCATAAACTACCATCATTTGTGATTGCCGCTGAAACATTATAAGCTGAGTTAACGTAGTTCACAGGACCTATAATATCTTTTCCGATTTGTTTAAGCCAAATCCGTTGTTGTATAGTACTATCACCAAGATTAGCATGATCATTGTAGCCGCAAGCCCACATTGATCCATCACTTTTTATTGCAAAAGTAGATGAATAACCGGCTGATACGAATTTCCAACCTCTTTCTGTACCTATCCTGACAGGAACGCTGGATGAATCAAAGTTTCCATTACCAAATTGGCCATAGTGACTCCATCCCCACCCCCATAATGTACTATCTGATTTAATACCTAAAGAAAATTTATATCCGCATGCAACCATATTCCACTTATCGGTGCTGATTTGAATTGGTCGCCATCTATGGAAAAAATTTGTACCATCGCCCAGCTCACCATATCTATTACTTCCCCAACCCCAAAGTGTTGAGTAATTAGCTAATGGTTCATTAGCAATAGCAGACGAGCCTGATTTTAAATCGGATTCTGACTCTTTCGCGAACATACTGGATGCTGTTAAAAGATACAAAGTCAGTGAAAAAGAAATTCCAAAAAATAAAGCTTTTCTCATAAGAACATACTCCAAAAAAGAACTTTTCCAATGTTACATAACTCATTGCAAAATTATAATATTTTTATTTAGAAAAAAAATATTTACTAAAATAAATTCTTTTGCATTAAAATGCAAGATGGGCTCCACTTTCCGAAAGAGGCGCCCATCTTTTAATTAACATATATTAATTGGTAATTGAAGTTAGTGGCTTTCTTTACTCCTTCACAAATTTCTTTATATATTGCATTCCATCGCTCTCGATGGTAATAATATACATTCCCGATGGTTGTGAGGATAAATCGATTTGATAATCGGAAGTACCGGCTGGGAGTTTGCCGTTGTAAATTTCTTTTATAAGCTCACCAGAGCTTGTGTATAATACCAACCGCCCAACTAAATCATTTTCAAGATTTAATTTGACATTTGCCTTGCCTGTTGTAGGATTTGGGTCAACAATGATTTTTTGTCCAGCATGATTCTCTTCAGAAGGAATAGTCTGTTTTGCTGGAACAGTGGCATAACATTGACTTGATATAATACCTGTAGGAGTAATAATGTTTGGATTTGGTGCTGTATTAATTGATAGACAAAATTCTTTTTTACATAATTCTAAACCATTTTTTCCTAAGAAAGAAAAATTCAAGCAATAAGTTACGCTCCCACCATAAGGTATAAACATAAATGGGTCCGCTATCGATTCCTTATAAGTTGATAAATCTATTGGTGCCAGAGTATCTAATGGAATATCCAAATCCGGTATCGGTTGAGTGTCCTGCGGTTCAAAGCCGCCTGTTACAGTCATTCCATAATAGTTACAATTTTCGCCGGTGTTCAAGGTTATTCTTTGGGAAGGGAGTGCAAATAAACGACACAAGGTCAAGGGTTGTATAGGAGCAACATCGACTTCCACAGAATCGCAGCAAGCGCAAATCCCGCATCTGAGGTCTATTATTTTAGTAGAATAACAGTCACTTGTACCTAACTTATACGTTATCCTGCTATCCGTACAATTTGGCTTATAATAACCTAAAAACGTCGTATCTGTAAGTATACTATCAGGTAACCAGATACTTTGGTAACTATTATATCTTCTTATGTGAATGTTTTGAAATCCACTTGGTACTCCAATAACAGTATCCATTTTATTTTCACTCTGAAAATCAACTATTAATGGAACATAAAAATTGCAACTATCTGATTTATTTATAAAATATATTTCATATAAACAATTGTTTGCATCTGTAGTGTCGCACTTTTTGAAAAATAGCCCCATACCATTTGTTAATATTTCACATGTATCAAAAGGTGTTGTCGGCGGTGGCGGAGGCGGAGGAAAAGAAGGCGGAGGTATTTTGCGAACAATATCGGCCTGAATATCACAAAATTTATAAAACCTTTTTATATCAAGAAATTTTGCCTCAGCAGGTCTAAGCTTACAATTGATTGTGTCGTATTGAGCGGATTTATAGATGGTTGAACCTACAAATTGATAGATTTGGTGGTCGTAAGCATCCTGCATCCAATATTTCATTGTTGAAAGTTCTTTGGGGTAAATATATGTTAAATCTTTTACAAGATACCCCCAAGAATCTGTCAATTCTCTCAAACGGCGAATAGGCAAGCTAATCTCGCGGTATCCCAAGGATTGACGATAAATTTTCCTCCAATAATCAGGAGTCTGATTGCTATCCGTCAACGGGTCTTTTCCACCGTGATCCGAAAAGTAGTCCATTTCCGCGGAGGTGTAAAAAAATAAATCTTTTGGTTTTAAAGAAACACCAGTGTATCTAAGACGGAGCGGATCGGTGCGCCTGTTCTGTATGCCTATGGTATGGTGCAAGTTAATATCATCTGTGCCGCACTGAAAAAGCGTTAAATCATAGAATTGTTCTTCTTCCGGCTCTAATGTGGTATAAGGCACTGTAGTATAAATAGAATCTAATAGGTTAGTATGAGGTTGAAATATCTTTCTCGTGGTTATATGGGACGTATCAACATATCTGTTTAAAAAACATTCGTTTGTATCCAAGCTTGGGTGCTGGTTATAAGTTTTAAAAATACCTTTACCAAACCAAGCCATTAGCTTCATATCTATAAAGGCACTTGCGTTCTCCATCAGTAGCCGATGTATTTTATAAAGCTCTATTCTTGTACTCTTCCTTCCTATGTAAACTCTATTGTAACTAACTCCTAAATTCTCCATCATAAATGATTCTTTATCTACAGTACTTTTTAGCATATTAACATATAATGCGGGTAAATACTGAAAATAAAGTGATTTTGTCGGATCTGCTTCATTTGTAAAATCAAAAAAGTCACCTCCAAATTCATCGCGCATCAAATATTCATAACGATCCTCCGTCGCTCCCAATGGATGCTCTAATAAGACATCATTATGAGCTGATCTTATACCGCGTTCAGTACCCCTGCCATTATAGCTAAGTCCATCATAAAACAAGCCCTTGGCACCTTGTACCAGTGCTGAGTAAGTTATAGCGCGAAGTTCTTCGGCAGTAAATGGTCTGCCTGAATTGTCTATTGTACTGGCATAGAAATCTACAGAATCGCCATTGTTTCTGTAAGAGTATTCTAAAGAATCTGAATTTAAATCCAAATTAGTCCATTCTATAGAATCCGTATGAAAAGTATATTTTGCTTTTGTCCACTCTATCAAGTTTTGTGTTTGAAAATACCAAGGTTTATCAAGATATTGGAAACCGCTATTAGTTTTATTGTAGTACAAATACCATAAATTATACTGATGGACGGTCTGGAAAGAATTAAATGGACTGTCGTTACCACTGGTGGCTTTTAGGTTATAAATATCTGACTCATCTGGTTCGGGTGAGTTAAAATCAGCATAATTATAAAAGACGCTACCATTCCAAGGATAAAATGTTTCATAACCGGAATTTAGTTGGTCTTCTAATGTCAAACGTTGTGCCCAGTTATTTTTTTGAGTGCTACCCGATATGAATCCCATTGATTTCCAGCGGTCTTTGAGAAGCCCTTGACTTCTAGTTGAATCATATTTCTGTCCTTGCTTGATATACGGTGCGTTCATGCAGGAAGAAACATAACCGAAACCATAAACACGGCTTGAAGGTTGAACATAATGGTCAAAAAGAACCGGTAAAGTTGGTGAATTACTTCCTGAAAAAACATCACCGATTAATTCGCGTATATAGCGGGCGGCGGCGTAATTCTGAACATTAGCTTCTGTAATATCATTGAATTTGAATATTTTTAGCTTCTTCTCGGGTAAAGCTGAATTATAACTATTAAAGCAGTCTATATCCTGCTGGAGCCAGTTGCAAATGCGCGTATCACATTTACCTTCAAGGAGATCGAGAGTATGTGGGCTCAAAATGCTTATGCTTTCGATTCCTATAGGACAACAACCTTTATAAATTGCGATTATGTCTAAATCTTTGATATCAGTTTGTTCATGACCAAAAAGTGATGAAAGACGGGGATTTCTTTTAGGATCTGTACCTTCCATTCCCCAGCACCTAAATCTTGCTTTAATAGTAACTAAAGAATCAATATCGTGCAACATATAATCTGTTATAACGAAACTTGTCGTTACGGCATTAGTATCGTATAAACCTGTTTTTTGTCCGCGGTATTCATTAAATGAAGATTTTATGGAATCCCATCGAGTTGTGGGTAAAGCATCAAATTTGATAAAACCTTTTGAACCATTGTAAAGAGTATAAGGCAATTTTATTTCGAGTACGGGTGAGCCGGGTATGGTTCCGTAGTAATCCACACTTGTACTTTTCAATGTTATTGAGATATAAAAGTTATAACCATAGAAATATTTCTGAGCATTACTGTTAATATCAACAGAATCTACTAAATATTTTCTCAAATATTCAATCCCCCAAGGACCTTTGAAGATTGTATCATTATTAAATGATTGATTATCAATCAATAAACACCCATAATCCAAATTTCCGGAATCTAAAGGATTATTCGCTAAGGCTTCAGGATGAACATATTTGAACCCAAAAATTGGTCTTGACTTGTCATACGGTCGTTTAGCCAAGATTTTATACTGATTGTCTCCAGTGTCGATTTTCATATTTGGCTTGAATGACAAAGATTTTGTTTGAAGCAGGGCTGTATCTTCAATGCAGTGTGAATAAACTGTATACCTTCCACTTGGGTTTTCCAATCCATTCAAAGTCATATATGCACCATTTGGAGCTTTGTCTGAATCAATAGGATATGTTGTATCTCCATTAACAATAAGTCTTTTTCGGGTGAACTGGGGAGTAAGTGCATTGTGGTTTGCATATACCGCATTCGCCACCGACAAATTATTAGGCCATTGAAAACCAACGACTAACGAGTCGGGGCCTCTGAAATAGCCTACAGTACTTTTCAATTCAATTGAATCTTGTCCATTTAACTTTAATTTTCTTGTTTTAGGTCCACGGTCTTGCGCTTGGATTTGTTGTGAAAACAAGAATAATATTGTTACGGCAATTAAGAAAAGTTTAGTTTTCATGATTATCTCTCCACCACAAATTTTTTGTTTATTTGTTCATTACCGGC
>JBAXXL010000009.1:0-107694 GCA_037127915.1 bacterium
TATTGCGCAACTACGTTGCTCAGATTGTAATCTAATCTCAATTCCTATTAATATTGCGCAACTACGTTGCTCAGATTGTAATCTAATCTCAATTCCTATTAATATTCTGCAACTACGTTGCTCAGATTCTAGTAATATAGCACAGCTAAGCTGTTCAATTACTTTTTATCATGTATTTAAAAAATAAATATGTAACAAAATCGCTATTATTGTGTAATAGTTTATATGCTTGTGTCAATTTTTGAAAAAGTACAAAATGAAAAAAATTATATTTATTATAAATTGTCTGTTAATAACCGCAACCTTGGGTTTGAACGCCAAAGAAAGCTTGCAAGCCGCACATTGGTGTTTTGGAACAGGGGGACATATAACATTTAAAAATGGTAGTCCTGAAGAATTAGGATTAAGCAGTGTATCAACTTACGAAGGTGTTGCTACTATATCCGATCAAAACGGCGACCTTTTATTTTATACCGATGGTATGGAGGTATGGGATAAATACAACGACCAAATGCCTAACGGTTGGGGATTAAATGGTCATAAATCATCATCGCAATCAGGTGTAATTGTTCCCTACCCGGGTAATAAAAATTTATATTATATTTTTACGGTTGATGCTATTTGGGAGTCAAAGGATCCGAATTTGGGATTTAGATATTCAATAGTTGATATGACATTGAATAATGGCTTTGGCGATGTGACAACGAAGAACCAATTACTTTTTACTCCATCTTGTGAAAAGATAACAGCTGTCGGTCATATAAACGGAAGGGATATTTGGGTTTTAGGGCAACGGTGGAATGATAATAAAATTTGTGTTTTCTTGGTGGACAAAGATGGAATTCATTTGAAAAATGAATATAGTATTAAAGCCTTAGCGAAGTTTAACAATACCGGTTGGTCGAAAGGATATATGAAATTTTCGCAAAAGGGTGACTTGTTAGCAATTGCAAATAATAACGTTTCACTTGCTATATATGATTTTAATATTAGCACCGGGGTTGTATCAAATGAACGATTTACTACAAATGAATGTTTTAAAAATGCTTATGGTGTATAATTCTCGCCAAACAGTAAATACTTATACGTTTCCGCCACACCGTACGATGGCAACAAAGACTGGAGCGTCCGCGATTATACGTATTTATTACAAGTGGATTTAGAGAAAGCGAAAACATCAACTATTGATCAATCCTATAATGTATTAGCCCAACACCAATATTTTTCAAGTGGTACTGAGGCTTATATGGGTGCTTTACAATTAGCACTTGATGGTAAGATTTATTTGGCTTCTGTTGCGCGTGTCAATAAAATCAACCAGCAATCAAACTATTTATCCGTAATTAACAACCCTGATGAAGAAGCATGCAATTATGTTTTCAAAGGTTATAAATTAAAAAACCGTACTGCATTTTTGGGATTACCGACTTTTATACAAAGTTTTTTCAGACCGGAAATAAAAAACATTGTTACATCAGATTACTGTGATGGGGGAGATATTGAACTACATTCCGATTATTATCAGGGATATAAATATCATTGGGTAGGTCCCAACGGATTCGTCAGTGACACATGCGATACCGTCCTGACGAAACCGGATAGATCGTTTGCCGGAACTTATAAACTTTTTGTTACCGATACTTTCGGGTTTACCGATACATCGAGCTACGAAATCAAATATCATAAAACGGATATAACAGCCGTAATCACCGATATTAATCAACAAAAATATATTTATGGCAACTATCAAAAAAATCTTACTATTACAAATAATGAAGCTGAGTCAATCGAAATAGATTCCTTATATTTGAAATCCGGGAAAAAATATACACTCGATAATGTTAACGTCCCTTTTACCATTTATGGTAATGAAGTCAGAACATATAACATAAGAATTGATTCACGAGAGTCAGGCAAAATTCGAGATACTTTAGTTTTGAGCGTCCGCCAACCTTGTCCATATTATGAAAAAATAGCAATAGCAGATTCTATTGGTAAAGTGACACTGCATATAGTACTTCCAGATACTACTGTTAATTTGGGGGAAATATTTTTGTCGGATATAAAAGCGTATATAGAACCAAAAACCGGGCATACTTTTACATTTGATTTAGATTTTACTTATTCATATTTATCTTATGTTTATAGTACATATAAGACCCAAAAACACCCTTATACCAAAGAAATCAGTGGAATTAAAGATTTGTATTCTCTGCAGTTTCCTCAATTGGTAATGAATGACAGCATTAAAACACTAACATCAATTAGGGGAATAACTCTTTTATGTAACGAATCCTTTACTCCACTTGAATTCACAAACTGCACTATTTCTGATACTGCTTTTGATATTGTTCTACATAACGGTAAAATTCAAGTTTTAAAAGAAGGTTGTTCGAGAGATTATTTCACTATAAAAAGTAGCAATATTCATGTCGCATATTCACAACCGGCTCCGCTTTCGGAAGGTGGAAAAATATTACTTTTCTCGCCGGATAAAGGAACACTTAAATTAACAATTTATTCTTCAATTGGTCACAAAATCGAAGAAATGAATTTTGAATCCAATGGAACTTTCACCAAGGAAGTAGAACCTGATTTAACTAAATATTCAAATGGATTATATACTCTTATATGGGAAAGCAATCTTACTACATATCGAAAAATCATAATAATTAACAAATGATGATAAAAACTTTATAGAAATAGATATAAAAGCCAAATTAACAAATAATAATAATATTATTATTTGTTAATTTGAAATAATAATATTAATTTAGAAACGGAAATACAAGCAAAACATAAATTATTATTATAGGAGAAATCAAAGACAAAAAAGTCCGATTTAAGAATTAATTTGGAAATTCGTATTAAGATAAATATTTTAACCGATAATCGGTTAATTAAACACTTATGGAGATTTGAATTATGAGAGCTAAACACTTATTAATTGTCGCGGCACTAATTTTTACTGCAACTATGGCTATGGCACAGCCGAACGTGCCAACAATCAACGTGGATACGTTGGTAAATCTCGGTAAATTTGTGCAAGGCGAATCAAGTGGTGCATTCTTTTTACCCGATGGGAATATAATCGCGGTAAAGGGAGATACACCCTACATCATTGACTCAAAATCAGGGGAAATTTTGAGAACGTTGGAAAAAAGTCCTATTGAAAGCGTTCTTGAACCTGAAATTACAAAGGACGGGACAAAACTAGTAGCTTCGGTAATGGGACCTAGGTTTGAAGTTTGGGATATACCTTCAGGAAAAATAATTAAAAAATCTGATCCTATAATCAGGTATTTTTGTTTATCTCCGGATGGGACAAAACTATTTGCTACATTATATAACGATCCTGCAAAACCCGGTTTAATAGCTGTTTTTGATATGACTACTTTCCAAGAAATTGAAAGGTTATCTTATGGTGGTTTACAAACAGCATTCAGTATTGATATTTCTCCCGATGGACAAACACTTGCAGTATCTGTTGATAAGACACCTGATGGTTCATCAGATACACAAACAAATCAGGTTGTTTTAATCAATCTGAATGATAAGAAGAATTATACAGTTGTTGAGCCTGATGGTGACGGTTTTCTGACAATGCAATTTTCTCCGGACGGGAAACGAATAGCATCTCTATACAATGACGGCAATCATATATATATATATATATATGATTTAGAGACCAAAGAGGAAAAATATATAAAATTAGAAGAGCTATCAAATATGTTTGAAATGCAACTTATGGGAATAGGCACTCCTTCATTTATTAATCGAAACACAATTTTATGTACTGTTGGCAATAGTACTACAGGAAAAACGTATTTATTTTCCTGGAATATTCCTGAAAACAGAATTAAAAATATAATTAATTATGATTCAAAACAAAGCGTTGACTTTAAAGATAGTATTATATTAATTTGTAATATCCGAGGTGTATTAGCATATATTAACAATAACATTGTTCCGATAGTAGATTTATCTATACTGAATGAAAGTATTCTAACATATAACAACAATCGATTAGAATATTATTCTAACGAAAGTTTTATTGGTGAATGTTTTATTTACGATACGACTGGAAAAATGATTGTTGATTTGGGCCCACAACAATTTATAACCGGTAAAAACACAATTCCTATAAATAAACCTTTGAATACTGGTATATACATACTTACAATTGATACAGGGTCTGAACCATTAAGCTATAAATTTCTAGTAGAGTAAGATAATGAAAACAAAATTAGTTCTCATAGTAATAATTGCCTTATTGACATGCTTTACTAATTCATATTCACAAGACCAAAATATTGAACAACTATCGGTTATGTACAATAATCAAGTAACAAAATTATGTGATACGATCTATGGGTTTAAAGGTCCTCGAGGCATAATCCGCGGCTACCAATGGGGCAATGAAAAAAGTGCCTCGATTGGGATATTAGCCAATCAAAATAGCATAAAAGTAGAATATCTTTTTAAGCAGGTAACATTTCCACCAAATCCAATTACTTATACTGCTGATCCATTACAAGCACACGAAAATGCCTATGTTTTAATTAGTGATCCAAGGTTTTGGTCTGCCACATTGGACAATGTATCACTCATGCATTCACATTCTATGACATTTGAACCAAACTTTAAGATAGAACCTACTTACAAACAGGACAGCGTTCGATAGATAAGCATATTATAAAAATAATATCAATTAATGTTTTCAGAATTGTGGATTTTAATTATTTGGAAATTCATATTATTTCACAAATAATACAAATATTTCATTTATTTTTAATAAAATATGTAACAAAATCGCTATTTTTGTGTAATTGTTTATATAGATGTGCCAAAATTGAAAAAAACAAAAATGAAAAAGTTATTTTACATATTAAGTGTCTTATTCTTAGCCTTTACAAGCGGGTTAAGTGCAAAAGGTAGTTTACAAGCCGCAAATTGGTGCTTCGGTAATCAAGGGCAGATTACTTTTAAAAGCGGAAGTCCGGTAGAATTAGGTCCAAGTAGTATAACAACACACGAAGGAGTTGCAACCATATCGGATGATAATGGAGACTTGTTGTTCTATACCGATGGTATGCAGGTTTGGAATAAAAATCACGACCGCATGCCAAATGGCTGGGGACTATATGGACATAGTTCATCATCCCAGTCAGGAGTAATAGTTCCTTTTCCCGGCAATAAAAATTTATATTATGTATTCACAGTAAATGATATATGGTCAACACACGGTACACCTGAAGGAAACCGAGGTTTCAGTTATTCAATCGTAGATTTGACCTTGAACAATGGTTTAGGAGATGTAACAACCAAGAATCAGAATCTTTTTACACCTTCATGCGAGAAAATTACAGCTATTAGTACTTATAATGGTAAAGGTATTTGGGTTCTCGGTCAAAAATGGAATGATAATAAAATATGCGTATATTTAGTTGATGAAAACGGTATTAATTTAAAAAATGAATACCCTATAAAAGCTTTATCGAAATATACAAATTACGCTTGGACAAAAGGATGTATGAAGTTTTCTCAAAAAGGTGATTTATTAGCAGTTGCTAATAATGGCGTATCTTTGGCTTTATACAATTTTAATGTGCAAACAGGAGTGTTATCAAATGAACGGTATTCAACGATCTATCAATTCAAAAATTCTTATGGTGTAGAATTCTCTCCAAATAGCAAATATTTGTATGTTTCATCCACACCTTTTGGTGATAATGAAAGTTATGATAAACAAGACTATAGTTATTTACTACAAGTGGATTTGGAAAAAGCAAAAACACAAACATTAGATCAATCTTATAATGTTTTAGCCAAATATGACTTCTTCTTTGGCAATACAGAAGTTTATATGGGTTCCTTGCAATTAGCATTAGATAATAAAATTTATCTTGCTACACTGAAGCAAGGATCAAGGAGCCAAGCAAGTAGAAATTTTCTTTCGGTAATTAATAATCCAAACGATGCAAATTGCAATTATGTTTATAAAGGGTTACCTTTAATTAATTATTCAGCTTTTTTAGGTTTACCAACTTTTATCCAGAGCTTTTTCAGGCCCGATGTGAACAACTTTGTAACTACAGATTTTTGTGATGGGGAAGATGTATATTTTCATTCTGACTATTATAAAGGGATGAAGTATAAATGGACAGGACCGAATGGTTTTGCAATAGATACTTGTGATACTGTTATAATTAAACCTGACAGATCGTTTGCAGGAACATATAAGCTATTTGTTACTGATACTTTTGGATTTACCGATACATCAGAATATATTGTGAATTATCATAAAACAGATATTTCTATGTCTTTAAAAGATACAGTTCCGGTAAAATATATTCACGGAAGCTATCAGAAAACAATAACTATAACGAATAACTATACCGAAGCGGCAGTTGTTGATTCACTTTATTTGAAATCGGGGAGAAAATATACGATTGAAAATGTTAGTTTCCCATTTGCCATTTATGGAAACGAAGTGAGAAATTACAAAGTACTAATTGACGCAAGACTACCTGAAAGTTTTAAAGATACTATAGTTTTACAGATTAGTCGACCTTGCCCTTACAATGCCGAAATTGCAATTAGCGATTCAATTAGGAAGATAGCGCTTCATATAGTCTTGCCCGATACAATAGTAGATTTAGGAACTGTATTGCTATCGGATATCAAAGCGTACTTAGAACCCAAAACCGGAAATACTTTTACATTTGATTTAGATTTTACTTATTCTTATTTATCTTATTTATATAGTACATATAAGACCCAAAAATACCCTTATACAAAAGAAATATTTGGGGTTAAGGATTTATATACTTTGCAATTTCCGCAATTAGTTATGAATGATACAGCAAAAACCTTGACTTCAATAAGGGGAATAACTCTTTTGTGTAACGATTACATTACGCCTCTTGAATTTACAAACTGCACTTTGTCCGATTCTGCGTTTGAAATTGTTCTTCATAACGGTAAAATTCAAGTTTTAAAAGATGGGTGCCCCAATGACTATTTCACAATAAAAGGCAGCAGCATCCATGTCGCATATTCACAACCGGCACCTCTAACCGAAGGTGGAAAAATATTACTTTTCTCGCCGGATAAGGGTACACTTAAATTATCTGTATATTCTTCAATGGGTGACAAAATCGAGGAAATGAATTTTGAATCTAATGGTACTTTCGCGAGGGAAATAGAACCGGACTTAACAAAATATTCAAATGGTTTATATACTCTTATATGGGAAAGTAATAATACTACATTTAGAAAAATAATACTTATAAATAAATAATGAACGGAAAAAATAAAGTTTGTGTAAGTTATGCAGGTGGTCGAATCGAGGATATTGATTCGGCCATTGTGCTGTGTGACTGGTTAGAAATGAGGATGGATTTGTGCTCCTTTAGCGATGATGAA
Source organism: bacterium (assembly GCA_037127915.1). Lineage (GTDB taxonomy): Bacteria > Bacteroidota > Ignavibacteria > Kapaibacteriales > UBA2268 > JBAXXL01. The sequence continues at coordinate 7,429 of JBAXXL010000009.1, forward strand.
TATAAAAACATATTCTCAAAAATTAATAATACTATAGCCGCAGACCATTCTCTAAAAGCGAAAGAAAATTTACTAAAAGCCATTGAATTAGGCGCCAAAATAATTGATATAGATATAAATAATCCGGATTTTAAAGAAGTATATTCCAAAGCCAAATCAAAAAATCGCAAAATAATAATATCGGAACACAACTTCAATGAGTTGCCTAAAGCAGAAGAACTGAATAAATATATTGAAATGTGTTATGAAATGAAAGCAGATTATTCAAAAATAGCCTGCAAGCTAAATTCGAATAAAGATATTTTGACCATAGCGAATCTTTACGAAAATCCGTTAGTAACAAATGGTGATATTAAACTTTTAGCCATGGGATTAGGAAAATATGGTCCATTATCAAGACTTATCTCAGTCGAATTCGGTGCGCCCTATGTCTATTGCTCTTATTTCGATGACTTAGCAACAGCAGAAGGGCAGTTAAATATTTTCGACTTCTTAAAAATATACAACAAATTATTTGTCGAATAAAGAGAAAGTTCTCATAATATTGAATCCTATACAAACGCTACCGTCAGAGAAACTCCCGTTAGAACGGCTTAAGAACTGATGTTCCAATAAATATGGTGTTGAAGATAAGAGGATTTGGAAGACGTGTCCTCCGGTATCAATGTCAACACCGATAGAATATGCGTCTTTGTATTTATTACCGGCGATGATATCGTTATTAGCAATATAGTAGTATTCAGCGCATAAAGCCACCCATTTCGTGAATTTATATCTTCCCCCAAGTCCTAAAGAATAAAGGTCATTTGCATTTGGTTCATCAACAAGATTGCGATGCACTAATGTGGGCATAGCTTGTAATGACAATGAAGGGGAGAATTTTCGTGCGATTAACAATTGGTGGGTATAAAAAGACCTGTTTGTAGGAGTGTTATATGGGCTGTATGTTGATTTTGGAATTGTAATATAAGAAATCTGAGCCAAATATGAAACCGAAACCGGCATTTGAATAGTTCCTTCCGATTGGCGCAATATGCTGAATTTAGTAAATCCATTCCATGCTTTATCAATGGTGGCTCTACCGACACCGACCATCATCCAATCCGTTAAACCATATTCCAATGAAATGAGAGATGAAGATTCATCTAAACCAAAAAAATTGTCAAAGCCAGAAGATATTTTGCCGAAGCGGTGATGAATCCTTAATTCAAGCTCGCCGCGGTTTGTTCTTTCGATAGTATGGCCATTTTGCAATCTAGTGGACTTAAAAGTAGCCGAGGTGAAGATTGTTTGGTTCTGGGCGACTTCTTTATTAAGTAAAGCTTCTAAATCATCCTGAGCAAAGGATGGGGCAGATAAAAGGAATAGTAAAAATATTATTGATTTCATATTGTTTATGTTATTCATTCGATGACTTGAAGTCCTCGGATGAATTGGATATAATATTAAAAAAAATATCAACCACAGGGTTAACCCTATGGTTGATAAAATTAACTTTCAGCTTGGGTTAATAATAATACTAAGTATTCTTATTTACCTGCTGGTACAGCGGCGGCATCAGCGGCGGCTTGTTTTTTCATACGCCAGTATTTGCGCTCAGCTTTAATTTCATCGGTAGTTTTATCTGCTTTTTCAGGCAATAACAAAACTTGACCAGGGAAAATAACATCAGGATTTTTTACAAGATTTTTGTTATTTTGCCAAATTTTTGGCCATAACATAGGATCATTATAAATTTCTGTTTTACTTGCTATATTCCACAAGCAGTCGCGGTTCTCGGCCCAAGTGCCAACTGTATAGGATTTGATTTTCTTCTCGCGGTATAAACCGCGAATATCTCTTGCCATTACAATCACTTTGTCATAGAATTCTTGAATACAAGCAATTTTTGACAATCTTAATACATTTAATTCAGCTTCGAGAGCTTTCACTTGATCTTGGCTATCAGCCAATTGGTCATTGTTTAAACGTTGTAGTTGACGAATTTTACCATCAATTACGCCAAGGCTTTGGCGATATGCTTCGATATCTTCGTTAGTAGCACCGATTAATGCTAAAATTTTCGCATCGCAATCTTTTAAATCAATATTAGCCTTTTTTAAATCTTCTTGGGCTTTTTTGATTTTTGCATCAAGAACACGCGCTTGATCTTCTTTTGATTGAATATTTGTTTGGAAATCTTGAATTCTTAAGACAGCTTCGTCTTTATTGATTTCTAAATCCGGAGTAGTTGCCGGTGGTAGAATTACTGGTTTTTTCGCTGAAACAGAAACACCTGTTATAACCAGTAACATCAAAATCATATAATATCTTTTCATTTTTTACCTTTATTTAAAGATTAAACATAATTAGAATGAACAAATTATTTTTTTTGCTCCGTTCCGGTTACAGGAGGTGCCGGTGGTTCCGGGCTCCAATCAGGCCAAATGTTAGGCCAAGAATTTAGCTTGTTTTTTACATAATCTTGGCGTTTGTTACAGTCATCCAATACAGATTTGCGAGCGGCTAACTCTTTTTCGATTTCAGAAAGCTCTGCTTTTTGGGTTATTATCTTATCATCCAAAGCACGTTCTGCCTTTCTCAATTCTTTAATCTGTAATAGCTGTTCTTCTGTAATCTTATTAGAGCATGAACTAATTGCAAGTCCGGCAATAACGAAAAGTACAAAAGCGGCTAATACAGAACTGAGTTTTTTAATTTTCATAAAAATCCTCCAACTATGTGTATTTAAAAAATTCGTTTCACTGTTAAATTTATTACACACTATTTGGTAATGTGTTAAAAAACAAATTTAACTTAAATTATTCAAATAAACAAAAAAAATCAAAAAAAAAGTAAAATAAATTAAAATAAATTAAAAAAAAGGCATCTTTTTAAGATGCCTTGATTATTTATGATTCTTTAGTAGCCAATTCTTCTTCGACGAGAATTTCTCGTTCTCGTCCAAAAATGTCACCGACATCACTTACTATATTCATTTGTTGATAATGGCGTAAACCAGTACCAGCAGGAATCAATTGTCCAATAATAATGTTTTCTTTCAATCCGCGCAAAGTATCAACACGACCTGCTACGGATGCTTCGGAAAGCACTCTTGTTGTTTCTTGGAAAGAAGCGGCAGATAACCAGCTTTCTGTATTCAAAGATGCTTGGGTTATACCGAGCAAAATTGGATCTGCGATAGCAGGTTGAGCCGAACGGAAAGAAGCGATAACCTTATCTTTTTTCTGAAGTTCTTTATTCGCATCACGAACTTTCTTCTTCGTGTAAAGTTGACCTTCGTTAAATCTGGAATCACCTTTTTCAGAAACAACAACCATATTCTTTAAATTATTATTTTCATCAGTAAATCTTAATTTATCTACAGCATCGTTTTCAATAAAATCGCTATCGCCTGAGTCGGAGATTTTAACTTTTTGAAGCATTTGACGCGCGATAATTTCGATATGTTTGTCATTGATTTTTACACCTTGCATACGGTAAACTTCTTGAATCTCATTTACTAAATACTCTTGAACCGCATTAGCACCTGAAATACGCAAGATATCGTGAGGGTCAACAGAACCTTCGGTTAATCTATCACCCGAACGAATAAAGTCACCTTCTTGAACGAGGATATATTTACCCATAGGGATAGGATAATCAACAGTAGTTTTATCGTCATGTGATTTGACGGTGATAACCTTTAATCCGCGTTTCATTGCGGTAAATGTTACTATACCATCAATTTCAGATACAACAGCAGGATTTTGTGGAGACCTAGCTTCGAAAAGCTCTGTAACTCTAGGCAAACCGCCCGTAATATCACGTGTACGACCCATATCGCGAGGGATTTTTACCAATGAAGCACCAACACCAACCCATTCGTTATTATCTGCTCTTAATTGAGAACGAGAAGGAATAGTGTAAGTTTTCAAAACTTCACCTGCATCGTTTATGATTTCAATAGCAGGAGATTTAGTTCTATCTCTTGAATCAATTACAATTTTAGTTATATGACCTGTTTGTTCATCGTTTTCTTCGCGGTATGTGATATTTTGAATCAAGTCCTTGTATCTTACTTTACCACTATGCTCGTTGATAATTGTTGAGTTATAAGGATCCCATTCATATATCATGTCTCCTTTAGTAACTTTTTCGCCATCTTGAACTTTTAATGCGGCACCGTAAGTAACATCAAATTTTGTTAGTTGTCTATTTGAATTAGGGTCTAATACATAGATTACACCACTACGGCTTACTGCAACATTAATTTGCTCATCTTCAATTTCGTAATTTATTTGTCTAACACTTTCAAATTTCACAATACCATCGAACTTAGTGTGAACGGCTGATTGTGAAGCTATCATAGCGGCTGTACCACCAGTATGGAATGTACGCAATGTCAACTGTGTACCAGGTTCACCGATTGATTGAGAAGCAATAGTACCAACAGCTTCGCCGACATCTACCAATGCTCCGGTAGATAAGTTTCTTCCATAGCATTTAGCGCATACGCCGAAACGTGATTCGCAGGTCAATACTGAACGTATTAATACAGTTTCAATTGATGTATTTTCAATTTTCTGGGCTAATGTTTCGGTTATTGTTTGTCCTGCTTTTACAATTACTTCGTCTGTTAGTGGGTCAATTACATCGGTTAAAGTTGTACGACCGATAATTCTTTCACCTAATGGCTCTTTAACATCTTCGCCGTCTTTCAAGGCACTCATTCTGACACCACGGATAGTTCCGCAGTCATCTTTAGTGATAATCATATCTTGAGCAACGTCATGGAGACGTCTTGTTAAATAACCGGCATCAGCTGTTTTCAAAGCTGTATCGGCAAGACCTTTACGAGCACCATGGGTAGAAATAAAGTATTCCAAAATTGATAAACCTTCTTTAAAGTTTGCCAAAATTGGGTTTTCAATTAACTCACCGGTTGAACCGGATAAAGATTTCTTAGGTTTAGCCATCAAACCGCGCATACCTGCAAGCTGACGAATCTGCTCTTTAGAACCACGGGCTTGAGAGTCCAACATCATCCAAAATGTGTTGAATCCATTTTTATCTTTCTGCATTACTTGATATAATTGGTCTGCAACACGGTTGGTTGCAGTTGTCCAAACGTCGATGATTTTGTTATAACGTTCACCACCGGAAATTACACCATTAATATATGCGGCTTCAATAACATCAATTTTTTCTTGAGAGAAGTCAATTATAGCTTTCTTTTCTTCAGGAATCACAACGTCATTGATGGAAACAGATAGACCGCCTTTAGTAGCGTAAGAGAAACCAATTTCTTTCAAATCATCAAGGAAATCAACAGTTTTAGCTAATCCGGCGGCTCTAAAGCAATCACCGATAATTTGGCGTAAACGCTTTTTCGTTAATAATTCATTCAAGTAACCCATTTCTTCAGGTACAATTTTATTTAGGATAATTCTACCGGTTGTAGTTTGGATATAACCTTTATCTGTACGAACTTTAATCTTAGAGTGAAGGTCTAATTTACCGCTATTGTGAGCAATAATTACTTCTTCAATATTTGAATAAGATTTGTCTTCACCTTTTCCACCCGGTTTAAACTTGGTTAAGTAATAAATACCGAGAACCATATCTTGTGAAGGCACAGCAATAGGATTACCATTTTGAGTGTGCATGATATTATGAGGAGCAAGCATAAGCAATAATGCTTCTAGTTGCGCTTCATAAGAAATAGGGAGATGGACAGCCATTTGGTCACCGTCAAAATCGGCGTTGAACGCAGTACATACCAATGGATGCAATTGAATTGCCTTACCTTCGATAAGTCTTGGTTGGAATGCCTGAATACCCAATCTATGCAACGTAGGAGCACGGTTGAGCATTACTGGATGTCCTTCGATAACCTTTTCTAAAATATCGTATACTTCAGTGGTTTTTCTTTCAACCATTTTTTTAGCGCTTTTTACGGTTTTTACATAACCGCGTTCAATCAAGCGACGAATAATAAATGGTTTGAAAAGTTCTACAGCCATATCTTTCGGCATACCACATTCGTGCATTTTTAGCTCTGGACCTACAACGATTACTGAACGGCCTGAATAATCAACACGTTTACCCAATAAGTTTTGGCGGAAACGGCCGGTTTTACCTTTTAAGGTATCGGCAAGTGATTTTAAAGCACGTTGAGTTTCGCTTTTTGCAGCACGGCGGCTATTATCAAATAAAGCATCAACAGCTTCTTGAAGCATACGTTTTTCATTACGTAAAATTACTTCAGGTGCTTTTATATCTATTAATCGTTTTAAACGGTTATTTCTAATAATAACTCTACGGTATAAGTCATTTAAATCGCTGGTTGCGAAACGACCACCTTCGAGTGGAACTAATGGGCGTAGATCCGGTGGAATTACCGGTATAACATCTAATACCATCCAGTTCGGTTCATTAGGGAATTCACTTTTTTGCGAATTTCTGAATGCGTCTAATATTCTTAAACGTTTTAGGAAATCTGCTTTCTTTTGTTGAGAAGTTTCATCCTTCAATTTAGCTTTAAGTTCTTTATATTCTTTTTCAGGATTAACTCTTTTGAGTAATTCTTTAACGGCTTCACCACCAATAAGAGCGATGAACTTGTCGGCATCTTCATCATCCATATCGAAATGTTCCGATGGAAGACTAGCTAAAACTTCAAGATATTGTTCTTCTGTCAACAAATCTTTTGATTGCAAACCTGTTTTACCTGGTTGTACAACTATATAGGATTCATAATAAACAACACGTTCAATATCTTTAGTAGGCATACCGAGTATAGCACTTATTTTGCTTGGTAGAGTTCTAAAGAACCAAATATGTACCACAGGTACAGACAGCAAAATATGTCCCATTCTTTCGCGGCGAACGGATTTTTGAGTAACTTCCACACCGCAACGGTCACATACAATACCTTTGTATCTAATTCTTTTATATTTACCGCACGCACATTCCCAATCGCGTATCGGACCGAAAATTTTCTCGCAAAACAACCCGTCTTTTTCAGGACGGAACGAGCGATAGTTTATAGTTTCAGGTTTCGTAACTTCACCATGTGAACGATTTAATATATCGTCCGGTGATGCTATTTTTAGCATTATTTGTTTGAAACCGTCTCTAGGTATTGACTTTGAATGCATAAAACACTCCGATTTATATCAATTTATTTTTTCAAAAATTAGTCAATTAAAATATCAAGACATAAGCCTTGCAATTCACGGACCAACACGTTAAATGATTCAGGTATATTAGGGTTAGGCATATTATCACCTTTTACTATTGCTTCGTACATCTTAGCTCTACCTTGCACATCGTCGGATTTCATAGTAATCATTTCTTGTAATGTATGTGAAGCACCATAAGCTTCCAAAGCCCATACTTCCATCTCGCCGAGTCTTTGACCGCCGAATTGAGCTTTACCACCTAAAGGCTGTTGTGTAATCAATGAATAAGGTCCAATAGAGCGTGCATGTAACTTATCGGCAACTAAATGGGATAGTTTAAGCATATAGATTATGCCTACTGTTACCATTTCGTCGAATTTGTCGCCGGTACGGCCGTTATATAAGAATGTCTTTCCAGAACGAGGTAAATCTGATTTCTCTAAGAAGTCACCAACTTGTTCCCAAGTAGCACCGTCAAAGATAGGAGTGGCAAAATGAACCCCAAGTTTTTTACCAGCCCAACCAAGAGCAGTTTCATATAGCTGACCAAGGTTCATACGCGAAGGTACGCCCAATGGATTCAATATAATTTCAATAGGTGTACCGTCAGGCAAGAACGGCATATCTTCCACAGCAACGATATTAGAAACAATACCTTTGTTACCATGGCGACCGGCCATTTTATCACCAACTTGTAATTTACGTTTTTTAGCAATATATACTTTTGCCATTTGTAAAATACCAGGTTGTAATTCATCGCCTGAGGCTAATTTATTTTTATCCGCTTTGAATGAAGATTTTTTGTCGTTTTTAACAACCAGATAATTATTGAAAGTAGTTTCAAATGTATCTTGTTTTGTTTCATCGGCAAAAATTGGTTCACTTATATCGATTAACTCAGGAACAAATACATCTTCGTTGAATTGTTCAAGAATTTTGTCATAAGATAATTTAGAACCACTTCTGAAAATAGATAAACCATTAGTCAATTTCAAACCTAAGATTTTTGTATCTTCACAAAGCATAGCTAAACGTTTCAAGAATGCAATATCTATGTCGCGTAATGTGTCAACTTCGATTCTTTGAAGTTGTTCATGACGTTTCTTTTCAACATTGCGAGTATCTTTATCCATTGTTAATAAACGGCGTGTAAAGAGTTTTGTATTTATTACAGTACCTTTTAAACCAGGTGTTGCTTTCAAAGACACGTCTTTTACATCACCGGCTTTATCGCCGAATATAGCTCTTAATAATTTTTCTTCAGGAGTAGGGTCGGTTTCACCTTTAGGTGTTACTTTACCAATTAATATATCACCTTCGATAACTTTAGCACCGACTCTGATAATACCATTTTCGTCAAGATCTTTAGTTGCTTCTTCGCTCACGTTTGGAATTTCACGGGTAAATTCTTCTTCGCCGCGTTTAGTATCGCGAACCTGCAATGATAGCTCTTCAACGTGAATAGAAGTAAATACATCGGTAGCAACCAAATTTTGAGAAATAATAATAGCATCCTCAAAGTTATAACCGCGCCATGGCATAAAAGCTACCAAAACGTTTTGACCTAAAGCCAATTCACCCATTTCTGTTGAGGAACTGTCAACCAAAGGTTGACCTTTTACAACAACTTGTCCGGTATGGACAATAGGGCGTTGGTTAATACATGTATCTTGGTTAGTTCTAAAGAATTTTGTCAAATTATAAGTTACCAATTCACTGAAGTTAAAATCAGATATTCTTTCTAATTCACTTCTTTCATCTTCATAACGAACGATAATTTTATCGGCAGAAACATATTCCACAACACCATCGGCTTTTGTTGTTAACAAAGCTCTTGAATCGATTGCGGCACGTGCTTCCATGCCCGTACCAACTATTGGTGAGTGAGGTTTTACTAATGGAACGGCTTGACGTTGCATATTGGAGCCCATCAAAGCACGGTTGGCATCATCATGTTCCAAAAATGGAATTAGTGAAGAAGCCACACTAGTTATCTGGTCAGTCGAAATATCCATGTAATCAACTTCCTCACGGTCGCAGATTACATAATCGCCGCTACGGCGAGCTTTAAATTTATCGCCTTCCAAATATCCGTCCGCTCCGACAGGTGTAGAAGCAGGCACAATAATTTTGTTGTCTTCAATTTCAGCAGACAAATATTTATTTTCTTCAGTTACTTGACCGTTTTTAACAACACGGTAAGGTGTTTCAATAAAACCTAATTCGTTTATTCTAGCATGAATAGCAAGTGAAGAAATCAAACCGATGTTTGGACCTTCGGGAGTTTCAATAGGGCAGAGGCGGCCATAATGTGTATAATGGACGTCACGTACTTCGAAACCCGCTCTTTCACGTGTCAAACCACCGGGTCCTAAAGCGGATGTACGGCGTTTGTGAGTTAATTCTGCTAAAGGATTGGTTTGATCCATAAACTGTGACAGCTGGTTAGTACCAAAGAATTGGTTAACAACTGAACTTATCGTTCTAGCATTAACTAATTCGGAAGGAGTCAGATTTTCACCATCGTGGATACTCAAGCGTTCGCGGATAGTACGAGCCATACGCGATAAGCCAATATTGAATTGCTGAGTGAGTTGTTCACCTACAGAACGAACGCGGCGGTTGCCCAAATGGTCAATGTCATCGCCTGTTAGTAAGTTTTTATGTAACTCAAGTAATCTTTTTATAATAGCAACAACATCCTGTGTTGTTAGCGTAGTTTCATCATCAGGAATGTCTAATTTGAGCTTATCATTTATTCTTGAACGTCCAACATTTCCTAAATCATATCTTTTAGGATTGAAGAACAATTTGTCCAATAATGCTTCAGCTGTTTCCAAATCAGGCGGGTCGGAAGAGCGCAATTGGCGATAGATTATTTCCAAAGCTTCTTCGCGGGTACGTGATGTATCCTTTGCCAAAGTTTTAGCAATAATTGGTTCGTTGTTAGGATCGAAATACTTATACAATTTGATAGGTAATAAATCCATAGCTTGGAACTTAACTAATATATTCTCGTCTAAGAGCATATCGCGAGTAGCAATAATTTCACCTGTTGCCAAATCAATTACATCGGATGCAATTTTGCGTCCGATCAACTCTTCTTGTAATTCACTTACTGAATATGTATCATAAAGTTCGAATAACTCTAAAATATCCTCATCGGAAGAGAAACCCAAAGCTCTTAATAGCGCTGTTACAGGGAATTTTTTCTTTCTGTCGATATAAGCATACATAATGTCATGAATATCAGTAGTAAACTCCATCCAGCTTCCGCGGAAAGGAATAATACGTGCTGTATAGATACGTGTGCCATTCGGATGGACAGCATCATCGAAAAACACACCTGGAGAGCGGTGAATTTGGCTAACGATAACGCGTTCGGCACCATTGATTATAAAAGTTCCTCTATCGGTCATCGCTGGTATATTACCCAAATATACTTCTTGTTCGACAGAGTCAATATAATCTTCAGTATCTTTTTCAGCTTTACTTGATAATCTTAATTTAGCTTTAAGAGGTTTAGCGAAAGTCAATTCTCGTTCGCGGCATTCCTCTTCAGAATATTTTGGTTTTTCAATAGAATAGTCAACAAATTCCAATTGGAAGATACTTGAAGCATCTTCTATAGGGAAGTTGTTTTTGAATGATGCCTGCAAACCAGTCATTTTACGCTTATTTGGCGGCGTAAATTCCTGCAGGAAATCATCGAACGAAGTTAATTGAACATGTAGTAAATCAGGATAATCAGTGTATTTTCTATGTTGTGCGAAAGTTATACGCCTACGGAGACGCTCAACGCCTGACTCTTTTATAAGCCAGTTCGTTCCGTCTATAAGCATGTCTTCATCACTCAATAGTTTATAACTATGATCCTGCATACTAACTGTTTCTTCTTTTATTTTTTGGGTATCCATTCGGACCTCCTCGAGCTTCAATAATAGCATAAATAAAAAATAGGACTTTTTAACATCACTCTAAATAAGAGTGGCGTAAAAAAACCCTAACGTTTAATATATATAGACTTCATTAAGTTATTTTTCAAATTATTATGTGTTTTATATTAGGTTGAATAAATACGAAAATCGGGGAAAGCGACAAATCGCTTTCCCGGATTTAATTATTGAGTTAAAATTACTTAAGAGTAATTTTTGCTCCAGCTTCTTCAAGTTTCTTTTTGATATCTTGAGCTTCTTCTTTTGAAACGCCTTCTTTAAGTACTTTAGGAGCGGCATCAACAACATCTTTAGCTTCTTTCAAGCCAAGACCAGTGATTTCACGAACGACTTTAATAACGTTCAATTTTTTGTCGCCAACTTCGGTAATTTCGACGTCAAATTCGGTTTGTTCTTCAACTTCAGCAACTACAGCAACTGCAGGGCCAGCCATCATTACAGGGGCGGCGGCTGAAACACCAAATTTTTCTTCCATAGCAGTTTTTAATTCTGCCGCTTCAACTAATGTTAAAGCACCAATTTGTTCTAATAATTTTTCAATTTTCTCAGACATTTTATTATCTCCAAATATAATTTTATTATTTTAATTCTTTGTTTATAAATATTTAAGCCGCATTATTTTGCTTTTTTGCTACTTCTTCGATTAACGAAGTAAGGTCGCGCATAAGATTTGTCAATACACCGTGGATACCTGATGCTGGAGCTCCTATGCTGCCAACGATACCTGAGTATAAATCTTTCTTTGATGGAAGTGCGGCGATTCTTTTAAGTTCCGAACCATCAAACAATTGACCATCGAGCGAAGCAACTTTCAATACCGGTTTTTGTTTGGTATCGAAGAATTTTTTAATTACTTGAGCAGGAACGGTAGGGTCATCATAAGCAAAAACTACTCCTGATTCCAAAACCATTTTATCTACTGGTAATTCTATTCCTTCAATTTCGCTAACAGCTCTTAACAGAAGTGTATTTTTGGCTACTTTATATACGCAGTTAACTGCTTTAATTTCCTTGCGGAAATCTTGAGCATCTTTAACTGTCATACCTCTAAAGTTTACAATGTACACACCGGTAGCTGTTTTAAAAAGCTCGATTAGTTCATCTAAAATAACCTTTTTTTGTTCTTTAGTTATCATCGCTTTTCCAATTTATTTTTATATTTATTTCCTTCAGCCTCCGATTGCTCGGTTGAGAAGCTTGCTTCGGGAAATGTGCGTAATAGTCTAATTATAATTAATCCATTTTGATTGTAGATTCATCAATTACGATGCCAGGGCCCATAGTAGATGTCAAAACAACCTTTTTCACGTATTTGCCCTTTGCTGTTTGTGGTTTAGCTTTTACTATACTAGTATAGAATTTACTAACATTATCAACTAATTGATCTGTAGTAAAAGAGCATTTACCAACACCAGAGTGCATATTACCTGTTTTATCAACACGGTATTCTATTTTACCGGATTTCATTTCTTGTACTGTTTTTTCAATGTCAAATGTAACTGTACCAACTTTAGGGTTCGGCATCAAGCCGCGTGGGCCTAAAATACGTCCTAATTTACCAACAATACCCATTACATCGGGAGTCGCGATAACAACATCTACATCTGTCCAGCCGGCTTGTACTTTTTCTACGTACTCTTCTAAACCAGCATAATCTGCTCCTGCGTCCAAAGCTTCTTTGTCTTTAGGAGTTTTACAAAAAACCAGTACGCGAACATCTTTACCTGTTCCATGTGGTAAAGAAACTGTACCGCGGACCATTTGGTCTGCTTTTCTTGGGTCAACGCCCAAGTTCATTGATATTTCGAATGATTCGTCGAATTTGGCGGTTGCGTTTTTCTTAACCAATTCCACTGCTTCGCGGATATCATATTTACGTTTATGCTCGAATGTTTTAACGAGCAATTCATATCTCTTTCCTCTTTTCATCTTCTTTCCGAGTTATTATGAATACATAATTGAACATTGGTTTAGTCTTGAACGACCAGACCCATACTTCTTGCTGTACCAGCTATCATACTGCATGCCGCGTCTAAATCGTTAGCTGTTAAATCAGCTTTTTTGATTTCGACAATTTCTTCTAATTGTTGACGTGTAACTGTACCGATTTTGATTTTATTTGATTCTGCTGAACCACTTGCAATACCGGTGATTTTCTTTAATAATACAGCCGCTGGTGGAGATTTTATCTCGAAGGTGAAAGATTTATCTGCGTAATACATTACTACAACGGGAAAGATAAGACCTTTATCTTTAGTGGTCTTTCCGTTAAATGCTTTTACGAACTCCATACCATTTAGTCCACGTTGTCCGAACGCTGGACCTACCGGAGGTGCCATAGTGGCTTCACCGGCTTTTAGCTGTAGTTTAAACGAACCTGCTACTTTTTTTGCCATTTTTTTACTCTCGTAAATAAATTATAAAATACTTGTTGGTTAAGCTTCCAACTCTATTTGCGAAAAGTCTAATTCCACCGGTGTACGGCGTCCTAGGATTTGAACTTCGACTTTAAGCTTCTGCTTTTCTTCGTTGATTTCGCGAACAGTACCGCTAAAGGTATTGAAAGGTCCATCAATGACTTTTACAGGGTCTCCTACTTGGAATTTTGTTTCTACTGTCGATATGTCGCGGCGTTCTTCAACTCTTCCAAAAATACGTTCTACTTCGAACGCTTGCAATGGAGTAGGGTCGTTTTTTCGTCCGACAAAGCTAACAATAGAGGGTAAATTTTGTATAATTTCTTTTAGTTTCGCGTCCATATTACAACGAACAAGAATATAACCCGGCAAAAAATTCTTTTCCCGAGTTTTTCGTTTTCCTGCACGAACTTCATAAACAGTTTCTTTCGGTATTACGACTTCAAGGATTCTGTCACCAAGATGCAGACGCTTAGCTTCTGTCTCTATACCAACTTTAACCTTCTCTTCGTGCCCCGTAAAGGTGCGGATAGCGTACCAACGACCACCTTCGATGAGTTCAACTGTTTCAATCGATTCAACTGTATCTGATTCGTTCATTTTATGACGCCGAAATTAAATAGTGTATATAAATTTCATTAATGTTACAAACAGCCAGTCGGCTAAGCCAACATAAACTGTAAAAAGAAGTATTACGACTAAAACTACATTCATAGATTCCCATGATTGTTTTTTTGAAGGCCATGAAACTTTTTTCATTTCACTAACAACTTCTTCAAAATACTTTTTGATTTTATTAACTACATTTGCCATTTTTATATCAATGTTTTCGTTAAAAAAAATAAATTCGCCAAAAGGATTAATCCCTTCAGCTTTTTGTTTGTTGCACGGGTGGTAAGACTCGAACTCACAACCTACGGTTTTGGAGACCGCCACTCTACCAATTGAGCTACACCCGTATTCTTAAAAACAAGAGCTAGTAAACGGATTCGAACCGTTGACCCCTTCCTTACCATGGAAGTGCTCTACCAACTGAGCTATACCAGCGGCGAATATTCTAAAAAAATGACGCCCCGTCTTGGAAGGCGTCTAAATCTTTTGAGCGGGAGACGAGACTCGAACTCGCGACCCTCAGCTTGGAAGGCTGATGCTCTACCAACTGAGCTACTCCCGCATCTGCAATGTAAAGAACTTGTTGGTGGGCAGGGAAGGGTTCGAACCTCCGTAGGACGTAGTCCAGCAGATTTACAGTCTGCCCCGTTTAACCACTTCGGTACCTGCCCAAGTATTCTTTCAGATTTCCAAAGAAATAGGAATACAAAATTAGACATATTTTTTATATTATGCAAGCATTATTTTAAAAAATCTTTAATATTTTGCAATTATTTTCTATTTCTGTGCTTTTTACCTAATTTTGATTATGTTTTTACCATGATTTACGAAATTTAACGTATGAAAATAAATATTATTGATAAAATAAACAGATTGAGAAAAGAGCGCAATGCGGTTATACTGGCTCATTATTATACTATTGACGAGGTGCAGGACATAGCCGATTACCTTGGGGACTCACTCTATCTAGCTCAAAAAGCTAAAGAAACGGATGCTGATGTAATAGTTTTTGCCGGTGTACACTTTATGGCGGAAACTGCAAAGATTCTAAATCCATCAAAAATAGTACTTTTACCCGATATGGAATCAGGATGTTCTTTAGCCGATGAAATGGATATGGATGAATTTCGCGCTTGGCGGGCAAAATTTCCAGATGCAGTACTGATCTCATATATAAATTGCTCAACAGAAGTCAAAGCGATGAGCGATATAATATGCACATCGTCCAACGCCGAAAAAATTGTCAATTCAGTACCTGTGGATACAAAGATTTTATTTGCACCTGATAGGAATTTGGGAAATTATCTGAAGAAAAAATTAGATAGAGATATGGAAGTTTGGGAAGGAAGCTGTGAAGTGCATCGTGAATATTCTTTCAAAGCCGCTTATGATTTGAAAGAAAAATATCCCGATGCGTATTTCGCCGCGCACCCGGAATGCCCAAGTAATATTTTGGATTTTGTTGATTTTATCGGCTCAACAACCGCAATCATTAATACGGTGGCAAAGCGTCCTGAAAAAACGATTGTGTTATTAACCGAACGCGGCGTAATTCACGAACTTAAAAAGATTGCTCCCGATAAGACATATATAGATGTCCCGAATAATAAAATGGGATGTAATATCTGCCCATATATGAAATTGAACACATTAGAAAAAATCGCCGATGCGTTGGAAAAGCTCGAACCACAGATTAATATGGAAGAATCGCTAAGATTGCAAGCGCTGAAACCGGTGGAGCGAATGCTTATTCTTAGTTTGTGAAGTTCATAAATTAGAAGAAGATGCGTGTCATTCCCGCGAAAGCGGGAATCTCCCTGATTATATAGTTAGCGTGTCATTCCTGCGAAAGTAGGAATCCATCTTCAATAATGGTCAATGGTTAATTGTAAATGTTTATCTAAAACCTTCGGAAGGTTCGCAACCTTCCGAAGGTTCAATATGTTAATTCAATCGTATAGTCGTTATGCAGGTTCTGCTGTTGTCGTTCGTTGGGATTACTTCTTCACCTTTCTTATCGCCGTATTCAATTTTTATTTTGATATCTTTATTTCTTGGAAGCCACATTTCAAAGAAACCGTGTTTTAGGGATGTCAAATTGCCTTCGAATATCTTGTTGCCGTTTTCTTCGGCTTCGACCTTGAATGCTTTTTCGGTCAATTCCGCCGAACAGCTCGATGGATAATGAGTAGAGCAGGTATGGGTGGTTGTTAAGTAAGGCGCAATTGCCACATACATTAATGTATCGGCTATTGATTTTGTAAATGTCTTGCCGTCAGGAAATTCGAAAACTATTTCCTTCGGTGTTATATGAGTTTTTATATCAGGATATGAGTCTCTAAATTCGTTAGTTTTGGCAACAGTAGCCAATATACTTAAGTTTTGGACAGAATTATATTGGGTAGTGTAATCAGGATCGGTAACCGAGCAAGCGGTTAGTGTGATAAGTGCAATTGCTAGTGTTATTATTGATATTTTCATTTATTAACCTTGTTTTGTTTAAAATTCATTTTGGCGGAATGAACGAACGAACATATTTTCTATTATAAAATGAACAAGGGTGGGGGTAATGGTTATTTGCTCTGAAAGAGCTAAATCTCAATAACCGCGGGTGAAACCTGCGGTAGGGCTGAACATCCTAATCAGACACGAAGTGTTTGAATAAAAACAATATACAAAACACGTTAAATTAAATCTCATTAGTTCAACCCCTTCGGGGCTGTTCTCAAAAACGCATTTCTTTCCACGGGTTTCACCCGCGGTTATTGAGATTTTGCCACTTCGTGGCAATTTGTAAATTCTGAACAAACGCGCTTCGCTTGAATGACAAGAAGTTTGTTGATATACGCGTCAAGAAAAAATCTTTACGCGAGGATAATGGTTATTTGCTCTGAAAGAGCTAAATCTCAATAACCGCAGATGAAACCCGTGGTAAAGATGAACATCCTAATCAGACACGAAGTGTTTGAATAAAAATAATATACAAAATACGTTAAACTAAATTTCAATGGTTCAACCCCTTTGGGGCTGTTCTCAAAAACGCATTTCTTTCCACGGGTTTCACCCGCGGTTATTGAGATTTTGCCACTTCGTGGCAAATTGTAAATTCTGAAAAAACGCGCTTCACTTGAATGACAAGAAGTTTGTTGATATTCGCGTCAAGAAGAATTCTTGACGCGTGGGTAATTTTAAATCATCAACAAAAATTCTTCTGGTTTTAACATAATCAATGTGCTTCCGTCGAATTTTGCAATGCGCGGATCCTTCAGCCAATCACCCAAATTCAAATAAGCCCCCTCCTGATATTTGAATTCCGATACTTTATGTCTATGTCCCATAATAACATAATCGAATCCTTGGTCAATTTTCACTTTTGCAAATTCCAGCATAAAGTCGTGCGCCGGATATTTGAGACCGGAATATTTCCGGCTTTGCGTACTGCTTTTAGATGCTAATTTAATAGCTACATCGGGGTGCAGTTTAGCATAAAGCCATTGGTTGAAACTGCTTCGCAAAATGCTTTTTGCTATTTTATAGGATTTGTCCGCGGGATTGAGTTCGTCGCCGTGCGATAAATAAAACCGCTTGCCTTCCAAAGTTCGCTCAATGTCGTTTGTGCGAATTCGTACTTCCAGCTCTTCTTCGAAAAACGTTTTGTGTGCAAAATCGTGGTTACCCATCAAATATTCGATTTTTATTCCTTTGTCGGTCAATCTCTTTATCGAAGCCAATGTACGATAGAAGTATTTGGGTACAACGGTCTTATATTCGAACCAATAATCGAAAATATCGCCAAGTAAGTAGAGTTCGGTGGCGTCTTGAGAAATTTTTTCTAGTACTTTGAGCAATAAATCTTCTCGTTCTTTGTCTTTAGAACGATGGTAAAAACCTAAATGAACATCGGAAATAAAATATATCATCACATTATTTGAATTAATAAAATAAAAGTATTAATTTTAAGATATGCCAAATTAAAAAAAAAACTATTAATATATATTAATTTGCTATGAAAAAACTAAACATTATATTTATCGCTCTAATTTTCGGGCTTTTTTTTACCGGCTGTATCAAGCTGAGGGTGGATAATCCCGAGATAAAATACTACGATATCAGCAACGAAGAAAGCGTGCCCGTTAGCAAGAAGTATGTCGATTGTTCCTTGCAAATTCGGACATTTACGTTGCCGGCAAAGCAAAGTGCCGATCGTATTTTGGTAACCGAAGACGGTGCTGTGACTCCTCTTTATTACCATCGTTGGTTAAGCGGATTCGATGAATTGGTCAGCGATTATATTTTCGTTCGTTTTACAAAATCGCAAACGTTTAGAGGTGGAGTTTTGAACGCCCGCACAATGCAATCTCCAAATTATACACTCGAGGGAAGTATAATTGAACATTCAACCATAAACGATACAAAATCCAAAACAGAGCCATATTATATACGGCTGACTATTGGAATAGCTCTAATAAAAAGAGATTCCAAAACCGGTACCGTAAATTCGATTTTAACAAAAGAATATACTGAAAAAATAGCACGAACTAATAGTGAAGCCGCGGGTATCCACCTAGCTTATGAAACTGCTTTAACTAAAATCACAGACCAGATGCTTATGGATATTATAACGATGGTAGAAAAAGATAAAGAACAATTATTAAATAAATAGACACTAATATGATTCATCATTATCATTTTAAAGAAATTGCTTCGACCAATGACACAATCAAAGAATTGCTCGAAGAACACGAAAGAGTAATAGTTACTGCTGATGTTCAAATTAGCGGACGGGGAAGAAATAGCCGCAGTTGGTTGGGTAACACGGGAGATAATGTTTATTTTTCTTATGGCACCCGCCAATGTTCGACTATGAGTTCGACAGAATTATCCCTGAACCAAGCTGTAGGTTGTATTGCCGCGCGCGAGGCATTGGTTAAAGTCTGCGGTGCGGATATATTCAAATTAAAGTATCCAAATGATATAATGGTTAACACCGAAAACGGATTTCGCAAAATTTGCGGTGTTTTGGTAGAGAACTCATTTTCGGGTTCGGTTTGCCAAAGCTCCGTTATTGGAATCGGTATAAACGTTAACCAATCTTCATTTCCCTTGGAAATTGAAAGCAAAGCTATATCGCTAAAGATGCTAGGATTCGATGTAGCAATGAAGGATATTATTAAGGCATTACAAGAAACCATTCAGATATGGATTTTTAAACGTTCGGAAGAAGTTTTCTTCGAATGGTACCGCCAATTAAATATAATTGGAAGAGATATCAATATTGCCGGAAGGGATGGGCTTTGGGAAGCTGTTTTCTTAATGGAAGACGGCAGATTGAAAGTTCGAAGCCAAGCAGATAATGAAACAATGATTATCAGCGATTTGGACAGCATTACTTATAAATATGACTAAGAAATGGAATTTGTTTCAGCCGATTTGGGAAATAGCAGGTTAAAGTTATTAATCGATGATGATTTGTTGGCTTTTAATCTTGACAACGATTTTTATGACGAATTGATTGAATTAATAGGCGACAAAGAATTTGCATATTCGTCAGTCAACCGGATAGCCGAAGAAAAACTTTTAGAAAAGCTGACAGCAAATTCAGTTAGAATTAGAAAACTTACTCTAGATGATATTGAGAATTTGATTTCCCTCGACGGAATCGAAGGAATGGGTTTAGATAGAGCACTTGGATTGGCAGGTGCTCTTTCTTTGATTATTGCACCCGTTATAACTATAGATTGCGGAAGTGCTCTTACCGTCAATATATTAGGTAAAAACAGCCAATTCCTTGGCGGCATCATTATGCCCGGTCTAATTACTCAGGCGGAATCTCTACGCCGCATCAATCCGATATTATACCCAACAAATTTCGTCAAACCGACCGATAAAATACCCAAAAACACTAACGACAATGTAATGGCAGGTATGATAAATTCATTACAAGGCGGCGTGACCAAATACCTAACCGAAGTTTTCGAAGAACTCGAGTGGACTAAGGGTAACATACCGATTTTTGTAACCGGTGGTTATAGAGAACTAATCGCCGATGAATTGATTGCCAAAGGTTTCAATGTTCAAATTCACGAAAATTTGGTAACGCTGGGAATAAAATCAATTGTTAATGTTTAATTATCAATTGTTAATTGGAAGAAAGAAGAAAGAAAAACCCCCTAGCCCCCTTTGAAAAATGGGGTATAGCCAAGAAGTCATTCTGAACGCAGTGAAGAATCCATCTTTAAAAGTTATAAATTATAAGTTATGAGTTATAATTGTAAAAACTTTTCCTATAGTCATAAATTCTCCTTGACTATCTTTTTAAGCGACCGCAGTTCGCTACAACAGACAGTTGGAGCCCACCTTGCAGGTGGACTCCAACTTATCTTCTTCTTCTTCTTTACAAACTTTATGAACTTTTAACTTTATAAACTGATTACAGGCACCAGCTAATCAACACCGCACTGCCTATATAAGCGAAAGCTTCCAACAAACCGGCGCCGACATTCGGTTTTTCCTGACCGACAAGTTCATGTGTAAGTTTCTGTCCCGGAAGTAATACCTTAGCGGCAAAGAAACGCGCAATCGGCAGCATAAGCAATCCCATCGCTACTTCAATGCACACTTCTACTAATTTTACACCAATGTTATCAACTTCACCGTGAATGGCTGTGTAAATTAATATGCTGATCGCAATCAATGCTCCGGCAAAGCCCAATCCTACGGCGGAATTGTCTTTTTCGATTTCTTTGTGAATATCATACGATACTATCCGATTATAAACCAAACCGGTGATAAAGAATACCACCTGTCCGACTGCCCAGAATATCAGTAATGAAGTTACCCCAGCCATCAAGGTAGCGGACTCACCGACTAATGCTCCGAATATAATCAAACCCGAACCAAATGCGCTTGCGGCTTCCACAACACCGGTACCCGGGTTTTGGTCTTCTATTATTTCTTTGCGGACGTTAAATTTGCGGAGTATTAATACGCTATTCAATTTAATTGAGATGTTCAATAGGAATACTCCCATCAAACCGTAAATCAATATATCGAGCAAATCATATACTAATCCTGTCGAAGGCCCGACAATTGCACCGCCGATTACGGCTAACAATCCTGCAAAATAGCCAGTTTGAGCGATTGCAAAAGCAAAGTTATCTTTGAAAACGAGTTCGCTTTTGGCATCAATTTTTGGATTGAATATACTATAGAAGATTTTTCCGCAGTAAAAGAGTACATAAGCGGCGGCTATATAACATATAGCACTGACCAATGTCAGTAAATAATCATTTTGCAAAAACTTTTCCATATTTTTAATTTCCAATTAGTTAATAATTATTTACCAAATCCGCCGCCGCGAGAGCGGAATGAAAAATTACTTACGCGGTTAGTTGAGCGGCCAACACGGCTGGCATTGCTGAATGGGCTAATTTTTGAGCGAGATACACGGCTCTGAACTCTGCTGGCGAAACCACTGCGATTGCCCATTCCATTAGGATTGTGACATTTGCTGAACGCGCTGTTCGAACCGTATCGTCCATTTCCATAGAAGCCTTGTCCACGACCACGGAACGAAGTATTGTAATCGTTCCACATCGAGTAGCGCACCGGCATAAACGCCATATTGAAAAGAGAGGACATCATAGCGTATTTGCCATAGAATTCCCAAAATGAACCGCCGCCTGTATTGTTCCAACGCCCGTATTGAGGATTGCCCACATAATTGGAGTATCCCGGAGGCGCGGCTTCCTTAGTTACTTTACCATTTGCTTTTGTTACAATCTCCATACCCATATCTTTAGTATGCTCATCGAAAAATGTTTGTGGTACAGGGTACCATTTTGTAATTTCGCTGAGGATAGTGTCTTTGGGTTGAGATACGTGCTTTACGATTTGATATTTATGCTGATAAATATCTTTGGCTTCGTCGAAGTTCATATCGTAAAGGATTATCGAAAATTCCGGTACGCTGTTCATATCGCGAACCAGCTCATCGACCGGATTTTTCTGGAATGTGTCGTTTTTGTGTTTATTGACATTGCAATAAGTCATAATAACTGCTAAGACAATAACCGATAATAATACTTTTCTAATCATTTTATTTATCCTATATATCAGTATTTAGTTCAGGGTTGGGGAAAATGTTCGAGACTTGGAAATACTTTACTACTTTGCCGAAAGCGGCTTCGAAAGTGTTTTCGTCCCACTGCTCGATAGTTAAAACAAAGTCATCGTTTTTATCGTAATAATCCCACGAGATAAATTCTTTCCAATCTTCGTCGGGCATATCCATTTTGCCGCAATATCCGGGTGCTTCCTTATCCAAAAGCATATCAATCCCTTGGTAAGTTATTTTTGGAGGCGGGGCTTTATGCGATGTGATATATTCCGGCAGATTTTCGTCGATGGCGCGGATTTTAACTTTGCGAGTCATAGCCATAACCAACTCGTCGTCCTGCTCCACGCTCAGATACGCTGTGTATTTGCTGTTGTTTACTTGAAATTCCTTGGAGAAAAAGTCGTTGCCCCAATCGTAAACAAACACTTCGTCCACTGTCCAAGTTGATAAATCGTAGTCGAATATGTAACCCACGTCCATATCCATAGGTGTCAAATTGGTGTAATCCGGCGTGGCGGCTTTCTTTTTCTTGAATATATCGAACAATCCCATTAATTATCTCATTTATAAAAAAATTATTTCAAAAAATCGTCGAGAATAATTCTTGACGTAAATCAAATCCTTTAATGAACAACAGACCTCTTAACCCTTTTCCGTTTTTGAGGAATTGCCTTAATTATTGCTCTTAAAGCATTGTTTATTTCTTCGGAGGTCACAAAATACTCATTAACATCTTTATCAATTTTCACATAGTTTGTTTTATCGGATATTTGCTTCTCTATCGAATTTTTAGTTGGAGAATACACCGTCACGGTATAACCTTCTTCCAATTTTTGTTGGTGCTTACCTCGCACTCCATTTGAAAAGTCGTATTCAGAAGCCATATCGTCCATATCTTTATCAGTTTTCTTCATAATTATTTCTTTCCTTTTTTGTTGCCAATCTTGCACTTTCTCGAGATTCTTCTCGGCTTTTACTTCGTCCCATTCAAAATTAAACGACATTAAATAACCTAAATAATTATTTCTATGCAAAATTACAAAATTTCTGTAAAAATTAATTGATTTGTATAATTTATTTTTGAATTGTAGGGGCACAGCTTGCTGTGACCACTTTCCGTAGGGGGAAAACCTGCGTGTTTGCCCTTCTTGAATAGCCACGACTTTCGTAGAGATGCGATTTATCGCGTCTTTGAAGAGAAACCCTCGAACCACCTTTGAAAAATGGGGTATAATCAGGATTAGAATGCCAACCGCGAAGTGGTTGAAAATGAATAGAAAATGAGGCGCAACACTTGACACACAACCACGATGTGGTTGGAAATGAATAGAAAAAATATTTGCAGAATTGATAAGCAGAAATTTTGTAGATTATAATTAATTTAGTAATTTTGGTTAAATAATATTTAAGTATTAAATAAACGATAAAATGACTAAATTAATATTTGAATGGGATAGCGAAAAGTCCAAAAATAATCTTCATAAGCACGGTGTGTCTTTCGAAGAAGCAATGTCTGTATGGAATGATGAATTTGCGGCGTTCTTGCACGACCCTGTCCATTCTGTTGATGAAGATAGATATATTATGATAGGTTATTCCAATAAAAATAATCTTATATTTGTATCGTTTACTGAAAGAAAGAATAAAATAAGAATAATTAGCTCAAGAAAAGCAACAAAATATGAACGGAAAAGGCATGAAGAAAATTCAAAAAAATACTGATGTAGTAGATGACGAACTATTGCCGGAATATGATATTGACTATTCAAAAGTTAAAAGAAATCCCTATTTCAAAAAGAATCGTACATTCGTTGAAATAGACGAAGAAGTTGCTAAGGTTTTCTTGACTTCCGAAAATGTGAACAAAGTATTAAAAGCAATCGCAAAATCATTACCAAAAAGCACAGCCGCAATGTAACAAATTTCATTTGTATTATATTTGCAAATGACAACAACTAAGCGGCGAAATTAATTATCAATGGTTAATTGTAAATTGTTAATGGGTAGAAAGGTGGGAGCGTAGGGGCAACCCTTGTGGTTGCCAGTCTTGAATAGCCACGAGTTTCGTAGAGATGCGATTTATCGCGTCTTTGAAGAGAAACCCCCTAACCCCCTTTTGAAAAATGGGGTATAATCAGGATTAGAATGCCAACCGCGAAGTGGTTGAAAATGAATAGAAAATGAGGCGCGACACTTGACACACAACCGCGAAGCGGTTGGATGTGAAAAAATGGCGAATGAAACCTTCAAAATAAAATGTTTTTCAGCATGTGTTCATTCTCAAAGCATCGGAAATACATCTTTTTGAATGGGCACGATTTTTAACTAAACTGGTATCTCTCTAAAAACTTATCGGCATATTTTTCATTTGTGTAATCTTTTAAAACCTTGTAAGATTTATTATTAAAGAAATTGGCTACTTCGAAGAAATTTTCAAAAATCCGAAAATGATAACCCTCATAATTATAAATATAGACTACTTTCTTGGACTTGTTTTCTTGATTAATAAGCAAAACTGTTTCTAAAGTACGAGAACCATAATTTATATAATCTACCTGTACTGCTTCTATTGAATTCATTTTATTGATTCCTTAAATAACATCAAAACCTATTTCTTTCAAATAATCGTAAGTGCTGTCGTAATATTTTGGGTCTCTGGTTGGATCTTCATTATCTCCATATGGAACCACAATTATCATTCCTTGCCTTGCTCTTGTTAGTAACACTCTATATGAATTTTTGAGATATTGCTTTCTTTCTTCTTTCTTGATATTATGCCATTTATCACCTACGAATGAAAAGTGTTGCCAACCAAGAGGCGAATATCTAAAATCAGCATCCCAAGTAACACAAGCCCAATCTAATTCTAAACCCTGCACATGAAATTCGGTTGCAACATCTTCTAAATAATATGACGAGCGAACATCCTCTTTTTCGCCTAAAAACCAATGTATAGGATCTACAGGTGTTTTGACATCTATAGCATGGGGTTTTAATCTTTGTGCCTGTGATGAAACAATTATTCCATATCGTTCGCTACCTCTGGCTTTTTCTTTCAGCCATTTTTTGGCTTTATTCAAATCACGAGTAATAATTATTGGATATTTTTCTCTGAGTAGGTTTAAATTTTCTTTTGCGGAATCTATGTTTAAATCAATTATATTTTTGATCAATAAAGATAAATTTTCAGCTCGAAATGAACGCATGGATACAGACAAATGCAATTCATCTCTTTCGAAAACATTATGTCTTGTTTCGAGTTTCATTAATGCATTACCAGTATCATATTCACTATCTGTTAATCTCGAAGATACGTGAACATGCCAATCAGGGAAAGATCGGTTCAATGATTCAATCCATTCACTGATTCCTGCTTCTCCAGTGTTTATTTCCTGACCACCTCCAACAAGACAGATAATTACCGACCAATCATTGTGCCTATCCATACAGGAAATTAAGAATTCAGGCTCAGAATAAAGAAAGTTCGGTACGCTTTTTTTGCGACTCATAAAGTTTGCAGTTTGTGTTTTATCCCATGCTCGCTGGGCTTCATCGAAAATTGCTACATGGTCAAATGGAGGATTATTCATATCAATTAAACATTCGTCTCTGAAATTATGAACATTTTGAATAAACATTTTAACTTCCCTAAACACATCACCCTTCTTGATTTTATTTCCACTTTCCTTTACTCTTTTAACCTTATCCCTCGTTAATGCCTCTCTTAATATTGCTACAAGTGGTCCATTACCTGAAAGAAAGACACTTGTTGTTCTTTTCTCCTTCTCAAGATGTTTTGTTGCTATGTCTAATCCAACCAATGTTTTGCCTGCACCAGGTACACCAGTTACAAAACAAATCGCTTTGGTGCTATTTCTTTCAGCTTCTTCAATTATTCTGGAAATAGAATTACTTGTTTCGGTTAAATTAATTGCTGATGCATCGCTTCTTGAAATTTCAGCTACCGAATGGCTATTATAAAGAGCCATTGCGGCCTCAATGATTGTTGGAGTAGGTGAATATCGTCCTTTAATCCAATTATCAATAATTATATTTTTACCATCAGAAAACAGAAGTACATTATCAATCACTTCTTTTAGTAAATCAGTATTTGTTTTTATTGGAAATAAAAGATTATCATTATGCGATGTTGATATAACTCTGTATATAGTGCTTTTAGCTTCTGTTGCAATAAGAATGGGTGCAATTAAATGGTCATGGCTTGTTTCGTGAAAGTTTTTCAAATCGAGAGCATAATCCCAAACTTGATCTACTGAACTTTGCAAAAATTCTTTCTCGCCTACTTTAAATTCTAATACAAATATTACCGCATCAATAATTAGTACAACATCTATTCTTCGTCCCATCCTTGGAATAGCATACTCGAAAAATATTGAGCCGTTATATCTATTTAAAATCCTTTTCAAAATATCAATTTCTTGTGTCCAAGCGAATCTTTGGGTTTGTTCCAGATCAAAATCATTGTTTTGAGATAAAACACCAAGAATCTCATTTGATGAATCATTGAGAAATTTGTCTATCGTATTCGAGTAATAATGTCTTTTCATTCTTTATTCACACTTAATAATTTATTCATTCTTACCTTCCCCATCCTTCTCGTTTGGGACACATCTTGCTCCAATCGCAAGACGTGCAAATCCTATCGTGTAGTGCATCGCGTTTAAATGTTGACTTTGTAATTCCTTTTAAAGCGGAACGAACTTCATCCTTGGCGGATTCCAATGCCATAGATGAAGTATTTATGCTAATTCTTTCGTTTTGGTCGCTGTCAATAAAATGTATGGATGCACTTTGAATATTCATACCTAATGCTTCTTGAACGGCAATGGTATATAATTGAACCTGAAGTTCGTACTTGCGCATCAATTCATCTTTCGGCTTTCCGGTCTTATAATCAATTATTTCCAAAACTGATTCGTTTTCATTTTCCCGTTTTATCATATCAATTCGTCCGTTAATTAGCGCATTTTCAAACTCATATTCATACGGGCGTTCAGTTTGTACAGTTAAAGAAAAGTCTTTTTCCCATATTTGAACATACCTTGTTATACTTTTTATAGCATTAGCTTTCATATTTCCAAGTATTGTATCGGAGGCATACCGAAGGTAGAAGTGTTCATTGATGACTTTATTAATCTGTGTTGAAGTCGGTATTTGCCCGGTATTTTCAAAATCTCTATGCAAAAGATTAATTATATTGTGCACTTGTTGTCCAAATCCAAGAGCTGGTATCAATTGCGCATTAAAATTAAAAATATGACGCATTTTGTAATCATATCCGCACTTTAGATAACAAGATAAATCACTATAGCTGGTTGGGAATCTCAACTCATCAACAATACCATCAATATCACATAGTTTGCGTTTTGTTGGATCTGGGATATCCATATAAATAAAATGCTCGTCTGGAATTTCATTAAAGAAATTACTATGTGGTGCGCGTACCTTCCCTTTAATTTTATAAGACGCTGAGGTTACAAACAAGTACTTTTTACTCCTCGTAAGAGCTACATAATAAAGTCTTCTTTCATCTTCCGGAGTATTTATAAATCTAGTACTATCAAACTTGGTAACATCA
Source organism: bacterium (assembly GCA_037127915.1). GTDB lineage: Bacteria > Bacteroidota > Ignavibacteria > Kapaibacteriales > UBA2268 > JBAXXL01. The sequence continues at coordinate 35,298 of JBAXXL010000009.1, forward strand.
AGAAATGTTGGTCCAAAAACTTCAACACTATTTTGTCCGAAATGGCTCGGCATAAATACAACAGGGAATCCCAAGCCTTTGGTTCCGTGCATAGTCATTACCTGCACCGCATCAATCAATCCAGACCTTGCATCGGTGTCGCCGCTATCATAATACTTTTCGCAATGATGACGAACAAACCATATAAACTCCTTGATTTGATAAAAATAAAAACACTCGCGCGCTTCTTCATAATCCGAGATCATTCGGCTTAATCGGCCTAAATTAAAAAGTAAAATATCGTCTTCGGCGTTGTGGAAATTTACATCCGAAACACCCAACGCGATCAATATTTTCACGTACAATGCCTGCAATGAAATACTTGAGTGTTTATTTTCAAGATGCTGAATTTTGAGTATTCTTGCCTTATATTCTTCAAAGCTTAAAGAAAATTCTTTAGGCAGATTAGCGTGCATTATTTTTAACAAATCGCTATTGTAAACGACATCCTTATCACATTCTGAAATATATTCAAATATCTTGATAACAGCTGATACCTCGTCAGTATCGAATAAACCGCCTGTTCCAGCAAAAACAACAGGAATATTAGCCGCTTTTAACGCTTCTATATATGGAGTAGCTTCACGCAAAACGGAACGGAATAGAATGGCAAAATCAGAATACTTCAATTTTCTTATTTGAGTGCCATCCAAGAATTCAGTTCCAAGCAAAGACTTAATCTTGGTGATAATCCATACAATTTCAAATTCTTGCCTTTCAAATAAAAGTTTGTATAAATCACCGGATTCCGATTTTAATCCTTTATCTTTTATATTTTTTTCTAAACGATAGGGATTGTTCTTTGCGATTAGCTCATCTGAAGTTTTAACAATTGCATCACAACTCCGGCGATTAATATCTAATCTATGAACAGCTACTTCGGTGTAGCGCTGTTGGAAAGTAATTATGTTTTGAACGTCAGCACCACGCCATTGATAAATGGATTGGTCATCATCACCAACAACGCAAACATTTTCTTTGTTAGAAATAAGTTGAATAAGTTTTTCTTGTATAGGATTTATATCTTGGTATTCGTCCACGGTGAAAAACTTAAATTTGTCTTGTACTTTTTGTCTAATAGCCGGCTGCTTTTCCAAAGTATCAACCGCTAATCGGAGAACTCCTGAAAAATCGAGAAAACGTTTTTCCTCAAGTTTATTAAAATAGACTTGCGAGGCTTTTCTGAAATTATCTGATAAAATATCATCCTCAGTTAAACCTTCTTCTCTTAACAAATCAATATCACTAATGAAAGCATTGAATAGCCAATTTTCAGGATTTATGTGAAATGGTCTTGGAAACCTTGTTAACAAATCGTTTGTCAGGGTCCTAACGTGAATTTCTTTTTTCATTGTCGAAATGAAAGCTAACCGCTTCACTTCGTCAAGCATATCAAATCCGCGATATTTAGGAACATATTCTTGTAGAAATTTGAATGCAAAAGCGTGTATGGTACCAATATACATATCCCCTATGTCGGGTTGTTTGCCCATAAGTTCTTTTATCTTTGCGCGTACTCTGAATTTTAATTCATCCGCGGCTCTATTGGTAAATGTGAAAGCGATTATTTGATCGGGTTTTGCAATTCCTTTGAATATCTGATAAGCAATTCTTTCGGAAACAAATTCAGTCTTTCCCGAACCTGCACAAGCAATAATTTGGAGATTGCCATTTAGCAATTCCGGCTTTGATTCGAATAGTTCTGAATTATAGAAAGCCATAATTTATCCATTAATATTAAATCGATTTTTCACATCTTTAATGTACACTTCTATAGGATTATAGTTTGCGCTCATAAATTCTTAATCAAGTTAGTTATTATTCCTTTATTTTCAATCAGCGAAAAAGCAAACAGTTTTTTCCCTAGGTCTTTAATACTTGCCCCAATATGGTAAACTTTCGAATTGTCAATAATCAAAAAGCGGTCGTGCGCATCCTTAAAATGTTTTATTTCTATTGCCGGATATTGCGCATTGTGCTTTTCAATATCCAGTTTTAATTGTTTTCCAATATTTTGTGTAAAAATGCAAGCCGTCACTCCGGAGTTTCTTTTTTCGAGGAGTACCAGTACGCTATCATCTATGTAATTATCAATTAACTCAATTGATATTTTTGCTGAACGAACTAAATCCGCAACAAAATTGTAAGCATCGAAAATTTGCCCGTTATAGAAAATACCTTGCACCGGTGGAAGTGCTGTATTAATCTGTAAATCAATACGTTCGACCTTCTCGTTCAGTGCCTGAATATCGTCTTCAATACGGTTCATCCGATTGTTTAAGGAATAGCCTTTCAACAAATAGTCCTTTAATATCCGATTAGCCCAAATACGAAATTGAGTTCCTTGCTTGGACTTAACCCTGTAACCAACAGAAATTATTACATCAAGGTTATATAGCTTAATCTTATTTATTTGGGTTTTCCCTTGAATAGCACCGTGCTGAGTGGTTTGTAAGAATTCCTTACATACCACTTCTTTCTGAAGCTCACGTTCTTTAAAAATATTTCCAATATGCTGGGTAATAGCCACCCTGTTTCTTCCAAATAAAAGTGCCATTTGTTCCTGACTGAGCCAAACTGTTTCTTCGTCAATTCTTACCTCAATATGTTCTGCCAGCTCATCGGGACTATATAATATAATTTCATTTTTCATATTAGTTCCAAGATTGAGTTAAAAATTTTCTTACTTTCGAAGCGGTCATTATTTGTGACCTTAAAGAATCATTGTCTAAGATCACAATTTGTGATCTTAAAGAATCATAGTTTGAGGTCACAAATTGTGACCTCAAAGAATCATATTCTTTTTTGGTGAGTTGAAACATAAAATTCTCAGGAAATCTTTCAGAATTTCGCTTAACTGCCTGATTAAAAACTTTAGTTTCAACATTAAACAATTGCGCCAGATCGCTGTCGAGCATCACCTGCACACCGCGAACCAGATAAATCATATTTTTAATATCCGCTTGCATCATATAGAATCCATTTATTTTGCAATACCTTATCAATATGATTTTATTCTCAAATATCATACCAATTATTTGCAAATCAATTACTAATTAAAAATTACGAATTACGAAGACGGACAGGTCGCGATCTATACCTACAAAAATTTGGTATCCTGGAAAAAATAAAAACAAATAATGAAACGTCAATTAATATTATAAACTTTAACTACGAAAGCAATGTACACAACATATCAAGTAAATTCAAATGATTTGACTATGGATTTTGTCGAAATCCTAAAAAAGACATATCAAGATAAAGAAATCGAAATTACTGTTTCCGAAATTGATGAAACTGAATATTTGCTGAGATCTCCTAAGAATCGGAAAGTATTGCTGAAGAGAATTCATGATATAAACGAAGGTGTGAATATTATTTCTCCAAAATTGGATGCTTTCGATGAGAACAATATCATTTCATAAAGAAGCATTCGATGAATATAATTTTTGGGCAAAAGAAAATTATCGAATTTTTGAAAAAACCACAAAAATAATTATTGAAACAGCCCGCAATCCTTTTGAAGGTATCGGAAAACCCGAACCTTTGAAAAATAATTTAAAAGGATTTTGGTCTCGTCGAATAACAGATGAACATCGCTTGGTTTATGAAGTAAAAGCGAAAGAAATAATTATTATATCCTGCAAATATCACTATTAAAATCAATTACTAATTAAAAATTACGAATTACGAAGATGTATCCTTCACTTCGTTCAGGATGACGTCTTGCTTATACCCCATTTTTCAAAGGGGGCTAGGGGGTTTCTCTTGATTCCCCTTTCTTCGCATTCAAAATTTAAAATACAAAATTCATAATTATTTTGAAGATGGATTCTTCGCTTCGCTCAGTATGACGTCTTGGTTATACCCCATTTTTCAAAGGGGGTTTGGGGGTTTCTCTTGATTTTCTTCTCTTCGCATTCAAAATTCAAAATCTAAAATTTAAAATTATTTTGAAGATGGATTCTTCACTTCGTTCAGAATGACACCTTACCTTCCGTATCAACCACGCTCGACGTCCGATTCGCACCCTGACCCTACAAAAAAGGGCAGAAAATCTTCTGCCCCTACATTCGTAATTTGTAATTTGAAATTCGTAATTGTTTATAAACTGGTTATCATCATAGCGGTTTGTTGCGCTATACGTATATTTTCTTCGAGCGCAAGGCGTTTGTAATTTACTAAATCAACGATAGTACCGATGAAGCATAGTCCGCCTGTGAAGAGATATAGAACTCCCATACCGATGTGACCGATATAAAAACGTTGAATGCCGGCCGCGCAGAAGAATCCTAATAATGTCAGCAATAACACTATCATTGATTTTTTACGGCGTTGCGAATACACCATTAGAAATTGTTCAACTGTGCTGTCTGCCATTGACGACAACATACGTTGCAAAAACGCTAATTCTTCGAATTCCATATCGGGAATGTAAGTTAAAATTTTGCGTCTATTAGATTGTCCCTGTTCTTCCATAATTGCTCCTAAATCTTTTCAGATTGATAAATGATAATTTAATAATTCTCGAAAATAAAACGATTAATGCCAAAAATCCTAATGGGTGGACGTTGAAGCTCTCCGCAAACCGTCCGTGAAAAATCAGACTTATTGACTGACCCAATCCACAACCCGGACAAAAATGGAATCCCAAATTTTTGAATGGGCATAACGTAAAGTGCCCCCCCGCGTCGGGATTCATAAAAGCTAAAGCAATCAATCCGACTACCCAAACAATAAGCTCCCAATCGAGGAACTTGGCAATATTTATTATTTTCTGTTTCATATAACTGTTTTAATTTTACGTTAATAATAAGTCTATGTTTCAAAGTGTTAATAATTTTCTGCAAATAAATCGAATATTTCTGCGTCTTTACTATTGAATTTTATACATTAGAGGAAATAATGGACGGAACTTTTTCGAACAGAACAAATGAAGTCATCAAAATCAGCCGTTTGGAAGCCAAGAGATTTGGCCACGATTCAATCGGTGTTGAGCACTTGATGCTTGCCATCATCCGCGAGGGCGGCGGCACAGCAGTAAGAATATTACAGAACTTAGGTATTGATTTATATAAATTAAGAAATGCCATCGAAGAGGTATTGCCGCCGGCGGAACCTACTTTGACAATCGGCAATATCCCGCTGAAAAAAGAGACCGAAAATGTATTGAAACTCTCATTTTTGGAAGCAAAATTCTACAAATCCAATGTGATTGGTACGGAGCATTTATTACTTTCTATGCTTCGCAGACCGGAAACAATTCCAACGGAAGTTTTGGCGCAGTATGGAATAAATTATGACATAGTGCATAAGGAACTAACTAATATTCAGAAGGGCAATCCTACGCAGACTACCACCCAGGAAGGTTTGAAAACCAAGAAGAAGGAAAAGCACAAAACTCCGGTTTTGGATAACTTCGGAAGGGATTTGACAAAGCTGGCGATGGAAGGAAAATTAGACCCTGTGATAGGACGCGATAAAGAAATCGAACGCATCTGCCAAATTCTAACTCGCAGGAAAAAGAACAATCCTGTTTTAATCGGCGAACCGGGGGTAGGTAAAACCGCGATTGTAGAAGGATTGGCGCTCAGGATAGTAGAGCGTAAAGTTTCGCGGATACTATTCGATAAACGATTGATAACACTCGATATGGCTGGAATGGTCGCCGGTACAAAATACCGAGGTCAGTTCGAGGAACGCCTGAAAGCAGTCCTCAACGAAATCGAAAAGAGTGACGATATAATCCTGTTTATTGATGAAATTCATACTATAATCGGAGCTGGCGGAGCGGCAGGTTCACTCGATGCGGCAAATATGTTCAAACCGGCGTTAGCACGTGGCGACATACAGTGTATCGGCGCCACAACTTACGACGAATATCGCCAGAATATTGAAAAGGATGGAGCTTTAGAACGCAGATTCCAGAAAATTATGGTCGATGCACCGACTTTGGAAGAAACAATCGAGATATTGAATAATATCAAAGATTGCTACGAAGAACACCACGGTGTGTCTTACACTTCGGCATCTATTCAGTTAGCCTGCAATTTAAGCGCCCGCTATATAACGGATAGAAGTTTCCCGGATAAAGCCATCGATGTAATGGACGAAGCGGGAGCGAAGGTACATTTGGAAAATATCAATATTCCTGCTGAGATATTAGAATTAGAGCAAAAGATAAAAGATATAACAAAACAAAAAATAGATGTTGTTAAACAACAACAATACGAAGAAGCGGCGCGTTTACGCGATACCGAAAACCGTTTACAATATGAATTACAAAGCGCTTACGAACAATGGGAGCGTGATGCGAAGAAACATTTATTCCCTGTAACGGAAAAAGATGTTGCTTTGATTGTTGCTCAAATGACGGGTATCCCTGTATTCAAAATCGCGGAAACCGAATCGGTTAAGCTGAAATCATTGCCGGATGAATTACGCAAAATGGTAGTTGGTCAGGACGAAGCGGTTGAGTTATTAGGCAAAGCAGTCCGCCGTGCAAGAGCCGGTTTGAAAGACCCGAAACGCCCGATAGGTTCGTTTATGTTCTTAGGACCTACAGGTGTGGGTAAAACCGAATTGGCTAAAGCATTGGCACGCGTGATGTTCGATACGGAAGATGCGTTAATCCGCATCGATATGAGTGAATATATGGAAAAGCACACCGTTTCGAGATTGGTTGGAGCGCCTCCGGGATACGTCGGATACGAAGAGGGCGGACAATTGACCGAACGCGTTAGACGCAAGCCATATAGCATCATATTATTCGATGAAATAGAAAAGGCGCATCCCGATGTGTTCAACATTATGCTTCAAGTTTTCGACGACGGACATTTGACAGACGGTAACGGACGCAAGGTTGATTTCAAAAATACGATTATCATTATGACTTCGAATGTTGGAACGAAAGATATACAAGCCGGCGGTAAAATTGGTTTCAATAGCCATACTACAAAGTCGGATTATATCAATATGAAATCCTCAATCGAAGATGCGATGAAACGTATTTTTAATCCTGAATTTATAAATAGGATAGATGATTTCATTACATTCAGACGACTTTCGAAAGACGATATTTACGGAATTATTGATATTCAGATAGCGGGACTTTTGTCACGTTTGAAAGATATTGAAATGACATTCGAATTGACTCAAAAAGCTAAAGACTTCCTGGTTGATTTGGGTTACAGCGAGAAATTCGGCGCTCGTCCGCTGAAACGTGTATTGCAGAATTATATAGAAGATGAACTCGCGGGTAAAATCTTATTCGGCGAAATCCACTCAGGCGATGCAATTCAGGGTGATTATGACGAAGAAAAGAAAAACATACGTTTCGAAATTATCCGTCAGACTCCGAGAGTAGAAGTAGAAGCAATTTTACTGGAAAATCCGGTCGATACAACACCCGTTGTGGATGTGGTTATACCGGAAAAGAAATTAGAAGAAGAAAAGGCAATATAAATTCTGATTTATTTAGATATTAAGATGGACTCAACTTTGAAAGTGGAGTCCATCTTTTTGATTATCAAACGATATCCTCGAGTCAAGCGTTTCTCTTGACTCGCTATAGATTTTCATTCTCGTTCCCAAGCTCCTGCTTGGGAACGGTTTATATCACTCTCGCTCCACCAACATCCCATCCAAAATCTCCAGCGCGGATTCAATAAACCCGACACATAGATTTACGTGATTACCTTGTTTATGCATCTCAAATCCTTCGGCTTTGCTGATATCACAATCAAGCAATTCACTACATTCAGTTGTATCATATTTCTCATTAAATTTTGAAAAAAATTCACGAACTTGTCTGTAAGTTATATCTTTGACTTCGGCGCTCGGTTTTCCGCTTTGCTCATTTACTAATCCTAATGCTACCACAGCTCCTGTGCAAGCACCGCATATCTTTCCTTGACGCCCAATTCCACCACCGAATCCAATTGTTGCGGCAAGTACGGTCTTTTGGTCAATATTAAATTTCTCAGCAATTGTGCCCGCTACAATTTGCGCGCAATTCTTTCCGCCAGTTAGCGCGGCTTTTATTTTTTGTGTATTGTTCATAGTTTATTTTATAATATTAATTTAATTTATCCATTATATATCTAAGTCCTCAAAGGTAGGGTTAAAGCGCGTTGTTGATATTTCAGCAACAGCAATTGCATTTTTATTTATAATTTTAACAAGATAATCAGTACTCCAGGTTGAGCCGGTTATGCTGATATAAGCTAAATTTCTTTTAAAAATTAATTCATAAATTTGTGAATCCTTACCATAAGTTCCCTGCTTTTCAATTAATTTCCAAATTAATTTATAGTCTTTCTTAAAGCTGGTAATTGGAGATTTACTTTTGATTGTTTTATAATCTGGTTTAAAAGGTTCGTACCCTAGATTAGATTGTTCGGTAAATGAATAATCCCTTTTATAGCTCTCAGTTTGTATGGATTTCAAATAATCTAATAGCTTTCGGTCAAAACCTTTTATATTAATATAATTCAGGGCACCCGCAATTTGTAATGAAATATATCTCGGATCGTTATATAATTCACTTTTATCGAATTTTAGTAAAATACTTAAATCGATTTCGCTACCGGCTGGCGTTTCTTTTACTTTTGGATACTTTATCCTCGGAGTTGTTTTAATTAAGTTTTTCCAAAAATTGTAGTCTTCAACTAATCGTAATACTACACTAGAGGATTGGTGAGTGACAAGAGCTCCTAGATAATCATCCAAATATTTATATAACTCATATACAGTATCCGATTTAAAAACTTTTGGAACGGAACAATAGTATTGAAATAACTTCCTATAAGATTTTTTATTATGAAAAATGTTAGCAATTTCTAATGTCAATTCAGGGATATTTTTAATATAATATTTATTATTTTCAGGATGTCTTTCAATAAAACCGCTTTTAAATTCAATATCAATAAGTTTATCCGCATACTTCTTGTCTAAATAAACCAAGTCTATTGGATATACTGATTTCTTAAGGGCTTCCAATCCTTTATTTTCCCATATTTTGATCAAATCATCAGCATTGTAAACTTTCAGTTTAAAAGGCTTCTGAATGTAGGGTTGGGCCGACAATTGCAGGGACAATCCAAAAAGGAATATTAAGAATACCCAAATTCTTATTATTTTCATTTTACTGAACCATCCAATTTTTCAATTTTTCTAATTTATCAGGATTTTCACTGAACCATTTAGTAACTACATCAGGATAAGTAGATATTGAAATGAAATAACTAAAAGCATCAGCGTTTTCTGTTTTCAACAGATCTCTAAATTTCAATATATAAAAATCCCAAACCGATCCTTTTTCTGCTTTTCCGGTACGTTCAACAACATCAAATAACATTCTATTAGTTTTAATAAATTCTTCCATTTCGTTTGTTGGTTCGTCTTTCTTGAGGAATTTTGATGCCGAAGAAAGTGCTAAAAACATCTCAACTGATAAGAAAGAATCGTCTGTTTTAGCGTAACCGGGTATAATTGCTTGTATGGTATTACCATCGGATTCCCTAGTGCCTGATCCTAAAAGTTGATTAATTGTTCTATAGGCTAATTTTGATCTTGGTTTATCAGGTTCCAAAATTAAATAATAATAAAGAGGGAGTAATGCTTTCACTCGTTCGCCTATCTGGGTCTTGATAGAACCCAACAAAAAGTGACTGCTGGCATGATATGGGTTTGCAAGGATTGCATTGGTGGCGGCTTCTTCTGCTTCTTCGTAGTCTTCTTTATTAAAAAGTGTTAGTGCTAAGTTATAGTTAAGCATATTGCTTTTTGGAAATATTTTTAAGGCTTTTTTATAAGCCTTTATTGCTTTTCTCTGTTTGCCGAGCATATCATAAGAACTTCCTAAAACTATATATGCCTCGTGCAAAAAGCCAGATTCAAGGTCAATGACTTTTTCGCTAAAGTCAACAGCTTCATCATATCTCTGTGCCGAATAACAAGAATATGACATCTCGTAGTTTGCTAAAGGTGAATTGTTATTTATCTCCAATGCGGCTTTATATTTCGCGATTGCCTCGTCGTACTTACCTTGGTCGTGCAATGCCGTACCCTCAGAAACCAACTCTTCTACTTTAGAATCTTGGGCATAAAGATTCAAAGTTAAAAATAATACTAAAGATAAAATAATAACAGTTTTCATTTTATTTAACATCGCCCACAACTCTCTATAATTTAAAACAAATTGCTTCTCAACTTATTAAATCATTCTATGATTTGTGATAAAATTCTATACCTACACGGTCAATATGTTCAATTAAATTTGCATTGGTAATTTGATTAAAAATAGAAAAATCAAATAAATAAGGTAGAAGTAAATCATCAATCAGCACTCCAATTGAATTAAGTACGCTCAAGTTTAAGTCTTTTCCAATCAGGGTTATGTCTATATCAGAACCTTTTTTATAGTTACCCTTGGCCCTGGAACCATAAAGGATGGCTTTTTCAATTTGAGGAAACTCTCTGAATACCGTTAGAATTTTTTCAATATCGCCATTACATAATCCATATTTCATAATTCTTTCATCATTGTATTTTTGAAATCTATAAAACATTTGTGATAATTCGATAATACTTTCTCGGTAATTTCATGAGCAACACCTTCGTTGTATGTATGACTCGATTTAATTCGACTTTCAATCATATCCATCCATATATGACCTTCGGCTATAAGTCCTCTGTTAAAAGCCAAACGAATTGCATCCCGACTTCCTCTTATACCTTCTTCAGCTTGGTACTCAAAAAAGTCTTTCATTACATTCCAAGCTAATTCAAAAGTATATTCAAATGCCTGAATAAGACCTTGTTCCTCAAGATCGGACAATGGTCTATCTTTACTAATTTCAACAGCACTACTTAAACTAGTTAAAGCTTTTTTATAATTATCAAAGCGTTGTATCCAGCGTATATCTTTTTCTTCCATCATTTTTTATTCTTATAATTTTTTTTTTTACTTCTCAAAATTACAAAATAATCTTCATTTTCAGTGCTTTAATTCATTCAAATCTTCATTCTTTTTTTATTTCATCTTTTTTGCAATTAGTTGTCCCTGTATATGGGACAACCCAACCATTTTCAACTGTACGATTTTTTTCGTACATTTCACTATTCTTTATCATTTAATTTATGATTAATTAAGCTAAAAAAGGTTTTCTGCTTTGAAAAATTATTAAAGCGTTGTATCCAGTGTAAATCTTTTTTTTCCATCGTTATTATTCTTAAATAAGTAAACAAAAAGACTAGAATAATTATTTAAAACAATTCAGTTTGTCTAAAATTAACGGGCGTCATTTCTTCAATAAAATCATTCCAAGTTAATAAATTTATATCTAATTCATATTTAGAATTTATTTTAGATAATTCCGTTTCTAAATATTTTTTTGGTAATATCTTGGCAACTTCCAGCAAATCTATTCGCATTAAAACATCTTTTGTAAATCTCCGTTTCGCATCGGCAAAAGTCACAGATTGCAAGAATTGCATAGCCATGTCTGAATTTAAAAGAATTAACGCAAATATAGCAAACTCTATTTTGTCAAATCCCAATAAATAGCACGTATCGTCTAACATAACTGGTTTGTTATCTTGAGGAAGTACCAACGTAAAATGAAAAGTCTTGTACAGCCCTGAAATAGCAACCTTATAAGGCTTGAATGAATAGTCCCCAATGCCAAAAATGGAAAAAGTTGGTTTGTTTTTGTATATACTAGATTTTCGAGAATCAAAACTTTTTTTATGATCGTTCAAATATTGATAGGTTTTAGGATAACTTGATTTAATATATGCTGTTTCTTGCCCAACTTTCCTTTGGGTAACTATTGTAAATTTTCTCGAACGATTAATTACTGTGTTTTTAAGATCTGAGCTTTTTAAAAAACCATATACTAAATCATCTTCTAAATTAACCTTTTCATTAATGCCGTTGGTATAATAACCATCGACTTTATCTAATTCCATAATGGCAGAACAGTCATGCTTTAAACCCTGTCTCCATATAAACGGGCTTTCGCCATCAATTGATTTTACTAAGGCATAATTATCAATATCTGAAACAAATTTGTCTCCAATCCATCCGAATTTCAAGTAATGCTCTCCTTTCAAATAAAAATCATACTCTTTGCAAATAAATTGCGGTTTAGAATTCAATTGGCAAAAAAACAAAGATGCTTCTACTGAAACATTAAATTCTTTTTTACTATCAATGCGAATATTTTCAATTGAAGAGATTTTATGCTGGGCTATTTTTTGGTCAAAAATTATATTCTTAATAACTGAATTCTTGACTATAAGCAACAAATGGCCTTTCATATTTTGAAAAGCATCAAGCATTTTTGCAGTTATTGATTCAGCAATATCAAAATTGCCTTTGCCTGTCATAGCATCTAAACCACTATGATTTTTAAAGTTCGTTTTTTTTGGAAGATTCAATGAACTTAGACTGCCCAATTTGGCATTCGTAACCCAAGGTGGATTACCTAACACCAAGATTTCATTATTTTGATTTTTCTTGGCAATATTTTTAAAATCGAAGTCAAAAACATTGCAATGTGATATAGTAATTTCAGGTTTATTTTCTCTATGATTTTCAATATAGAAATTAATAATATGGAATTTTGTTTCCCATATATAAGGTTTGTAAATTTCTATACCATAAACTTTTTTTAAATATTGGAAGTTGTTTAATGAAGCAATTATGAAATTTCCTTTACCACAAGTTGGTTCAATCAGTATTTCCGGTGTTATGTTTTTCAGAACTAAATCTAATACGATTTTTTCTGCCAAATTTGTGTTGGTTTGGAAATCACCATATTGGGTGCGGTCAGGTACTTCGTGAATATTTTCTTCTAGAGAAAATATTTCCTTCATATTTTGAAATTCATTTGAATTATCAAAAAATGATGTTATTCCGGAGAAATCAAATATTATTTTATTTGCCATTTCTAAGGAAACAATATTCATCAAGACATCTTTTAAATAATTGTGTACTTTATTTGTAATATTTGCTTCTAAAATTTTCATTATTTTTTTATCTATTTCTTTTCTGTTTTGACCACGAATTGTTTTGTACTAATTATATTAATTACATACAAAATTACAAAATAAATAAACAAAATTCCCCACCCATCCCAAAATAAAAAAAATATCATTTCGTCGATTAGCTAAATGTATAATTGAAAAAGAAAATTAGATGAGAGAAAAAATAGAATTGTTCAAGGTATTATCCGAACAAAATAGAGTTAGGATACTGCTGATGCTTTTGAATAAATCGCTTTGTGTGTGCGAAATCACTTCGGTTTTGGGTCTTTCCGGCGCGACTGTGTCGAACCATTTGTCCTACCTCCGCGAAAATGGATTTATTACTGATGAAAAAGAAGGTAAATGGATAAATTATAGAATAGTAGAAAACTCCGATAATCCAATGATTAAGACAATTTTGGAATTATTGCCTTTGTGGTTTTCCAATGAAGAAATCATACTCGAGGATTTGGAAAAAATCAAAAGTGTGGATAGATGTAACATTAAACCATTAATTGTAAATGAAATATAAAACCGCTTTACTCGCTATTATGATATTTTGCCTTTCAGAGCAATTGTTTGCACAATGCGCTTGTATAGGCGGCGCACCGGTTGGCAGTTTGTCTATGATAGGAGGTACAACGAATGTGGGTATTTTGCGAGTCGGCAATATTAGAGCATCTTCGTTTTATTCATACTCAAATGGTGAGGAATACTATAGTGGTACCACGGCGATTGATACCGGTAGTGTGAAAAATTACCAATCTCAATATTTGGGATTTCTCATAGGTTATGGTGTAACAGACAAATTTACTATTGATTGGGAAATCGGTTCTTATGTAAACAAAACCCAGGATTTTGGCGAATATGCTTTGTCAGGTTCGGGTTTCTCGCATACTACGTTATACGGTAAGTATAATATTGTCGCAAGTAGAGCTAAGAAAATGGAATGGACTGTGGGTGTGGGAGCAAAAATTCCCCTGAATTTTGTAGAACAGAACCTACCGCAACATATACAATCTTCAACCGGAGCATTCGGCGGAGTCTTGCTATCATATCTGCATAAAGGATTTGATGCTGAGGGATTACATCTCTTTCTTATAAACCGCGCAGATTGGAATGCCGAAAATAGTACAACATATCAGTACGGTACAAGCTTCACTAATTCCTTATTTATAACTAAAAGCATTGTTCCAAATTTAGTGGGTATGCTCGAACTGAGAAGCGACATTCGATTAAACGATCACAAGTATCAAAAAGTTCTTACTGATACAGGTTGGAATCTTTTCGTGCTTTCACCACAATTGAATTACTCTATTAGAAATTTTAATTTCTCGATTTTTTATGATATTCCGGTATATAAAAACTATAACGGTGCTCAATTAACTAATAAACAAACATTTGGAGCAAGTTTAACATGGCAGGCAAATTTATGAAAATTATTCAGCTTGTAGCAGTTATCCTAGTTTCGGTATTGCTGTTTTCTTGTAAAGAAACGCCGATAACTCCGGATGATAATAATAAAATCGATTCCACTTTAAAAATGATATTTGTTGAGTTGGGGTCGGAAACTTGCGAACAATGCAAAAACATGCGTCCTGTAATGGATTCCATCCAAAAGAAATACGGCAACCAAATTTTAGTCAAATTCATTGACGTTATTAAAAACAGCCAAGAAGCAGAAAAATACAAAATCGAAGTTATGCCTACTCAGGTTTTCCTTGATACAAATAACCATGAATTACATCGTCATAAAGGTTTTTATTCCGAAGATAGTATTCATATTTTCCTTCAATCCAAAGGCCTTAAGCTACTAAAATAAACTGAGATATAATAGATGAATGATAACAACATAAATAAAGAATCCATATTCAAAAGAAATAAAATCCTAATTCCGCTAATTCTCCTACCGGTCTGGGTATTGCTCTATATGTACCTGGAACTTATGGTAAATTACTTGGTATGGAATTTAATCGGGATGGACAAAACTTCTCATTTAACCGAAGCAATCCGCTTTTTCATATTCGAAGTGCCGAAAGTATTGATGCTTCTAACCTTAATCGTTTTCATAGTTGGAATCATCCGCTCATACTTTTCACCCGAAAAAACGCGTAAAGCTTTAGAAGGCAAACCGCTATTCGTCGGTAATGTTATGGCAAGCTCATTGGGTATCGTAACTCCTTTTTGCTCTTGCTCAGCCATTCCGCTTTTTTTGGGTTTTGTTGAATCGGGTGTTCCACTTGGCGTTACGTTCTCATTCCTTATCGCGGCGCCAATGATTAATGAAGTTGCTCTTGTATTACTCCTCGGACTATTCGGTTGGCAAACAGCATTGCTTTATGTCGGGACCGGACTCTTCATTGCGATTTTCGCAGGTTGGGTAATCGGCAGATTGAAATTGGAAAAATGGGTCGAGCCTTGGGTTTATGAAATCAAAGCGGGCAATCTTGGATTAGACGGAGGTAAAGTAACATTCAATGATAGAATTGATGCCGGATTCACAGCAGTCCGCGAAATAGTTTCCAAAGTTTGGATATATGTGATGTTTGGTATCGCGGTTGGTGCCGGAGCACACGGTTATGTACCGGCAGATTTTATGGCTTCGTTTATGGGAAAGGACGCTTGGTATTCAGTTCCATTAGCAGTGTTAATCGGTATCCCGCTTTACTCAAACGCCGCGGGAATAATTCCAATTGTACAAGTATTGCTGGAAAAAGGTGCCGCTTTGGGTACCTCGCTTGCATTTATGATGGCCGTAATAGGATTGTCACTACCGGAAGTCATAATATTGAAAAAAGTTCTTACCTAC
Organism: bacterium; assembly: GCA_037127915.1. Classification (GTDB taxonomy): domain Bacteria; phylum Bacteroidota; class Ignavibacteria; order Kapaibacteriales; family UBA2268; genus JBAXXL01. The sequence goes on from JBAXXL010000009.1 coordinate 51,178, forward strand.
CCATTAATCTTCACTTTCGTGGGAGTAGTAGGCGTGGGTATTATTATTGTCGGATTTTTATTTAATTTAGTATTTTAAAAATTAATAATCGTAGATAAACTTATGAAAAAACAAAATATATTTAGAATTTTCGCTATAGCGTTTCTGCTAATTGGCTCTATTATCACAGCCTCAGCAACCGAACCCATTAAAAAAGACAGCGTTCGAATTGACGTAACATATTTTCACGCAACTATGCGATGCGCGGGTTGTTTGGCTATTGAAGAAATTACCGAAAGCACAATGAAAGATTCGTTTGCTAGGGAGTTGAAGGATAGTACGATAACTTACAGTTCGGTAGATTTTTTAGCTGAGGGAAATGAACACTTTCAAGATGACTATAAATTCGATGTCCAGACATTGATAATAAGCAAGAAGGTCAATGGAAAAGAAGTAAAATGGAAGAATTTAGAGAAAATCTGGGATTTGTATTCCAATCCGGGAAATTATACCAAATACGTAGAATCGGAAATAAGAAAATTACAAAACTCGAAGGATTAAGCCGTTCGCAAGCAGGAGCTTGGGAATGTGAAGTAACAATGTTATTTTAGTCATTCCCGCGAAAGCGGTAATCCACTTAGTCCATAAAATACAATGGATTCCTGCTTTCGCAGGAATGACGCAAAGCAAATTAGATTCCTGCTTTCGCAGGAATGACAAAGACGGTAAATTAGTTCAATCCTAGAGCATACAGAACAAATAGAATTGTGCTGATAAGTAAACAAATTGAAAATTAATCATTTATAATTAATAACTAAACATTAAGATTATGCATATTAAAGTATTAGGTTCGGGCTGTGCGAAATGCCATTCTCTCGAAGATAAAGTTCGCCAAGTGGTAGAGAAAAATTCAATTGATGCGGTTATTACAAAAGTAACCGATATCCAACAAATTATGAGCTTCGGTATTATGATGACACCGGGTTTGGTTATAAACGAAAAAGTTGTAAGCTCCGGTACTGTACCAAAAGATGATCAAATTTTAAAATGGCTTAAGGAAGCAGAATAAATGAAAAAAGCCGCAATATTCATTTTAATTATACTTATTGGTTTTAGCTTATTCCAAAATCCTGCAGAAGCTAAAGCCAAGAAGCCGTTGATAACATTCATTGAACTTGGTTCTGTTAATTGCATACCTTGCAAAAAAATGCAGCCGGTTATGAAATCCATTGAAAATAAATACGGCTCTCAAATCGAAGTTATTTTCTATGATGTTTGGAAAGACGAGTTTAAAAGCAAAGTTGAGGAATATAAGATTAAGCTGATTCCAACGCAAGTTTTCCTTGACCAAAACGGCAAAGAAATTGACAGACACGAGGGTTTTTATCCTGAAGAACAAATGGACAAATTTCTACAATCCAAAGGTTTGAAAATCAAAAAAGGCAAGAAAAAATGATAGACAGCATTTTCAACACCTTGAGCGAGTTCCTCTATCAAAGTTATTGGCTTGCTGTTTTGTCGGCATTTGCGTGGGGTATATTGAGCATTCTGCTCAGCCCCTGCCATTTATCGAGCATTCCTTTGATAGTTGGATTTTTAAGTTCCCAAGGAAAGATAACTTTGCGGCGGACATTTTATTTATCATTGGTTTTTGCACTCGGCATTTTAGTCAGTATAGCAATCATCGGAGGAATAACACTCGCTATGGGACGCTTGATGGGCGATATAGGCTCAATAGGTAATTATCTTGTCGCTTTGGTGTTTTTTGCTGTTGGTTTGTATATGCTCGACGTTATCAAACTCCCCTGGGATGGAGCTAAATTAAGCGGAACTCGATTCAAAGGTCTTCCAGCCGCAATGGTATTAGGAATTATTTTTGGAATTGGTCTGGGACCTTGCACATTCGCTTTTATGGCTCCGGTTTTAGGAGTTGTATTCTCCGTATCATCTACCGATATGTTACTTGCTGTCAGTTTATTAGCGGCATTTGCATTAGGACACTGCGCTGTGATTGTTTTAGCAGGTACATTATTAGAAAAAGTTCAGATGTACCTGAATTGGACAGAAAATTCTAAAACCACCAAATATGTTAAACGCGTTTGCGGTGTTCTTGTTATTTTGGGTGGCGTATATATGATTTGGAACACGCTGGGCAGATAAGTAATAATTGTTATTGTCAATAGATATAAGAAAAATCTTCGGAAAGTTTGAAACCTTCCGAAGATTTTCTGCTATTATTACTTCTCTATTGGGCAAAGTAATTTTTCTTTTCTCTAATTTCATTGATTGTATCAGAAAGTCCTTCCTTATATGATGGAAATTCAGGATGCCAATCTAACATTTTTTTTGCTTTTGCATTTGATACTTTACAATTCATTCGAATAATCTCATAAAAATCTTTCCCCAGAACCAACTTGATAATAAATCCGGGAATGTGCCCGGGCTGTTTTTTATTCATCAATTCAGCCATATAAATTGTAAAATCCTTTTGAGACACCGGAGTATCGTCCGCTATGATGAACTTTTCTCCAATAGGCAGTTTCTCTATAGCTTTAATTATAGCGTTTGCCGCATCACTTGCATGGATATTTGGAATATAATTGTCCCCTTTTCCAATAATTTTACTTCGACCTTTATCCATCATATTATAAATCATAAGGAAAAGTCCGCCATTTCCATAAATCTTTCCATAAATAAGCTGAATAACTTCAGGATGTTTCAACTTGATTGCCTGATTAACCATTGCATCAGTATCTTTACCAATTTCTGTTAGACCGATCCTTAAAATTGGCCATGTTTCATCAGCAATTTCATCTTTTTCAGTTTTATAACTTGTGCCACCGGGTAAAATAATAGGAATTTTATAATGATTTGCCAAATCCATTGAATTACGGAAAAAATCGTTTGTTTCTTCCCGTAATTCTGCTTTGCACTTTTTGGTCATTCTATGCCCGGGTTTAACACTTGGCATTGCAAGTAAGACAATGATATCAAGTTTGTCAGGCAGTTCTTTTTGGAATTCTTTCGGATTTCTGATATCGCCTAAAATAGCATTAGCACCTAATGCTTTAATTCTTTCAACTTTGTTTTCCACCCGAGTAAGAGCATATACCTCATTATGATTATGAACTAATCTTGGGAGTAGATAACTGCCGACTAATCCTGTTCCACCAATTACTAATATTTTCATTTTCTCAGAGCTTTAAGTTTTACATAAATAAATGATTAAATACAAATTTAACAATATTATTTAATATATTACTACAGTTTATACTTTTATTTAATAATTTCTTTATTTTACTTTCAGTCGATAAAGTAAAATAAGAAAAACTTTATTTTACTGTATGCCCTTAAAGTAAAATAATGTATCAGTGCTCGATTTAGGACTGTATCAAAACTAATTATTTGGGGGACAAGCAAGGATGCTTATCCCACCAAGTTTAGAAAAATCGGTGGGTCAATCATCCTTGATTGACAAAAAACAATATATTTCGAGTTATGAGACAGCCCCAAGGTTTGTGTATTCGCTTAACAACAACCTATATTCGGTTTATTGGCGTTCACAGTAACGCTCAGTATTTTAACACCAGAGTTTTTATAATTAGTCAATTCTTCCTCACTGATAACCGATAACATAATCTCATCGGGGATATTGATTTGTTTTACCTTTGGAGTTGAGATATCAACGAATCCGGACGTTTTGATTATATTCAGATATTCATCTTTTTGTAAAGCACCGGCAACACAGCCTGTGTACATTGCGGCGGCATTTTTCAAAGAATCAGGTAACACACCTTCGATAACTATATCCGACACGCTGAAATGTCCGCCCGATTTAATAACTCGGAACATTTCTGAAAATGCTTTTTCTTTGTCGGGTACTAAATTTAAAACGCAATTGCTAACCACAACATCAATTGTGCATGCGCCAATCGGCATGTTTTCTAAGTCGCCCTTACGGAATTCAACATTCTTATAACCTGTTTTATCGCAATTTATTCGTGCTTGATTAATCATTTCATCAGTGAAATCTATTCCAATTACTTTGCCGGTTTCGCCAACGACACTGCGTGCTATAAACACATCATTACCCGCGCCGGAACCCAAATCCAAAACTGTATCACCTTCTTTTATTCCGGCAAATTCAGTTGGTAATCCACATCCTAAACCTAAATCGGCGTCAGGGACATAACCTTCGAGTTTTGAATAGTCATCACTCATAACTGTATAATCAAAAGTGGCAGCGCCATCGGTTCCACAGCACGAACAACCGCAATTTGTATTGGATACGGCTATTTCAGCGTATTTCTTTCTTACGACTTCTTTTATTTCATCGTTTGTTTGCATAACTTTATCCTTTTTTTAATAATATATTACAGCAGATTATTTTTCTATCTGCTTTTGCTACTTTTTCTTTATAAGATAATACTACCTCGTCATCGGTCAGCCAAGTAGGCAGTAGTTGGAGGAGTTGTTTGACTAATTCATCGTCGGGGGAAGGGTTGAGCCAATAGTCCACCCATTTACCGTTTTTTTTGTCCAATATAAATCCGGCATCCCGCAAAATTGAGCAATGCTGAGAAACTGTCGAAGCTGATATACCTAACAAATCTGTTATTTCACAGACGCACAACTGACGAATCTCCAGCATTTTCAATATTCTAATCCGATTTGGGTCGGATAATGCTTTAAAAGTTCTAATATAATTTCGCATAATTCTAAACCTCTAGTTCGTTACTTCGTTAATTAACGAAATGAAATAAAAAATGTTGCATCACAGGCAAAAAAAATAGCATCATAATGAAATGATGCTATTGGTTAGATTTATTTATTTCTGATAAATTACTTTTTTTGTTTCGATTATTCCATTAATAAAGAATTTGAATATATATACACCCGGAGCCAAACCGGTAAAATCTATTGTGCCTTGGTACGTGTAATCAAGAGTTAGTTCTTTTGACGTAAAAGCTTTATTACCCATCAAATCAAATACTTCATATCGGAATGTTGTGCTCGTATCTGCATTTATTATAATTGTAGCCAAATGATCAATTGGATTTGTGATAGAAATAGGTATAGATTTTGTGCTATCTTTCGTTTCAGAATATTTATTAATTTTTAGTATATAGCTACTGCGAAGCAATTTTCCGGCAGTATCTGTCTTAGAAGGAATATATTTATATCCCACCAAAACTAAGTCGCCACTTTTGCAAACTAAAGCATCAAGAAACGCGCCGTCGCGCTGTTCAATGTAAATCGTATCCTTCATGTTCAAATCATTATCGAATGCGTAGCAAACCGGGTGGTTGTCCTTAAACCCTACGGCATAATATAGCGAGCCATTTACGGCAATGTTTCTTAGTCCGGGTGCGAGAGCAATCTTGTTCAATGAATCGCCGTTAGCATTGAATTTGTATATGTTGCCGTTTATGTCTAATCCTACGAATGTAGTTGTGTCGATGTTACGGAACGCATAAAAGTAAACATCTTTCTTTAAGTTAAGTGAAGAATTGGGAAATTGAAAATTTAATTTTTCATTACCAAATGGACTCGATATTTGATAAGATGCATGATAACAATAATTGTAATATATTGGAGTAAATGCAGAATATAAATTATAGAATTTATACATATCAAAATAATATTTACTTGGTAATAATTGGAAAGAAAAATCATTTTTAAAAATCTTACTTTTACCATTCGTTATATTATATTCATAAATAGCCGCACTACCGCTTCCTTGTAAACATAAAAAGCTTTCATTTTGATTGTTTATTGGTAAAGCTAAACTAATTAGAATTGTATTTGTTGAATCAAAGGAGCTTACCTTTAATAATTGTGAATTATATACATCAACCATTGAATAATTATTCCTGCTATAAGCAACAACAAATTTATCATTATTAAATTGTAATGTGTTTTCAAAGTAAATATCATCAAAATTGTCGGGCAGCAATGACACAATAGGCTGAAAATGAGGTGGTTTAGCGATAAGCAGAGATATTTCAGTTAACAAATTAACTGAAGTTTTAATTAGATTAGTTTTATCTTTGTTCAAAGCCACAAATATAAATCCTTTATCTTTAGTTTCATAAACCTTATAAAACTTTTGATGATTTTGAGAGGTGTTTTCAAAATTATATTCAGAATAAATATTCGGATCAAGTGGAGCTTCTTTTATGTCTTTAATAATTACTTTCTTTTCAACAGAGTCTATGAACCGATTATAATAAACTTTAAGTTTAACATTGTACTCAGCTTCTTTTGCGAATAAATGTTCCATATCAACATCTTTTGATTTAGAATATGTCCCATCTCCAAAATCCCATACAAGTGAATCAATGTTATCGGTCGATGTATTTTTGAATTTACATATTATCGGCAAGTATTCAGGAATACTAACTATTTCGAAACCAACAGAATAATCAGGTAAAACTGTTACTTCTTTTATTTGCGATGAAAATTTACCGTCTTTCTCTGCGGTGAGTGTAATAGTATATTTTCCTGGAGCATTGAATTTGAATTCCGGCTTAACTTCATTACTCAATAAATCGTTTCCAAAATCCCAAGAATATGAATTTGGATTGCCGGTGGAGCAATTGAAGGTTTGATAGATTCTTCCAGCTAATAATATTGAATCTGAAATTGTAAATAAAGCTCTGAAATTATTATTCTTTATCGGATTCTCAAATTTAACAAATCTATTTTTATTATTTAACATAAAAATTAATTTATCATCTTTAGTAAATGTATAATTTGTATAATTACTCAATGAATCAGGGATTTGAATGTCAAGAATTGCGTAATTATAATTAGACTTATAAAATTGTATTTTGTTACCATCAGATTTCACTAAATAATTCCCATCATTACTTAACCCTAGTTTAAAAGAAGCATTGCCATTTACAAATGGGAATTTATAAATATAACGAAATTCATTCGTTTTTCTATCATAATAATAAATGTTATTATTCTTATTAACCTCTTTATGTATAATCAGTAATGAATCACCGATTAATTTCAAAATTTTAGGAGCTTTGTTATTTTCATCCGATGGAAAAAGCGGAATTTCGTTTATATTGCTATCAACCAATACAACTGAGCTTTTACTTGATGAGCCATAGTTAACATTATAACTGTTAGAATGATGATAAAAAACTATATTATTCATACCGTTATAGTAATCATAAATTTCAGTCGCACCGTGTTCATTCTTATATATATTATTAGGATTAGAAATATCAAAGATTTTAAAAATACCCCAAGTTCCAGAACTGGCATTTGTATGATCTGGTGGTGAATTATCACTGTTATTTATTGTTGTACCCTGAATCAATAAATTATCTTTATATAAAAAGTTTAAATAATTTATAGATAGATTCCCATTATGATATGGGTTCCCATTATTATCAAATAACACTTCTTTGTACAAATAGCCTTTAGAAGAGTGAAATATATCGAACAAATTATAATCAACATGACAATAATAGTTTTGATAAGTCTGGTAAATTTCAAATGCACTCAGTCCATCTCGTGATAATTTATAACTGTATTTGTTCGTAATCCAAAGAGTATCAAAATCGCTTAGCCCTGCCTCCAAATCAAATCTATTCAAACGGAAGGTATTATTTCCTTCTGTCGTAATAACCACTATACTTTTCCCGTCTTTGGTCAACGTATAGTCGGTAATTTGCTTTGTGCCGTTAGGGTAGAGGTATGAAAATTCTCCGGCATTAGTCCACCCATCAGCTTTGGTTGAGCTTACAAGAGTGAAAATCATAAAAACGAGTACTATAAAACTTTTCATTTATTTAATCCCGAGTATTATTGATTGTCATATAACAATTCAAAACGGAAAAAGTTACAATTTTTGTAAAATATGTTTAAAATAAGTTAGTTTGGGAAATATGACAGCCAAATTTTCATTTTTTTTATTAGTTCTTCGCTATTGATAGGTTTTGAAATATAGTCATCACATCCGGCGGCAATAGCTTTTTCAGCATCACCCTTCAATCCAAATGCTGTAACGGCAATAATTGGTATGTGCGGATTGATTTTTTTTATTTTACTTGTTGTAGTATGTCCATCCATTATAGGCATTTTGATATCCATAAGTACTAGTGAGATATTCGGATGATTTGTACAAATATCCAAAGCGGTTTTCCCGTTTTCCGCGTGAATAACTTGAGCACCCAGCTCCTTTGTTACAATATGCTCTATCATTAAGTAATTATATAAATCATCTTCGGCAATAAGGACAGTTACATCGCTAAATGCTTTTGTATCTATATTATCAGGTAAAACTATTTTAGTCTTATCTCTCAAAATTTCTGTTTTAAGCGGTAGTGTAAATTTGAATGTAGAACCTACATTTTTTTCTGATTGAACTGAAATTTTGCCACCCATTAACTCAACCAATCCTTTCGAAATAGCTAATCCCAACCCGGCACCATCATAATCACGCGATAATGAGAAATTTTCTTGATTAAATCTTCCAAAAATAAATGCTTGGGCATTTTTTGCTATTCCAATACCTGTATCATCTACAAAAAATTCAACTTTATTACTTTTAATTTTGCAACCGAAATTAACACTTCCTTGATGAGTGAATTTAAAAGCGTTATTCAGCAAATTATTTAATATTTGATAAATCTTTTGTTCATCACTTATAAACAGTACTGATTTTAATTCATTTTGGATTGAGTAAGTGAGTTCAATATTGTGACTTGAATACTTTTGTAAATTGAATTCGTATAATTCATTAAATAAATCTTCCATCAAAAATCCCGCTTCATTTATATCCATCTGACCTGAATCAATTTTGGATATATCCAATACATCGTTTACAGTACCTAGCAAGCGTTGACAACTATTATTCAGAATTTGCAAAAAATCATTTTTGTCTTGTTCCGTTAAATCCGGTTCAGTCAGAAATTGTGAAAATCCAATAATTCCGTGGATAGGAGTACGTATTTCGTGGCTCATATTAGCCAAAAATGCAGATTTCAAGCGGTCACTTTCTTCAGCCTGTTCCTTAGCTTTAATAAGCTCCGATTCTATATGCATTCGTTCCGATATATCTGTCAGGAAATTCAGTGTAGCCGGTTTATCTTGCCATTTGATTAATATGGAATTTATCTCGACCCATTTTGTTTTTCCTGAACGCGTCACTATTCGGAAAGGATATTTGCTGGCAAATTTGTCACCTCTAATGCGTTTTTTATAATTTTCAACAACCATTTCCAAATCATCTGAATGAAGAAAATTTCTGAATGGTTTGTTTAGCACATCTTCAGTTTCGTATTCCAAATAATTCATTGCATTGTGGTTAATTGAAACCAATAAGCCGTCTTGAACAACAAAAATTGCTTCGCTTGCATTATCCATTACTAAGAAGTATTTTTCCTCTGATTCTCCCAGCGCATCTTCCGCCAACTTTCTTTCTGTAACGTCAATTAGAAATCCCAAACTAGCTGGTTTACCTTCCCAATCTATTAAAACGGCATTTACCTCGACCCATTTTATATTATTGCTTTTAGTTAGGACACGGAAGAAATACCGGTTTGGGAGTTTTTCTCCATTAAGCCGTTTAAAGAAAAAATCCATAACCATATCTCTATCATCAGGATGAATAAAGTCAGTATACCTTCTGTTTACAATTTCATCCATTCTGTACTCCAGCAATTGAACTGTGTATGGATTTGCGAATTTAATGTAATGGCTCTGTGCTATGATTATTGCTTCATTTGCATTTTCAACAACCGTCCGGTAATTATAATCTGTTTTTTGTAAAACTTGCTCCGCTAGATTGCGGTTTGAAATATCTTGTGCGTAAAGATTTTGGAAATCTGCATTTTCCTTCTGCAATTTTTGAAAATCTTCTAAAAGTTCATCGTAATTTTTCTGAATACTGCTCATTTCGTGCACCTTCGAGAAATTTATATATTTAGCTTATTATCGCGATTAAAAAAGTGCTGTATTGAATTATAGGTTAATTCTAAAGTCGTTTTGTTCAAAAACCTGTATGCAAATATATAAAACTAATTAATAATACATAGTATTAAAGATGATTTTTATTCACAATTATTCGATATTTTTGATTGTCATATATAGTTCGTCAATAACAGCAGACATTTTTTTTAGATCAAGAGTTTTGATCTTATCAGTTTCTTCGTGGTAATTTTTGTTTCTGTAAAAAGCGGTGTTGGTTATCAAAATCGCGTCAAAACCGAATTTCCAATAATTCAAATGGTCAGAGAAATCCAAACTCGGAAGTTTCGATGTGCAGGAAAAAGATTTTGTTTTTATAAGGTTTTGCTTTTTCATAAGTTTTGTAGTGCTTTTAGCAAAGTCACCAGCCCCCCACTTACGAATTACCATTATATAATTGCCTTTATTGCCATAAAACCAGCTCAAAATACCGATAGGATAAGTTTGGGATTTAGGTTTATCGGAAAAATATCCGATCATTTCTAAACAAATCATACCTTTAACATCAATCTCATTGTCAGACAAGTTTTTAGCGTGGATATAGCTTCCCATTTTATCCGATTTGAAATATGGAGGTTCTTCTAATGTATAGGCCACATATTCTATTGTGTAATTCAGCTTTTCTTTGGAAAGTAACCGAGCAACTTCCAAAAGACCGGCAACACCGCTGGCGTTATCATCGGCACCATCTTGATCATCGCAAACATCGTAATGAGCTCCGATAATTATGCGTTTCGGATTAGTTGATTTTTTAACAGCAATAACATTTTTATACTCGATTTTATTAACAAAATAGGTTTGGAAATAAACGCTATCGCAGGATTTTGAAAGCTCCGATTTGATATATTCAGCTGTTGTGTTTAAAGCAATTAGGTTGTGATAATTTCGACTTTTACCGGTGCCGATAATCTGCGTTAAGTCTTTTTCAAAACGAGGAATATCAGAAATATTTCCATCGGAAATATCTGATGAAATAAGGTTTGTATAGATAAATAAAGAAACGAATAAAAATATAGTATAAAATTTTAAAATTGTCATAAGTTAAAGAATCCTTATTTGAAACAGAAAGTAAGACCACGCTTACGAATATTTCAAATTTCTATACAGCTTTTAGCTGTTTTTCTTTCATAATAATCTTTCAAAAGCTTATTATTCCGAATTTTTTCATCTAATAATCTATTTAAGCCTTCTATTGTTTCACCGGCTTCTATCCATAATTTTTCTTGAATTTGTCGTTTCATTTCGACGCAATCAAATGTCTTCTTCATTTAAATTTGTATTGTTTTAAAAAATAATTACAGACTTAATGCCGCAATATGTTTTCTCAATTTATTTATTCTTCTTCTCATAGTGATATGAGAAGCGTTATTTTCAAAGGCATCGTCAATTGCATCAATCATAATTTCAATGTTCAATTTTTCTTTTGCAAAAATATATTTAGCCCTAAATGCCGGATCGGACATTTTTTCATCTTTATAATTTTCAATTTCTGATTTCATTCTTTGGTGTTTTTAGCTTTTTCTTTTTCTATCCTGTCGGATAATTTTTTATAAACAATACTATTTTTTTTCTTTTCGTTTATTAAAATAAAAAACTTGTCCAAATTCATATCAGAATCTTGAACTAATTTATTTCGAATGCTTCTTTGCAATTCTACACTATCAAATGTCTTCTGTTTCTTCATCCAGCACCTCCCTTGGTGTTCGAATATTTATTATTGGATACCCAAATTTCAAATTTACTGAATTGTATAAATCTATTCTTCTGCTATTTACTATATGCTTAAAATTCCAACTTACCAATATATCAACTTTGTTTATAGTAGCGGCCGAAATATGGGTTGCGTCATCAAGGTACTTTATACTTATGGCATTATATTCAATGTACTTTGATGCCAGATCTTTAATTTCATCATCAATATCAATTTTCATTATATATTCTGATGGAATATCATCAATCCGATTTTTGATTTTTTCAGGTGCTTCATCCAATTCTGATGTTGTAACGTCCGATATTACAGCAATTTTCTTGCCTTCAATAAACTCATCGAAAAGTTTATTCGACCATTCGTCAATTTCTGGTCGAAACAGCCGCCTATAACTGAAGTGTCTATATATATTCTTGGTATATGCATCAGCATCAATAACCATAAAAAAAATCAATTAATCTAATTACACAAAAATAAGTAATTTTAATCAAATACAATTACTGTTTATTAATTTTATAATTATTTTTGCCGGAAGCATTTGGGCTTGCCCAAATGAACGACACATACGGGCAAGCCCGTATGCTTCCTTTAGCACTTCGCATCATTACTGGGGTTTCTTTACTTCTTTTCATTAATCATTGATAATTAAACATTAAACATTAACAATGTTTTTCTTTCTTCCAGCTAGAGAAGCTAAAACACCAAAAGCGCACAAAACTGTGAAAACAATGAATATTATCTGGATACTGTGTACAAATAAATGCAGGTTTTGCTGAACAATTTTTGCTTCACCGATATATGTATGAATTATCAAAGCGGCAATGCCCATGCTGAACATTTGACCGGTTGTCCGCATAGTAGCAACAGTTGCCGAAGCAATCCCTAAATAGGAATTTTCGACAGAACTCATAATAGCATTTGTATTTGGTGAAGAAAAAATGCCAAAGCCGATGCCGACTATAACTAAGCTGATAATTATATATAATAGAGAGGTACCGGAACTTAAAAATACCAAGAAAGCCAGACCGATTACAACGACACTCATACCTATAGAAGCCAAAACTCGTGGATCGAATCTATCGGATAATCTTCCTGAGACAGATGCGAATAAAGCCATAACTATAGGTTGAGTAATTAAAATCATGCCGGCAGAACGCGGGGAGAAACCTTTTACATATTGCAAAAATAAACTTAGTACAAAAGCAATTGCAAATGTCGCCGCGTAATTAATCATAGCCGCTAAGTTGGAATAAGCAAAAGTACGGTTATCTCGGAATAAATTAATATTCATTACCGGATTGGTAAGCTTCAATTCTGTTTTGATGAAAATGATTAAACCTACAACACCAATAAGGGCGATAATAATTGCGTTTATATCGGGAAGTTTTGAAAATCCGTAGATTAGTCCCGTGATAGCAAATGCGTATATAATGGAACCCTTGAAATCGAAATTTTCTTTATTTGGAGATTTCCAATCACCTTTAACGAAAATATACATCAATACCGCAGTCATCAAGGCAACAAGCACCATTAGATAAAAAATACTTCGCCAACCAATGGACTGTGTTAAGTAACCACCCAAAAGCGGTGCAATAGATAAACCGAGGTAAACTGCGGTAACATTTATTCCGATAATTCGACCGCGTTTGTGGGGTGGAAACGCAGAAGTTACAATCGCCATAGTGGTGCCAAAAACCATTGCACTGCCGATTCCTTGCAATGCACGGGAGATTATAAGAAATGTACCCGTAGATGACACAGCGCAAAGCAATGAAGCAATAGCGACTACTATGTTACCAATTAAGAATATTTTTTTTCTTCCGTAGAGGTCTGCTATTTTACCGAACGGTACAAGTGCAATTGCAGATGCAAGAAGGAACGCCATAGCTATCCAACTCATCGCAATTGCGTTCATATTGAATTCTGCACTAATTTTTGGCAGTGCTATATTTACTGCCGCACCCATCAATGGGTTAAAAAATGATGCCGCTACACTAATTATTAAAAGAACTGTGCTATTTACTTTATTATCTTGTGATTCCATAATTATTTTACTGATTTTAATTTGTATTTTTTTACTTCTCGTATAAAGGCAGTACCAATACTATCGGTCATTGGATTGCCTTTTTCTAATCTTTCAGGATGCCATTGAACTGCAAGTAAATATGATTTTCCTTGCGGTTTTCTCCATTCAATTGCCTCAATAACACCGTCGTCGGCAACTGCGGAAATCTTTAGTTTTTTAGAAATATATTCTACCGATTGGTGGTGGCTTGTATTTACAATTCCATTTGTAATACCTGTGATTTTATGAAGAAGAGAATTCTGTAAAACATAAATCATGTGTTCATCATTGATATTATTGGTATCCTGATGAATTTGTGAGTTGATTATTAGTGGTATATCTCTTATAAGTGTACCGCCAAGAGCAACGTTAAAGATCTGTTCGCCACGACAAATTGCCAAAATAGGAACTTTTCTTTTTAAAGCTTTTTTAATAGCTAAAAATTCCAAAGTATCGCGGCGCAAATCAACCGAACAAAGAGCCGTATCCTGAATTGCACCATATCTTCCAGGGAAAACATCGGGTCCACCTGAAAGGACTAAGCCGTCACATTTAGCTAATATCATATTAACTGAGTCTTTATCTAATGAATAAAGGTCATAAACCACTGCCTCAGGATAAATTTCATTTATCCATTTCTTATATTGCTCCGAAGACGGACTTCCGCTTGCTTTACTTATAGCGATAATAACTTCATTATTTTTATGGGTGCAGGAATTTAACATAATAACTGCCGTTATAATCCATAAATATTTTCTCATCGGTGGCCTTGGTTTAAAACGTTATTAATCATTGATTTAAAATATGGGAAACCATTAGTAATTCTCAATCGTATAGGATACACGACGCACAACATCTTATTTTCATTGAATATATCAGTGAATTCTGCCAGTTTAGTTGCATCTTTTTCAGTGGTAATCAATGTTGTACAATCTGCCTCTAATGCTAATTTTACAATTGATTTAATATCCATTGCAGAAAATGAATGATGGTCACCGAAATGTTTGTAACCTACAACATTCCAACGGTTATGTTTTAGAACGGATAAGAATCTTTTCGGTTTTGCTATACCCGAAAAAGCAAAAACACTTTTCTTAATAGAACCCAATTGGCGTGGATTAAAATATCTTTTATGAATCAAATCCATTGGTTTACCTTCGAAGACATCAACAGCTATTTCTATAGATCCGTGTTTTATCAAAGCAGAGAATTCTTTTGAAGGGTAAGTGTCAGTAGTATAACTTATAACATCAGCTCTTTCAACAGAAGACAGAGGTTCGCGAAGTCTGCCTTTTGGTAAAAGGTAGGGTTTAAGGATTGTATCTTTGTCCACTAATAAAATATCAAGGTCTCTATAAAGTTTGCGATGTTGGAATCCATCATCGACAATGATTATGTCGGGTTTAAACATTTCTTCGGCAATTTGCGCGGCTTTATATTTTTTTTCATTGACAACAACCGGAACGCCCAAACTTTCGGCCAATAAGAACATCTCATCGCCAGCTGTTTGAGCATCGACAAGGACTTTTTTCCCATCGCAAACAATGATTGTTCCTTTGCTTTTGCGCTTGTATCCCAAACCCACAATTGCGGGTTTCACATTGTTGTTCAACAAAAGCCAAGTCAGCATCTGAACGAATGGAGTTTTTCCTGTACCACCGACATTTAAGTTCCCGACACATATAACCGGTGTATTTAATCTTACTAATTTATCCGGATTTTTATCGAAGTGTTTATTTCTTCGTTTAACAACTTCGCTGTATATATAAGATAGTATGTTTTTATACATTTTATTCTTCTAATTAGTTTATGTTATTCAATTTATTTTCGCATTGTAGAATTTTGGAGCTAATCATCTCGCGAGTCGAATTTATATCAATCACTTCGGGTGCAGAAAAGCTGAGTGTTATTTTTGAAAATGGTAGAGGGAATTGGAAGAAGTCCCACGATTTCTTAAAAGTATATTTTGATTTTATATTTACTTGGCATAAAGCTAATGGTGATTGCGATAATTGTGCCGCGATAACAGCACCGGCTTTTAGTTTCCTTTGTGGTCCTCTTGGACCGTCAGGTGTAATTAGAGAATAACCCGATTTAGCTAATTCGATTAATTGTTCCAAAGCTTCCTTACCGCCTGTTGATGAAGAACCGCGAACTAATTTATAATTCCACTTTTCCAAAATTGCGGCGAGAATCTCTCCATCCTTACTTTGCGAAATTAAAGCAGAAGGATTTTTATCGGAGAAAAACTTCCAAACCGGCAACATATACCCATGCCAAAAAGCGATTACAGCAGGTGAATTAGGTATTGCACCATCGATTGTTATTCGCCAAGTCCTACTTATTTGTGTAATTAACGAAATTCCAAGTTTATTCAAATTAGTCATAAATTTCCTTTTATAAATAAAAAACCGCAGGAAATACCTGCGGTTTTTATTAAAGTATAAAATCCTATTACTTCATAAGTAACTCAGATATTATCTACGAACTTTTCCAGGTGCTCCCATAGCAGATGGAGGAGGAGTTTTTACGATTTCAAATAATTCAACATCAAAAATCAAGCATTGGTTTGGAGCAATAGGGCCCATGCCGTTAGCGCCATAACCTAACTCTGGAGAAATAAAGAATCTGTATTTACTACCGCATTTCATAAGAGGAATACCTTCTGTCCAGCCTGGAATAACACTTGTTAATGGAATATCAACAGGTTGACCGCGTTGAACTGAACTATCGAATACTTCACCGTTCAAAAATGTACCATGATAATGTACTTTTACAACATCAGTTCTAACTGGACGAGGGCCGTTGCCTTCTTTCAATACAGTGTATTGTAATCCACTTTCAGTAGTAATCACACCAGGTTTCTTTTTGTTTTCAGCTAAGAATTTTTTAGCATCAGCCAAGTTTTTTACGCCCATTTTAGCTTTTTGAGCTTCCATGAAACGTCTCATAACGCCACCGATTTGTTCATCAGTTAATGCTGATTTTTTACCTTTAGCATCTTTAATACCTTTTTCAAAAACTTTAACATTGAAGCTGTCTATATCAGTTTCAAGAAAGTTAGCTGTTTGAACACCCATACAGTAAGATAATGAATCTGTTAGAGTTTTTAATGTAGTAGAACCTTTTTTGTCATTATCGCCACAAGCTGTAAGAATTAAAGCAGTAAGAGCGAGAACAAGTAGCATTTTTGCTATTTTCATAATATATACCTTTATTGGAAAATTATTTAGTCTTTTTTGGTTTAGCTTTTTCTGGAGCTGGTGTTGACTCTTTTGCAGGAGTTTCAACAGCAGGTGTAGCTTGTTCATCAGGAGTTGGAGCTGGAGGTGTGATACCTAATAGTTCAACTTCAAAAACTAATACTTCATTTGGTCCGATTTGAGGAGCCGCGCCACGTTCGCCGTAAGCTAATTCCGATGGAATAAAGAAGAGGTATTTTGCACCAACTGTCATAAGTTGTACGCCTTCTGTCCAACCTGGAATAACGCGATTTAATGGGAATTCAATAGGTTCGCCGCGTTTGATTGAGCTGTCAAATACTGTACCATCAATAAGTTTACCTTCGTAGTGAACTTTTACAGTTTCTGTAGCTAAAGGATGAGGACCGGTACCTTCTTTTATTACTTGGTATTGTAAACCACTTGGGGTTACTTTAATACCTGGTTTTGTTTTGTTTTCTGCCAAAAACTTAGCACCTTTTTCAGTATTTGCTTTACCGGCTAGTTTGGTTTTAGCTTCTTGATAATTGGTAATAAGTTTTTGAATATCTGTACCAGTCAATAAATCTTTGCCGGTACCGAAATCATTAGCACCGCGTTTTAGTAAGTCGTAATTCAAATCTTTAATATCTGTTCCCATAAATTGGGCTAATTGCATTCCTAATACGTAGGAAACAGAGTCAACGGTTGATTTGAAGATAGGTTTATCTTCTGCTTTAGTATTCATAATACCTATGGTTAATGTGATTAGAACGATTAATGCAAATTTCGTCAGTTTCATTATGCACCTTATACTGTAGTAAAATATTAATTTATTAAAAAGCAAAAATACAAAACTTTTGTCAAATATTATGAGTTTTTAAATATTTTTATTAATGATTTTTAATATTTAAAGACTCAATTTATTAACAAATATAATAAATTGTAAATGCTTGTGCCATTGGACGATTACTATGAAAAATAATTTTAAAATTACGAGAATTTCTATATATTTATAATGGATAATATTTATTTGTATAGACAAATAAACTACACACTAAAATTAAAAAAAACTAAGTATTTATTATTCAATATCTAATTTATATCCTATTCCACGAATATTAATAATATATTTTCCGGCGACACCCAGTTTGTCGCGCAAATTACGAATATGAACATCGACAGTACGGTCTGTAACACCTTTATCATAACTGCCTAAATGCTCAAGAATTGATTCCCTTGAGAAAACGTTTCCTCTTTGCTTAGCAAGTAAACTAAGAATTTTATATTCCGTTGTTGTCAGTTCAACTTTCACTTTGTTTACAAATACTATATATCGCCCAAAGTCGATTTCCAATGTGCTATCGAAGCTGAAATTACCCGCTGGATGAGATTTGGTATCGCGTCTAAGAATCACTTTAACTCGAGCGACCAACTCACGAGGTGAAAATGGTTTGGTAATGTAATCATCAGCACCAATTTCTAACCCAAGTATTTTATCGGACTCGTGGCTTCTGGCTGTTAGCATAATTACAGGAATTTTGGAGGTTTTCTCATCTTTCTTTACTGTATTGCAAATTTCAAAACCATCGGAATCGGGTAACATTAGGTCGAGAATAATCAAATCGGGGAGAGATGTACGAAGAGATTTAAAAAGCTCTTTGCCATTAGAAAAGCTTTTAACTCTATAACCCGACCTCTCCAAATGTAAAGAAACTAAATCAACTATGTCGGGTTCATCGTCAACAACAGCTATAGTCGCCGCATAATTATTGACGGTGTCATCAGTATCTCGTAGTAAATCTTCGCTAAGCATCATATTATTCTCAATAAATTAAAAAATATTATTTAGATTTTCTTTTTATCCAACTCGTAACGTCGGTAATGAATTCTAAATCGACAAATCCCTGTTTTTCATATTCTGCTGGGGTACTCATACCTTTGCCATCCATAAATAGATGATTTAGGTTGGGGTAAAGCTTAAATTCAGCATTTTTTTGGCCTTTGAGGACTTCATTCCATACTTGGAAATCTTTAATTGTTATCTGATAATCTCGCGCACCCTGAAGTATGTACAAAGGTTTATTAATCGCTTTTGCACCTTTATAATAATCATAGCTTTTCAGATCCATCCAATAATAAGGAAAAGTATTGAATAAAACTGAGTCCTTAGGAGAATTGATTGTCAATTTATTTGAATATGTATAACTTACTTGCTTGTTCACAGCTACTAATTGTGCTTGTTCATTACTATCGATTCCACCGTCAGAAGCGAAAATGTATTCGTATTGTTCAGGGATAATCTCTCCAAAACTTCTTAATGATCCAGCCATGGAGATATAACCCGCCGCATTTGGTGTTTTTTCAGCGATTCTCGGTATCAGCATTCCGCCTAAGCTATGTGCTATATAAAAAATACTTTTAGTATCAATTTTAGGTGTTTTACTTAAAAGTTTTAATGCGTCAACCGCATCGAAAATCGTTTCTTCATTTACGGTTATCAAACTGTCATAAGCAATCTTTGCACCATATTGGTTAGTACGTTTATTATAGCGAATAACCGCTATACCGTTTGTTGCTAAACCGTGAGCTATATCGCGGAAGACTTTATTTGGACCTAAGGTTTCATCCATATCGTTTGGTCCGGAGCCATGAACTAAAATAACAGCAGGAAAAGGACCTTTGCCATTGGGCATAGTAAGTTTGCCATCCAAGATATAGTCTTCTGTACCAAATTTGATATCGGTTTCAGTAAATTTCGATTTATCTGAATAAGTAGGTTCGTTAAAAGTGTAATCTTGTTTATGTTCAGAAACAAAAAATCCGCTGATTAAATCAGAACCTTCTGAGAAATAGATTTTGGCATCTAATCCGATTTTTTCAAGTTCCAATTCTTTTATTACTTCAATAATCTTTCCTTGCGGAGTGACTTTTGATGGATTTATTTTATTTATTTTGCCGGCTTGCATTTTAATCATACCCCAAACATTTCCCAATTGCTCTGTGGGCATTTTTTTATTGAATTCACTATCACATAATGCCGAAGCTTCAGTGAACTTTGACTCTTCAAGCAATTGAATAAATTTATCTGCTATATTAGCATACTTGGTTAAGTCTTCGGCTTTAGCTATAGATACCATAAATATGCTGATAAGAATCAATACCAATAACTTTTTCATTATAAAATTTCCTAAAATTGAACGAAACCTATTTTTTTATATACTTTGCTTAGTGTTTTTCTTGCTCGGTGTCGTGCTTTTTCAGCACCTTCATTCAAGACCTTTTCCAAATATTTTTTATCTGCTCGGATGGCATTATACTTTTCTCTAATTGGTCTAATGTAATCGGCTACAGCGTTAGCAACTGCCATTTTGAAATCTCCGTAACCTTTGCCTTTGAATTCTGCTTCTATTTCCTCAAAACTTTTGCCGGTTGTGATATGATATAAACTCATCAAGTTAGATACTCCTGGCTTGGCGTCGCTTTTCTTGATTTCATTATCAGAATCCGTTACAGCCCGTTTAATTTTATTTATTATAACATTGTCTTCGTCGGTAATAAAAATTGTTGAGTTGGTATTTTCATCCGATTTCGACATTTTCTTTTCAGGATCTTGAAGACTCATAACCCGCGCGCCAGCTTTTGGTATGAAAGGTTCAGGTAATACAAAAGTTGGGGAGTACTGATTGTTAAATCGAGCAGCAATATCACGAGTTAATTCGAGATGTTGTTTTTGGTCTTCGCCCACCGGAACCATATCAGCTTGATATACTAATATATCTGCTGCTTGCAAAACCGGATATGTAAAAAGTCCTGTGTTAATATTTTCGCTGTGTTTTTGTGATTTATCTTTAAATTGCGTCATCAATGATAAGCGCGATAGAGGAGTATAACAATTCAATACCCAAGCTAATTGAGAATGTTCCGGCACGTGAGATTGTATAAACAACGCTGATTTTTCGGGGTCAATACCGCAAGCTATCAAAATAGCCGCCATATCGAGTGTTGCTTTGCGCAAATCCCCCGGAATCTGTTTTGTAGTTATCGCGTGCAAATCAACAACTGTGAAATAACAGTCATACTCTTCTTGCAATGTGACCCAATTGCGTATTGCACCGAACAAATTACCCAAATGCAAACCGCCGGTCGGCTGAATACCACTTAAAATTACTTTTTTTTGTTCTTCATTCATTATATTATTTTCATTATGTATTTAAAATCATTCAAAATTAACATTTTTTAAAATAATTTCGTTATGAAGCAATTCAAGTGTTGATAATGAAGATTCGGTTGGAACTAATAATTTGATACTGTTTTTGCTGATATAATGATTAATTACATTGGTATGGTGTTTATCTAATAGAGCGAAAATCTCTGCAATCAAGCCGTTACCTGACCAAATATAGCAACCAACAATCGTTAAAGCTGTGGCCGAATCAGAAACAATAAGTTCGCCGAATCGTTCAAATTCTTCAATCAATTCATTCACAAAAAGATTTTTTTGTAAAGTAATAGATAGACTATTTTTTGTATATGAGAGTGCTTCCATTTCGATGTTATAATTATCAATTAATTCTATTGCTCTTTTTAAAATTCCACTATTAGTTTTTTGGGGAATTAAGGATATATTAATAAGTGTGTTTTTTACTGCTATGGCAGAAGCAAAACCGGTTTGTGATAAATTCGTTGTTATAACAGTTCCTCCCGCATCCGGTTCATTGGTGTTTAATACATGAACAGCAATACCTGCTTTCAAGGCGGGTAATATAGTTTTCGGATGTAACACTTTTGCACCGCTTTCTGCTAATTCGAACGCTTCATCATAGCTTAGCGATTTTATAGTGCGAGCTGTAGGTATTAACCGAGGATCGGTTGTTTTTATTCCGGTGACATCAGTGTAGATTTTGAGTATATTAGCATTAATACCCATAGCGATTATAGCCGCCGTATGATCGGATCCGCCGCGCCCTATAGTTGTTGTAAATCCATCGCTATCGGAGCCGATAAAACCACCGCAAACTATATATTTAGTATCCTTTGAAAACAGTTCTGAAATAACATTATCACATAAAGCTTTGCTTTTATCATAATCAACTTCAGCATTAGTGTACTCTGAATTGGTTTTAATAATCTCACGGCTATCGAGCCAAACTGTATTGCCGATGATGCTATTATAATATTCCGCAATGATTTTGGAAGACATCAATTCACCGCATGATAAAATGGAATCCTTAGTTTTGTCGCTGATTTCATTTAATGTTTTTACAGCAGAAACTAAATGCAACTGATAGTCCAAAATTTCTTTTAAAAATGGGATGCACTGCACGACACCCATAGAAATAGAGTATTCCGAGTGTAGTTCGAAAATTTCGTTAGAAAGTTTTATCGCTTTATCGTATCGCTGATTTGTGAGCAAACGGCAAATTTCGGATAATTTATCTGTAACACCGCAAAATGCGGAAACTACGATAACTGCTCTTGTATCGAGTGCTGAAACAATCTCGGAGGTTTGTTTTATTGCGCTCGGAGTTCCTACCGATGTACCGCCAAATTTTAATACTTCAATTTCGTTTTTCATATTATGCCAAAACCAATGAAGCCGCACCAACAAATACGGCACCAGCCGATTTTGCCGATTTAGCACAGTTATTAATTGTTGCTCCCGTTGTAATCACATCGTCCACCAAAAGGAGTTTTTGTCGATTTAGAGATTTCATTGAATCAAATTTATCGAGCATATTTGTTGCTCGTTCTGTATGGCTCAATTGAGTTTGCGTTTGTGTATATTCCGTTCTAAATAAATTTTCAGTAAAAATTGGAACATTAATAACTTCCGAAATACCTTTAGCTATATAATAGGATTGATTGAAACCGCGTTCTCTTTTCCGGACGTAATGAATTGGTACCGGATGAATTATATCGTAATCCGTATTATCCTCTTTTATGAGTACTTTACCCAATTTTCTTCCTAAAACTGTCCCCACGTTTCTAATTCCACCATATTTCATATTGTAAATTAACTCCATAACACTCGAATTTTCTTTCAACGAAATTAGCGAATTTGCTCTATCAATAAACGTGTTTTCAGAACCAAATGAATCCCAAATTCGTGCAATTATGGCCTTTGAATCAGGGGCGAACGCTATAGAATCTTCACATTTGGAGCATAAATAAGGATTATCTGCCGAATCGGATTCGATTAACTCGCCACAAACTAAACAGTATCGTGGAGCGGCAAAATCAATTACACCCCGGTATAAATTCCGTAAATATTTATTTAACGGGTTCACAATCTTTTAAAGTTGGATTCAATATAGTCAACTTGTTATGAGGAAAAAACATAATAAACACACACATTGCAAGGAAAATAGTATTTTCGAGTATTTTTTGAAACCCTACGTGCATAGGATTAATGCTTGAACAACCGCAACTAATATCTAAGCCGCGTCCCCAAGCAACGGCAACCATAAATATAAACCATAGTAACATTAAAGCGATTAATATAGAATTAGCTTTTAACGCTACGCCGAATATCAGCATTAACCCTGTGGTGAGTTCTATCCAAGGCAGGGTTAATGCGATTAAATTCAAAGTCCATAAAGGAGTAAAATCGTAATTTGCAATTTCTTTGGCGAATAGTGCAGGGTCAGCAATTTTGCTGATGCCAAAAGTTATAAATATATATCCAACAACTATTCTGAAAATCAGAATAGTTGTCGGATTGCCAAAAATCTTACTAAATATATTATTGTTTTGCATTTTAATCTAATTTTATTTTACAATTTGTAAAGGTAAAGCTTTAGTAAATCTTCCGCTTTGGAACTTTAATATATACGAACCGGATGGTAGATCTGTTGCAGGGAATTTCATTTCATAGTTTCCTGCTTTCAAATTTTCACCGAACAAAGTTTTTACTTTCTTGCCAAGCATATTATAAATATCAATTTGTGTAAAGGAATTCAATGCTATACTAAAGTTCAAATTAAATTCATTATCCACAGGATTAGGAGCTGGTTGTGCAATGCTATTGTTAAAAACAGAAATACTAACTCTGCGAATTTCGTCCATACATATCTTATCAATTTTTACAAGTTTAACATTAAAGTCTTTGGCTGTACATGGGTATCGAACCTCGTAAAATATATTTGTTTTTATTGAATCATCAAGCATTCCGGTATATTTAAATGTGAATAATTCATTTTTGAAAGGAACAACTAAATTTCCTTTTCCTTTCACTAATATATCGCCTTTGGCAGTTAATGAAATAGGCGACCAAGTAATAGCAGGATTGGATGATTTAAAAGTATTAGGATTTATATACAAGGCATTATTCGAAACTCTAATGACGAATTCCAAACTGTCAACGAAACCTTTTTCTAATGCCGGTATGTCGGCAATGAAAGGTAAAATCTGAGTTTCAGTTGGTAGTAAGTTGCTTATAGTTGGTGTGGTTGTAGGTATAATCTCACGACCTTCACCAGCAAGCGGAATATCGAAACTTATATCATTTGAAGCAGGAATTACAATATTTGCGGAATATTTTCGCGGCTCTTTCGGTGTAAATTCTACAGGAAGTTTTATAGTTTGGCCACCGCCAATAGTAATCTGCGCTGATTTATTAGTCAGTTCAAAAGCACTTGGATCGGTTCCTTGAATATTACTTTGGTTAAGATAAATATCTGCATCTGTTGATTCGGAAGTGTTAGTTATTGTGATAAATTTCATATTCGTATTGCACAATAGGGTTGGACCGAAAACAGGTGCGCTGTATTCAAACTTAAGTGCGTCACAAATTATTGGAATTGTTGTTATTTTCCAAGTATCTGCAAATAAACCATCATAATCATCGGCTTCTACAACAACATCAGTTTTATGAGTCATACCTGATTTTGGAGTATAGTTGATTAAAAAGCGTTTGGTTTCACCTTTTTGTAAGATAACATTATTTATTGTTCCTAATTGGAAAACAAATTCATTACTATTTGAAAGTGAAATTGAATTAACAGATAATTGAGACGAAGTACTAGGATTAAATAATTCAATATATGCTATTCCAGTTGAATCAATTTTAACATCCGAAGCGCAAGCTTTGTCAGTAACCATCATAGGCAAGTATGCTTCACCTTCCATTAATGATATGGTGGTATCAGCCTCGGTGGTGATGATTTTTAGATTTGTTGAATAGGATTGATCACTTTTAGGGACAAATGTAATCGGTATCATTGCAGAATCTTTGCCGGCAATATCAAATGGAATTTGAATAGCGGGCATTTGGAAAGTGCTTTGCATATTTACATCGGTGTACTGGATCTCGGTAACTGTTTTTACCGTATTACCAATATTTTTAATTTTTAAATCTTGTGTAGGGTAATTAAAGTTTAACCGTTCCTTACCAAAATTGAGCGAATTGGATGTTATTGTTCCGGTTAAACCGTACCCAACTAACACTGTATTTATTATATCGCAACCGGCATCGATATTATAATTAATAAAAGCTTCACGTTCTCCGAGTGCCGATGGAGTAAATTTAATAGTAAATTCGACT
The DNA here is from genome assembly GCA_037127915.1 of bacterium. Classification (GTDB taxonomy): domain Bacteria; phylum Bacteroidota; class Ignavibacteria; order Kapaibacteriales; family UBA2268; genus JBAXXL01. The sequence goes on from JBAXXL010000009.1 coordinate 76,665, forward strand.
TCTGAGAAAGGATTAACGGTGATTTGGACGTTTGGATCCGGGGAAATTAGCTGAAAATCGCGCCAATGTTGTTTATGGTTAACGTCAGAGTCAATGATAGGTCTAATTTTAACCGGTATAACCATAGGGTTATAAAACGTGGTTGCAATAACTTTTGTCGTTGGCTCACCCACCAGCATAGAAGCGAAGCGTATTGTATCAATTGCATCAGAGTGGCACAAGCCTTTGCCGTATAAATCAACAAAAACAGAGGTTCCACAATTGCCAATAAGTTCTAATGTAGCTTTGCAAAGACCTTTTTTTACAGGATTGAAAATCACACCGAAAGCAACTGTGTCGCCCATATTAATTGGTTGATTTAGATATGTTTTGTCAATATCGAAACTTGTTGGATCAGGACCGGTAAGATTATAACCAACTACCATTGCGGGTAGTTTAATATTGTTTGTAAGCAATGAGTCTAAAATCACAGGTTTAGCATCGTTGATGAAAGCAGAACCTAAGTCAATATAAGAAGAGTCATTGTGAAAGCCAATCGAATCGGACCCCATGAAATTATATAGAATTTTTAATTGAGGTACAACTATTTCAAATTCGCCGGTAGTGTTTTCATTTCTTGCATCCACAGATTGCTTAGAAATCCAATAATCATCACCACCATTTGAAGTAAGATCAAATCCCCCAACATTAGTAGAGCCCGAGAATTTATTCGTTTCGAAAATTGTTCCTGTAGGAAAGGATTTCTTACGTGATGAAAAACCAGTATTCGGTATAGGGAAACCATTATAAATGTCAAGCAATTCCAAGGAAGAGTTGAATTCACATGAAAATGGCTGCCAATTTAATGCTTTGTTCAAGTATCTACCTAAATCCGAATTAAAATAACTCCCTTTATATGATCCTTGAACTATGATTCTAGGTTCGGTAACTCCATCAAAAAGATATTTTATAGATATTCCCCGAGATTCAAAATATTCAGCACCGTCATAAGGTATAACAAAAGAACACTTTATAAAGTCACCAAATGAAGAATATTTCGCTAGAAAAACATGTGGTGTATATATTCTCGTTAATCCATAAGATTGACCTTCAAATTGAACTTCGTGATAAGTTTCACCTGTAAGATAAACATTACCAACGGGATCGATACAAGTTCCAGAAGCGACATCTTGATTTTTGCTACCAGAAGAACGAATCCATCGCATTTTCCCATCAGCATCGTATTTTGCGACGAACATATCCTGTCCGCCTTTAGGCAGAAATTTATTGCCATCTATATTTGTTGTGTCGTCATAATTACCACTCACAACACAAAATAGCTCATTGTCCTGCGCATCGATTGAAGTGACGCTCTCGTTTGCAATACCACCGTCAGAAACTGCCCATTTATAAGTTTGGTTGTAGGTAACAACACCTCTGATTTTATATTTTGCATTTGCTGTAGGCGGTTTCCATTTGAATGAGCTTCCTTGAACACCATCGGCTAATTTGAACCATTGATATCCTCCATCGGTAGTGTAATAGAATTTGACCGCTTCAATAGAATCGATACCTGTCCATTGAATATTAACTGAATCGCAACTAGATAATAAATCACCTTCTTTCGGATTTGTTATTATTATCTGTTTATTACCGCCAACAAGAGGTATTTCAAGTGGGCATGGCTTTGATTCTAAATACAATACTGAGAATCTTGGTTGCTGAGGGGAACCTTGAGTAAACCTTACCTTGAGCGTTCGGGTTTCTCCGGCTTTAATTGTAATTGGGACATCGGGTTTAATAAATGTATTGTTGCCATAATCTAAAATCTGAAAATATGTCGAAGGCATAAGTAGAAAGTCGGTAATAGTCACATCCAAATTTGGCTGAAGTGTTATATCACGATCTTCTGAAATTCCCGGTGAAGGATTACCGAAGTCATAAACCTGCTTGTCGGTTTGGATTCTAAAAATACTCCACGCAGGGGCTTTATATTGGTATTTTATAGGTTGACCTGGAATGCGTTTAAAAGTCACATCTAAATTTCTAAATAATTCCACTGGGTCACAACTTAAAGTACTTTTCCAAGTTACCAGACAAACCGGTTTTGAACGAGTAGAATAACCAATTTGACTTAATACATCGTCCAAACGTGATGCCGAGGAAACAAATTCGTAGGTTCCACCAGACATTGCGGCTATAGCCGATAAATCTTCGTTTTTATTAGTGTCCAAAAAAGTTATTGTGAAACAGTTAATATTGTTTGTACGGAGCCCATCAATGATATCCATGGTTCTAAAGGGACCACGAAGCTCGGTATGTCTGCCGTCGGTAAGGAAAATTATAACTCTACGTTTATCAATAGATCTCTGTTTCATTAAGGGAATACCACCGTCCGGTTCTTGCAAAAAAGCATAGTTGAAATCGGTCGGTGCTGTTACGACGCTAATTTTTGCTAAGGAGTCCTTCAAAGCTTGTTTATCATTAGTAAAATCGCATCTTAATTTTGGAGAAGCGTTAAAATTTGCTATTGCTATGCTGGATTGACTGTCCATCGGCAAATTGTCGATGAAATACTTGGCTCCCATAATAATCCAATCCATTTTTCGCTGTCCGTCTATAACGTCGTCCATCGATGCACTGTTGTCTATCATTAATAGATATTCAACGGGAGCATCATAAACACAATCAACAGTCACGTCCGAAGTAGGAATAGTTTTTCCATTTTCCTTAATAATAAAATCGCTGTTAACAATATTATCGAAGTAGGCACCACTGGCTTGTACTGCAGTGAACGAAGAGCTAACAATTGGAAATTTGCTAACATCAGGTTGGCTCATTCCAAAATATATTGATTCTGAGAATAGATTACTTGTTTGTATTAATAGTCCAAATATCATTAAATATAATATTTTACTTTTCATATATCTTTACTCCAAAATTCATTTTTACAAAGTTTAAAACAAAATTTGCATTTTTACACATTTTTTCATATTAAATTTATAAAAAATATTGGAATTATGCAAAAAATATTTTAAATTTGTGAAATTTAAATTGAATATTTTAAAAATAGTAAAACAAAGTATGATTAAATTCGGAACAGATGGATGGAGAGGTGAAATTGCGCGTGATTTTACATTCGCTAATTTACAAAAGGTTGCGTTAGCAACGGCTTTATATTTGAAGAAAACATTTCCTGATAATTGGAATTCTGTTATTGGGTATGATGCACGTTTTTTATCTAAAGAATTCGCTGAAGAAACAGCAAAGATTTTCGCTTGGCAAGGCATAAAAGTGTTTTTGACCGATGGAATATCCTCAACACCGCAGGTGTCTCTACACACAAAAGAAAAAGCTGTAGCTATAGGAATAATTATAACTGCAAGCCACAACCCTGCAATATACAATGGTTTTAAAATTAAAGCCAATTTCGGAGGTCCTGCTATTCCATCTCAAATCGAGGAGGTTGAAAAAGGATTAGCCGAAATTTGGGATCAGGAGATCAAATTTAATTTTGATGCTCTTGAGTGTTATGATGTTCGGGGAATGATTGAGCTATTTGATGCTAAAACACCCTATACTGATTATTTGAAAACCAAAATAGATTTTGAAAGTATCAATAAAGCTAATTTTAAAGTACTTTATGATCCAATGCACGGTTCAGGAATTCATACTATACAAAATTTGTTGACCAATGCAGACGAAATTCACTCGGATTATAACCCTTCCTTTGGAGATTTAGATCATCCTGAGCCGATAGGGGAATGTCTTGGAGGTTTGATGAGCGCTGTTAAAAATGGTAAATACGATATTGGAATCGCAACCGATGGTGATGCCGATCGCTTAGGTTTGGTTGACGAAGACGGTAACTTCGTAGATTCGCATAAAATATTTATGATTGTTTTAAAGAATTTATACGAAACCCGCGGAATAAGAGGCTGTGTTGTAAAAACCGTTTCATTGACTTCGATGGTTGACAAATACTGTGCTAAGCATAAAATAGAGCTGATAGAAACACCGGTCGGATTCAAATATACAGCTGAATATATGACTGACGGTATACATAATGTGATTGTTGGCGGCGAAGAATCAGGCGGTCTTGGAAATTCACTCCATATCCCTGAACGCGATGGTTTGTTTAATGCCGGATTAGTATTAGAAGCTATGGCAAAAAGCAAAAAATCATTAAAAACAATGTGCGATGAACTAACTGAAGAATTTGGCACGCATATTTATAGAAGAATTGATAGAAAAGTGACTGAAGAAATCAAGCAAAAGGTTTTATCAGAAGCGAAATCAAGACCAAAGGTTATAGCCGGATATGAAGTCAAAGATTACAATGAAAAAGACGGATATAAATTCATATTTGAAAATGGGTGGCTATTGATAAGAGCTTCAGGAACAGAGCCGCTATTAAGATTTTATTCCGAAGCTGAAAGTATTGAAAAAGTGAACAAATTATTAAATTATTTTATAGATTAACATAATAAAGGTGGAACTATGAAAAATGGTAAACTATTATTAACGTTGTTTGTGTCGGCCGCGATGTTTATTTTTATATCATCATGCCGCGAAACACCTGCAAATCCTGATGGATTTATAAATATCAGCGGAACTGTCGTAAACGTTGATGGAACCGTAATCACTGCCGCAAAAGTAGATGCAGTTGATGCGACAAACAAGATTATTGCAACTGATTTAACAAATGAAAATAGTGTTTTTTCGCTAAGCAATATTCCTGCAAATATTGACAACGTTTTCCTCGTTGTTACGAAAGCCGGTTATAAAACACTAAAAGTATCCTTAAAATCTCTATTAGAGAATGTATTAGATAATAAGATTATCTTAGTCCTCGAAAAAGAAGGACAAAATCAGGATTGTTGTGGCAATATCCACTTTACAATCACTGATGAAGCTTCAAGGAAGCCGATTAATGATGTAGAAGTTAGATTGAACCAAGAAGGAAATGTTATAGCTAAATATATGACAGGTCAAGACGGCAAAGTTAATTTCGAAAAATTGTGCCCGGGTAACTATTGGGTACGTGTTTATAGAGAAGGTTATGCCGTAATCGAAAAACAAATTGTGGTTGCTAACTGCGACCCTATTAATATTAATTTACTGCTGGTTAAAAGTACTGAAGACCCTTGCTGTGGTGTTGTTAATATGATGATATTCGACAAGGACAGCAAAGCAGGTATTGCTGAAGTGACAGTAATTCTGCATTATGGTGATAAAATTATTGAAAAGAAATATACTGATGCCCGTGGCGTAGTTGGCTTTACGGGATTATGTATGGGGAAATACTGGGTTAGTATCGAACGGACAGGTTATAAGACAATTATTCAAGACTTCAATATAATTAACTGCGATCCTTTGAACATTACTTTTGCTATGGAAAAAGCAGGCAATACCGATTGCTGTGGCAAAATTTATGTCAAAGTGTATGACAAGACAAACGAAAAAAGACTTGGTGGAAGAGAAGTTACTTTGTATTCGGGTAACGTAGTGGTTGCAAAACAAGTAACTAATGAAAATGGTGAAGCAGGTTTTACTGAACTTTGCATGGGTAATTATCTAATAAAAGTAGCCGCTGAAGGATATAAAGGATTAGTATATGAAGTTAGAGTAATGAACTGTGAACCAATAACTTTATCTCTTGCTCTTGAACCTATTACTAATCAGGATTGCTGTGGTAAGATAATTGTAACTGCTTACGACAAAACCAGCCAGAAACTTTTGGCAGGAGCGGAAGTTAGACTGACAGCTAATGGTCAAGTAATAACCAAGAAAACAAATGATTACGGTGTTGCAATCTTTGAAGGATTGTGTCCTGGTAAATATGGTCTTAGAATAGCACTAGAAGGTTACAAGGTTATTGAGCAATCAGTTGGTGTTATTAATTGTGATCCGATTAATATTACAGCATTAATGGAAAAGATTAGCAATAATGATTGCTGTGGTAAGATTTATCTTAGTTTATTCGATAAAACTACAAACAAACCTATTGCTGGAGCTGAAGTAAAGCTTACTTCTTCCGATGGCAAAATTGTGACCGTGAAAACTAATGATAATGGAGTTGCTTCTTTTAGCGAATTATGTATGGGTAAGTACTATATTCACGTTGTTAGAGAAGGATACAAAGTATTAGAAGTAGTAGTTCTAGTCGAAAATTGTGAACCGGTTCAGGTTTCTTATGGAATGGAATTGATAGCAAATGATTGTTGTGGGAAAATTCATTTTACAATTACGGATAAAGCTACCGGCAAGCCTTTAGTTGGGACAGAAGTAAAATTGACATCTGCTGACGGTAAAGTGGTATTGACTCAGAAAACAAACGAAACCGGTCTTGCAGGATTTGCTGATTTATGTATGGGCAAGTATTATATCCGCATTGCACGTGAAGGTTATAAAGTTATTGAACAATACGTGGTTATTGAAAATTGCGACCTTATTCAAAAAGCAATTACTTTGGAATCAGCTTCTGACAATGATTGCTGTAAAGGTATATTAGCTGTTATTGTAACCGACCAATCAACACAGAAACCAATCATTGGAGCTATCGTCAAACTTTGGTTGAATGGTAAAGAAGTCAGATCGGTAAAAACAAACGAACAAGGTTACGCGCTGATGGATGGTTTATGTAATGTCGAATATGGCGTCAGTATTCATGCAGAAGGTTACAAAGGTATCGAATATAAATACACACATCCTTGCAACGAAAAAGTTTATCAAAATAAAACTTTAGCTAAAGCGGATGATTGCTGTAAAGGTATTCTATACATTACCGTAATCGATCAAGCCACTAAAAAAGCAATCCCGGGTGCCTATGTGAAATTATGGCAAAATGGTAAAATAATAAAATCTGCCCAAGCAGGTGATTATGGAGTTGCTGTAATAGATGGAATCTGCGAAGGTGAATATGCTGTAGGTATTACTGTTGATGGTTATAAAGAAATCGAATATAAATACACACATACTTGTAACGCAACTGTCAAAGAAACAAAATACGTCGTTAAAAAAGAAGTACCATGTACCGGTAAATTGAAACTTCAATATGTTGACCCTACAAAAGATACATATTACGTTTCAAACGCCGAAGTAAAGCTAATGTTAAATGGAAAACAAATAGCCGCAACTACAACCAATAGTGAAGGTTGGGCTGTTTTTGAAGGCTTATGCACAGGTAAATACATTGTTAATGCTTCTCACGAAGGTTATGCAATTAAGGAAGCCGATTATGCAGTAACAACAGGACAAACAACCACCGACAAATTGGAAATGATTCCTGTAAAATAAGATAATCTATATTGTATTATATAAAATCAACCGAAAAGTAAATTTTTCGGTTGATTTTTTTTATCACGCTTATAGCGCTACTATTTCACTTCTACAAAAATACCATCCTTTCGGGATTGAAGAGAAAAGAATTCACTTCTACAAATATTCCATCCTTTCGGGATTGAAGAGAATAGGTCTCAAACCCTGAAAGTGTGAAATTATTGTAGCAAAGAATTGATATATGGGGATTTAAACCCTGAAAGGGTGAAATAATAAAACTCCGACAAATTTAAGATTATCGGAGTTTAATTTAATAAATAAAATAAATTCAATTATTCGCACTTACCTTTTAATTTGACTGTGAACAATGTATTATCTTCAATATAGAAAAGCAAATCGGATTTATATTCACCTTGTGCTGATGGTTGAAATTTAACCGTTATACGGAATGATCCACCCGGTGCAACAGTAAACGGAACGGTCGAAGGATTGACTATCGTAAAACTTGGGTCATTATCAATTTCTATTAATTTGATTATCCAATTTTGGTCTGAATCGTTTTCGAATAGATTATTAATGGTTTTCGTTGCGGTTTGCCCGGAGGCAAGTGTTCCGAAATCAATTTCATACACACTTTGTTTAACCGGCTTACCGATTTTAAGATTAGTATAAACCAATTCCGATATTCTTTGAAGTTTCATTTCCTTATTTGCATTATAATAATAACCTTCTCTATGAACCATACCGATGTTTGGGACATAATACTCAATACAATCGGGGTCAATTTTGATATTCTGTTTTCTGAATTTTGCCCAAATATAGTATTTGTATGTTTTAAAATCACCGTAAACCATTGGATAACTATTAATGATTTCAGCATCTGTCCAATAATCTAAAGTGTCAATAAAATATTTAGTTGGATCGTTGTAAAGAATAGAATAAGCTTGGTTACCATTGTAATAGGTTGAATTATTTAGAGGATAAGCTTCCAATAAATGGGATTCATTTGATTCATCTGAATCTTTAAAGTAAAGTCCAACATCCGTATTTGTAAGATAATGAGGGGAAGGATCTTCAGCGAAACCATTGCTTACAAGAAACCATTTTTCACCATTTATAGTAACTTCCTTTTTAACAATAATCGTATCATAATGTATGTAATCTTCTGCACCCTCGTCAGTTAACTCTGTAACTCTATATACCCATAAATTATCTACTTTAAGCGGCATAATGACATCTTTTTCTTGGTCTTGTTTGACAGTTTTGTAAACGATTTTTTTGGTTTTTAAGATACTATTGTCAGCATCAACAATATCTTCGCATGAGCTAATCAATATTATTAGAGCTAATAAATTGATTGCAAAAATGTACTTTTTCATAAAAACTCCTTATTTAAAAAAATTAAAATTAAATTGCTTAATTAATTATCACACCGCCCGAATAACTTTACAGTTAACAAGCCATAATCAGTACAGAAGAATTGAAGATCGGATTGGAATATACCTGTTGTTGTTGGTATAAATTTAACTTTGATACCTAATGCTTCTCCAGGTGCAACTACAAAAGGCATAGTCGGCGGATTTATTACTGAAAAACTTGGATCATTATCTATTTCGATTGAAGCGATAATCAGATTTAAATCCATCTCGTTTTCTAAAAGGCTATTAATTGTTTTAATTGAAGATTCGCCCAGAACCAATGTTCCAAAATTAATCTCAAATACACTTTGTTTAATTGGTTTGCCAATTTCGATATTTGTGTAAACCAAATCGGAAATGCTTGTCCAATAAACACTCTTATCCTGATTAACCTCGTATTCTTCTCTATGAACTATCCCAATATTTGGTTGATAGTATTCGATTGCTATTGTATCTAATTTCGTGTTTGTATGCCTGAATTTTGCCCAAGTATTGTATTTATAAGCAGTGTAATCACCATAAACCATAGGATAATTATTAACTATTTCGGCATTGGTCCAATAATCTAATGAATCATCAATTGCAACATGAATATCATCATAAATTGCAGAATAATATTGATCACCATGGTAATATGATGAGTGTTTTAAAGGATATTCCGCAATCAAGTTCGATGAGTTCAAATTAGTACTTGATTTGTAGTAAAGTCCAACATCAGTGTTTGTGATATAATAGGGGATGGTTGCGCTTTTTCCTGTTATACCGACAACAAACCATTTTTCACCATTAATTATAGTTTCTTCTTTTACGGTTATTGTATCATAACTTGTCATCGTACCGATGAAACCATTTGTGTATATAGTGGTTTTGTAAATCCAGACATTTCCAACCTTGAGAGGCATAATTACATTGTACTCTTGGTCAGCCTTAATGGTATTGTACGTAATTTTAGTTTTTAAAATATTATTGTCAGCATCAACGATATCATCGCATGAGCTGAGCATTAAGATAAAAGCTAATAAATTGATTGCTAAAATATACTTTTTCATATAAAAAACTCTAAAATAAATATCACTACATTAACTATAAAATATCAAGGCATCTTCCTGTCAACTTAACAGTAAAAGTACCTTGATTTGTGTAAATCTGCATTTCGGATTCAAAGTCACCAAAAAATGTCGGAGTAAAGTCTAGTATTAAGCCAAAAGCATCATTCGGTACGATAACCAAAGGGAATCCGGGCGAATTGACAATGGAAAAACAAGGATCGGGAATAATATCAACTGAATTAATGATCAAATTACTTTGGGAATCATTTTCTAAAATTCTGTTAACTAAATATACTTTCGATTCACCTTCTTTTAAAATCCCAAAATCAATTTCAAATGTACTTTGTTTGAAGAGTTTATCGGTTTTCAAATTAGTATAAACCAATTCACTGATTTTATGTAGTTTTAATACTTTGTTGGCATCCTCTTTGTATTGTTCAGTACGAAGCAAACCCAAATTAGGTGAATAATACTCTACGAACCATGGATTGTAATCTCGGTCAGCTTTACGAATATGACCCCAAGCGGTGTATTTATTGCAATTAAACACTCCATAACTGCTAGAAAAATTATTTGCAATACCGGTATTTATCCAAATGTCCAATGAATCGTTCACTAATTCCGGTATTTCATCAGAAACAGTTTCGATGAAGTAAGTTGCGTTTTTAATTGGATATTCTGCGCGTAAGTAAGATTTATTGATCATTTCAGAACTCTTATACCATAATCCAATATCAGTATTAGTCAAATAAATCAAATCGTTATGCTTATATTGAGGTTCCTCAATAATAAACCATTTTTCGTTGTTTATTATTGTATCTCTTTTAATTAACAATGAGTCATAACTTATACCACTTAGACTACCGTCCTGATTGTATGATGTGATTTTGTAAACCCAAAGGTTTCCAACTTTAAGAGGCATAATAACACCATTTTCCTGGTTTGTTATTACAGAATGATAGCTTATTTTTGTTTTTTTGATTTTATAGTCTGCATCGACTATATCCTCGCACGAGCTAAGCAATATTACGAAAGCTAATAAATTGATTGCCAAAAAATACTTCTTCATAATAAACACCTAAATATTTATTTAACATTTGTATAAATTAATTCACTAATTTTGAAAATTTTCATTATTTCTTCATTATTGTAAGCTGAATATTCTTTTCGAATAAGACCTAAATCAGGAACAAAGTATTCGTTTGTTACGATAGGCTTAGATAATTCAGCAATTTGTCCATCCACAATCGCTTCAAATCTTAAGTTGTAAGAATAGCAATCATAAATTCCATAAGATGATTGGTAACTAAGATGCTTTGCAACGTCAACCACTATACTGCTTCTTATATTAACAGTTTTTTCTTCGATTAGTTTACCATCGTCGGAATAACTTCTTACTTTAACTTCGCGATCTTCTTCTTCAGAAAAAAGATATGAAGAATGTTTTGCAGGATATTCAGCCCGCAAGCTGTAACAAAAGCATTTCATATCATTGACATATAAACCGACATCTGTATTAGTGAGACAAACTTTCTCAGTATTGAAACTATAATTCGGATCCGCGGTCAGAAACCATTTCTCACTATTGATTATAGTATCTTTTATGACATAGGTTGTATCGTACCACATGCTTTTAGTGCTTCCGTCATCGTTTAACTCAGTTACCTTATATACCCAAATATTACCAACCTTCAGAGGCATTATCACGGATTTTTCCTGATCTTGATTTACTGATTGATATTCAATTTTAGTTTTTAAAATATTGTTGTCAGCATCAACAATATCATCACAAGAGCTGATAAATAATAGTATAGCTAATAAATTGATTCCGAAAATGTACTTTTTCATAAAAAACTCCTTAATTCATATATTAAAATTTATAATTAATTCCGTAGTTTAAACCGATTTTCTTACCATTATACATAGTGTTTTGATGGTTGAAAAACAAGTAAGAATATTCTAAATTGACAGTTAAGTCAAAATTTGGATACAGTTCATATTGTAAACCTGTATTTGCGCGAGTAATAACACCAAAGTTGTTTCTTGAGATGTTTGCTTGAATATAAGGCTTTAACCCATGATACACAATAGGGGAGTAGCGCGCTACTATACCGTAGCTAACGAAATTCGGTTGTTGTTCATAAATATACTGTTGCTGGAATTCATCCCAGCTATCATATTTCAAGAAAAAAGTCTCTTGACGTAAATCCAATCCCAAAGCCCACTGCCTATTAAAATTATAAAACAGCGATAAAGCCATATTGCTGAATTTTGAAAGATAGCTCGGAGAAATCGTTTCCTTTGGCAAATTCCAAGTGGCGGCATTGCGAATTTCAAACGACAAACCGAGCTTTTTCCTTTCCGATAAAGTATTAAACTGTGGATTTTCGATTTGACTTAAACTATTATTAACATAGCTTAGCTGAGGATTTATAATAATTTCTGAATTATCAGGTGTAGCTAAGTCGAAATTTGAATTTTCATTCATTCTTACATCTTTATCAGAATTTATTTCAGATATTTCACTTGTTTGCGGTTCTTGCTGGGTTGTTTCAACAATGTCCGCATTTTGGGAATTAACCACAGGATAATTGTTTACGTAAATGTATTTTACTATTGTTTGGGTTTCAATTGGTTTATTTTGGATACTATTAGCCGATTCTGTCAAATTTGATGCTATAACCGGAGTATTGGTCGTATGCACTTGTTCGCTATTGCCAATTTGTGTACCATTATGCAACAAAAGCCAAGTGATAATAAAAGTTACTAATGCTGTTGGTATAGCTGTCAAAATAAATTGCAAAGGTTTTTGGAATAGCGTAACCTTGCCAATATGATTAGTCAATATAGCAGTGCCTGCGGCATTGGGTAGAGCATAGCCCAGCTTTTGATAAATACTGCTTGTTTCAGCTATTGTCGGGGCAAATGTCGATGCGTTAGCATTAATTGAATTTGTAATTTCCATAAATCCTTTGAAACCCGAACGAAACTCTTCGTCGGTTGCCAGATTCTGGGCAAACTGCAATTCTTGATCGGGGGCTAAGTTCCCCTCGATAAAATCTATATATGATTGTGAATGGTTCATTTTACAATCCTCATTTATTTATTTCTATAATTATAGGTTTAAGTATTTTGATAATTTCGTCCATTGCTCGTGAACTTCTCTGTTTAATGCAATCAACGCTTTCGTTTGTGATTTCGGAAATATCCGAGTATTTCAGCCCCGAAAACCAACGCAGGATAAATGTTTCCTTGCTTTTTTCGGAAAGCTGGTTTAACGCTATCATTACTATTGACAGCATTTCTTTATTTTCTACTTCTGATTCAAGATTTAATGGGTCGGCAAAACCGTTATAGTTTATTGATTCGATGCTGACCAAGTTTTTATTGTTTGCTATGCGGTGTTTGTCTATGTTAAGATTCCGGGCGATTACAAACAAATAAGCCGGTAAGACTATGCTTTTGCAATTACCTTTTACCGCATAAGAATGAAATTTTAGCCAAGTTTCTTGGTGGAGTTCTTCGGCTTCATCACGATTTTCGGTGCGGAAAAGGCAGTATGATTTCAGCTTGGCTGAATAGCGGCTGTACAAAACATTAAAAGCTTCGTTGGAGATTGATTTCTTTTCTCCCAGCAAAGCACACAGTTTGGTATCATCATATTTTTTGTAATCGTTCATACAATCATAACGGTTTTATTCAAATTTGGTGACAAATTATTTTTTTAATATGCCAAAATAATAAAATAAAAGGGAATAGAGGGACAAATTCAAAAAAAAAATCCGGAAATTATAAATTACCGGACATAAAATATTAAACTATATTTTTTCTTTTAATAGCTACATTTTTACATTAGTATAGACCAACTCCATTCGTTTATAAATGCGTAGATTGGTTTCATTTTCTATTCTACAAAAATCTTTACGAACTAAGCCTAAATCGGGAACAAAATACTCTAAAGTAGGCTCATATACAGGAACGTTGAAAGTTTGACCTTCTTTATCAAACTCAGCACGCATCTGATATTTATAACAATCAACACTTTTATTAAATATCGTATATTCATTAATCATTTCTACATCGATCCATGCATGAACCATAACAAAAATTATATTCTGATCAATTAGCTCGCCTTGATTATTAAAAACTCTTATATAAGTCGGCCAATCACTCGTATAAAGAAGATAAGATGAATATTTTGCCGGATATTCTGCTCGTAGAATGCCGCAAAAACATTCAGGATTGCATAGCAAACCAACATCAGTATTAGTTAATATAACTTCTGTACCATTGGAACTTGGATCTTTTGCAATGAACCATTTCTCGCTTTTAATGATCGTATCGCGCTTTACCAAAATTGTATCATAGCCTATGAATTCAGTTGTGCCATCAGAGCTGACACCCGAAACTTTATACACCCACATATTACCAATTTTCAGCGGCATAATTACAGAATGTTCCTGATCATTCAGTATAATATGATGCTTGATTTTTGTTTTGTGGACATCCGGTTCAGGATTGATTATATCACCGCAGGAGCTGATTAGTAAAACCAGCACTAATAAATTGATTGCAATTAAAAATTTTCTCATAAATAAACTCATAAATTAAATTTTCACATTTGTATAAATCAATTCTCTAAGCATAAACAGCGTTTTGGTAGGTTCCGGGCGTAATGACCAATATTCCTTTCGAACTAAACCCAAATTAGGTACAAAATATTCATTATACAGGTTCTCAGGTTTAACATCTATTTTAACATTTTGATTATTAATATAATTGGCTTCACCTCGGAGGTTATATAAATAGGTATCATAAACTCCGTAGCTAGATATATAAGATTTAATTAATTCAACATCTATCCATTCATAAGTGTTTAACCAAGCCATATATTCATCAATTCGTTCACCGTTCTCAGAATATCCTCCCATTTTAATCGGAAATCCATCTTCACGCAATAAGTATGTTAAATATTTTTTAGGATATTCAGCACGAAGCAATTTACAGTTTGGACACTTAGTACATGCAATGTTTAAGCCAACATCGGTATTGGTAAAGAAAAATAATTCTTCGCTTTGGCTTGGGTCGTCAACCAAAAACCATTGCTCATCTTTTAAAAGTGTGTCTTTCCTAACTAATGTAGTATCATAACTAATTTTGTTAACAGAACCATCACCATTTAATTCAGTCACCTTATATACCCATATATTACCCACTTTCAGCGGCATAATGACGGAATTTTCTTGATCTTTTAGAACAGAATGGTATTTAATTTTGGTGGTATGCGTGTCCGGTTCAGGATTGAGTATATCTCCGCAGGAGTTGATCAACAAAACCAGCACTAAAAAATTGAATGTAATAAAAATCTTTTTCATAATAAAACTCACAAATTAAATTTTCACATTAGTATAAATCAATTCTCTAAGTCGAGACATTTTCAGTTTTTTGGCAGTATCAGCAGTGCAATATTCTTTACGCACTAAACCTAAATTTGGTACAAAGTATTCTATGTCCGCAGGATATTCTTTGACATAAACTTTTTTACCATCGGTTTTCACCTCAGCGTTCATTTTATATTTATAACAGACACTTGTATTATTAAAAATAAGATAATCATTTATTTTTTCTATACCAATCCAAAAGCTTGATAAAACCCAAACAATCTTTCCCTCGGACAATTTTCCATATTCCTCATAAATTCTTACTTCAGTTGGATATTCATCTGAGCAGTAAAGATATGATTGGTGCTTTACCGGATATTCAGCACGAAGTAATGAGCAATCGCATCCCAAAAAATTGGAATATAAACCTTTATCTGTATTAGTAAGAAGTAAAGGATCGGAGCAAGCTTTAGAATTAGGGTCGCTAACAAGGAACCATTTTTCGCCGTTTAGTAAGGTATCTTTTTTAACTATTGTTGTATCATAAGTTATTTCGTTAACCGATCCATCGCCATTTAATTCAGTCACCTTATATACCCATATATTGCCCACTTTCAGAGGCATTATAACTGAGTGTTCCTGGTCTTTCAAAACTGAATGGTATTTGATTTTGGTGGTATGCGTGTCCGGTTCAGGATTGAGTATATCTCCGCAGGAGCTGATTAATAAAACCAGTACTAATAAATTGAATAAAATAAAAAGCTTTCTCATAAATATCTCACAAATTAAATTTTCACGTTAGTATAAATCAATTCTCTAAGTCGATACATTTTTAGATTTCTTAATGAATCTGAAGTACAATATTCTTTTCGTACTAAGCCTATATTAGGAATAAAGTACTCATTAGCAGAAGGATAGTCTTTGGCAAATTGTACTTTTGTTTCTGCTTTGAGTTCAACCCACATTATATATTTGAAACAATCGAAGGAGTTGTAAAATAATGAATATCCGCTTATTTTTTGAATATCTATCCACAAGTTTGTTGTCGCATAAACAATTCTTTGGTCTATCAGATTTCCATCGTCATCATAATATCTTACTTGAGTTGGATATTCTTCGTCGCAATAAAGATAAGTTTTGTGTTTGACGGGATATTCAGCACGGAGTAAACTACCCAAGCATTTTGAACCATTTGAACAAAGACCAATATCAGTATTTGTAAGACACCTATAAATAACCCAATCGGTAGCACCTGGATCACTCAAGATAAACCATTTACAACCGTCTATAAGTGTATCTTTTTTAACAAAAGTAGTATCATAACTTATACTTTCAGAACTTCCATCTGGATTAAAAGAAGTTACTCTATAAACCCAATAATATCCGACTTTCAGCGGCATTATAACCGAGTGTTCCTGGTCTTTCAAAACCGAATGGTACTTGATAGGCGTTGTATGTGTATCTGGTTCAGGATTAATTATATCTCCGCAGGAGCTGATCAATAAAACCAGCACTAATAAATTGAATGAAATAAAAAGCTTCTTCATAATAAAACTCACAAATTAAATTTTCACATTAGTTTTAATTAGTTCATAAGTTGCAATTAAATTTACTAATCCTTTGTCGTTTGTAGTAAAATATTCTTGCCTAACTAATCCTAAGTCAGGGACGTAATACTCGTCATAACTTAAGTAATATGATGCTTTTGCGTTCTTTATTGTGATAGGATCAAAATGCATGTGGTACTTATAACAATCTTTCTTTCCAAAAATTGTTGGGAATCCTTTAATTTTTTCTACATCAATCCAGCTATCCAATTCGGCTGTTATTTCATCAGATTTTATAAACTCTCCATTATCTGTATAATAGTTAACAAATAATGGGGAGTATTTGAATTTCATAAAATAATATGTTTTAAAATTAGCAGGATATTCAGCTCTTAATCCAA
This sequence comes from bacterium, assembly GCA_037127915.1. Classification (GTDB taxonomy): domain Bacteria; phylum Bacteroidota; class Ignavibacteria; order Kapaibacteriales; family UBA2268; genus JBAXXL01. Next base: position 93,721 of record JBAXXL010000009.1, read on the forward strand.
GGCAAGTACAATTACATGTTGAAAAAACAAACAAACCATTATCGGTATTAGTAAAAATGTTACCACTCATTAAATGAAGCGCATCACTAACAATAAACCATTTCTTACCATCGATTAAAGTATCCCTTCGTACAATTGTTTTATAATATTCTACTTCACTACTACCTGTTCTTGTGAATTTGTATTCCCATTCATTTCCAACTTTCAACGGCATAATCACGGAATGTTCTTGATCCTTCAAAACAGCGTGGTATTTGATTTTAGTACGATGTGTTTCATTATTGGGGTTTAGAATATCTTCACAAGAGCTGATCAATAAAATCAGCACTATTAAATTGAATAGAATAAAAATCTTTCTCATCGATATCTCACAAATTATATTTTGTCAAAAATAATCTTCACCAAATTAATAAAAATTATTGATTAAACAAACATCCCTCAAAAAAAAAAAATTTATTTCACTTCTACAATCATGCCATCCTTTCGGGATTGAAGAAGAAATATTTCTAAAACCCTGAAAGGGTGATATACGAAATCGCTTATTGAAATAAAAAAAACCTACCCAAAAAGCAAGATGGATAGGTTTACGTAGGAAATTTTGTTTATTAGATTTAAACTTCGGCAACTTCAACGTGTAAAGTAGAACCTTTAAATTTTGCATTATTCAGTAAGCTGATAACTTTCATTGTATATTTACTGTCTATATCAAAAATACTGAATTTTTTATCTATTTCGATTTTTCCGATTTCGATACCTTTCAATTCTTTTTGTTTATTAATCATTTCCATTAAATCAATTTTCGAAAGTTTGTTCTTCGTACCAATGTTAATGTATAAACGTGTAAATTCGTCAACTTGAGGTCTTTTCTTTGCGCGTCTTTCTCCGCCTTCGCTTCTTAGACCGCTATCTCTGCTGTCTCTGCTTCCGCGGCTGTCGCGAGAATCTCTCGAATCACGTGAATCACGTCTATCGCTTGAACCTCTGCTGTCTCTATCCCATTCTTTGCTACCTTCTCTGCGGTCACGTCTGTCGGTGCGTTCTCTGCCTGATGAGCGATCGCTTTCTTTATCGCCGCGTTTGGATTTACCTTCGCTGGCTATATCAGGAGCATATTTATAGTAATTCAGGAATCTGCTAAATTCAGCATATACGAATCTTTTGATAATGTCTTCTTTCGAAAAACCTTCCAATTGTTCGTAAATTGAATCCATATATTTGTGAATATCAGAATCGTCCAAGTCAATACTTTTCATTTTTTCAATTAAACTGAAAAGTTGGCGTTTACAAATATCTTTACCGCTTGGTACGGATTCTTGTGTGAATTTTTTTCCGATTCTGTTTTGTATTTCCTGCAAAGTATGCTTTTGTCTTCCATTTATAATGGAAATCGATTTACCGGATTTGCCTGCGCGGCCTGTACGTCCGCTTCTGTGCAAATAAACTTCGTTATCATCAGGAATGGTGTAGTTTATAACGTGAGTAATATCGTCCACATCAATACCGCGCGCGGCAACATCTGTTGCTACAAGCATTTGTAAATTTCTACTGCGGAAACGGCTCATCACTTGGTCTCTTTGAGCTTGTGATAAATCACCGTGCAAAGCATCGGCGTTATATCCGTCGTGCATCATTTTTTCAGCAACGTCTTTTGTTTCTTGACGTGTTCTACAGAAAACTAATGCGTAAATATCAGGATTCATATCAGCTATACGCTTTAAAGCAAGATATTTATCGCTGGCGTGAACTATGTAGTAAGTATGTTCCACATTATCTGCACCTTGATTCTTTTTGCCTGTGGATATTTCGTCGGCATTGTGCATATAATTATTAGCTATTCTCATAATGTCGTTGGACATTGTTGCTGAGAATAGTAATGTTTGTCGTTCTGCCGGCATAAACGACAGAATAGTATTTAGTTCTTCTTTGAAACCAAGATTTAACATTTCGTCGGCTTCGTCAAGAACAAGTGTTTTGATGGTGGTTAAATTAAGCACCTTTCTTTTGATTAAATCGATAACGCGACCCGGTGTACCCACTAAAATGTGAGTTCCGGAGCGGATAGCATCGATTTGAGGGTCGATATTAGCACCGCCATATACGGCAGTGATTTTCATCTTTTTAATGTATTTAGTGTATTTCTTGAAATCCTTGTGGATTTGGATACACAATTCACGAGTAGGGCAGAGTACGATAGCTTGTACTTCTCTTAAAGATATATCGATTTTTTGAATAAGAGGCAAGCCAAATGCGGCTGTTTTCCCGGTACCTGTTTGCGCTGTGGCAACTAGGTCATTGCTCGAGTTGAGCAAATGTGAAATTGTTTTCTCCTGTATAGGAGTGGGAACTTCAAATCCCATTTCCGAAATAGCGCTTAAAATCTCTGATGATAAGCCTAATTCTGCAAATAATGCCATTAGTAATCTCAAATAAATGAACAATTTAGACTATCAAAAGTCTAATCCCGTTAGCGGATTACCGCCATTTTTTTTCAAAATAACTGCCCGCTCAGTTTTCAGAGCGGGCAGTATAATTTCCGTCGAAAAGATTAATATTAATCTTTGTCTAATAATTGTAGGTCGTGGAAGCGACGAACATTGTCTTCTTTAGCTAATTCACGTAATCTAACTGATTCGCTAGCATTAATACGGTCTAATGAATTATAACGAACTTCAGCATTTACATATTCATCGAAATCTTCTGTTATAGCAGGAGAATCCCAAGTGAATGATTTTTTGTTCAATGGATTGAAGCGGTATAAAGGCCAGTAACCTGCGGCAGTTGCTTTTTCAGATTGTTTTTTGGCTAATACTAAGTCAAATCCTTGATTGATACAAGCTGAATAAGCGATTATGATAGATGGTCCATCATAAGCTTCCGCTTCAGCGATTGCGCGTGCTGTTTGTTCTTTGTCAGCGGCCATGTTGACAGAAGCAACATAAACGTGACCGTAAGTTGTCATCATTAAGCCTAAGTTTTTCTTACCGATTGTTTTACCACCTGCGGCAAATTTAGCAACAGCGCCACGAGGTGTGGATTTCGATGCTTGTCCGCCTGTGTTTGAATAAACTTCAGTATCCATTACAAGTACGTTAATGTTTTTGTCCGATGCTAATACGTGGTCTAATCCACCATATCCGATATCATAAGCCCAACCGTCGCCACCGAATGCCCAAACTGATTTTTCAACGAAGAAGTCTTTTAAGTTGATAACCATACCCAATGAATATTTGTTTTCAGCTGTTTCTTTTTCGTTTAATAATAATACTTTCAATGCATCAGCAGATTCTTTAACAACGTTTGAAACTGCTTTGAAGTTTGCAATTTGGTTAGTTAAAGCGGCTTTCAATTCAGCAGAAATATTCATTTTAGCTAATTTTTCAGCTTCGTCTTTCAAAAGTAAACGATTTTGGTCAATTGCTAAACGCATACCGTAAGCATATTCAGCATTGTCTTCAAATAAACTATTGCCCCAAACAGGACCGTGTCCATTTTTGTCTTTTGCGTAAGGAATGTTAGGGAATGAACCGCCATAAATTGATGAACAACCTGTAGCATTAGCGATAAGCATACGATCACCGAATAATTGAGTTACAGCTTGAACGTAAGGAGTTTCACCGCAACCATTACAAGATGGAATGTATTCTACATAAGGTTCGTCGAAATAATGGTTATCAGGATTGATGAAATCAAATTTGCTTAACCAAGATTGTGATTTACCAGGACGGTTGTCTTTCATCCAACGTGATGTTTGAGTTGGTAGAGTACCGTTAACGCTCATTTGAGAAACTTTAACGTTGTCGCCTTGAAGACGTAATACAGGATCAACTACAAAGTTTGCAAAGTCGCCGGCATCAGCAGGAACGATTTCTAAGATTTTTGCAAATTTGTCGCATTCTGCAGGAATTGGAACTTCGAAGATATTCGCAACTGTACCATCAATAGCGGCCCAGTTCATATCAACAACTTCTTTACCTTTTTTCAAGAATTGTTTTTCAACAAATTTCTTTGTCATTTCAATTGCTTCCTTTGGAGGAAGAACGTTTGATAATTGGAAGAATGCTGTTTGCATAACAGTATTGATTTTTCCACCTAATCCAACTTTCTTAGCGATAGTGGAAGCATCGATGCAATATACTTTAATATTTTTTGCTACGATAGTTTTTTGCATATCTTCGGTTAAGTTTTTGAAGACATCTTCAGGTTTCCAAGAACAGTTGATTACAAAAGTACCACCATCGACAATACCTTCTAAAATATCGTAACGACCGATATATTGTTGACGATTCAACGAGATGAAGTCAGCATTTTTTACTAGATATTGTGAACGGATTGGTTTATCGCCAAAACGTAAATGGGATACTGTGAATCCACCGGATTTGTTTGAATCGTATTGGAAGTAACCTTGAACAAATTTTTCTGTACCATCGCCGATAATTTTAATAGCGTTTTTAGCGGCAGAAACTGTACCGTCCGATCCGTAGCCCCAGAATTTACAGCGGATAGTGCTTTTGTCTTCTGTGTCAATATCTTCTTCAACTGGTATAGACAAATGGGAAACATCGTCGTTGATACCGACTGTGAAGCTGTGCCAACCGTTGTTATCAAGATGTTTGTAAACAGCTTGAACCATAGATGGAGTAAATTCTTTTGAACCTAAACCATAGCGTCCGCCAATGATTTCGATATCACTGCGGCCTTTCAATGAAGCTACTATATCCAAATATAGTGGTTCGCCAATTGAACCGGGTTCTTTTGTTCTGTCAAGAACAGCAATTTTTTTAACTGTAGCAGGAATTTTTGCTACTAAATCTTCAACTGCGAATGGTCTGTATAAGCGAATAGTAATAACGCCGACTTTTTCGCCTTTTGTTAACATATAATCTATTGTTTCTTGGATTGTATCAATAGCGGAGCCCATCGCGATGATGATTTTCTCAGCATCTTTAGCACCATAATATTCATACAATTCGTAATTTCTACCAGTTGCTTTTGCAAATTTCGCCATATTAGATTTAACTACATTAGGCAAATCTTGGTATTGCAAGTTTGAAGTTTCGCGGCCTTGGAAGTAAACGTCAGGGTTTTGAGCACCAACTTTACAATAAGGAGTGTCAGGAGTCATAGCCTCAGCGCGGAATTTTTTAACCGCATCCAAATCTACCAATTCTGCAAAAGTATCATAATCTATTAATTCCATTTTTTGTACTGTATGTGAAGTACGGAAACCATCGAAGAAATGTACGAAAGGAATACTTGATTCGATAGCGGTCATGTGTGTTATAGCCGCAATATCTTGAGCTTCTTGCGGGTTTGCTGAAGTAAGCATACCAAAACCTGTACCGCGGCAAGCCATTACGTCGGAGTGATCTCCGAATATACATAATGATTGTGCGGCAATAGCGCGTGCAGAACAATGAATTACACCCGGTTGCATTTCGCCGGCTACTTTGAACATATTAGGAATCATTAAAAGCAAACCTTGAGAAGCGGTAAATGTTGTTGCCAACGCACCACCGGATAATGAACCATGGAATGCACCAGCCGCACCGGCTTCAGATTGCATTTCACGTACTTCTAATTTTTGCCCAAATATATTTTTTCTACCTTGTGCTGACCATGCATCGGCTAATTCACCCATATCTGAAGATGGGGTTATTGGATAAATGGATGCCACTTCACTAAATGCATACGCTGAGTGAGTTGTTGCGGTATTGCCATCGATACTTACTTTTTGAAATTGTTTCATCTAAAAAATCTCCTACTGATTTAAATTTTTCAAAATTGAAAAAAACAATTTACAAAATTAACAAATTTTCATTAAATAATCAAAATAATATGTTTCTTATATATATAGATTTGTTTTGCACTTTTTCGTAAAAGCGTGCTTAATGCCCATTTATGGCTAAATACGCCATTATTTGATAATTAATAATAATTAATAATAATGAATATTTATTATTTTTTTTGTAAATTAATGCGTTTTTGGGCTAATTTGTTTTTCTTGTTTTTTTTCCACGAGAAGTACAAAAGACCGAATATTGTGAAATGAATCAAAAACAAGATAGAGCGGATAAGCCAAGTTGCACCCCAATCAATCGGCGGGATTTCTCGATAAGGGAAATAATCGGTCTTAAACCGGATGATTGGATTCAGATAAATAGTTGAATTACCGGTTTTTGCTTCGGTACGGATATATTTTATGGATTTTCCTACTATATAAATTGCTGAGTTTGAATTTGTAACAAGCGATAAGAGCTTTCCGTTTTGACCAATAAGCCGGATTGTATCGGCAGGATGTTCAAATTGGATTTGTAATAGATTATCATATAAAGAGCAGGAAACCAGTTTGTTATTATCCACCGCGTTTTCACCACTAACGGCGTAACTTCTGCCACAGCTTAGAGCTGAAATAATAGAATCGCGAGTTAAATAATCCGAAAAAATCCAAGTCCAACTACGGAAAGTTCTTTGTGTGTCTGTTATATCATGCGAATCATCGCCGGCTGTTAGCCAAATAGGTTTTCCATTTGATAACAGAACGTCCCAATAAGCTGTGGAGCTATGACCGAAATTGCTTACTTCAATGCAATTCATACCGGATAAATTTTCCATATCGCTTAACTCGTACCCCGAGCGGGCAGGATGAGCGATGGATACTAATTGGCCGTCATCGTGAAGATTATCAATTAAACCTTGCTTGTGATGAATGGTTTGTATATAAGGGAATTGAAGATATGACCTATGGTTTGCTCCAATTACCAAAATGTGATTTCTTAAAAAACCTTGTCCAAATTCGTAAGATGGTATGAAAAGGAAATTTTTATTTGTTGATGTTGCTCTGGTTATCTTATTGTGGTTAGTTATAGCAAGAACGGAATAACCCTTCGCTCGGTAAACTTTTTCCAAATTAGCTGTTTTTTGAGTCGATTTTTGGGCTTCAAAAATACCACGCGAATGACAATGTAGATTTGCTTTATATGAATTGCCGCTTATATTTTCATAAGGATTATAAAAATTTCTTCCACTAAATTTTTCCGTCTTTGGAAAATCGTACATTACCGTTCCGTAATACAGAAAAGTTGATAATAAGGGTATTCCGATAATAATATACAGTACGATTTTAATTATTTTTTTCTTTTTCAAAATTATTTTTATACCTTGAAATTTTTAAAAAAAGTTGATATTAATTCTTCAAGCACCGATGGATTAACATCCGATAACTTATTGATATATAAACAGGCTTTTTCGGCTTTGTATTTGCCTAAGCGAGTAAGGATTTCTGAATCGTGGTCGAAGCCTAACGACATATAGACGACCAATTTGTTTTTACGCGGAGCAAAGCCAACCGGAAACCATTCACCGCAACGACTACCTGATCCTTTGTAGCTGAACTTGCCAAATCCCACAATTTTGTCACCCCACATAACGGGTTCTTCATTAGTGGCTTTTTTAAAAATTTCAAGGAGTGTGTAGGCGTCTTGCCGTTGAGTTTCGTTTTCAACAGAGTTAATAAAATCGAGCACACTGTTGGTTGTAGCCTGTGTTTTTAGTTCGGTCATCAAATTACTCTAATTAATACTAAAGCCCATTAACGATTTAACTTTTTCCGAATTGTTTTTATCGGTCATTTTTTCAAGTAATATAAATGCTACCTCGTGGGCAGTCGCGGGATTGGACGAAGTAATTATATTGTCGTTCACCACAATAGGTTCGTTGGTATATAATGCGCCCATATCAATTAATTGCTCAATTCTTTTTGGGTTTTGATTGTACGTAGTAGCGAATTTGTTGATTAAGATACCGGATTTGGCTACAGGCAATCCGCCTACACAAATTGTTGCTATAAGCTTGTTTTGAGCATTGAATTGCTTAATAATATCCAAAAAACGGACATTATAAGCATCATCATAAAAACCGTATTCGTCAAATCCGCCGGGGATAGCTAATGCGTCAAAGTCTTCGGGATTTATGTCATTTATTAAAAAATCCGGAATAAGTTTTTGGTCGAAAGAACTTTTTACTTCTTTCATAAATCCACAACTGTATAGTTTTATTGATTGGTCACCTTCAACAAGATTCCAGCCGATTACGTCAATAAATGCGCTTGCTTCGAACATTTCGAAACCATCGGCTAAGAGTAATAGTACTTTTTTCATTATTCATATTCCATATTAATAATATGATTTTATAAACGCAGTTAATTTTGAAAATTGTAAGAGGGGAGAAAAAGTTGATAGTTGATAGTTGAAAATGCGAAGAGAAAATGACCTCTTTAGAGGTCAAATGTTTATAGAAAAATGTGTCGCGTTTGTGATGCACGACTCCAGAGGAGTCGAATGTCTACATACAAATTACTTTCCTACAATAATTCCATCCTTTCAGGATTGAAGCCATTTCGAAGCAGGAAATTGGCAACGAGATACGACGGACAGGTCGCGACTTGTCCCTACAGCTATTGCCACACAAAAAAAAGAGATACACACAAGTGTACCTCTTTACTTTATAAACTTTCAACTTTACGAACATTATAAACTGATTAGTCGTTGTCAGATCTAGTTTTTACTTTGCGTTTGTTCGGGTCGAGCTCCGCTTTACGAATTCTAATTGTAAGCGGAGTAACTTCCACCAACTCGTCTTCCGAAATAAATTCGATAGATTGGTCGAGCGAAAGCAAACGCGGCGGACGCAATACAACAGTAGCGTCGGAGCTGGAAGCGCGCATATTGGTTAATTTCTTTTCTTTTGTAATATTGACTTGCAAATCGCCTGTTTTGTTACGGTCACCAATAACCATACCGCAGTAAACTTGTGTACCCGGGCTGATAAATAAATCGCCTCTGTCGTCCATCGCAAATGCGGCATAAGCTGTTGTCCTTCCTGTTCTATCTGCCACTAAAGCACCGGTGGTACGTTGCGGGATCGGTCCAAACCATGGCTCATATCCATGGAATAATGTATTCATAACACCGCCGCCTTTTGTATCGGTCAAAAATTGGCTTCTGAATCCAATTAAACCGCGCGATGGAATTAAAAATTCTGCATCAACCCGTCCGCTTCCTGTATTGAACAGCTTCGTCATTATACCTTTACGGATAGACAATTTCTCGGTAATTACTCCAACATAAACATCCGGAATATCTAAGAACACTGTTTCAACAGGTTCGCATGTAACTCCGTCAACTACTTTCGTAATTACATTAGGTTTTGATACTGCAAATTCGTAACCTTCACGGCGCATTGTTTCAATTATAACAGCCATTTGGAGTTCACCACGGCCGCATACTTCAAAAGCGTCTGTTCTATCGGTTGGTTTGATTTCTATAGACACATTTCGTAATCTTTCTTTTTCCAAACGATCTTTCAAATGGCGGGTAGTTAAAAATTTACCTTCTTTTCCGCCGAATGGGCTATCGTTAACATAAAATATCATAGATAGTGTGGGTTTATCAACGTGAATACGTTCGAGCGGTACAGGATTTTCGGTATCAGTAATAGTATCACCGATTTGAACATTGTCCACACCGGCAATAGCGATAATATCACCCGCTTCGACAACCGTAACAGGTGTACGGGTTAAACCTTGGAACGAATAAATCACAGTCAATTTAACATTACGAATTGCACCTTCATCACCACAAAGTGCGTAGGTCTTATTCATTTCCAATTTACCGTTTTCCAATCTGCCGATACAAATCTGACCAACATAATTATCATAATCTAAATTGGTTACCAAAAATTGCGGGGAATGTTCGTCGTCCACATCAGGTCCCGGTATTTCTGCTAATATGGTATCAAATAACGGTTTCAATGTTGTTGAATCGTCACCGAGTTCATAATGCGCTATACCTGCTTTGGCATTGGTGTATATAATTTTAAACTCAATTTGTTCGTCGGTTGAATCCAAATCTATAAATAAATCATATACTTCGGAAATTACTTCATTAACACGCGCATCCGAGCGGTCAATTTTATTAATAACTAAGATAACAGGTAAATGTCTCGCTAAAGCTTTCTTCAACACAAAACGTGTTTGCGGCAAAGGTCCTTCGCTGGAATCTACCAAAAGTACAACACCATCCACCATATTTAAACTACGTTCTACTTCTCCGCCGAAATCAGCATGGCCCGGAGTGTCAACAATATTGATTTTCACGCCTTCATAAAATACCGCAGTATTTTTCGCCATAATGGTAATACCGCGCTCTTTCTCCAAATCCATTGTGTCCATAACGCGTTCTTCAACTTGTTGATTATCGCGGAAGGTACCGCTTTGTCTTAACATACAGTCAACAAGAGTTGTTTTACCGTGGTCAACGTGAGCAATTATTGCTATGTTTCTAAATGATTCTTTTCTCATAATTCTAATATACAGTGAATAGTTTTTGAAATAACCCGCCATTGACGTTTATAAATCTATTTGCGTGTTATTTTTATGAATAAAAATTAACTTTTGGCTTTAATCACTTCTTCAGGAGCTTGAACTAGCTCTAATAAAACGCCTTCGGAGCAAAATGGAAATTCTTCATTTCCCTTTGGATGAACAAAAGTAATATCATATCCCGAAGCACCTTTACGAATGCCACCAGGTGCAAAACGTACACCTTGAGCGTTCAACCAAGCTACGCAAGCTGGTAAATCATCAATCCATAAACCGATATGGTTAAGCGGAGGTATGTGAACGGCAGGTTTTTTTTCTATATCCAGAGGTTGCATAATGTCAACTTCGACGGCATGTGGACCGCTCCCAATACGCAATACATCTTCGTCAACGTTTTCTTTTTCGCTTTGGAATGAATGTGTTAATTCCAAACCCATTAATTCAACCCAAAATTTGCGTAAACGTTCTTTGCTTTCGCCGCCTATAGCGACTTGTTGCACACCTAATACTTTAAATGGTCTCATATTTTTTCCTAATAAATTCTATAAATTGGTAAATAATCATAGCAAAATTAAAAAAAAATATTAAATTTGTGATTATTTGAATTTAGATTGAGAACAAAATGAACAAAGTTACGAAGTATTTTCCTGCTTTCGCATTTTTAATTAGTATTATTATTTATTGGATAACATCGGCTCCGGACCTTATGTTTACCGATAGCGGTGAATTAGCTGTTGCTTGCAGTCGCTTGGGTGTTGCTCACCCGACGGGCTATCCGCTTTTTACATTATTAGGATTCTTTTGGGTTAAAATTACTCCATTCCTAACCCCGATTAGATCGCTAAATTTATTATCCGGAATCTATACCGCGCTTTCGGCAGGATTATTTTACAGCTGGGTATTAGTATTTTTACAAAACCTTCCCTCAAAAAAGAAAATCCAACCACTAGAAACAAGCAAAATTCAGCTTATCGCATTAGTTCTTTCACTCTTGTATGCTTTTTCCGGCACTGTTTGGTCGCAGGCTACTTCTATCGAGGTTTATCCCTTGCACCTGCTTATGCTTAATCTGATATTGTATTTTACATTAAAGGGAAAATACTCAAAAGCGAATTCCAACCGTTGGTTTTTATTGGCGGCTCTATCGTTGGGTTTATCTTTTGCCAATCACGCAACAACAATACTTATTGTTCCGGCAGTGTTATATCTTTATTTCAGCGATAAAAGTGGTAGATTGGAATTTTCGTCCGCAAAATTCAAAGGTTTTGCCTTATTATTATTACCAATGTTTTTGGGATTGAGTCTTTACTTATATTTGCCAATTCGTAGTTCGATGACTCCCGATTTTAATTGGGGAGAAGTTCACCGCAGTTTGGATAAATTGCTTTATCATATTACGGGCAAACAATACCAGGTATGGATGTTCAACGGATTTTCTGCTTGGAAAACCAACCTGAATACGTTCATTGGTTTACTGCCGACTGAATTGGCTTATGTAGGAATATTGACCACGCTTTTGGGAATGTTTGTCGTTTACAGCCGCTCGAAACTGCATTTCTATTTGCCTATGCTTATGTTGGTCTGCTGTGTGATTTATACTTTTAATTATGGCATACACGATATAGAAAGCTATTTTTTGACTGCCTTCATCGCTTTGTTTGTTTTTACCGCTTATGCTTTAATCTGGATATTTGAGAAATTCTCAAAATATGTACTTATCGCATTTGCTCTGCCGGTTATTGCTTTTGTTTCTAATTTTGCTCAACAAGACGAATCGCAAAACTATACCGTGCCTGAATATAAAAAATTAGTCATCAACAGTTTAGCTCCAAATGCTCTAATAATCTCATCACAATGGGACTTATGGTTTAGTGCCTTTATGTATGACCAATTAGCTGAGCATAAACGCCCCGACATAATAGCTATAGATAAAGAACTCCTGCGCCGTACCTGGTATCGCGATCAAATCAAGCATCAGATGCCTGAATTTTACAAAAAAATAGAGAAGGAATATGACCTATTCTTCAGTCAATTAGAACTGTTCGAAGAAGACAAACAGTATAATCCTCAATTGATTCAATTATATTATGAAAACCTAGTCAACAAAATGATAGACGTTTCATATGATGAAAGGCCGGTTTATGTAACCATAGATGTTTTGCAAAGCGAGCCCGGAGTAGCAAAAACTTACGGAAAAGTACCTCACGGATTGGCTATTATGCTAACAAAAGAAACGTATTATCGCAAACCCAATATTGCAAAATTAGATATTACGAAAATTCAAGAGTCAATGAAAGGTAAAGATGGTCATTTGTACCAAGGAAGTGCCGAAAGCATTTCATCTATGCTTATGCTGAACGCCCAATATGCCGCAAACAATAGGGATTTCGTAACAGCTCGGACGCTATTAACAAAATCACTCGCACTTTGGCCGCAGAATACTAATGCTATAAGTTTATATAATGCAATAGTTAATTTGTAAGAAAATAAAGTATTTTTTCCTACGTTTATATAAATTAGAATACTTAAATTAAAAATTATTACGGAGGTTATATGATAAGCGATAAATTGCAAAATGCAATCAATGAACAAATTGTAAAAGAATACTTTTCTGCCAACCTATATTTAAATATGGCAAGCTATTTTTCTCAATTAGGTTTATTAGGATTTGAACATTGGATGAGAATTCAATATGACGAAGAAAAAATCCACATGATGAAATTCTTTAATTATGTCTTAGACCGCGGCGGCAAAGCAGAAATAGGTGCTTTGGCAAAACCAGCTACTGACTGGGAGTCTATATTGGCTGTTTGTGAAGCTGTTTATACTCACGAACAATTCATCTCAAATTCTATAAACGAATTGATGACCCTGGCAATAGAGTTGAAAGATTACGCCGCTACGAGCTTTTTACAATGGTATGTGGACGAGCAAGTTGAGGAAGAAGATAATACAAGCAGAATTTTATCTCAAGTAAAACTAATTGGTGACGATAAAAGCGCACTATTTATGTTGGATAAAGAACTAAGCACCAGACCGGCACCAATTCCGCTACCTGCAAGATAGGTTAGTTTGTAAAGTTCATAAAGTTCATAAAGTTTGTAAAGTTTGTAAAGACAAGAAGATAAGAAGAGGTGTCATTCCCGCGAAAGCGGGAATCCATCTTCGATTAATTGAAAGTTGAAAGTTGAAAATTGAAAATTTTCATTCTCGTTCCCAAGCTCACGTTTGTGACCAAAAAAAAAGGGATAGACCAAAATAATCTATCCCTAATTTATAATTTCATCAATCATCTTTTTACTCCTTCACAAATTTCTTTATATACTGCATTCCATCGCTTTCGATAGTAATAATGTACATTCCGGATGGTTGTGATGATAAATCTATTTGATAATCGGAAGTACCGGCTGGGAGTTTACCGTTGTATATTTCTTTTATAAGCTCACCTGTGCTTGTGTAAAGTACTAAACGCCCAACTAAATCGTTTTCAAGATTTAATTTGACATTTGCCTTGCCGGTTGTTGGGTTTGGATCAACTATTATGTCTTGTTGGTAATGTAATTCTTCTGTTGGTATGTTTTGTTTAGCTGGTTGAA